>NZ_JADYUF010000032.1 GCF_021531655.1 Leyella stercorea | reverse complement strand
AGAATGACAAGAGATTGGCTGCACTTAGAGAGTATGCTCAAACGGCTTGAATTCTAAATCCGAAACTTGAGTATAGAACGGCAAGTAGAGGTCGGCTATCTGCACGTTGGTACTGTCGGGCACTACGGCTGCAAAGAACAACGGAGCTACAGGCCACGCCAGTTTGTTGCATATTCCCATCATACTGATACGTCGTGCTGCACTGTCGATAGGGCCGAGAATTGTGATATAGGGATTTACCGAAGCCTGCAAATAAGCATTGGCTGTGCCACTTACAAATGAGGCAGCAAGAAACAGTATGAAACTCTCGTTCTTAGCCGACAACACGAACACCACGAATGCCAAGGCAAAGATAACAAACGAAACAGCCATTGTACGCTTGTAGCCTATTGCTGCAATGGTGCGCGAGGCTGGATAGCCAAATAGAATGAACGGAATGAATGTGGCTGCCAACAGCAGGTAGGCCACTCCCGAAGACAGATTGAGCGACCCCTTCAATACGGGGATTAGGAAAGAGTTGATGCCTAACGCAAATCCTAACGTGAAGAACATTAAGCCGACAAACGCCAAGGGAATGGCGAAATTCTTGCTTGATTGATGTGACATAGATTTTGTTAAAATTAGTTGATTGTTGGATTATTAAAATAATGATGCAAAGTTACACTTTTTTCTTTAATTGGTGATGATTTATCAAGCAAAAAGCCCGACAAGGAGAGGCAATACGTGATCACTTCCTTGTCGGGCAACAAACTCAAACTTAATTAACTTTTATGTATCCAACTTTTCCTTTCGTCTTATCTATTGTTCTTCGGTTTCTGCTCAAGATCGACGATCACCTTCATTGAAGTCTCGCGGTGAGTGTCGATATACTTGTAGGCATCGTCATACTCCTCGAAAGCGAAGCGGTTGCTAACGAGAGGCTTGAGGTTTACAATGCCGCGCGATACATAGTCGATAGCTGTCTGATAGTCCTCGTGGCGATACATCATCGAGCCTATGAGTCGCAGCTCGTGCTCGCCAAGGTGGAACATGCTAAGAGCAGGGTCCTTGGCAAAGACAGCCACAACAACGATGTCGCTGCCCTTTTCGATAGTCTCCATAAGCGAGCGTATTGAAGACTCAACACCAGCTACCTCGAAGCCTACCTGATAGCCTTCGTCGCCGAAAAGTTCTTTGGCAGCTTCCTTCAATGGTCGCTTTGTGATATTGAGAGTGTCGGCGATGCCACACTCGCGAGCCTTGGCAAGTCGAAGGTCGCTCACATCTGTTATGAGCACTCGCTTTGCTCCGCGAGCCTTGCAGAACTGAGCCACAAGATTGCCGATAGTTCCCGCTCCGCTTACCACAACGTTCTTGCCTTTCACGTCGGTGCGGTTGCTTGCATGTGCGCCTACTGCCGCAGGCTCAACCATAGCTCCATAGTCGAGACTCATTCCCTCTGGCAATTTAACCACACGGTCGTCGTCGATAATGAAGTAGTCTTGTGCGCAACCGTCTGCCTGGAAAGCCTGCACACGCAGATGCTCGCATACATTATATTGTCCACGCTTACAAGGATTGCATTCTCCGCAAACCAGTTGTGGGCGTGCTGTGATGTTGTCGCCAGGCTTGCAAACCGTCACTTTGCTGCCACATGCCACAACCACAGCCGAATATTCATGTCCCTGAACAACGGGATAGAATGTGGCAGGATGGAGTCCGTGGTAAGAGTGGATCTCGCTGCCGCAGATGCCAATGCGCTTGATGTTGGCGAGTATCTGGTGTTCCTTAAGGTCTGCGGCCTTAGGTGCTGCCACTTCTTTGAACTCAATGTGCTTAGGGGCTACTAATATTGCTTGTCTCATAGTTGTAATGTTTTTAAAGGATGTTATTGTAATGTTATTATGTTTTATTGCGGTTTTTATAATTTGTTCTTGATGACCTTCAATTCCTCCACAATCTTGTTGTACACATGGCGGTGGAGCTTGTAGAAGCACAGACACACAGCTGTTACCATCCAAAGCATACCAGGAATAGTGGAGAACGTGTGGCGCATGATATTTATTACGTCAGCATTCTGCTCTGCTCCTGCCACATATCCTGCCGAGTCGAGAGCCAAGGCAAACATTGCTGTACCGAGAGCCATGCCCATCTTGTTGGCAAGCGACACGAAGGCATATTGGAAACCATCGTTGCGTATGCCCGTCTTCCATTCGCCGTATTCCACACAGTCGGGTATTACGGCATAGATGGCTGTGTTGAAACCAGAGAAGAAGAACCATGCTATAGCCGAGCATATATAGAACTGGATAGGGGTGGTGTTAGGACTGAAGAAATAGAGCAATGCCATGAATATTCCGCAGAGTAGAGCGAAAACGGCTGCAGCATATCCCTTGTTGCCAGTCTTGCGGAACATCCACGGGAAACATGCGGCTCCTGCTATTGACGGCAATATGATAGCCATGGAATAGTAGCTGAAGAGCGTTGCCGAACCTTCAACATAGGTGAAGTAGTAGAGGATGTCGGCATTGCGGCCGTAGAGAATGAATCCAAAGAGAAATTGTCCGAGGATGGCAAGCTGATAGGGGCGGTTTGCAAGTACCGACTTCAGCTGTACAGAAAGAGGAATTTTCTGTCCCACAGGCACCTCAACCACCTCTTTTGTCTTGCTGAAGCAGAACAGATGGCAGGCAGCGAAGATAATGCCATATATTATAGCTACTGCCAGATAACCGAACTGTGCGTTGCCCTTGCCCAAGAATGTAACGAGTGGCACGGTTATGATATTCAGCACACCGATGGCAATCATTGCGCTCACCGAGCGGCTTGTGTTCAGTTTGGCTCTCTCGTCTATGTCCTGTGTCATAGCTCCGCACAGTGTGCCGTAAGGCAGGTTGACGCAAGTGTAGCCAAGCACCAATATGCAGTAGGTCACAGCCATATACACAATCTTTGCAGTCTGGCTCCAGTCGGGGTGTGCCCAGAAAGTGAGCATGAGTATGATGGCTGTTACGGGTGCTCCGAACAGAAGCCAAGGGCGGAAGCGTCCCCAGCGTGTGTGGGTCTTGTCGGTAAGGGTTCCGATGATAGGGTCGTTTACGGCATCCCATATTCTCGATATGAGCATAAGTGTTGCTACTGCGCTCATTCCGATGCCAAACACGTCGGTGTAGAAAATCATGAGGAAGTTGCTTACGAACATCCAACTGAAGTTGCAGCCTACATCGCCCATTCCATAGGCAATCTTGCTGATGAACGGCACACGGCCTTTGTTTGAAGTTGTATTCATGTTTCTTTTAGGTTTTTGTTATTTTCTGACGCAAAATTAATGCTTTCCCGCAAGATACAAAACAAGAAAATATGCTACTTTTTGCGCAACCGTTCCCGCAACCGTTCCCGATTTGTGCAACCGTTCCCAAAGAAAATACGCCAATCAACAAGTGCAGACGACGATTGAAAGTTTTAGAGTCGCAATAGTTCTATAGATAGAAAACTTTTGCTAAATTTGCACCATAATTGCAACAAATAGCTAAAACCAACCACACAATGTCAAAATACATCACCATAAAGGATATTGCCAACGAACTCGGCATCTCAAAGTCGACAGTATCGCGCGCCCTGTCGGGCGACTCGTCGAATGTGAAGGCAGAAACAATGCAACTCATCATCGAGACGGCACGCCGCATGGGCTACCACCGCAATGAGATGGCTGTGAGCCTACGCAAGCAAAGCTCGCACAGCGTAGGCATCATCATTCCCGAGATAGTCACGTCGTTCTATATGACATTCATCAGTCATGTGCAGGCCATATTGCGCCAACACGGCTACAATGTGCTCATCGCCTCATCCAACGAAAGCTACATACAGGAGTGCAGGAATATAGAAATGATGGAACACTGCATGGTTGACGGGCTTCTTATCAGCGTATGCGACAAGGAACGCAACACGGATGTCTACCGACGTATCGTATCGCGTGGCACTCCCGTCGTGTTCTTCGACCGTACCATAGACAATGTGGAAGCTTCGCAAGTACGATCAGACGATTATATTATGGCGTTCTTCATGGTGGAGCAACTCATACGCAGCGGCAACAAGAGGATTGTGCATATTCCCGGACCGTCACGCATACGCAATGCCTATGAGCGCCAGCGCGGCTATCGTGATGCTCTGGAGAAGTTTCACGTCGACTTCAATCCCGACCTTGTGCTGCCACCAGCATTGAGCGCCGAGGAGGGTAGCCTGGTGATGGACAACTTTCTCGACCGCAACATCCCGTTCGACGCCGTGTTCGGATTTACGGAGACCGCTCTCATAGGTGCCAAGAACCTGATACAGAAACGTGGGCTGCGCATACCCGACGATGTGCGTGTGTGCTGTATGGCGGGCACCACGCTCTGCACTCTTGTACACCCCACCATTACCGCTGTTGAACAGCCCGTAGAGCAAATGGCTGCGGAAGCTTGCCGGCTGCTTATGCTTAATATGGGCAACAGCGAAAAGCACGTGGAGGACGTAGTGCTGAGGGGCAAAACAGTAGAAAGGGAGTCGACCGAATAAACAGGAGCACACCCCTGAAAGGGGCTGACTCTGAACCAGATGAATACGCAATCGTTTGCATAGCGTATTCCTTTTTTGCATAGTCCATACACGCCGACACAGAAAAACGTATTAATTTTGGAGCAAGAAATAATATCACCTAAACTTATAAACTAAAAAATTACCGATTGCGACTATGCAAAAAAATTACACTTAAGGGACAGACCGTTTATGTGAGCGGAACGGCTACTGCCATCGAGAACATCACAATGGAAGAGGCCCTAAGCACCACCGACGATGCTTGGTACACCATAACTGGCATACGCATAAACAAGCCTACACAGACTGGTCTCAACATCCATAACGGCAAGAAAGTAATAATCAGAAAATAAGAATCAATTTATGAAAAAGATAACGAACCGAGGTATACAGATGTTGCTGGTGCTCTTTGCCTTTGCATCCAACATCTTCGCCGACAACAAATACGGACTTAAAGACAATATTCAGGAGGGCGTGATACTGCATTGCTTCGACTGGAAACTGAGTGACATACAGGCTGAAATACCCAACATAGCAAAAGCTGGTTTTACAGCTGTGCAGACTTCGCCCTTGCATCAGAAAGAACCTCTTAACTCTGCATGGTACATGACTTACCAGCCTTACGACTATATCATAGGCAACAGCGTTACACAGTCGTTCTCTAATGGTAATGTAAGCACATCTACCGGTAACCTTACATACAGAGGAATATCTGCCAACAAACTGGTATACTGGGGCGAGAGCCATGACACCTACGCAAATGACCCGGGTGATGGCTGGAGCAAATATGTAGACCAAAATTACAAAGGGAAACCACGGCGACATCATACTGCCCGGTACTGACAAGTACGTATATTTCGACAACGCCAGCAACTGGGAGAATGTTTATTGCTACTTCTACAACGGCAAGACATCGTCGACTACATGGCCGGGCATCAAGATGACTTACGACGCAAGCGCTTCGCACAATGGCAAGACAGGATGGTATAAGGTAGAGATTCCGGCTGGCTACACCAACGCCAAGTTCTTCATCAACGACGGAATACCAGGCACAGCTATAGACGCAACCAACGCTTCTACCACAAAGGTGGTGAACAAGGGTAAGTAAGGAGTGATACTATAGCTTAGCATTATAAGTACTAACAGCAGGAGGATACGGCGAGAACGCCATAGCCTCCTGTCTTTTTAAGTCACGGATTATCATGAATTATTCACGAATTGCTGCCTGCTTTCACCCAAACCTTATGGCTTCCGCTTCCCTTGTAATCGAATGGAGCTTCTTCGCCTTGCGTCAGCCTCTTCAGTTCCACCGAGGCTGAGGTACGGCTCATATTGTTCAGATTGGCATACTCTTGCAGGGTGATGAATCCGTGCCTGTCCATCCATTCCACTGTTCGCCCAATACGCTCTTCAAGCGTGTATTTGTTCTTACGCAAACGGCTCACTCCACCCATGTCGCGCTCCAGAACCGTTTTGCGTTTCAGAAGCTTTATAAGTTCGGGCGACGACTTGTAGTTGACATCCTTCACCGTAACTTTGCGATAAAGCATTTTGTCGTCGTCGCCGGTCATCTCCACAGGCTTGTTGTCGTCGAAGTCGAGCGAAAGCGAGAAGGTGCCTATGTCGTCAAGTTTTACGGTGTAGCCCATAGCAAGCATCTCTCCAAGACAGGTTCCTAAGTCGGCTATCACGGCTGACACAATGCTTTCAGGAACAGCACGGTTGTAGGAATGCAGTTTCTCCACAAACTCCTTTGTGTCCAACTGGCGGTTGGCCACCAACTTCGGGAACACTCGCTTCTCGCCTACCCCATTGAGGTTCGACATTTCTTGTAGTTTGTATTTTGCCATTTGTTTGTTTTTTTTATTAAGTTAATTGTTTCTTTAATACGTATTAAGTTTCCGTTCCGTGTCACGGAATGTACATTCAGTGTCACGGAATGGCCGTTCAACGACACGGAACGTACGTTCAGTGACACGGAACGGAGATTTCATAGGCAAAGATATACAATTTATTGTGTATATTCCAAATTTTCAAGTAGTATTCGAATTTGAAAAGATTGGCATTTCCAAGTTTTAATATATTATAAATGGCTGATTTCTTTTTGTATATGTCTCCGATTTGCACTAACTTTGCACTTTATTATACACAATATTATATATAAAGATATGGAATTGATACTGAAATATTTCCCCAATCTGACCGACGCGCAGCGCACGCAATTTGCCAAGCTCAAGGAGCTGTACGAGGACTGGAACGGCAAGATTAACGTGATCTCGCGTAAGGACATGGACAACTTCTATGAGCACCATGTGCTGCACTCGCTTGCCATAGCCCACGAGATTAAGTTCCGCGACGGCTCGCGCATTCTCGACCTTGGCACGGGCGGAGGCTTCCCCGGCATTCCCTTGGCAATAATGTTTCCGGAGTGCCAGTTTAAGATGATCGACCGCACGGGCAAGAAGATCCGCGTGGTGAACGAGGTGGCACAGGCCATCGCTCTGAAGAACGTTGTGGCTGAGCAGCTGTCGGGCGAGGAGGAGAAGGCACAGTACGACTTCGTGGTGAGCCGTGCCGTGATGCCCCTGCCCGACCTCGTGAAGATTATTAAGAAGAACATCTCGCATAAGAACCAGCACAACTCCCTGCCAAACGGACTCATCTGTCTGAAGGGCGGCAATCTGCAGGCCGAGACTCAGCCGTTCAAGAAGATTGTGAGCCTCACCGAGATACACGACATGTTCGAAGAGGAATGGTTTAAGGAGAAATATCTGATTTACCTGCCTCTGTAAAAGGGAAAAGTAAAAAGTAAACGGTAAAAAAGTAAAAAGTTAAAAAGGCTTAGATAGGCTTAGTAAGGCTTAGATAGGCTTAGTAAGGCCCAGCTAAGCAAAAAAGAAACAAAATATGCTTAAGATAGAAACTTTCACATGCAACATGCTGCAGGAGAACTGCTATGTTGTGAGCGACGACACCAAGGAATGTGTCATCATCGACTGCGGTGCCTACTACGAGGCTGAGAAACTGGCTATCGAGAAATACATCAAGACTAACGAGCTGAAGCCCGTTCACCTCATTGCCACTCACGGACATCTCGACCACAACTTCGGCGACGCTTTCATCACAAAGACTTACGGACTGCCGCTCGAGATTGACAGTTCGGACGAGAGCTATGTGCTGGCTGCCGACAAGCAGGCTGCCTACTTCGGAATGACTCTCGACGAGCCTATCGTGACTGAGATCAAGACATTCAAGGCTGGCGACATCATCAAGTTCGGCACTCACGAGATAGAGGTCATCGAGACTCCAGGACACTCTATGGGTAGCGTGGTGCTCTACATCAAGGACGAGAAGGTGGCATTCACCGGCGACACCCTGTTCCGCGGCTCTATAGGCCGTACCGACTTCGACGGCGGAAGCATGCTCATGATCATTCAGAGCCTGCGCATGTTCGTACAGTTCCCCGACGACATCACTCTGCTGCCAGGACACGGACAGCAGACTACTATGGGATATGAGTTGGCACACAACCCGTATCTGGACAGATAAGAAAAAAAGAAAGACTTGAAAACAGAAAAGATAATACTCGGCATCGACCCCGGCACCAACGTCATGGGTTATGGAGTGCTGAGGGCTACGGGCAACAAGGCAGAGATGGTGGCTATGGGTGTCATCGACATGCGCCGTGACTCCGACCCCTATCTGCGACTGGGCAAGATACACAGCCGAGTGACGGATATAATCGACCAATTCCTGCCCGACGAAATGGCTATCGAAGCCCCCTTCTTCGGCAAGAACGTACAGTCGATGCTCAAGCTCGGACGTTCACAAGGCGTGGCTATAGCAGCTGCCGTAGGCCACAGCGTACCTGTTCACGAATATGCTCCAATGAAGATAAAGATGGCGATAACCGGACAGGGACAGGCGTCGAAAGAACAGGTGGCCGATATGCTCAAACGTCTGCTACGGCTCAACGCCGACCAGATGCCAAAACTTATGGATGCCACCGATGCTCTGGGCGTGGCCTACTGCCACTTCATGCAGCAGGGACGCCCCGTGACCGACACACACTACAACGGGTGGAAAGATTTCATCAACAAGAATCAGGATAGACTATGCAAAGGATAATTGACATTAAGAATGGAGTGACACGCATGCCCGAATGGCGCATGGCTCAACCCGTAAACTTCGAACTTCTCGACGGTGAGAACATAGCAATAACGGGCCCCAACGGAGGCGGCAAGTCAATGTTCGTCGACATCATCACGGGCAAACATCCGCTTTTGGGCGACAGTATCAAGTACGACTTCGCGCCGTCGACCAAGGAGTACATTTCAGACAACATCAAATATGTCTGCTTCAAGGATACTTACGGAGGCGACAACGACTCTACGTATTATCTGCAGCAGCGTTGGAATCAGACCGAGATTGATCCCGAAACGGCTACCGTAGGCTCACGTCTCGAAGCTGCATACCAGGCAGCCGGCGACGACACCGAAGAGCGCCGCCGCTTGCAGCAGCACATATACGAGCTGTTCGGACTTCAGACTATGCTCGACAAGTACGTCATACTGCTGTCGAGCGGCGAACTGCGCAAGCTGGTCATCGCATCGTCTATATTCTCGCAGCCACGACTGCTCATCATCGACAATCCTTACATCGGTCTCGACAAGGAGGCACGCGAGCAGCTCACCAATCTGCTGCAGATTCTGTCGACCGAGCACGGCATTCAGATAATGCTTGTGGTGAACCGCACCAAGGACATCCCGGAGTTTGTGTCGCACGTAGTTGAGGTGAGCAATATGACTGTAGGCAGCAAGATGACGCGCAGCGAGTATATGGCACAGTCGCAGTCGGCTGATGCTCCTGCCAACATACCCGACAACTGGCGCCAGATGATTGAACAGATGGCATACAAGGAGGAGGAATACAATGCACAGCGCGTAGTAGACATGCACAAGGTGAGCATACGCTACGGCGAGCGAACCATTCTGAAAGACCTCGACTGGCAGGTGATGAACGGCGAATATTGGGCGCTGACCGGACGCAACGGCAGCGGAAAGTCTACGCTGCTGAGCCTTGTATGTGCCGACAACCCACAGAGCTACGCTTGCGACATCACCCTCTTCGACAAGACACGAGGAAGCGGCGAAAGCATCTGGGACATCAAGAAACACATAGGCTACGTTTCGCCCGAAATGCACCGTGCCTTCCGCAGCAATGTGACGGTAGAACGCATCGTGGCAAGCGGATTCAGCAACGCCGTGAGCCTGTACGTAAAGCCCGACCCGCAAAACCACGAAACATGCCTCAAATGGATGAGCATTTTCGGAATAGAGCAGCTTGCCGACAAGAGTTTTCTGAAGCTGTCGAGTGGCGAACAGCGACTGGTACTGCTGGCAAGAGCCATGGTGAAGGATCCCGAACTGCTGATTCTCGACGAACCATTGCACGGTCTTGACGAGCCCAACCGCCGACACGTGAAGCAGGTGATTGAGGCTTTCTGCCAGCGCAAGGGCAAGACTCTTATCATGGTGACCCACTACGAGGACGAACTGCCTGCGTGCATAAACCACAAGAAGATACTTTATAAAAACAAATAAAAAACGAATATTACGTATGAAAAGATTTGTATTGATACTCGCTATGATATGTGCCACCATAGCAGACGCTTCGGCACAGGAAATACTGAAGGAGGTAAAGCGTCTTGAGAAACAGGCTGAGACATTCGCCAACGACACGACCAAGAATCTCAACGAGCGCAAGATTGCCTGCTTCAAGTACGACGCCATCTACTATCTCATAGACAAGGGAAGCCAGGAGGGCACTTTCACCGAATATGACCTCGGCGAACAGACTAACGCCATGATTGAGTTTGTCAACCTGTTTGTGAAGCGCCTCAGCCAGACTCCCAAAGCGAAAGACAAGGAGCTGCTGAAGGCTAAGTTCCGCACGGCCACTATCAACAACTCATTGTTCAACGATGTCGACAAGGAAGTCATCTACAGCTATGTCGACAACGAGAAGTTCATCACACAGTTCTCGCTCGACACCGATTGGGTGAAGGCTCTTGAGGCTGTAACAAAGTAAAAATGAACGGCCAGCAAATTACCGAACGACTTGCAAGCAAGGGCATACGACCTACAGCCAACCGCATTCTGGTGTACGATGCCCTTGCCCGCCAAGAGTCTCCACAAAGTCTTAAGAACATGGAGAATCTCCTGCTGTCGATGGACAAGTCGAGCATCTTCCGCGTGCTTACATTATTCCTCAAGCACGACGTTGTCCATGCCTTTGAGGACGGACGCGGAGTGATGAACTACGAATTGTGCAACGAACATGGCGAATGCCATCATCACGACAACCACGTACATTTCTACTGCGAAGTGTGCGGACGGTCGTTCTGTATGGAGAATGTACCGGTTCCTGTGTTCGCTCTGCCACCCGGCTTCTGCCAGCATTCAGCCTCGTTCGTCATCAAGGGCGAATGTCCTAATTGTAAAGCTAAAAAAACAAAAACAACATTGTAACACTATAACGAAGTGAAAAAATGTTGTTTTTTTGTTTTATTGTTCTATTTGTCTTCGATAAACGAATACAGCAGTCCGTCGCAAGCCTTCTCTATAAGGTCGAGGGCATAGTCAAAGTCCGAAAGGTCGCCGTAGTAAGGGTCGGGCACAACAGTTGCCTTGCTTCCCTCAGGCAGATAATCAGTAAGCATGCGCACCTTTTGGCGTGCCTCTTCCGTAGGAGCCTTAGCAGTAACAATGCGATAGTTGTCGCTGTCCATGACAAGCAGCAGGTCGAAATCGTCAAAGTCCGACTGGCGTATCTGACGGGCATGACTATCGAAGCGGTAACCTCTCAATGCTCCACGTTCGCGCATACGGCGGTCGGGCAATTGTCCGACATGCCAGTCGCCAATGCCAGCCGAGTCTATCACGAATTCGTCATCCTTATGGGCAGCATGCACCTTGGCACGCATCACGCCCTCAGCAGCCGGCGAACGGCATATATTTCCAAGACATATAAACAGAAGACGGTGCAAGGTTTTATCACTTGTTTTCATTGTTCAAAATAAAGTTTATATTATTATCTATCAATCAAGAGTTCCTCAACATTCAACACTCAACATTCAACACTCCCCCTACCCTTCTGTAGTAACAATCGTGACATCAGAGAAATCCTCCATATAGTCGATTATCCGCAGACAGTCGCTCTCGCCACGCTTCACCTTAAACTGTATGTCAACCTCAAACACTTCGCCTTGCGAGGTGAAGCTGTCCTTCAATTCATACAGTTGAATCTCCATGCCATCATGCTTCAACTCCTCTATAAGCTGGCGCACGCTCTCCTTCGACGGAGCCTTGAACGACAGCTCTACTGTCGACGTGCCCAACTGCGGAATCAAGGCATTGAGCACCTCAAGGCCGAGCAGAACCATAAACGTGGCTATCAATGCTGCAGCATACATACCCGTACCGCAAGCCAATCCGATAGCAGCCGTCACCCATAGTCCGGCAGCCGTCGTCAGTCCGCGCACCACATTCTTCTGGAAAATGATAGTGCCGGCACCAAGAAAGCCGATGCCCGAAACCACCTGTGCCGCCACACGCGACGAGTCTTTCAGGTCGATGCCAAACCCGAACTGCGACACAAGGCAGAAGAGCGCGCTGCCCAAGGCTACAAGAAAATGGGTGCGAAAACCAGCCTCCTTGGCTCTGTATTCACGCTCAATGCCTATTGCTCCTCCCAGCAGAAGAGCCAGCGAAAGGCGTATTGTTATTTCGATATAGGTTGCATCCATAGTGATTATTGTTTTAAGGGTAATACGAAAAGCCGTTTTGCCTATTGGCGGATGTAAAGTTACAAAATATAATTCTGACTACAAAATAAAAGTGTAAATACAAAAAAAGTAGAGGCCGAAACTGGGCGCTCCCAGCCGACCTCTACAAATCTATCAAATATGATCTAATAAATCCTTATGTTTATGCCTTAAGTCATCCTTTACTTAACCTCATTCTCTGGGCGAAGCTCGCGAACGGTCTCGGCAGCGCGCCACATCTCCATGTCGTGCATAGCCTTAAGTTCGGCATTGAGTTTCTCACGGTAGTCGGGCTTAGAGTTAGAATCGATTGAAATCTGAGCTTCGTTACCAGTCTTGACTGAGAGGTAGAGCCACTCCATAACCGGCTTGATAGCCTCGCGGAAACGAGGAGCCCAATCCAAGGCACCGCGCTGTGCTGTTGTAGAGCAGTTGGCGTACATCCAGTCCATACCCTTCTCGGCGAAGAGAGGCATAAGGCTCTGTGTCAGCTCCTCAACAGTCTCGTTGAAAGCCTCAGAAGGAGAGTGTCCGTGCTCGCGCAGAACCTCATACTGAGCTTCGAGCAGTCCCTCGATAGCACCCATCAGCGAGCCACGCTCACCTGTAAGGTCGGAAGTAGCCTCACGCTGGAATGTTGTCTTGAACAGATAGCCTGCACCGATACCGATACCGAAGGCGATTGTCTTCTCCTCAGCCTTGCCTGAGTGGTCCTGATATACTGCGTAAGAGCAGTTCAATCCACGGCCTTCGAGGAACATTGTACGGAGCGAAGTACCCGAGCCCTTAGGAGCCACCATGATTACGTCGACATCAGCAGGAGGAACTACGCCAGTGCGGTCGTTCCAGTTGATAGCGAAGCCGTGTGAATAGTAGAGGGTCTTGCCCGGTGTGAGATATTGTTTGATTTTCGGCCATACTGCAATCTGACCAGCGTCAGAAAGAAGCATGCAGATGATTGTACCCTTCTCGGCTGCCTCTTCTACAGAGAACAGAGTCTTACCAGGCACCCAACCATCGGCCACAGCCTTGTCATAAGTCTTGCCTGGACGCTGGCCAACGATTACATTAAAACCGTTGTCGCGTAAGTTACCTGCCTGACCAGGTCCCTGAATACCGTATCCCAAAATGGCAATTGTTTCGTTTTTAAGAACTTCACGTGCTTTTTCCAATGAAAACTCTTTGCTGGTGACTACAGTCTCTACAACGCCACCGAAATTCATTTGTGCCATACTACAATTGTTTTGTGCGGTCAAACTTAACGACCGCGGGTTTATATATTTCCTTTATATTAGTTGTCTTGCAAACTATCTGTTGGAGTGTTTTTTTACTTTGTTTGAGGTGTTATATTGTTTCTTTTACGATTGCAAAGATAATAAATTATAAGTAACCAACAAATTTTTCTATCAGTTTTTTACAAATTAATTTCACTTCTGCACAAAACGTTCTTTTATGTGCCATTCCGACAACACTTTCCACCTTTTTACTTTCTACCTTTTTACTCTTTTACCCTTTTGCCTTTTTACTTTTTTTACCTTTTTACCTTTTTACTTCTTTACTTTTTTATGTAAGTTTGCAGATCAAAATAAACCATATCTATTATAGACAATCAAAATACATACAAATAAAAATGAACAAACTGACCATCGGAATCATCTCCGCACTTGCCTTGGCTGGCACAATGCCCGCCAAAGCCCAGTTCAAACTTGTAAATCCTGTGCCACAAAAAATTCAAAGCACCGGATTTGCACAGTTGCCACAAAGCGTTAATATCAAGACCAGCAACAACCGAGACAACTCGTTTGCCGTTGCCACTTTAAAGAATGGCGTGAAGGTTCAACCCAACGCCAAGTACACCATAACACTCGGCATCAAGGGCGACAAGTGTGTCAAGGCTTATGCCAAGCATCTTCCCCAAAAGGCTGAGGGCTACTGGCTCAACATCAGCGACAAGGGAGCCGTAATCATTGGCAACGACGAGGAAGGACTCTTCTACGGCGTACAGACATTACTCGGCTCAATAGCCAAGGGCAAGCTTGAGACGGGCACCGTTACCGACTGGCCAGATGTTGACTTCCGCGGAACTGTAGAGGGTTTCTACGGCACACCGTGGAGCCACGAGGCCCGCCTCAGCCAGATTGCCTTCTATGGTCGCAACAAGATGAACACATACATCTACGGACCGAAGGACGACCCCTACCACCGCGACCAGTGGCGCAAGCCCTACCCTACCGACGAGGCCAACCGCATTAAGCAACTCAACGAGGTGGCAAGGCTGAATGGTGTCAACTTCTACTGGGCCATCCATCCGGGCGTTGACATCAAATGGAACAACGAAGACCGCGACAACCTCATCAACAAACTCGAAATGATGTACGCTCTCGGCATACGCTCATTCGCCGTATTCTTCGACGACATCTGGGGCGAGGGTGCCAAGGCCGACAAGCAAGCCGAACTGCTTAACTATGTTGACGACAACTTCATCAACCGCCATAAGGACATCTCACCTCTTATTATGTGCCCAACCGAATACAACCGTGCTTGGGCTAACGACGAGAAGGGCTATCTGCGCACACTCGGCACCAAGATGAACAAGGACATACGCATTATGTGGACGGGCAACTCCGTGGTGCATTGCATTGACAAGGAGTCGATGCAGTGGATCAACAGCCGTATCGACCGCAAGGCTTACATCTGGTGGAACTTCCCCGTAAGCGACTTCGTCAGAGACCACATCCTGCTCGGTCCTGCCTACGGCAACGGCAAGGACATTGCCGACGACGTGTCGGGATTTGTGTCTAACCCAATGGAACATGCCGAGGCTTCCAAAATCTCGCTCTATGGCATTGCCGACTACACTTGGAACATGAAGGCTTACGATGCCGAGACCGACTGGCTCAAAGGCATCAACGACTTGCTGCCTGCCAACACCGAGGCTCTGCGCACATTCGCTCTGTACAATAAGGACCTTGGACAGAACGGGCACGGATTCCGCCGCGAAGAGGGTGAGGAACTGAAGGACATAGCTGCTGCAGCCGTCAAGGGCGACCGCAAGGCTATTGAGGAAATCAACGCCAAGTGTCTGCTGCTCAAGAACGCCTGCGACCTCCTGCTTTCCGACAAGACCAACAAGGAACTTATACGCGAACTGCGTCCATGGCTGCTGCAAGCCAAGAACCTTGCCGACTACGGCACTACGGTCGTAATGATGCTCCAAGGCAACCCTGCCGTCAGCTTCGACAATCTCTACCGCCAGGCAACATCTATACAGGAGCAGATGTTCGAACTTGAGAACTCCGACGTGCGCCACGCTCTTCAGCCCGGCATCAAGGTTGGCACAAAGGTTATGCTGCCCACACTTCACAAGCTCTTCACCCTGGCTGTCGACAACTACAACAAGCAGAACGGCACCAGCCTCTCAAATGTGGCTGAATACATGCCATACAAGCTGACGAGCAATATCGACCAGCTGCGCCTGCTGCCTGTCAGCATCAAGAACACCAACGTCATGGTTGCCCCTTCCAACGAGGTAATCAACTGGCAGAAGGACGGATTCATCGAGATAGAGACCGACCATGAGGTAACGCTCAACGGTATGGACTTCAACTTCGACGTGGAGAACATTGCCCGTAAGTTCAAGCTCGAAGTCTTCACAGGTGGCGCATGGCAGCCTATCAGCCTCAGCATGAACCAGCGCCGAAAGACTGTAGTGAACACCGGCTCAGAGATTGACGGACTGAAGGCCAAAAAGATTCGCCTCACCAACATCTCGGGCGAAGACCTGAAAGTATACTTCCGCAGCTTCAAGTTTGCTACGAAGTAAAGAGGATATAGAATAGCATTAAAAAAAAACAGACGGTCTGAACGGCTGATAGCTACATGAGCTATTTGTCTTGTTCAGGCCGTATGTGGTTTATATTGACTACTTGTCACAGTTGTCTCTTATTAGATAATTCACTTCCTTTTGGTATTTATCGTTCATGCCTTATTTTCCAAGAGACTTGAACATCTTGGTGATACACTTTTTCTTTTGTTCCATGTTCGGGTGAACATAGAGGTTAAGGGTTGTTGTGATGTTGGCATGACCGAGCAGTACGCTTACGGTCTTGTAGTCGCAGTTGCTTTCTATGCAGCGTGTGGCAAAGCTGTGGCGTAGTCCGTGGTATTTCAGCCGAGGAATGTCAAGGCGTTTCATCAGCCGATGATAGTAGTTGCGGTAGGTGCGTGGCTCTGTCGGTTTCTCCTCGTTGGTCAGTACATAGAAGTCTGTGTTTACCACCTTTTTCAGAGGTTTCACCATAGTTAGAAGTTCTTTGTTCATCGGTATCTCACGGCATGAGTTCTTGGTCTTTGGTGTGTTGATGACCAACTCTGTGTGCTTGCGTTCATCCTCCACAATGTAGATGCGCTCAATGGTACGGTTCACGGTTATTGTGCCGTTGTCGGTGTTGATGTCCGACCATTTCAAACCACAAATCTCTCCGATACGCAAGCCTGTAGTCAGACTGATGTAGATGCCGAGGTTGCGAAACGTGAAGTTCTGCTTGATGAAATCGAGGATCTTTTTATGGTGTGCCACCGTCAGCACCTCAATTTCCTTGTTGGTCTCTGTTGTAGGGTACTTGATGTCCCACTCGCAATAGCTCATCCATTCGTTCTTTACTCCGAACTTCATCACCATTTTCAAGACTATCAGAATGTCCTTTACCGTTTTAATACTGAGTCCGTCATTTAGTTTCTGCAAAACGAACTCCTGAACAAGTTTCTCACTCAGAGCCTCACAATCGCCAAACGATGGCAGAATATGGTTCTCTAAAACTAACACATAAGCAGCGTATGTAGACTGCTTTACGTAGCGTTGCTTGTCACTTTTCCAAGCCAACGCAATTTCTCTAATTGTTTTTGTTGCCATTGTAATCCTTAATTTTGAAGGTGTATATAATAATTAGAGAAAATCAATAATTTTAGTCCCAAATCTCAGATTTAAGGAGTTTCAGGGGGAGTGGGAGATGTGCAAGGTTTCTGACTTACTGGATTTCTATTCAACAAACTCACTTAGTTGGGATAAGTTGGAATATGGTACTACAAATATCCAAAACCTTCATTATGGACTAATTCATGTTGGGTTACCAACAATGGTAGATATAGACAAAGATAATCTTCCCAACATTATTGATGGTAATGTTCCTAAGAATTATGAGTTGTGCAAAGAGGGCGCACCCGACAAACCCTGTGGAGTGCTGTGCAGATGCTAACCCAAAAACTATGTTGCCAAACTAGTACTGATGCGATAAAATCGCATGGTTATTAAAATTCATCAAATAAAGTGAGTTCTTTGACATCTTGTTTTTGAATGATTGAGTTCTTTGGCTTAGTTATGAGGTCTCTCAAATCCACCCTTTCGAGTGCGGAGATTCTTATTAACGTAGCCACCTCGGTGATTGAATACGGACTTTTGTAGTCAGCCTTGATTTTGGCGATTATCAGATATGCAATTATAGCAACCCATAAATGAGTACGTACTGCATTCTCTGAATATCCCCACAAGTTCTTCACTACGATATTCTGCTTTATCCACTTGAAGAAAACCTCAACATCCCATCTATGACGGTATAGATTGGCGACCTCAAGGGCACTGATCTCAAAGTTGTTGGTAATAAATTCCACATCATTACCTGTTACCGAGTCATGATAAGTAACCATCCTGATAGGTTCTGGATAGAGTTTCTTCGACTTATGGGTAGTCAGTTTTATGATAAAATCGCCACAGATTCCTGTACTTGGATCAAAGTCTAGACTATGGTTAACGACCTCGTATCTCATATTGTCTTTGGGACGACTTATCCAATATGCACCGGCTTTGTGAAAGCGAAACAAAGCGAGGAAATCAACGTATGCTTTGTCCATCATATAGAACGCAAATGGCTCAGGCACAATATCATCCAGTTCATTGCTGTCATGCCATTTTCCATCTGTAATATGGATATTTGCCGGAATGCTTCCACGAAGATCCAGCAGTGTGTGCATTTTGACTGCGCCTTTGCTATACTTGCCCAATGCCCATGCAGCCAGGACAATGCTTGTTGAGATAGTTGTGGAGTCAAGCGCATAGAGGACATTGTCTATCGTTATCTCAGCAACCTTTGTGTTTGAATACATTGGTCGGACGATACCGATTAGATACATGCCAAGTCCTTCGTAGATGCGATAGTCTCTTTTCTCATTAGCACGACATAAATTGGATTGATTAACGGACTTGCGAATTCCCAAGTGGTATATGCTACTTCCATGAGCCTCTAGGCACAGACAAATATCACGGATGGATACACAACCAGTAATCTGACCAAATAGCAGATGGAGCAACTGGTTATAGCAGGATAAATCTTTTGCATGCCAGTCACCTTTATACTTCTTCACCAACTTGTCAAATTGGTAGCGAGGTATGAAGTCGATGACTTGAGCAAAGATATACTTGCCGATGTTCATAATCTTGCAGTTTTGGATGCAAAATTACTCAATCAATTTCAAATCAAAAAAACAAAGAACGCTTGTAAATGATTAAATATCAAATATATAACTATAGTTAAGCGATTAATATCGCATCACTAGTAGCTTGTGCTTGATAATCATTGCGCCGAGAATCATGCGTGCCGGCTTGTTACCAGCACCTTGCTTCTGATTGTCCAACCTTGAGTTGTATTCCCTCTCAAGTTCCGTCCATGGAAGAAGGTCACCGAGAGCCACCCATCGGTTTTTCTTGTCCAGCTCATCAAGGGATGAGCGGAGCAAACCGAGGTCAAGTTGCTTGTATTTTGGAGCGTAAAACTTCATCTTGCTATGGAATTAACGATATAAAGATACGATTTTCTAGTTAAACAAACGAAGAAATAAAGTTATATAAACTTAAATATCAGAGAGTTATAAATTATTCAGTAAACACTAATTATTTCTATAAAATTGCCACAAAAAACTAGTTTTATAATGATATCCACTAGAAAACAAAAAAAAAATCAAGGTTATGCCCGTGAATGACATACCTTTTGTATAACTTTGCCACAAATAAAGTTTAAAACTTACGAATATGGCATTGAATCAGACAAACAAACTTGTTTGGATCGTTGAGACCATCAACAGAGCAGGTAAGATTACTTTTGAGGATCTTAACCGCAAATGGATGGACAACGTAGATCTAAGTGGTGGTGAGGAAATGCTTAAACGCACATTTCATAAATGGCGCGACAACATTTTCGATACATTCGGTCTATTGATTGAGTGTGAAAAAGGTGGGCTATATAGATATTATATCAGCAATACCAGTGATTTACATAACGACAGTATTGAGAACTGGCTACTTAGCACCTACTCTGTGACCAATTCTCTTATTGGAAGTAAGTCCATCAAGAATAGGATTATTCTCGAGGATATTCCTTCTGGTATGAAGTACTTGGATTCGATAATAGATGCCATGAAGAAAGATTGTTTGATTCATATAACCTATTATAACTATTGGCGAGGAGATTCACGTCAGCACTATGTAATGCCACTCTGTGTAAAGTTGTTCAGACAACGTTGGTATATGGTTGGTAAGGCATGGTCAACAGGCTTCATTACCATATTCTGCCTTGATCGCATCAAGAATTTCCGTTTATCCTCTCACACCTTTGAATATCCTGTCGATTTTTCACCAGAAGAATATTTTAACGGATGTTTTGGTATTATCACAGATGAAAACTACCCCGTTCAGCGTGTACTATTGAAAGTGGATGCACGTCAGGCACATTATCTTCGCGATCTTCCTTTACTTCCATCAGGTGCTCAAAAAGAGTTGGAACATACCAATTCCTACAGCATTTTTGAACTCCAAGTACGACCTTCTATCGATTTCCAACAAGAGCTTCTATGTCAAGGCGATTCCCTTGAAGTGCTCGATCCCCAGTGGCTCCGCGATGAAATAGCTCGTATTGGCAAAGGTATCTGGGAGAAGAATAAATGAAAAAATAATTAAAGATACAGCATTGTGATTATTGAAGTTCAATTTGAGTATCAGAATTTACCTTCTGATGTAAAGACAAAGAATTCCGTGCTTCAACTTCATTCCTTTGAGGATAACGGGGTTGTATTCGAAGTTCCCGAAGGCTATATTGGCCACTTGGATGATGTCTATACAACATCTGACAACATGGCTTTTGAAGATCTACTTCCTGGAAGATATATTTTCAAGGATGAAACAATCTATTCGGCATAATGATGGCTTTACATATCTAAAGACTTATGGAACAGACTGTAAAAATGAATCATCTACTTGTTCTCTCGGAACAGTTGTATAAGCGTATTTCAGAGTCAGAAAATAAAACACCTTATGCATTTAACCTTTTGGACTTAGCAGGGGTGAATGAACCTTTCACAAGCTTAATTTTAGCTCACATATTTAAATATGCTCCAGAACAGAGAAACCCGTTGTGCACATCATTTATTCGTAGATTTCTACAGCCCTGTGGTTTCGACATGAACTGGGTAAAAGCTCCGGTCGTTACAACTGAAAAGGAACATATTGATGTTTGCATTCATGAACCAGGTAAATATGCGATTGTTATTGAAAATAAATTAAAGGGTGCTGTGTTCCAGCGCAATCAATTGGCACGCTATATTGCAACGCTTCGCAAGAATAATCGTTTTCGTGACAACCAGATTTTCATAGTCATTTTGCCTAAATACCACGATAACAAATTTTTTCAGCATCTACCAATGTCGGTTTTCCGCTTGCCAGAAGATTGGAATAGCAACAATCAGGATCGGGCTTGCAAAACCAATGACGCTTGTAGATGTTTATGTGATTGCGGGCAATCGTGTCCTCAGTGTACAACTTGTGAGAAAGATTTAATGCAGAAGTTCTCTTCACGTACTACTGTAGTAGATAAGGAATTGTTGGAATGGTTGAAGCAAGATTGTCTATCGCTTATTCCAAAAAAGGAATTGCCTTTGAAATCTGCAATCATGCAATTTTATGACTTCTTGAATGGTATATTTGATAATAGATTTAATCAAAAACTAGCAATGGAAATAGTAGATTTTTTGCGCGATAAACTGCTAAAGAATGAGCAGGACATTGAAATTCAGAATAAAAGCGAGCAGTGGAAAACAATTTTAGCAAAAATAAACGAATTGGATGAATTGAAGTCTGGGATGCGCGAATTACAGAAGCAGCTTTCCTTTGAGTTGATGCAGGATTGGAGACATCGCATTCTAGAATATGCTGATCTTCATAAGTCTTATAATATTGAAGTAAGCAATATCGGCTTTAGATTATTCATTCAAGGAGTAGAATTGGGCTGTTGGTATGATATCCATGACGATAGCGAAATAAAACCTTATTGGGGATGTTCAGCCAAGACAGAAGAGCAGCGAAAAATCGTAGCTAAAATCCTTGATAAAGCAGGTGTTCCACATGCTGATATAATTGAGTGGACAACAGGCCACACCCTCCATGGCGACGAACGTTTCCTCTCATTCATTCAGGCAGCACAGGATTTAAAATTATTAGAAAAATAATATAAAAAAAACGATTATTATGTACAAGATTCAAGAAGAATTGAAAGAATGGGCAGAGGAAACCTATAATTTCTACTTGCCACTTGCTTCTAAGCTGAATATGGATTTTTACACTCAGTCTAAATTGACCGACATCACAGATGACAAGCCTGTAGAATTGATGGTAATAGGTATTAATCCTGGTCATGGTGGTACGTTTCTTAAAGATAGATTCGAGAAAAGTGAAGATTTACTTTTAGGCAATACTTATAAAGGTAAGCATGAAACAATCCAGAAATGGCGTATTCTAACGAATTTACGCTCTATTCTTGATTTTGCGGGTCTAGGCTCTATGCTGGATAATGAGAGCCAATTTGTTTTTACCAACGCTACATTTTTCTCAACCCATGATGAGAATGACTTAGTCGGAAAAGAAATCAAATCAGCACAGTTGGAATCTGTCCAATATACTAAGAAACTGATTGAAAAAATTCATCCAAAGCACATCATCTGTTTAGGGGGTAAGAACTGTACTGATCTCATTGTCGAAAATACGAAGCCACTATTATCAGATTTGGTAAAGTTAGATTATGGAGTTATCGGAGATATCCCTGTTTATGGTATCAATCACACTAGCAGTTTCTGGTCTTCAGAGGAGATGGAATTAGTAGGAAAAGCTCTAGGGTTAGCATTCTCTATTGATCGAGAAAACATCGATATAAGCAATTTTGAAAAGAAAATGAAAACTGCGGTCAATGATTTTAAAAAGAAAAGATATGATCGTGACAATATCAAACTCGAAAGTCTATTAAGATGGCAGTATATTTACGCTTGCCTAAATAATTTCTGCGAGTATCAATTACATCTTGAGAAAGCTGAATACCAAAATGACTGGGTGAGATTCTTTATTAAGGATTCTGAAGGAAGAAACATCTTAAAACTTGCGTTGATAAACCAAGCAGACGAAAAAAGTATAGGAATTACTTATTTGGAGAAAAACCAGTGTAAAGGTGATAATTTTGATTCATTGGTGGCATCACTACAATCCATAGATAAATTCAGTCCTTATATTACGAGTAAAGATAAGGTAGGTTGGATTGGATATTTGAAAATGACAAATAGACTTAAAGATACAGATTTATTTATTAGAGAGACAAAGTCACTTCTAAGTGATATAGTCTCACATCTTTCCTCAATGTAATAGTAATACTTGAATTTGAATATTGGTTGTATAATAAATAAAGTTGAAATATGGACACTAAAGATAAATCGCTACCAAGATTGATGCGTGATTCAAGCGAAACAGACGGCAAAGCTGAGATAGTTATGGATTATGTATTATCATGGACGCTGAGAAGAGCTGCCAAGGAATGTGATATCGACAACAAACCTCTGCTGAGACATTATTGTAGGTATATGTTAGGCTTGCTTTTAGAAATACCAATGTCAGATGACGTAATAGTATCAGAAGTAAAGGTATGGAAAGAATACTGGAATATTGATCTTTGGGTAGAAGTAGCTCTTCAGCGCAATGGAGAAACAGAGCATCATGCTATTTTGATAGAAAACAAATATTATACGATGCTTCATAATTCCTATGATGATGACGGAGTACCACGTAACCAATTAGAAGTATATAAAAAGAAATTTGATCGCCATTATGCAGATCAAGAACATGATAATGATATCTGGCAGAAACATTATGCATTAATCACATGTATTGATCGCGATGATCCCAAATTCGAATCATACAAAATTGCGGAATCGTTTGGCTTCAATATCTTTTCATTCTATGATTTGCTACCTGAAGCAACAGAAGACACAGAGAGCGATATTTTTAATGAATTCTGGCTTAGGTCATGGTAAATTGATGGAGAAATAAAACTTTTATGG
Organism: Leyella stercorea; assembly: GCF_021531655.1. The sequence goes on along the minus strand of NZ_JADYUF010000032.1, from coordinate 17,636 downwards.
AGTTATGCCCACAGTTGGCATAGCTCCATTTTACTTTTGCACCAAATTACAAAAGTAAAGCAGTATGAACAACAAAGTTTATTTCGCAGGCTCCATTCGTGGTGGCAGAGCTGATGCAGAACTGTATCAAAGGATGATTGATTATATCAGCCGGAAAGATAAAGTGCTGACCGAACATATCGGCAAAACTGCAATTAGCATGAAGCAGCAGACTCGGATAATCGACTCACATATCTATGAACGTGATGTTAACTGGCTACAGTCATGTGATATGGTCATAGCAGAATGCTCTAATGCTTCTCTTGGTGTTGGTTACGAATTGGCATATGCAGAAGCTCATAATATTCCTGTGTTTGTTTTTTATAACAAGCATTCATCTTCCTTATCAGCAATGATAAATGGGAATAGATATTTTACGATCATCCCGTATGAAGCGGAAGAGGAAATTTACCCAGAACTTGATAAGATATTGAAGAGAAACCTGTAGATTTCTATATTTATAGAAGATAATTGGGAGCTGTGCCCACCAAGGCATAGCTCCTTTTTATTTTTGCAGCAGAATAATACGAATGAGGTATGGAACATAATAAAGTGGTGTTTGAATCTAAAGTCAGCGAGATCTTTGAATCTCCTGAGATAAAAGCTATAGAGATAGAGATCCTTAATCTCTATTACGAAATCAATAGACGATGGGAAGCAAACGAGAGGAATAAATTCGCGATCACGAGGCTTCTGATGATCAGGAAAAAACTTCTTGATAGTAAATTCGTTATGGATGACTACAGTAAACAGCTATTGAGTGAATTCAACGAAGCAATGAAGCAACAACTGATAATCATGCGGTCAAGAACCGAAGAATTGTATCATAGAATGGAAGATTTGGAATATCCATCATATATGGGAGTCACGGGAAAATGCTTCCTGGGATATACCTATTCCACACTTCACCCCATCCAAACGACAAGGGCAAAGAAAATGTGGGCGATACTTAATGGTACACTAGATGACTTTATATCTCTTTATAATGATGGGGTTACACATTGCTTTACTATTTGTAATAATGGTATAGATTCGTATCCCAACTCTGAGAATCAGTTATTGTTTCTCGATGACAAAGAAGGCAACTGGAACGAAGGTTTGGATGAAAAATTGACGAATGACATGCATCTCATCTATGCATTTCATAACCTTTGGAGCCATATGGAGTTCTCGGTCTATGACCTTCTATGGGTGCGTGACTTCAACATCGAAATTAGTTCTGAAATAGATTACGAAACAGATTCTGATGATGGAGACTTTCTTGATTGGGATAAATATGATTTTACAGATTAAAAATTAAACATTATGACATACAAAGAACTACTCCAAAAAGTAACATTCAAGGAAATGGAGCCATATCTCGTAGAGCATTATAAGGTTAATAATGCATTGGGATGGTATAAATTGCATTACGACATGCTAATCTTGTTGGAACCCAAAGTATCTAAGGATGCTAATGGGAATGTCTGTAAGATTGGATATTACTCAGATTATGAAGGCGATAAGCACATAGAAGCATGGCCAATGGAAGGTGACCTTTGGGAACATTGTCTGACCAAAGAGATTGTTGTGGACGATTGCGTTACGGAACCTCTTCCAGAGCTTGCGGCTTGCTGCCTGTGGCATACATCTTTTTACGGATTCACACCACAGACTCACGAACGGTGTTTCGATGATATGTTTTGCAAGCCATCTGACTTTAAGAATTACAAAGATAAATTCGACTTCTATGCTGATATCATTGCCAAGCATGGTGGTAAAGTCCCCACACTGAAAGAGTTGTTGATATGTAAGCATCAAGAACTGTCCAAAGAAGCTAAAGAATATCTATCTAAAGCCAAGGCCAACAGGTCGAAGAGAAAGAAAAGATTCAGGGAAGAATTCATGGATTTATATTACAGAAGGTTATCTGTTATCGCTGAATACATTGCAAAGATAATTCCATGGCTAGAAGATCTCAGTATCGACCATCTATACCAATTATTTTACTCTGAGAAGTTCTGCACAGAAGTAATTCAGTCATTTGCTATGAAAGAATCAGGTGTGGAATATCTATGTAGACTAATCAAAGACTACAAGATGATTCCAAATATGGAGCGCTTGATACTGCTTGTGACAACAGGTCAAAAAGTATTAACTCCAAAGGAGAAATCGATGTTGCATTATTTAGTTTCAACAGTGTGTGGCTGCAAACAATATCATGTTTTTTTTGCTATAGATCCTTCTTTAGGTAACCAGGCCATAATATCATATGCAGCTTATAATATGACAAATAATTTAAACAAGGATGAAACGACAAAATAAATCAAATAAGAATTGGAGTCATAAGCATGACTATCCTGAAGAAGAAATATGGCAAACTGGTCATTTGATAGCGCAGTTAATCGCTACAAGACTTCGTGCCTTCAGGTCATATGACAAACATGGATATTCCGGAAATTTCTCTTCTATGGAGAAATGGAATAAAGCCCTTGACAAAATGATATATGCTTTTGAACTGTATGCTCATGGGACAATAGCACCCGAAGAACAAGAGGCATTTTAGGAAGGTTTAGATCTATTCCACGATAATTTTTTATATCTGTGGTATTAAATTTTCCAAAGGTATGCCCACAACCGGCACTTTTGAACATTACCTTTGCAATATTATTTTAATTTATTAGATATTCAATTATGGCACATTGGAAAATTTTAGTCAAGAACAACGGTAATGCCCCATGTACAGACAAACGTCAGCGACTTGAAAAAGGAATGTTTGTAGAAACAAGTACAACTTCTACTACTCCACCCCTTGGATTAACTCGCGAGCAGCCATTGCTTGCAAGTTTATTCACGAGCAAATATGGGATTAATATTGATCCTCACAAGATTAATGGATCATATTTCATTTGTGAAAGAATTGGTTAAATTGTTATTTTCTACAATGGAGATTATGTATCTCCCTTTATCCTAATTATATAATTATGGAGAACAAATACAACATAACAAAAAAATACGAAAATCTGATCCATTTACTTGGTTACTCGTGGTTTTACTCTTCAAAACTTTGGCATCATAGATTTTTCAGAAACGGATCCGCCCCCTTCTCTCTAATCCTGATTGCTTGCGGAATATTTCACTTGGGTTGCTGGCATATCAACTATGAGGGAATTCCTACTTTGGTTGAAAGATATGTCAATATACACTTATCTACGAATGTAATTGGGTATTGCGATAGCATTAATTTTTATGGTATATTCAATGATGATCCAAGAAATAGATGGATTCCTGGAGAGACAATTAGTTTACTAATTTCTGGAATAATGGTACTTCTTGCGATTAGAACAATGTTTGTGAAGGTTAAATGATATGGAAGAAATAGTATTAGAATCTGTAAGGTTGATTGCGGCTGATCAAGTCAGTGAATTGGTTATTAGCCAACTACGTTCAGAACACATCTATTCTTTAGAGAATAGTTCTTATGTATTGATGAATATGGTACTGGTATCATCAAAAAATGGTATTCAGAATATTAAGAATGTACTTGCCAATCATAAGAAAGCTAAGCGGGCTATTGCAGTTCTGATAGACTCAGAGCTGCAAGTTCCAGAAATGGCAGACATTGATTCTGTTCTGTCATTCACTAACAAGGATGAATTTTACAATGAATTCAAAAGCTTTTTGTCTTTGATTCGTCACAATGTAGAAATTCATGGGTTAGTCTGTTTTGATTTTAATGACTTTTTTACGATGATTAAAGGCAGAAATGAACTTTCTGTTCATTCTTGCGCTTATAACGAGAAAATTAGTGAAGCAACTTCAGAATTGAGAAAGAATATTAATCCAAATCATGCTAACTATCTGCTGACATTTACTGTTGAGCATTATAATCCAGATACGTTTGGGGAAGAATTATATCCTATCAAGACATATATTGACGAGTTACCAGACGAGGGTAATGTCTTTTGGAATTTCAGAGAATCATCGACAAAAGAAGTTGTATTGTTTATCTCAAAACAAATATTATCATGATAGATAACAACATTAAATCGAATATTAGTCAAGGTGAAGAATTAGAAGAGCTTATTGCCCAACTCACACAGAATGGCATGCAAATTAAGATAGACAAAAATGATCTTGACTATCTCTATCATGCTAATGCAATACTTAAAAGAAGAATCATTTCATTTCCACATTTTAGTGAAACGAGGATTGATAGTATCATTCGTGAAATGAACAGCTACAGCAATATCTGCCATAAAGATTACAATAAAGTAATACTGTATATAGCTACATCCTCCAAGAATCCTTTGCAAATGGATGAGATGAACCAGATAGTATCACTAATTAGTGGTTATTTCACAAGCGATACAGAATGCATCTGGGGTATGGCGACAGATGAAAAACTTGAAGATAAATTGTTGGTTATCATTGTATGTAGTAACTAGTAATATAATCAATAGTTCGTTAAAATTTGAGATAAAGGCTAAGCAGTTTTACGCTGCCAGCCAAAGAGTTCTTTGATAGTATGACTAATTAGGGATGCTCGTAAATCAGTCAAAAACAACCTAACGATCTAATTGTCAGTGTTATAAGAATTTTGTATCTTTGCATAAAATAATAAAAAATCCCCCAAACTGGCGCACCCGACAAACCCTGTGGAGTGCTGTGCAGATGCTAACCCAAAAACTATGTTGCCAAACGATACATGATTGTCCAAAAGTAGTACCTTTGCACTATGAATCAGAATGACAATATAAACATGTATGAAGGCCTCGCCTCATATTTCCTCCCCGAAGGAGTTCTTAAGTATTTTGAGGTGACAGACTTTGCAACACAGCGTACTTTGGACAAGGATGTTCTTTACACAACAGAGCTTCACATCTATCTGGATGAGCGCGACAATCGCACACCAGACATGAAGGATTCCGTGAGCAATGGTTTTGGGGCAGAATCATGTTTACTTGACTATCCAGCCCGCGACAAGAAGGCGGTACTTCACATACGAAGAAGGCGTTGGACAATGCCGGATGGCACAACAAGAAGTGTTGACCTTGACAAGGAGTTTGAACTGAAGCATAAGGGCACTCGATACGCGAAGGACTTCGCGCTTTTTTTAAAGAGGGCGAATGGACTCTGAAACGATAACCGCTCGTCAGATTGGTTATACGTACATGATTAACAGCTCCACGTTTGCCAAAAGATACAAGGACGCCCTGAGTAACTTCGAGACGTGGGAGCAGAAGGATCACGCATCCAAGTGGATTCTTATTCCGCAAAACGTAGGTAAGGAACAAGGCATAGACGAGACCTCCCTCTAGGGCGAACTGTACACTATCGTTCACAACAAGGATGCCCATGGTCGCAAGGGTGCAATCATAGCAGTAGTCAAGGGAACGAATCCTGCTGACGTACTGAAGGTTCTCATGCAACTACCTGCAGATAAGCGTGAAATGGTTGAGAATATCACGATGGATCTCTCAGATTGCATGCGTGTCATAGCCCGAGAGGCATTCCCTAAAGCCACAGTCATACGTGACTGCTTCCATGTCGTAAAACGCGGTGGAGAGGGCTGCGAAGAGATACGCCTGCGCCTGAAACGAAAAGCCATAAAGGAGGTGAACAGACAGAAGGCAGAGTTTCGCAAACACCTCGAAAATCTGGCAGCGCAGAGAAAGGCTTACCGCGAGCGAATGAGGAAAAGGCATGGGAAGAACTGGAAGAAGAGCAAGCGCGGAAGAAAGCCTATGAGGCTGAACACTCGCTTTGAACCCAAAAGGCTTGAAAATGGCGAGACTCTTGTAGAGGCACAGACACGATGTCGCAAGCAATTGTCCATGAGCCGAGAGAAGTGGAGCGCAACGCAGAAAAAGCGTGCGAAGATACTTTTCGCACTCTACCCAAAACTTGAAGAAGCATACAATCTGATCAACTCCCTTAGAGCCATATTCAGAAACAAGAAACTCACAAAGGAGACTGCCAAACAGAAATTCAAGGGGTGGTATGAGAAAGTGGCTTCATGCACTCTGCGTGAAATCAAGTCCGTACGCGATACCATCAGATTCTATGAGGATGAAATCCTGAACTACTTTGACGGACGTAAGACAAACGCTTCAGCTGAAGCGTTGAACTCAAAGATCAAATGCTTTCGTGCACAGGTAAAAGGAGTCATAGACATACCATTCTTCATGTATCGTTTAGCAACAGTTTTGGGTTAGCATCTGCACGGCCTACTCCACAGGGTTTGTCGGGTGCGCCGATATTAGTTGATAATCGTATAAAGCACGGTGTGTCTTTAACATTGCAGCAACATATCTTTTATCGTAATTATCTGAAATTAAGAAAACCTTGTATGATGGAGATACTATTCCTATATCAAATTTATCGTTGTAATTGATATTGCCCATCCATAGATTTTGAGGACTAAGTACCACGTCATGAAGCCGAATAATCTTGTAGCCTACGTTGTTTTCGCTTGCAATATCTTTTGAGAAATAATCTCGTTGTGAAAATAAACCATTTACTGTAGAGCTTAAAATTGCATATTGGTTATTCTTTTTCGTTTTTTCAGAACGTTCTTTAAGAATTGCTCCAAGACGGACAAGCATTCCCTCTTTTGAATTGAGTAGTTTGTTACTTATTCCCTTGATTAAGGACTGCAACTTGTCAATGATTTTGTTTTGGGTTGCTATGCGCTCGTCAAGCAAAGAGAGCATTTTGCCAATTTTCTTTTGCTCTTCTATATTTGCAAAGTGCAGTTTTACTTTGCTCAATCCTTCTTGCCCAATATTAAAATGTTGCGCACCTGCACCCATTGGAATTATTCTTTTGCGAGCAAACGGACTGCGTAACAAATAATTGAAGTATTGTGGGTCATATTCTCCTTTCTTCTTTCCACGAATAACAAAACCTCCAAATACAGCAGTTTTATCATCCATATAAACATTCGCTCTACCAACATCCTCCAAAGTTTCTGAACTGCGTTGGAATAATATATCTCCTTTTTCAACAGAAAAGTCAGATAATTCTTTCTCCGTTACATCAACAGAAGCCTTAATGCAATCATATGTAATGACTGCATTATTAAGAATGTCCATAACAGAGATGAACTTTATACCCTTGCCAAATTTGTCTGGTTTGGGGTTTAATCCATTCTTGAAATCAAGAAGTTCTGAAAGCCCAAGTTCTTCCCACTCCCCCTGAAACTCAGGAAATCTGAGATTTGGGACATTAAGTTTTTTATGTTCGTTATTTATTTTTGTTGTCATTTTAAATCCTTAATTGATGGTTCTGAAATAGTCTACCAGCTTGGTAGACAAATTTTTATTTTAAATTCCCTTTGGATTGAGGTCGAAAGGAAGCAGAGGCATATCGTCATCACCATTATTAAATCTGTCAAAATCAGATATATATGAACGGTCTTGGATGAGCTTATATTTCTCATATTCTCCATAAGCCTTTGCTCTTGCTTCATCTTGCGAAACAGTTCCTGCCGAAGGGTTTTCCTCATAGTCCATTGCCGCAAGGAACTGGGCAAGTCGCTTTCGCCAATCTTCCATTGTTGTAATGATATGGCGTTGGGCACGAGTCTCTGCGAGGTCAAGGAATGAAGTAGTTATGCCATTGAGTTGATTAAGTTCGGTATCCGACAAATAGTTCTTGGCTACAATTGTGTCCGACTTTTGCACTCGTCCATCTGGTGCTTTCTTCCATGTAGTGAGTCCCATGTGTGGTTGTTCGGCATCAGCTCTGTTATAGACAATCTCTGCTGCGGTATGATGTGTGACAGCCAAGTGCATCATATTCTGCACCATCTTGAAGAACAATTTGGTACTTTCTGATTTTGCGTCATAGTCAGCACTACACTCTGCATAGATGTCAGTTATCTTTTGGTAATAGCGGCGTTCTGACGTGCGTATCTCACGGATGCGTTCCAACAAGTCGTCAAAGTAGTCCTTGCCGAAATGCTTGCCTTGTTTCAGGCGTTCGTCATCAAGTACATACCCCTTAATGATAAACTCCTTCAATACAGATGTAGCCCATATACGGAATTGTGTGGCTTGATAACTGTTCACACGATAGCCAACGGCAATAATGGCATCAAGGTTGTAGAACAAAGGAGTACGTTCAACATCACGCTCACCCTCAAGTTGAACTTGTTGAATTTTTCTACAAGTTGCCTCTTTTGTAAGTTCTCCACTTTCATAAATTTGAGAAAGGTGATAAGCAATCGTTGCTCGGTCTACGCCAAACAAACCTGCCATGCGTTTTTGCGACATCCAAAATGTCTCGTTGTTGAATATCACTTCAATGCGGGTTTCACCTTGTGCTGTTTTATACAGCAATATGTTGGATTCCAGTGAGTTTTGGATAAGTTCTGTGGTAGAAACGGATTGCGAAAAATATTCTCTTGCTTGTTGCACCAGAGGTTTCTTTCCGTCTGCATTTTCAGCTATAATCATGCACGCTATACGAGACAAACGGAATATGTTCACCTTTCTATATGCACCACTACCGAGCTTGACCATATCAACCGTTTGGTTGAAATGGTCATCAATCTTCATGCCTTTTTGATTGGCTACGGCAATTGCCTTATTTATGACATTTTGGAATTTCCAGTTAGTAGAATATCCCATAGCATTACAAAGGTCGCGCGAACTCCAATATTCCTTGTTGTTTTCGTCAGTCCTGCGGATAGCATCAAACGTAGGACGCATTTCTGGTATATTATCTTTCTCAGCCATATTCTAAAATCTGCTAAAATTGTCCCTACTTGGTACAAAAAGATTATTCAACCAATCCCAATTCCTTCAGATAACCTTCAATCTCCTTGTCGAGGTCGGCGCGCTTGGCTTCCAGTTCCTTGATTTCTTTCATGACAGCATGAATGTCGATAGGTTCTTCTTCCTCGAAAGTATCTACATAACGAGGAATGTTGAGATTGTAGTCGTTCTCGGCTACCTCCTGCAATGTGGCGAGATGGCTGTACTTTTCTATCTCCTTGCGCTCACGGTAGGTGTCTACAATCTTCTGGATATGCTGCGGACGGAGCTTGTTCTGGGTCTTGACCTTTTCAAACTCTTTGCTGGCATCAATGAAGAGTATGTTGTCATCCTCCTTACGGCATTTCTTGAACACCAAGATACATGTCGGGATACTTGTACCATAGAAAATATTGGCAGGAAGTCCGATGATGGCATCCACATAGTTCTTTTTCTCGATGAGGAAGCGGCGGATTACGCCCTCGGCATTGCCACGGAACAACACTCCATGAGGAGCGACACAAGCCATTGTGCCACCCTCATTGAGGTGGTAAATCATGTGGAGAATAAAGGCATAGTCGGCTGTCTTGCGTGGTGCCAAACGTCCAGCCTTGCTGAAACGGTCATCGTTGTTGAACTTATCGGCAGCACTCCATTCAGCAGAGAAGGGAGGATTTGCTACCACAGCGTCAAACTGAGTATCGCCAAAAGCATCAGCCTCCAAGGTATCGCCATTCTCTATGCGGAAGTTGCTGAACTTTATGCCATGAAGAAGCATATTCATACGAGCCAAGTTGTAGGTCGTAGGGTTCTTCTCCTGTCCGAAAATCTCGTTTGCATGACCGATGCTTGCTGCACGGAGCAACAGCGAACCACTACCGCAAGTAGGGTCATAGACATTGCGCAGACGAGCGTGACCAATGGTCACAATCTCTGCCAAGATACGGCTCACTTCCTGAGGAGTGTAGAATTCACCGGCCTTCTTGCCAGCACCAGCGGCAAACTGGCTAATCATATACTCGTAGGCATCACCAAGAATGTCAATCTCTTGCGATGCTTCCACACCAAAGTCAATATCATCAAGGGCAAGAAGAACATTGCTGACCAAAGTATTCTTGTCATCGGCAGTCTTGCCCAACTTGGGTGAAGCAAGGTCAATGTCAGAGAACAGACCGCCAAAGTCTTCCTCGCTATCCTGTCCGAGAGTGCTGTCCTCAATACGCTTCAATGAGCGTTCGAGCATAGGCAGAATGTTCTCCTTCTTCTTGATACTCTCAACAACAGACGAGAACAGGAAGTTTGGTTCAATGAAGTAGCCGATATTCTCCAGACATTCGGTCTTGACAACCTCCTGAAGTTCTTCCACAACTTCGTCTTTCTCCATTGCCCACAGTTCTTTAAATGTGACTTCATCATCCACCAATGCGTCATTGGCGTGTTTCTCTATCTTCTCCGACAAATACTTGTAGAAGATAAAGCCAAGGGTGAAATACATGAAGTCACTGGCAGACATATTGCCACGCAGTTTGTTAGCGACTTCCCAAAGTTGGTTTCTTAAATTTTGCTGAAGCTCTTCTGACATATCTTTTGTTTTTTTCTTATTCCCAATTAAATACTTTTATTATTGTTCTTAGTTTGTCCATGATGCGGGTGAACGCCTTGCGCTTCTTTATCAGTCCCAAGTGTTTCTCCTTCAATGCCTCTTGTATGATTTCCGGCTGTTCCTTTTGCAAGTAGTCATACTCCGAGAGGTAATGATTGAGAACGGAAGCATCCAAATCCTCTTCCTTGGCAAGCGTATTGACAGCATTGTTGCGTTCGGTGACGATGTAGTTGTTCAACCGTTCTTCAAGGTCGCTTGTACCATCAGCCTTTTGTTTGCGAGCCATGAAGTTATCACGGTCATCATCCACATTCTTCTGGATAAATCCGTCAATGAGTTTTGCCTTACTGCGAAGTTCAACATCCTTAATCATTGTGTCGATGATGTGCTTACGCCTCTCTTCGTAGTCCTCGCTATAAGGGTTGAGGTCTGCAATCAACTCCAGAATGTAAGCCACATTGATGATGTCGCTATGCAGGAGTTCCAAGCAAAAATCGATGTCTCCCAGCCCTGTAGTGTCATTCTCACTCGGGTCAGGCTCGGCAACCATACCAGATTCGTCATCTTGAACTTTATAACCGCTTGGCTGTTCTGTCGGTTTCGCTGCAAAGGTGTCGTATATGTCAAGATACTTGCTGCGGAAGTCCATAAACTGCTGTTCGGTCATTCCGAGGTCGGGAGCATCCTCCTCATACTCGTCATACACTTGTATCTCTGCGTGTTTCTTGATAATGTCACGGAAAGCGAGGATAAACTGCATCTTGTCGTTCTCACTTTGCAAATAGTCCACATAGTGCGGTTCGGGATAATGCTCCAAGAAGCTCTTTGTCAGTTCTTGATATTTATTCTTTACATCATGAAAAGGCGGACGGACAATATCTTCTATAGGATTTCCATTGCTGAAAAGTTTGATAGACTCATCCACCTTGCTTTTCAAGTCACGGAAGCAAACCACCTTACCGAAACGCTTCTTCTCGTTCAACACACGGTTGGTACGGCTGAACGCTTGCAATAATCCATGATACTCCATATTTTTGTCAACATAGAGGGTGTTGAGTTTCTTGCTGTCAAAGCCAGTAAGGAACATACCGACAACCAAGCAGAGGTCAAGAGGCTTCATGTCAGCCTTCTTTTTCTTCATGCGGAGGTTGATGTCATCGTAATATGCACGGAAATTTTCTGTAGTGAAACTTGTTCCATACATATTGTTATAGTCATCCATGATGGATTGCAATTCGTCTGCCTCGCCAATACTGTCACTCACAAAGTTGCCTGTATTCATACCTGTCAAGTCATCATCCTGACTATTATTGGCAGCGTATGTGAAGACAGCTCCAATCCTAATCTTCGGATTGAGGCTCTTGAATATCTTGTAGTAACGGATTAGCATCGGCACTGACTGCACGGCAAACAATGCGTCAAACTCACCGTCGAATGTTGACTTGTTGAAATTATTAAGGATGAATTTGGCTATCTCCGTCATGCGGTCTTGGTCGGCATTATCCACATCCTCATTGCCGTGGTAATACTCCACAAGGAAACCAAGCACGTTTTCATCGGCAATGGCATCCTTTATCAAGTATTTATGAAGACAGTTGCCGAAAATCTCCTTTGTAGTATGTCCGTCTATAGCATTCTCTACAAATATAGGAGTACCAGTAAAACCGAATATCTGCGTGTTGTCAAAGAACTTTACAATGTTCTTGTGGCAATCTCCGAAATGGCTTCGATGACACTCATCGAATATCATCACGATGCGAGAATGACGTATTTCCTCAATACGACTGCTATACCACTGCTTACTGACAGCGGCATTAAGTTTCTGTATGGTTGTTATGATAATCTTTGAATTGCTGTGCAGACGCTTCACCAACTCGTCTGTGTTGTCGGTACTGTCAACGGCACCAGGCTCAAAAGCCTCGTATTCGGCTTGGGTCTGCGTGTCAAGGTCGTGGCGGTCAACCACAAACATCACCTTGTCAACATCGTCCAACTCTGATACGAGTTGGGCTGCCTTGAATGATGTCAAGGTCTTTCCCGCACCAGTTGTATACCAAATATAACCGTTATCGTTGGAGTTTTCCACACGGTCGAGTATCTTCTCCACCGCATAGAACTGATAAGGGCGAAGTACCATCAGACATTTGTCACCCTCATGCAGAACGATGTATTTGCCAATAATCTTACCCAATGTACATTTGTCAAAAAACACTGTGGCAAACTTCTCCAAGTCGTTGAACGGCACATTGGCTGCGTCGGTCCAGTTGAACGTAAACTTATATCCGCTATTCGGGTTGTTGGCAAAATAACGAGTGTTCACGCCATTAGATATGACAAACAACTGGATGTAATCAAACAGTCCATGGAAAGAAGTCTTGTGATAACGCTGTATCTGGTTGTATGCCTGTTTCAATTCCACACCTCTGCGCTTTAGTTCTATTTGAACCAAAGGCAGACCATTGATAATTATAGTCACATCGTAACGGCATTTCTTTCTACCCTCAACCGTAATCTGATTGGAAACTTGGAACTCGTTCTGACACCAGTGAGTGCGGTTCAAGAACTCCACCCATAGGCGTTCACCGCTTTCCAGTTCAAGCGGAAAGAGGTCACGCAGTTTCTTTGCCTTTTCAAAGCGGGTGCCACCTTCAAGATAGATAAGTATCTTTTCAAACTCAGACTCTGTAAATTCGATACGACCCAATTCTTCCAACTTCTTCTTGTTGTGTTTCTCCAACTGCCTTTTGAAATTGGCAGACAGGTTCTTATCCTCTTCAATATGAACATACTCGTAGTTCATCTTTTGAAGAGTATCTATAAGTCCGTTTTCGAGGGCAGCTTCACTTTGTACTGGCATATCTTATTACTTTTTGTTATTTACACTATAGAAAACATTACTATATACTTATTTCTTTAGGCGTATTTAGTTTTATATAACTACTATGGCTATTTAAGTTGCAAATATAATTAAAAATCCCGAATTATAAACCTATTGGGTTAAAAACAAAAATGAATACCATTTAACTAATGAATAGCAAGACATAAACATCTTTGTTCCTTCTTCGTCCGCTCTTCAATACATCTCCGTTATGGTTTCGTTATGCCTTCGTTATGCCTTCGTTATGCCTTCGCTTCGTTAACGAAGGTAGATCGAGTTCACTACGGAGGTAGATCGAGTTCACTACGGAGGATGAACGAAGAACGAACGAAGGAACAACGAAGAAGGGAATGCTATATCAACAACAAACGCTGTGACGACACAAGGCTACGACTAACGGCGTTGCGAATATGAACATAGGCATAGGCTCCATGAGATAGTCGAGAGGTCATTATCAGCTTGTTCTCTGGCTCATTTATCACTTCATCAACATAGGTTGCATCCAATGACGATGGAGTATTGTGGCCTGAAACGGGACATTCTACCTTGATAAGTCGGAGGATGTCCCCTTTCACCCATTCTTCACTCTTCATACAGAACCGTAGACTATTATCTTCGACAACCACTTCAAGTGGTGGCAATGAACCGAATGAAATTATATATGGAGCAAGAACACTAAGACCTTTGTTGTAGTCGGACTGAGGCAACTCAACTGGAGACAACAATATGTTGTGATGAACGAAACTATGATAGGGGGACTTCCTTACACTTGAAGAATCTTCAAACTGTTCCACTATCACATCCTTCAACAAACGGTAGTAAGCAAGTATGTTTCTCATGCCGCTTCTCTGCTTCTTTTGCGCATCAGTATTTGCATCACGATAATGTGATGGCATTGACTGCACCACCTGCTTACCATTCAATTCTCTATATACAAACCTCCCAGTGTGACCGGAGAGTATGCCGTTTTCCTTAATCTTTGACATAATCACATATATTAGTTAAAACATATCTCACCGCAAATCTACAACAATAAATCCAAAAAGCAAAATTTTTAGATAATTATAGACGTTGGGAGTTTTAGTTAAAGTTTTTTCTAATGACCGATTGGAGGTTAAACTATTTTTCAATTATGACTATAGCTACAAAAAAATCGAGTAGTAGGTAAGCACATTTTTGCTTTTCCTGCTACTCGATTTGAGGATATTCCTATTATTTCTTAGCAAATGTAAGTTTGCATCGGCACACTTCCTTCATTTCGGGGCTGTCGTCGGAAGTTTTCTGCACCAATATGTCGCACTCTTCGTCGGAGCGTCGCTCTACTAAGAAGTGGAGCGTGTCGCCGAAGTACGATTCAGCTACATAGGCTATGTCGAGACGCTTCAGACGATGGGTCTTATACCATTCGACGGGCCACATGTCGAGTATGTGCTCTATATACTTCACGGAGTTGATGTGGCCGTTCACGTCTACGTCGCTGTAGTGAGTCTCCACGTGGTGTGTGCAGTCGGCAGTCTTAGCCACCTTGACACGCTTGAACGGCTCGATGGGGCACTCCTTCGCGGTTTCGATATACTTCGTGATGAGTCCGTCGCGCTCCTGCAGAATGTCTACGGGCTGACGCGAGTCGGTATCAATCATTGCCCAGATACTGCGTCCGTAGCCATACACCTTGCCCTCCTTGTTGCGGATGGCGTAATTGCGACTTGTGAAGAACTTCATGACATTCTCCACCCATGTGTCGATGGTGATGCGGTCGTAGGCTTCGGGCATCTCGTTCATTTCCATTACGAAGCGCGACAGCACCCATGTCTTGTGTACGGTGTTGAGATAGTCCATGCCGTAGCCTCGCTCGTTGGAGTGGAAGTCGGCGGCATTGAGCAGATGGTTGCCCAAGTGTCCGATAAAGATGTGGTTGGAGAAATCACAGTGGAATGGTTCCACGAGGAAGTCGTAGCTTCCGATTTTGCTTAGTAGATTCATAGTTTTAATTTTAAGCCCCTCCTTACTGGGGAGGGGCTTTTTATTACATATTCTTATTCTTATGCAGATAATCCGACACAGGCTCGTCCATGCTACGTGTCACGGCAATACGGCCCGAGCGTGAGTATTGCAGCAGACATCCGAAGGAGTTGAGGGCATTGAAGAGATTCTGCACTTCCTCGGTCAGGCCTGCTATCTGTACTGTGGCGTATGTGGGATTCACCTCCATCATGCGCGCTCCGCTTCGACGTATCACGCGCGACACTTCCGGGTTCTCCATCATCACCGGTGTTGAAATCTTGTAGATGGCAATCTCATGGATGAAAAGCTCGTTGTCGAGATAGTAGTCGGCCTTGATAACGTCAATCTTGCGCTCTATCTGCTTGGTTATCTTGATTATCTGTTCCTCGTCGCTCCATGCCGTGATGGTATACTTATGTATTCCCTCTATGCTCGAAGCCGAAACGTTCAGACTCTCTATGTTGACCTGCTGACGGGTGAACACAGCGGTAATCTGATTCAGTATACCAGCTATGTTTTCCGAGTAAACCAGCAATGTATATAGTTCCATTTCCTTAATTATTAATTATTAATGATTAATGTTAAATTAGGCGCTAAACACTATACATTAAACACTAAACACTAAACATTAAACACTAAATATTTATCTCAAGCAGCATTTCGTCAACGCTCTTTCCGGGAGGTGTCATCGGCAGCACGTTGTCCTCCTCCTTAATGGCACATTCGAGAATGTACGGACCGGGAGTGGCGAGCATCTTGTCGATGGCAGCATGAAGGTCGCTGCGGTCAATCACCACATCGTAGTTGAGATGATAGCCGCTGCATATCTGACGATAGTCGGGATTGAGCATCTTGGTGAACGACTGGCGATGATTGAAGAACATGTCCTGCCACTGGCGCACGTTGCCCAGGTAGTTGTTGTTCATCAGTATCACCTTTACCGGTGCCTGCTGCTCCATGATGGTGCCAAGCTCCTGAATGCTCATCTGGAAACCGCCGTCGCCTGTGAAGAGGCAGACAGTGCGGTCGGGAGCACCGAATGTAGCACCTACAGCAGCCGGAAGTCCGAATCCCATTGTGCCGAGTCCGCCACTTGTGACAACACTCAATTTGCGCTTGTACTTGAAATAACGGCACGAGAACATCTGATTCTGACCGACATCATTAACCAGAACAGCCTCGCCATCGGTAGCCTCAGCCACGGCATTCACTACCTCGCCCATGAGCAGCGGTCCTTCCTTGGGATGAATGGCTGGCTCGATGACCTTTTCGGTCTCCTGCTGGAGATAAGGCTTGAAGCCTGCTATCCACTCGGTGTGCTCGTTCTTGTTGAGCAGTCGGGTTATGGCTGGCAACGACATCTTGCAGTCGCCTACCACCGACACGTCGGTCTTCACGTTCTTGTCAATCTCTACATTGTCAATGTCGAGATGTATTATCTTGGCTTGCTTGGCGTATGTGTCGAGACGACCAGTCACACGGTCGCTGAAACGCATACCTATGGCTATAATAACATCAGCCTGCTGGGTCATTACGTTAGGAGCATAGCTGCCGTGCATGCCAAGCATTCCGACGTTGAGCGGATGGTCGGACGGCAGAGCCGACAAGCCTAACAAGGTGCGTGCAGCAGGGATGTCGGCTTTCTCAAGAAACTCTACGAGTTCGTTCTGCGCTCCACCTAATTCCACTCCATGACCTACGAGAGCCAACGGACGCTTGGCATTGTTGATAAGCTGGGCTGCTGCTGCCACATGGTCGTCCTGAATCTTTGGATAAGGGTCGTAGCTGCGTACCGACGTAACCTTAGCCGGCTGCCATTCGCATGTGCTCACCTGCGCACTCTTGGGGAAGTCGATGACGACCGGACCGGGACGACCGGTGCGTGCAATGTAGAAAGCACGGCTTATTGCCCATGCTATGTCCTCGGGACGACGTATCTGATAGCTCCACTTGCTGATAGGCTGAGCCAGACCTACGAGGTCGACTTCCTGAAAAGCGTCAGTGCCAAGTGCGCTCACGCCCACCTGTCCGGCAATGACGACAATAGGCGTAGAGTCAATCATGGCATCGGCAACACCTGTCAAAGTGTTGGTAACGCCAGGACCGCTTGTCACCAAGCACACACCTACCTCACCACTAACGCGCGAGAAGCCCTCAGCAGCATGCGCAGCCGCCTGTTCATGACGCACGAGTATATGGTCGAAAGCTTTCTTCTCACCTCTTGTATAGTCGTAGAGAGCATCAAACACCGGCATTATCGCTCCGCCGGGATAGCCGAAGATGGTTTTAACGCCCTCGTTCTTGAGAGAGCGCATCAAGGCTTCTGCTCCTGTTATCTGTTCCATATATATAAAGCCCCACCCCCTTACCC
>NZ_JADYUF010000031.1 GCF_021531655.1 Leyella stercorea | reverse complement strand
TAGCAAAGCCCTGGCTTGTGAAAGTCAGGGCTTTGTGATTTTTTAAGAATCAGGGAGTTTTGACACACCCTCTTTCGCAGTTATTATTCTACATATTTGTCTTTATCCAAAAATCAGGCATAACAGTCTTAAATTCAACATCAATGAAATGACATTGTTCCTTTATAATGCCACGACGACGAATAGCCGGTTGTAGGCAGTAAGTGTCAAAATCATCAATGTTTACATCTTCAACATGAGTCCAATGAGGAAACAATAGCTTCATGTATGCTACTGCTATACGCTTAACCGCATTGAAATCTCGTGTATCAGCATTTTTGTCACATCCCACTAATTCGTCAAACAATAGTCCATATACATTTTGAGTGCGAAGCGAATGTAGTATTTCAGAGAAGTATTCTACATTTAATGTCCACCCTTTGTAAATAATGCCTTTGTTGATACGAGGCAAGTGCCAACCTTCAATAAAACAATGGAAACGGTCAAGTAAAGCAGATTCGCGGAATGACTGTGGCAAAGAATCAAAGTATCGGTAGTTCAAAGGTCGGCGCTGCTCGTTAAGAGGTATATTGCCCATTATCATAAGCCCACACTCTGAACAGAATTCATTGTTGTCTATCGTTGTTTTACCAGACTCTAAATACGATTTGAGAGCAGCCTGTATTTCTGCTGGCTCCTGGAATATAATGGTCTGAATCTCGTCAAAGGCAGTGAAATCATGGTTCTTGATAATACCATTCTGTTGCTTTGCCTTATCATAGAAAAGTTTGGCACGTGTAACTTTACCACCACTCACAAGCCATCCATACTTTGAGAGGTTTCCAAACACAAATGACTTACCCGTTCCTTTTGGAGCAAGTTCTATAACATTCAATCGAGGCTCGACAAAAATAAGAAGACGTGTCAAGAACTCCATTTTCTGTGTCATTGTCTCAAAACCATCAGCTTCATATTCCATAGACGACAAAAGCACATCTATCCACTCCTCCGTTGAGAAAACTGCACGAGCGTTTCGCAAGTAATTAATGTCAACACTGCGGTAAGGCTTGAATGGTTTGTAATCAACCATCTCAACATGATTTTTCTTTCCATCTTCATCAGGAAGTACAGAAAGTTTTATAATTCCCCATTTCTCACCATCAACGAGTTCGCCTTGATGATTTTTGTAAACGTACTCAGGTATTTGTCCTTCATTTATTTTGATGCCAAGATCAGGGATTCCGAATCTGCGCACACCTTTCACCAAGTCTATGTAGATGATGAAACGTGTGAGCAAAGTAAGTTCCTCACCAAAAGCCAAACGGTCTTTTACCTCTGTCTGCTTTTGCGGTATGACCATATCAAGGAAGTTTGTCAACTCAGCACGGTTGACATTTCCATCCGCATTGATAAACCGCTTTAGAATAAAGTCTTTTACAAATGACGGAAGGTTTCGCCCGGCAAACAAGCTGTTGGTTGATGCAGGGTCTTTATATATAGCCATCGAGGAGAACTGCTCCCGAATCTTTTGTGTGATAGTTGCTTGCATAATTTAAAATCCGAATAAGTCGTCTTCCTGAACACCAGTGTTGATGCTCAGATTGTCTGTTTGCTTAAATTCTCCTATATGTAGGATTATTCTTGTTGAAGTGCTGACGAGATTCAATCGTTCACTCTCATAAACATCTCCATCCATATTGTGAAGCTCATAGTCAACACCATTGTATGTTACATATGGAGTGTCTATGCTGCTGATTCCCTTTATCGTATATCTTACTATGGGGCTACTTGCAACAATTTCGTTTGACTGCAATTTCGCAGAATATACATTTGCATTTTTTTGACTGGAAACAATTATGATAGGTACAAGTACCTCTTCAGGTGTTGCGCCTCCATGAGCACCCTGTCCCACTGGCGTTTTGGTGGAAAGAGAGTTGTTATTCAATGAACACAGAGTCTGGCCATCATCCAAAACAACATAGTTATTATCTGCCGGAGCAGACCCTTTGAGCCAATGTCCACAACGTCCAGCATGATCTGTCTCCACGCCTGCGAGGTTAAGTCCTGCTCCGAACTGTGCCATATAGCTGACTCCATGATCAGAGACAAATGCTATCTTCTTGCCATTGTACAGCGAGAGAACTTTCGAAATGGCATCTTCTACAATTCGAAACTCCTCAATAAGGTATGCAGGATATTTTTTCGGCGTATGTGCAAACTTATCAACATCTCCGATTTTCACCAGTTTGCCATCTGCCATCTCATCCAACTTCGTCTTGTTTACGGAAGTGACTGTAGGCAATTCTGAAGCTGCGACATAAATTTCATTCAAGAACACTCCATCTGCCTTGTGTTTTTCAATAACTCGTGTTATGAATGGAATCCAATCTACACCAAGCCCATCTATCCAATAGTAAATGTCAATATCCTGCCTGTTGTGCATGAATGTCTTTACAGTCTTGAAACCATTGCGCCATGTCTCAAAACTGACTTGTGAAGCATTAAGTTCCTTGAGCTTGTTTGTCAGGTTTTCTGTTTGACTATTTCCCACTTTTGAAAGACAATATTCCTGGAAATATTCATTTATCCAACCATTGACTTTCTCTGTTTGCACACTTGAAGGCAACAAATAGGCATACAATTCAGGGAAAAGAATCTTTATATAGTTCTTTTCTATCTTTCCGTGACCAACCCATTCCGTCATAAGACATTGTTCTGACAAAGTGAGTGGTGACATATATTTCATCGCAAACAATGGCCCACGTTCTGGATCAGCAGCCATTGCCGACAACTTTGCCTTAACCTTTTGTTCTGCCAAACTCGTTATCTGCACATGCTGTCTTTTTGCTTCTCTAAGCAGAGCCAAACGTTGGCTAATACTGGTCTCGTCAAGAGACTCTTCAAAGATTTGGGTAGCTATTTGTGAGAACAAATCTGACGAGCCCAAAGAGGCAACGTTCTCCAAGACCCTAATGAGATAATTGCATTCCTCTGTTTTCCATACAAAATAAGTTTTCAGCAGCCAGCGTGAAAACTCATCCCTATATTCAAACCATGTCTGCACAAAGGCATTCTCTTCATTCAAACTTGATGTATTGAACCGTTGATTGACAAAAGCGTCAAAATCAAAATCTGCCACATCAATATTGGAAGCCAGTTCTTCCCAATACGGCATATCTTCTTCTCTTGCATTCAATTTGCCAAAATCAATACAGAGTCCTTTGGTCAAGAATTCAAACGCATTGTTGCAAATCGTATACTTGAAGGCATTGTCTGGCTGGGCATTATTACTGTTGGCGAAAATACACTTTGATGTACAAATAATCTGCGGCTTTATCTTGGCACCCACATTTTTCCAAAGGGCAATCCAATGGCGTAGGTCTTCACACAGCGTATAATGTTCTTCAAGTCCTTTCACACCGTATGTTGTTCCCTTCGTAAGAATCAGGTGATAGTTGTCATACTCTGTCCCAGAGCGGTATTCCCATATGTGGATATTTGGATCGTCCTTGAATTTGCTCACCTTGCTCTGCATACCGATGACAGGCACGTATATACGCTGGTGATCATGTTGGGCTTCTTCCGGTGATTGGATAAGACGTATTGTCTTCAGCAACGAATCAAACTCAGCGTAATGTGCATTGTCATAGAATCTTGTTATCTCCGAAAATGGCGCGATGACGAAATCGTTTGCAGGCAGACTTTTAATGTAAGCCTCGAATAATGCGGCAAGTTGCGAATAGGTGATAAGTTTGTCGTCCTGTCCGTCTTTCATCCATTTTTCTATGCTTTGCACATACACGTCATGGTCTTGGCACACTTGCACGAAATCGCCAAAGTCGCCAAAATTCTCAAACAATACAAAACGTATTGGATAGCGGTTGCGGAGACTGCTCTCCGCTCCCGTCCAATGTTTGTCGACCTCTATTTCATGACAGAGGTCTTCCAATGTACCAAACTCCTTATACATAGATTTAACCGTTTATCTTGTCCAACAGCCACTCTCCACATTCGTCACACAGTCGGGTCAGCAGAGCCTTTGCATCATCAAGGGAAACAATGCTTGAAATGTGCTTTTTTGCTTGCTTGCGCTTCTCCTCCAATGCGTTAGAATCCGTATAGGATGTTTGTACAGTATTATTGGTAGGCGGTTCGGAAACTATGTCGTTGCTTTGTTGCCAACCATTGCCATTTGTTTTTTGCTGACCATTTGCAGATGAACTTCTTGCAGAATTCCATTGTAATGCCTTCTTCTCCACCTCTTCTTCAGTCCAATAACCTACTGTTGATTGTAGATTCTGCTCGATGAAGTGCTTCACGTCATCCACTTCATCTTCTTGTATGTTGATGAAGTCAAGCTGCATCAGATAATTCTTAAAGCCATCAGAGAAGGCTGCATCCACATTGAGGATGTTCTTCATCTCGAACCTCAGTTCAGAGATGAGGTCTATAGTATCCTTTACCAACGCTGGATTCCGCAGGTCGCGTTCCATACAGATGGTGACGATATTGTCTATCAGTCTGCACTCTTCATCCGTAATGTTCAGCATGACTGGCAAACTGGCAAAAGCAGCTTCCGAGGCGTATTTCACCGTCCACAGCGGATATCCTTTCTTGCCAAGAAACTCTGATGTTATGGCGTAACGGGCATCTTTCAGACTGGTCACATCCGAATAGTCATTGTTCTTGTTGTTCAGCTTGAAAAGCGATATGAGGTCTTTGCACAGTTTGCCTTCTTCGGGTGTTTGGAACTTGAAGTTCAGCTTACTGTTCGATTTTTTGTCATCCCACACCTTGAACAGCCATACGATATCGTCAATTAATGCATTCTTGTCGCGTGGCTTGCCCTGCATATCGAATATTTTGTTTGCCCAAGACTTCAGGGCAAAAGCCATCATTGCCATTGGAGCAAAACTACCGTATAAGCCGTATGGGGGCTTCTGCAGAACAGAAAATTTATCATCAAAGTTGAATGGCAGGCTCTTGTCTGCATACTTGATGATACTCTGCACCTTGTCATATACAACCTTGAACGGATGGTTCTCTGGCACATCGCCCTTCCACTCCATGTTGTCGTCCAAGCACTCTTGTACAAGATATTGTATAGGGCGCATCTGAGCGGTTATGGTTGCCAGTTCTTCCTTTGAAGTAGCAAATATGAATGTACGCACAATCTCTTTCGAGTTCTGTTGGCGCCAGAATGTTGACGGTGCTTTTTGACGTAACAATTCACAAGCATCCGGACCATATGGAAATATGGTCGGAGATATCACACTGTTGACAATGCTTGAAAGATGCTTAACGGAAATGGGCTGTTTATCTTCACCATTTATATACACAATGGCATTGCCACGCTGCACGCTATCCATCCACTCTTTTACCATCGACACCGCATGGTCGCGGTGTACTTTCTGCTGATCGAGGAAGCCATGGCTGCTGGCACATGCATAGTTGGCTTGATATTCTATAAACTGCTCATACTTAGCATCGGTAAACACCTCGTCAAACACAAGATACACAATATTCTTCAGGTCTTTGTCGTTCTCGTCTTCGGCACATTTCTCTGCAAAACTGCGCAGCACGCCAAGTTCAGCGTTGTTTCTTGCCATCAGCAGAGCGAAGAACATGGTGCTCGTCTTCGTATCCTTTCGTGCATTCTTAATTTGGCTTCTGAGCACGGCTTCGTTCTGATGGTCGGAGAAAAACTTGAATCCATATGGGCGTATCACTTTCTGCATCATCTTTTTCTCAAAAGCCGTGCTGGCTGCATCTGAGAAATTAAGTATCTGCTCCGTAAAGCGATACTGCACATTGCGCATCTCTGTTTTCTTTTCTTCTATCTCACCTGAAGGCAGGGCAGAGAACTGTACTGAGTACAATCCGCCTGGCGCACGTTGTATGATGCCTTGTTCATTGAACCACTGTAGTACTGTGTCCACCTCACTGTCATAACGTGTTCCAGCAAACAGGGCATGTATGTTGTCCTCCGATGGTGTTACCAGTCCGTTGTTGTTCTCTCCCGACACATTGTTGAAGGCGTTGAGCAACAATATTCCCTTAAATACAGCAAAATAGGCTGCACCTTCATTGCTGACCTGTAGTTTGTATGAGTTGTAGCGTTCCGTTACGGCTCCATAGTTGGTCACATCGTCTTGGAACACCTTCAATACATAGTCCCACAGATAGTCTGCCGTGATGGTGTCACGGTTCAAGAAACTCTCCTCGCTGTCAAGAAAATCGCGGATGGAATCATTCTGTCCCAAAAACTCGAATACGCTTCGGCTCGATGAGCCTACCACAGTAGCGTAGTGAGTGGCTAGGTTAGCTGTACCCGGATGCAGGGGATAGAGATTAAATAGGTCTTCACGGGTGGACTGCTGGTCGTTGCTGGTGGCTGTAAAGATGTCAAGCAGTTGCGGATTCATCGTATAGAACTGCTGGCACATCTGGGCATGGCGCTCCTCATCAATGATTTCAAACTTGCGCGACATAATCTTGAATGCCGATACAGATTCCATGTTGTACTTCATGCGGTGGTATCGCCCATCGGTCTGCTTCAGTTGTTCGGAGTC
This sequence comes from Leyella stercorea, assembly GCF_021531655.1. The sequence goes on along the minus strand of NZ_JADYUF010000031.1, from coordinate 37,477 downwards.
GATGCCGTTGAATGCAGACGGATGCGAGATAAGGAACAGGTAGGAATTACAGTCCTCATTCATGAACTTCTGAGCCACCTCTTGCAATTGTTTCAACACGGGTACACCAATGGCGTCGGTCATAACGTCGGTAAACTCGTCCCAAACAATCAGCAAACCGTTATACGTTCCCAACTCTGTCAGACGGTCTTGCACCTCACAAAGCCATTGCTTGATATTGTCGTTGTTAAGGCGTATATCGAGTTGTGCCTCACGCAGCGTGTCGCTCACGCGGTGGAATATACCAAGGTCGCCGGTCTTCAGGCTTTCTGCCAGTTGATCACTGTCGGCAACAACAGACGACAGAGCTGTATGAGTATCTATCAGATGATTCCATATTTCCGGGTTCTGGTGTATTTGCTCAATGTAGTTTTCATAATCCGTCGGCACAGCTATCTCTATCTTGTGCTTGCGGAGCGTTTCTGTTACCGCCTTCTGCAACACAAGAGCCAAGTCTCCGGGATGTGTCATTGCTCCCAGTCCATAAACATTGACCGTGAGCAAACGCTTCGTCTCGCGAAGTGAATAAATGGCTTGACGGAGTGTGGCAAACTTTGCGTCCTTATACTCGTAGTCCACCCACTGGCGTATGTCTTCCACGGCATCACCCAGCAAGTGACTGACAACTGCTACGGCATGGCTCTTGCCAGTGCCGTATGTTCCGTTTATCCAAAAACTCTTGTGGTTGTCAATGTCGTTTCCACGCACACTCTTTATGACCGTACGCAACACGTTGTTAAATTGTTCATTGGGGATGAACGAAACCCATTCACCCTTTTTTTCTTCTGCTATGTCGTAAGCGGCTTTGCCACCACGAAGCTTTATTATATCGTCATACTTAGTTGCCATAAGTGTATGATTGGTTTGTTATAGTTATTTTGTCAGGTATCGACTGATGATGTTCTGTTTGATATAATCCCTGTTCTCTGCGTCTTGTAATAGCTCCCATAGCTCATCGTCCAATTTTGCATAGAGAAGATTCTCGCGGAGGTATTTGGCAGAAGGAGAGGATGACATACTCGGAGATTCAAAGTCACGCTTCCATATTAAATGATAGAATGGAGAACTTGCAAGATGATAAAATGGTTTAAGAAATGTTGACAAGCAATATTTTTTCTCACCATAGACCTTCTCATATTGTGAGAAAAACATTTGTTGTAAGTAAACATCATCTAAGCTAAATTTATTACAGCATAACTTACCATACTTGACACATTCAATCAAAGACAAAAGGTATAGTGGCTTTGATAACGAAATCCATCCTCTATAATTACCCAATGTTAAAGAAAGAATCATATCTGTGTATGTAACAAGTAATGCTTTCATTTCGCTAATGTCTCTAAAGCTTTTTCAGGAGTTAAATCATCTCTTAGTGTAATATGATCCAAACCCATATTTAGTTCTGCCACCAATACTCTGTGACTATCAGAAGAAAGAAAACGCAATTTCTTTTCCAAATCACTTTTTGAAATACCAAATTCCTTATATATTCCGTCCTTTTCATCAGCTTTGTAAAAGTCGGAAACTCTCATCAAGTTGCTTTCCTTTATCTGTGCATATTTGTATAATGAATATGCGACTGCTTCCACCTCAATATCTGAAAATCCAGATCGAGTATATGTGTTCTTATCAACTTTAGTCATTTGACCAAGTTCCTCACCTATAGGACTCTCCTTAAATGTACGAGTGAGAGCATACACAACATTCTTTATCGTTGTTGTGCTGTCACTGGAATAATCATTCTTTACCCCTTCTCTCAAATCAGCATCAGTGAAATTGCTTCCGAAAGAAACATTCTGCGAATACCAATGTGCTATAGGAGAATTGTACGTCAAGTTTATCCAAATAATTTGCCATACTAAACTTGGATTGTTCTCATATATTTCGATAAGCAACTTTCCAAATGGGGTAATTTCTCTTTTCTTTGTATCAGAAAGAATTTCTGCCTGAACAAGCCATTTTACAAAACTTGGCAACTGCTCCTTGACATTTAGTCCATGATTTGTTGTCTGAAAATAATCGTCATGATTAGACATATAGTAGTCTAACCATTCTTCACGTAATCCAAAATTATTATAACTAATCAGTTTCATTTTACTCTTTGGTGTTTCTGTTATTTTTAATGAATGAGCTACAATACATCCAGTTTCATGGAAATTTAGGCATTTCCCACAATGGATACATTTATTAGTGTCTATTTCGGCTTTTGGTAAAATAGATAATGCACCTGTCGGACATTCTACTTCACAAGCTTCACAATTTATGCAAAATGTGGCCTTATTCAAAGCCCTTTTTATCAATCCTTGCAACGCTAAACTTTTTGCTGTATTTTTGAAAGACAGACTATAAACATCACCATTATTTTCACACTTGTATGAGTATACTTCATTCCTGTATTTGAGTTCTCCTTGTTTTTCAGAACCTGTAAATGGAGCAATAGCGCTAATCCATGTTAAAGGATGCTTCTGTGGTTTGATCAACATGACATTCAAGTCTGGCTTTGAAGACAGAAAGTCAATAGCTGAGGAAGAATGAATGTCACGACCGCCGGCTCGTCGTTTCCAGTTTCCATCTTCAATATAATTTCTAAAATCCTGTACCTTGTTACGTTTTACATTGTCTTCAATTCGTGACAAAAAGGGCTCAAGTTTTTCATGAAAAGTTTGATTAACCACCATGTCATTCCATTCAGAGGAAAAAGGACAAATAATACATCCAACTCTTGTTATACCACGTCTGTATGCAATATTAATTGGGAAGCCATAGCGGAACAAATACAAAAATACTTCAACAGAAGACCAAGATAATATTGGACTTGCATTGATAACAGTCGAATGTTTAACACCTTTTCCAATTCGATTATATCCACTTCTCCTTACAGACTCCTCCGCTCTCACTCCGTCGAATGTCAGAACACGTGCTTGCTTGTTGCCTTCAACTTTCAACATTCGGTACAACGGTGCCGTCTTCATCACCGAGCAGCACCAACGGTGATTGTCACTTGGTGTGCCAATCTTGTCCCAATAGCTCAGTACCGACTCGTGGTTGCTGGCTGTAAGGAAACGGAGTGAAGGAAACTTCTTTTTATAGTACGCCTCCACGTCTTTGTAAAGAGCGAGAGAAGGAGGCAGTTCATAGCCGGTGTCGCTATAAATGACCTCAAAGTCTGTAGGAGGAATGGCACGTGTACACAAGTCGAGTACCACTTGCGAATCCTTACCACCAGAGAAACTTGCTATAAAGCGGTCTATTTTGGTAGATAGCAGCACACGCTTGCCTTCTTTTTCTGCCGTAGCAAGAGGCATGATATCGAACGAGTCACAATCCTGTTTAACCACAGCCATGTGTTGCTTGCTCTTCTTTTCCACGCGCTCTGCCATCGTCTCGAAGTCCAGTTTGTTGGCATCAGCCTTGTTGTAGGTTTTATTTGCTTTGGCATACGCCAAATAAGTGTCACGGATAAATTCTATGGCTTCATTCTCCAATACGAACATCAAATCAGATGTACGCTGAAGCATCTTCTTCACGTCAACAGGCACCAACTCCATTGGTTCTATACCAGGTTGTATCTCCAGTGTAGGTTTGGTGTATATATTGGCGCCCTTGGCATCAAAGAGCCTCACTCCCCTATACCAATACTGCTTGTTGACAGCCCACATAATCGGCTCTTCCACATGAGGATAAGTCCATCCAAGTTTATCAAGCCCCAACAAGTCCAGCTCCTCAAAGAACACAGGACGGGGGGAGATACCCAACGTACCTTCCACAATGCGAGAGTGGAGCAGTACTCCTCCCGTTTCTTTGTCCCATGTTATTTTGTACATTTCGGCTCTACCTCTTATTAGGTGCGGATAGAACCCCAATCTCCGACGATAATTATAAAAAATTGCTGTACCTCTACAAAAATAAAGCGTGGGATTCGCCTTTGCCCATCCCACATGTCGAGGCCTTCGCATTGCCCTAATCGTCGAGACGGACAACGCTGAAAGCCCACGCATGGTATATATTAATCCCATACGTGAGCAGCCGTATACATACAATAAGTACATATACGACAAATCACGGCAGGGTATAATATACCTTACCGTGAGCATTTACTGGTTGCCACCGTCCTTTGACGATTACTGTAAGTTGCGAAGTTACGACATGTCAAAGACAGGCGCTAAGTAAACGCCCATTTCCATAAAGTCAAAACCCACCCGCTTGCCCTTTGGGCTTCCAGCAAGTGGATATCCTGTGCAAAGTTAACGCAAAACAATCAGAATAACGAATGTTTTACTATGTTTTTCTTCTTGGAGCTAAATTTGCCGTAATAAGGCGTAGCCAATATGCCTAAACTACCTATTTCTGGCATTCTTTCGCTCCTGGCATCTTCTTATACACAAATCCCTCGCCACCAGGGAAGTAAGCTTCGAATACAATGCTGAGGAACCGTGCAATATCCTTACGCTTCTTGCCAATCTTGAAGAATGTGGAACTGGCATACGCCATGAGGTCGGCTTGGCTGCATTTGGCATTAACGGCTATGCTGACTTTGGGTATTACTACCAGGTCGCGCTCGGCAAAGGCAATGGCACAAGCGTTGATGGCCTCTTGCTCTTCTTTGCTGAACACGCTCATCTTTGCTGCAAACCAGTCGAGTGCTTCTTGTACTTTGTGCTGCTGATCTTCATCCACGGCTTGCGACATTGCTGCCGCACGTTCTTGCTCCAGCTTCTCTACCGTGTCCTCAAGCACCGCCACCTTTTTCTTCATGACATTGTACTTCACCATATTTGCCATGACGAAGCAATAGCAACACACAACGACGATGAACACAAGCACAGCTTGATAACGCAGCTCGTCCACAATATCGTTCAGCCCTGCAATATAATGGCTCATCATTGGCACTGCCATCAACGACAGCGCAGCACAGACATACATAAACCTTACTTTCGCCTTGTCGCTTATGGGCGATATGCCCACAAACAAGGCAAGGACGAGCGACAACGCACAGAAGCAGAGTGCCAGTAATACTGTTCCCATATTCTATTCTGTTTTTTAATCTTTCAAACAAGCAAGCGGTATGACTTTGACTCCGTCTGGGCGTGTGTAAGCCATGCTGCCACCTGTCATGACAATCATCAAGTCGGGTTCGCGCAACGGCACCTGCTTTTCTGTTTCATTATGCACTTGAATAAGTCGTTTAATTTCCAAAAGATGTTTGGCTCCTTCTTCTATTTCACGGCTGCCAAGTTTGCACTCTATCAGAGCATAGCGTCCATCGTCAAGATGAAGCACCAAGTCGGCTTCCAGTCCGTAGCGGTCGCGATAGTATGACAGGAGGCTATCGTGAGAGGCTGAATACACCCTAAGATCTCGTGCGCACATTTGCTCAAAAATAAAGCCAAATGTCTTTAACTGAGTCATTAAGGATTCTGGTGACAGGTTGAGTAATGCGACTGCAACCGATGGATCACAGAACGCTCGTTTGGGTCTGCTTTGGATTGTTGTCTTGCTCCTTATGGAAGGGCACCAAGCCTCTATGTCCTGAATGACAAACAGTTTTTCCAATGCCTCGATGTAGCTTTCAAGCGTAGGCCTGGTACATTCTACATCATCAGAAGCAGTAACGTCTGCCAATATGGATGTGGTTTTCGCCAATGTTGAGATGTTGCGTGCGTATGATTTCATTATCAGGTGCGCCAACTTCTGATTTCTCTTTACTCCATCTATGCGTGATATGTCATTCTTATATACAGACTTTACATACTCTTTGGCAACAAGTAATTTTGACTTGTCGTCACCTAAATTCAATGTTGCTGGCCAACCTCCTCTGCATGCAGCAAATATGATTTCTTCCATTTTTAGTTCCGAGGTAGCGAAGATTTCTTCTTGAGGATTGTCGAACATCTCCATCAATGATACGCTGCCGTTAGATTCACCATATTCCCACAGGCTCATGGGCAGCATCTCCATCCGGGAAATACGCCCTGTTCCACTATGATGGATTTTACTGTCGTCAATAGCGTTAGACCCTGTCAATATGAATTGACCAGGCAAGCCACGCTCATCAACCTTTGTGCGCACTGCATCCCATAGCATTGTGGCATCTTGCCATTCATCTATCAAGCGAGGCACTTCCCCTTCTAATAAGAATGAGGGCTTGGTAATGGCTGTAGCCAAATATTCTTCACGATGGTCAGTATCTTGTAAACTAATAACACTATTGGCCAATTGCTTGGCAGTGGTGGTTTTGCCACACCATTTTGGTCCTTCAATGAGCACTGCTCCCATTGCTTTAAGATGCGCTTTAAGTCGCAAGTCAAAGACTCTATTTAGATATGCCATATTCGATTTTGTTTTATGCTGCAAAGGTACTCATTTTAATTTGATTACCAAACGTATTTTAAGTTTTTGATGTGTTTTATTTTAATTTTTTGTTGTAATCCATTTATAATTTTTGAGGTATTTTATTTGTAGTTTTTGGGGTGTTTTATCATGTGTTTTTGTGGTAAAGCACTACCTTTTAATAAGGTAGGCTGCACCTCGGAAATAAAAATAAATGTGATTTATTTTTGTTTTTCTCTTCATTTGCACTACCTTTGCAGCAGTTGAGTGCGTGTTTGCTTATCGTTGCTTATTTCCATATTTGCAGCACATTTGCAGCACGCTCACGCAAATGGCTTGTTTAATAACGGTTTGCATTTCGAGGAAGTGAAGTAAGTTTGACCAATTTGTAAATCTTAATCCGAATTAATAACAAAAGGCGTACAACTTAAATCTTAATGATTTTGGTTGTACGCTTTTTTATGTTTAAGTGATGTGATGTTCTGTCAAACTATTCTCTATATATCCTTCCTGGTCGTAGCAGCGGTGATATTTGTGGAGCATATCTATCAGTTGCTGTAGTGGCGGGATATTGGAGGTGAGGTGGCAGAATTTTGGATATTGGTCGTTGTATCTCTCTGCCGAACCATGCTTTATGCGCTGTTCTATGTCTTGCGGAATGAGGAAAGAGGCACGTGTGCCGAGGTGTTTTTGAAATTCTGTAAGGAAGATATGGATGCCGGCGAGGTCGAAATCGCCGAAGTGGACGTACTGGTTAGGGATGGTCTGCAACCATGTCCGTAGGTCGGACGACTGCGGATAGCGCGACACGAACAGCAGTTGTTTGCCTGCCAATGCAGAGGCAAACAAGGATTGCTGACGACGTATAAGGCGGAAGTTCTCCATGTTCTCGATGTTTACGACGGTCACATCGGCAGGTATGGCAAATGATTGCCAATCGGCAATGAATAGGAATGTGCCTTCCTGTGGATTGACCACCAGCTCCTTACCGTTCAGACAGCATATGATTGGTTCGTATGAATTGACTGGAAAACCTGGGCATGAGCGTGCTGTCACAAGTTTGGAATTACCCGTTTCTGCCGCCTGTTCTGACCTTGTTGTTTCCGCGTCAAGAGTCTCTTTCATTTTGTCGAGATGGCCTAACCGTTCGTTGATATGCATCAGACTTTTTTCCAATGTATCTGGAGAAGCCGCAATTATGCAGCTTCTGCTTCCGTGTGAACGGCTGATAAGCACACCGTCGCTTAGGAGTTCTTCCACCCATTCACCACGTAGGGCACTGGACGGAAGTGACTCACCTGAGCGAAGTCTGATAAGCTTGTCTATAAGAGATGACGTAATCTTCATATACGAATATAGTCAGCTGTTTCTGATGTGTTTTATTGTTGTGATATTAAAGGATGAACCACGGTCTGCGACTTGCTGTCCTTGCTAAGCAGATAGGTGTAGCGATAGTCCGAAACGTTGTATGTGGTGGGCGAAGAGTTGATGAGCAGTATGTTTCGGGCATTGGCAAAGTCGAGTATGCCTTTCACGTTCTGCGGGTGCAGCTTGCCGATTTCGTCCATCATGCAATGTATGCGGAAGTCGCCGAACTTACGGCTTACCTTTCCTTTGAATACATTTATCAGCATGATGTTTATCATTGCCTTAACCAATGTGTCCGTTCCCTCGCTTCCCACATGCGACAGCTTGTCCACCCATCCCGTGTCGTTGTCGTTCTCCACGATGCGGAACTGCAGCAGGAATAGGTCAGAGAGTGCAAGGTATCGTCGTTGCGGATTGTCAACAAGCGACTTCATCAGGTCGAGCAAGTGTCCTACAGCCTTCTGGTTCACGTCGTCGCGATTGGCTGAGGAGAATAGGTTTAGCTCACCCATGGTGTATTGGTTGTCGTCGTGAAAATCCTTTATACGCTTCATCAGCAGCACCATCTTGTCTGCTGAAGGAACGGATTGAAGGGCAATGAGTTTTATGACGCCGGCAAAATTGCGTTCGCGGAAATCGTTATTGATATCATGAATGACCTTATCTACATCCGATTCGTGCCGCGTCAGATCGCCCATCTCCTTGGACACACGTCCCAATATGTCTACATATCGTTCGCTGGTGCGGCGTCGGAATTCTTCTATCTTGTTGTAGACAAGGAAGTCTTCCAGATTATTGGCGAAGTCGAGATAGTCTTCATCAAGAGCCAGCTCCATACGGAAGTTGAAAGTATTCTTAGCGGTAAAATTGCCCTTGAACACGTTCACTGCGCTTTTAAGCTTGTCTTGGCTTTTTTGGCGTGACACAATTATGCCCGTCAGTTCGTCCACTGCCAGTCCTGGCGTGCGCAGTGTCTGACGTTCTTGTGCCTCTGCCAGCATTGGCGGACACAGGTTTTCGTCATGTATGAAGCGTTCAGCCTTATGCAGGTCGTTGTCAATACGGGTCTTCTCCTCCCTGCGTTCATTCAGTTCTTTGCTCAGTAAGTTCAGCGTTTCGTTATGCTTCTGCTTGCGGAGATCGTATTTCTCGTTCAGTTGCTGGAACTGATCGGTGATGAGTTTCTTCCTTGTTTTGAATTCTTCCTCATGGTCGAACAGTTCTTCACAGTCACGCTGATAGTCGAACACTATACGTCTGTGGTCGTCTATGTATTTAAGTTCGGTTTCTGTCGTCTTTATTGAAGCCTTGCATTCCTCCACTATACGTGTGTCAGCTCCACGTCCGTGCAGTTCTTCATGCTCTTGCTGTTGCAGCAGTTGCAGCTCCTTGGCAGTATTCTGCTCCTGCAATCTTATGTCCGCACGTATTTCAGCCACCCGTTGTTCGTGCTGCTTGATAATTTCCTCCTTAGCTTTCTGGTGTCGCTTGTCTTCAGAAGTCAGCTGTTTCTGTTTGTCATTCTGTATCTTTGCCAGTTCCGTATCGGCAGCAGTTCGGCGTATCGTCACATCCTGCAGTCGTGCATTCAGCTGTTCGGCCTTTTCCTCCTTTTCATGTTGAGCCTTAGCCACATAGTCTTCCTTCTTCAGCTGTATGGTCTTGCGTTTCTGTGGAATGACGCGCAATTCGGTCTCATGGTATGATTTCTGTTCGTGCAATTCTCTCATCTTGGGAGCAAAGCGTCGTTTCAGTTCGTCCTGCAGTTTCTCCTGTAGTTCCGTCAAGCCAACATATTCAGTCTTCAACGAGCGAAGCGCCGCATCCAGTTCTGCTCGTTCCGCTTTCAGTTGGGCAGGTTTGCGCACAGCAAGTGGCAGGTCCATAAGGTCCAGTTTCACGCCGAACAGCGATGTTCCCTCGTCCTTCTGCGGATGCAATCCGGTCTGATAGAGCACGCTTTCTTCGTTTATTACCTTACCTATGTTCTGTTCCCAATCGCGCTTGTTCGCCTCCAGCCATTCATAGAGCGATCCCTTGGTTCTTTCCAGCAAGCTGTCTATCTCAGTCAACTTCCCCTCAACTTCATCCATTTCGTGCTGCTTTGCATCCAACTTGGCTTTACTGTCCGCCATTATTTCAGCTTCGTTCTTTTCGTATTCGGTCTGCAGCTGATTGATTTTAGCCTCCGTGGCTGAAATCAGTCCGTTCAATTCTTTCTCACGTAAAGCCAGTTCATTGGTTTCTTTGCTGAGAGCGTCAGTCTCTTCCTTGTAAGGTTGCCAGTATTTCAGTTTCAGCATCTCTTTCTCCAGCTCCGTCTTTTCGCCTTTAAGTTGTTCGATATAGTTGGTGGCGAGAGTGATTTTATCGGCGAAAGCCACCTCTATACCCTCTCGTTGCTTGGTATGTTCGGCGAGCATACGTTCGTCTGCTGCTTGCTTTTCCATTCCGAGAGAGATGATGCGGTTGGTCTGCGACTGACGATAATTCTCCAAAACGTTCTTCGCCCCTTGATAAAGAGCCTTATATTTAGCTGTTATGTCATTAAAGTGCGCCGTGAGTTCCGCCAGTCGGGCATTGTCTCCATCGAGTTTTACGCGCAGAATCTGTTCCTGCTCGTATCTATTCAGTATCTCCTCTATCTTCTGGGCAGAATAATATTCCTTACGTTTCTTCAGACGTTTGAGGCGGTCGTTCACCACGCCCTGCTCTTGGTTGAGACTTGACTTCTCCATATCGAATTTCTGCTGTATTTCGCTTATCAGCCTTTTCTGCCGGTTTTGTTCCTCCATAAGCTCGTCTATCTTCTTCTCCACCAAAGGCAGACGTTCTCTTGATGTGCGTACAGCATATTTCAGTTCGCCGCACAGTTCGGTTATCTGCCGCTTCATGAATAGCAGTTCGCGGTAAGTCTTCACCACGTTTTCCGCTTGTGTGCGTACTATGGATTCGCCTTTCTGATTCAGCTTATACCAACATGAGATGTCCTTATATTCCTGTTCGAAGTCTGCCACCTGACGACGGTAATATCCGAGATCGATGTTGGCTTCCTCATCACTCATAGAGCGGATGATGATGTCCTTGATGAAATTGGCATCCAGTCGTGAGTTGAGAAAAACGTTCTGTATGCTTCGCGGGATGTTCTGATAACGGTTCGACTCCATCAGTTGGAAACGTGCAAACTCCTTGCCCACGGCTTGTCTGTTGCCATAGAGAATGTCGCGGTATTGCTCGTAGCGGTCAATAATCTTGCTCATCGACGCTCCTCCCAGACGCTCGCGTATCACCTTGCTGTCTGCCGTAACGTCTCCATTGTTGTCTATGAGCCATTCCTTACGGTATGCAGCGTCTATGAATCGGTAACAGGCACGGCCTGACGAACGGAACGTTAGCACGCAGAACGGTCCGTGTTCATGCTCCACCTCATACACGATGTATGAATTGGCATGTGGCAGATAAAATTCGTCGTATGATTTCATCTCCTTGGGAATGCCAAGGTGCAATTTGTCGGCATTATAGAAAAACAGGATGGCGCGTAGCAGGGTGCTCTTGCCCACGCCTTGTGTGCCGATGAAGTGCACATTTCCGTCCAGTCGCACCTCTGCGTATCTTATGTGTGCGCTGTTCACAAATATTATCTTGCGTAATGCTCTCATGCTTGTTCGGTATCGGTTTCTATAATGGTGAGACAATCAATAAGTTCTTCTATGTAATGGAAGGCTGCTGTCACCTTGAAAGTGCCGTCAAGTTCATCCTGCAGTTCCACGAATCCCTGACGTTGTAGGTCGCCTATCAGCTTGTCCATTTTCTCATCGTTGGTTTTGAGGTCGGTATAAAGGTGACGTGCCTTTTCCTTGAGTTCTATGTCGCTTGAGAACTGCTCCAGGATATTCGATTTGCGGAATGTGAATCCTGACCCGAATGCAGTGTTAAAGGTTTTGAGGAAGTCAATCCTGTCTATCCATTCTGCCATTCGCTGTACCTTGTCCGCCAGTTCCACCTTGTTCTCCAATCGTGAGAAATAATAATATCCGTTGCCGCCTTCAAGCAAAAAGCCAATTCCGCTGAAGTAGTCTTGGTATTGCTGAAAGTCATCTTCTATGGCATCATAAAGGTTAGAGATTTGCTGTGAGACGGAGTTTTGCGATATAAATCCACCTCTGCTCAATATGTCGAATATGTCTTTGGTATAACGCATAAGTGTCAAGCTGTTTTAGGATAAATCAATGGAAATTCAATGTTGCCATGTCGGCTATGTTCTTCGCTTATGAAAAGCTCGTCAAGATATTGTGCGGCAATCTGGCAGAACAACACCAGTTTTTCTTCTTCCGTCATATTCTTTCTGTATCCGGAATAGTTCATTACGAAGTGGAAGAGATTGTCGCCCGAAGCCATGAATGCCGTTTTCACCTCACGCACGTCCACCATCTGCAGCACCTGTTGCTGTTCGGTAAGTTCTTCCTTAGTGAGCGGTTCAGCCAGATTGCCTTTACGCAAGCGGCTGTTGTGTTTTCCTTTGGCAACGTCTTGCAGAATCTTCAGCCCGAGGTCTGTGGTACGTAGCATTGACAGCGACACCTTCAGCGTATATCTTGGGCGAGGCTCCATCCATACCGGATTCCTTGCGTCCATCTTCGCCTTTAGGTCGGTGTTGGTTTCGAGCAGCATCTGGTCGCGCAGATACTTCAGCTTCTGCACTTTTTCGAACAGTCGGTTCTGATATTCTATTAGGTTGAGGTAGTTGATAATCTGCCGGTCGAGTTCGAGGAGGTTGTGATACACCTCCCTAAGCTGTAGTTTCACGTCCGTCACCGTCTCCTTCAGTCCTACGTCCATTGCCATCATGAAGAAGGTGGCTTGTTTCTCGTCTATCACCCTCTCGCATTCGTTGATCAGCACGGCTATGTCCTTTCGCTTTTCATCAAGGTTCACCAGTTTCTTCTTCTTTACTGCGAAGGTAGGTTCGTTCTTGTATGTATTGTCGATGTTTCGCTTTAAGTCGATAACGTTTCTTAATGTGGTAAGAGCTATATTGCGCAGGATGCGCTTCACGTCCTTCAGGTATCCGTACTTGCGTGTGGGGCTGTTCTCGCTTTGATAATAGTCGATGGCGGCATTAAGATTGCCGATGCTCTCCTTTACGCTCGCCACGTTTATCTCCTCGTTCACTTCGAGCACTTCTTCAAAGAACTTCATGTACACATCCTCCAATTCCACGAAGTCGCCGTTCTCTCTGATTACTCCGAATCTGCGCAGAAACTTCAGACTTTCGTCCTTCTTGGCTGCCATGTCGCGTGCCACATCATAACGGAACGACAGTCGCTTGCGGTCCTGAAACAGTCCGCTTAGAAGTTTGCGTTCTCTGTCAAGAGCGCGTATCAGTTCGTCAAGTGAATGGAAGTGCGATAGTGTGTCCATTGTTTATGAAGTTAGTTATTTTGCTTACAAAGATAGTTATTTTCGTTCAGATATAAGAAATTAGTTGTATCTTTGGTGGAAAAATACAATAGTTATGTCAAAAGCAACGATAAAGAAACTTCTTCGGTCAATGTCGAAGGAAGAGATAATAGAAATGGTGATTGAAATGTATGATGCTCGCAAGGAAGCAAAGGATTATCTGGAGTATTATGCAAGTCCTGACGAGAATAGCAAACTCGAAGAATACAAGGATATTATTCGTGCTGAATTTTATCCTGAGGGACGTCGCGAACCAAAGACACGTTTTTCGGTTTGCAGAAAAGCCGTAACTGACTTCAAGAAGCTCAAGCCATCTGCCGATGCGCTTGCAGAACTGATGCTGTCGTATATGGAATATGCCATAGAGTTCACATTCGACTTCGGTGATATGTGGGAACAGTATTATGAGTCTGTTGAAGGTAATTTCGCCAAGACTGTTGAGTTCATTGCTAAAAACGGTTTGTGGGAAAAGTATGACAAGCGACTACAGCAGTGTGTCAAGTGGGCGAGCGTATGTGGCTATGGTTTCGCTGATGGTATTGATGACATATACGAGGAGACAAGACTTCGTTATGTTTAGAGCAATTCTATGTAAATAACTCATATTTTAGCCGTATACGTATTCATCGGCTTACGCATACGTTATCATTGGCACATGAATACGTTATCGTTGGGCGATGAATACGTTATCGTTGGGATATGTAAAATATCAAGCTTTGCACCTGCGCCGGAAATAAAGCAAGTAACCAGTAATAGGCAGTGATGCTCCTATGAGACTTACGACAAAAGTTATAATTTTTGTCAACATACCTCCCCACAAACCTATATGCAGTTCATGAAAGAGTCTCATCAACTCAGTACCCTTAGGTACAAGCTTCAAGCCGAACCCCAAGCCAGTAACAGAAAGAAGCAACAACCAAAGAAGTGCCCACCAGCCAAGACTGACGTGAAGGTCGAAGAGGCGGCGTCTGCTTCCTTTGTTCCATTCTACCTTAAAGCGTTGGCACAACTGCTTTCTGTCTTTCGGCAGAAGAACAAATATACCACTTATCAAGATGAAGATAAAGAGCAATGTGGTATAGGTGATTATAAGTTTGCCAACAGGTCCCATCATGAGACTGGTGTGAAACTTGGTGACATAGGAGAAAAAATCTCTTTTTGTCGTTGTACCATAAGGAGCGTCCTTGGAAGAAAACTTGCCAATAGTCTTGCCAACCCTTTCTTCATCACCCGCTTTTACGCTATAGGCTACTTTTACGCTCTTTGCGTGTGGCGCAATGACTTTTGGCATTTCAAGAGCATTTCTTATCTCATTTTTGAATACGAGTGTAGCTCCAGACAGGCAAATGAGTATTATGATAACTCCCAAAGGCAAGGAAAGCCACAGATGAAGTTTCAAAAGAACTTTCTTAGTCATTATTCATTATATAATCAATGCAAGGAGAGCGGAAAACCAACTATCTGATGCTTCCGCTTTCCTTGATATTCCATTAAAAAGTCTTATTTTGCAAAATTCACTTTTAGTCCTACCACAAGCATTCTGCCAGGCGAGTAAAGTGCCACTTTCTGTAAAGGAGTGTCTGTGCGATGATCTGTCTTGTTGAAGATATTGTCAATGCCGACACTAGGAACAAGTTTAAACATTTTGCCTATGGTAAAGGTGTGAGTAGTATTCAAGTTTATTACGCCATAGCCAGGAGCATTCTCATAGCCAGGATAATAAGTTGCCGACTGGAAGCGGCCGTTGAGGTTCACACCGAGGGTATAGTTGCGCCAAGTGTGGTTGTAGTTGGCTCCTGCCGTTAAGCTGTTCTTGAAGGTTCGCTCAAGCGCGGTCCATGTGCCAGCGTTCTTCGATCGGCCGTTGGTGTAGGCATAGTTTACAATAAGAGAGATGTCGTTAGTAACACTTACCGTTGCGTTAGCCTGTAGTCCTCTTACCACGCCTTTATTACTATTAATGTAGTGGCCGTATGTCTTCAGCTGCGCAAGCTGATCGGCTGTTGCCTCAGGAAACTGTTGTGCGAGTTCAGTACGAGCAGCATCGTCTATTGTGATGTTCTCCTTGACAATCATATTGTCAACAAAGTTCATATATCCCATAACAGATAGTGTAAGAAACTTGTTGCTGTATTCTGCGCTCAATGAGACGTAGTTGCTGCTTTCTGCCTTGAGGCTTGTGTTTCCGAATGTTATGACAGGACGCTTGCCCATCATCTTGAAGTAGTGATAGTAGAGCTCGTCGAGACCTGGTGCACGGAAACCGCGTGAGTAGGCAGCACGGAAGCGGAATTTGCCAGGAGCATACATCAATGCCACCTTAGGTGTGAAGTTGTTTCCGAAGGTGCCATGCTTGGTGTAGCGCATGCCAAGGGTTGCACTTACATTTTTCACAATCTCCATATCGTGCTGCACATATCCAGCAAGTGTGTATACATTGTTGTTTACGTTGCCGCTTGTAGCCGTGAGAAAGTCGTTACGCCAGTCAGCACCAATGATCGTCGTTGCATTGTCATAGAAATGGAATACGCCTTTCAGCTCAGCCTCATAGTATTTTTGCGACTTGTTACGCACGAAGTGTCCAACATCGTAAGTATTCGTTGCCACCTGATAGAGGTTTCCATAGTGGTAGTTGTCGTTTATGAAGTCGAAGAGCACAGAGTGTTTGCCCATATTATATTTTGCGCCCGCTTCCCAACGCCATCCTTCGCTACGCATGTCATAATCGGAACCTCCAGTAATGTCTTTACGAGAGTTGGGACGGTCGGTAAGTTTATAGCTGTATGATCCACCTGCATACATTGAGAGATTCTTTGCAGGATTTATGTCGAAGCGCTGATTTATTACGTTTGAGTTGAAACCGATGAACAGCGGTGCTATCGTCTCATACTCTTTTCCGTCAGCATCTACAGCCATGTTGTTGTTCTGATAACTGTCAGCCTCTTGATGAAAATACGAGGTGTGAGAGTCAAGATATTTTGATGTAACGTCAAGGTTCACACCTTCAGAAAATTGTCCTTTGCCCGATAGTCGTGTATCTGAAGAAGCAACTACTTTGTCCATTGTCTTCTCATCAGTAATGATGTTTATCACTCCGCCAATGGCATCTGAACCATAAAGGGCAGAGGCAGCACCATCAAGCACCTCAATACGTTTTACCTTCGACATATTGATGCGGCTTAGGTCTACATTGCCTGCAATATCGCCTATCATCTTTTTGCCGTTGACAAGAACAAGCACATATTTGTTTCCCAAGCCGTTAACACGGATGTATGATCCCATGGCGTTAGGCGAGAACGACACCTGTGGCATGAGCTTTGTCAGCACATCTTGAAAGTCGGTCGTTCCAGTTTCCTTTATTGCTTGCTGTGAAAGCACATGCACTGGTGTCGTGGTAGACTTAAGCAACTGGTGGTGTCCGTTTCCTGTAACTACTACCGGGTTGAGATTTATTGTCTTGCTAATGTCCTTATCGTCATTAGTTCCGTCATAAACATTACCTGCCACGGCATTTAAGCATCCAAACGAAGCAGCTACGACAAAAAGTAGAGTTCTGTTGTTCATATAATTATGTTTGTTGATTTCTTTTTGTATTAGTTTGTCTGTGTGTAAGGGCATCTCCCTTTTTCTTTATTATGACTTATCGCATTGTTTTTTCTGTAGACAACAACAATTTACTTAGCCTTTTCAGAGTTTACTGTCTTTATTTGAGCATCAATCTTACCAATGATCATATTCTGAATTTCGGTCATTTCTCCGATTCCTTTCCCAAACACGTCCACATGGTAGCCTTTAGTCTGAAGCTGCGTTTTCCACACTCCATCAATATCTTCCTTCTGATGGTTACCGGCGATGTAGAGCAGAGGTACAAGGATTACGTTTTTGTTTTTGCTGTTCTTCAACTGTTGTTCCACGTTTTCTCTCTTAGGAAAACCTTCTATCGTGCCTACATGCCATGAAGACTTTCCTTCAGCTTTCAACAAATAGTCGATCTGACTGTACATGGCATTTGCCGGACTGTCGCTACCGTGACCAACAAGCACCACTTGTGATTTTTTTGTTGCTACCGATTTGTCTGCAAGAAGACTCTTGGTTAGCATCTCTATAATTGTCCGGCAGTCGTCTACCGAGTAAAGCAATGGACGAACAACAGATACTGCTCTGAAGTCGTTCTTTACCTTGACAACTTCTGTTCTCAGCATCTCTGTCATCACTCCATCAAGAAGCATCGTGCTCTGCACAACGAGTTTGTTGCAGCCAAGCGCTTTCAGCGAATCAAGAGCTTGCGAGATGTAAAGTTTCTTGATGCCACGCTTTGCAAGCGTCTTTATCACCGACGGAGCCGAATAAGCCTCAACAACTGCACAGTCTGGAAAGGTTTCAGCTACACGAGAGTTGAGTTTGTCTATGGTCTGTGCACGGCTTTTATCGTTTGACGTGCCGTAATGTACAAGAAGTATTCCTGTTTTTTCGTTATCCACATTCTGTGCCATGATTGTTGCAACGCAGAACAGAGTAAAGACTATCGTAAGTATGTTTCTTTAATACCTAAAAAATAGGATATTGTAAGCACTACACCGACCTGATTATTTTTCATGATTATTATGTGGTTATACAAATACGCCAAAAGGCGTACAACCTCAATCTTTACGATTTCGGTTGTACGCCTTTTTATGTTTAACCATAACCGGTCATTAGGAAAAAGGGGCTTACATTTCCAAATGACCGATTTGAGGTTATCTCGTTGCTTTTGTGTTTCATCGAACCATCACTTTCTTTCCGTTGACAATGTAGATGCCTTTGGAAGTCGGAGTGGTTATGCGGCGGCCTTGCAGGTCGTACCATACGGGTGTGGAAGCGTCGTTGCGTTTAATGCTTTCAATGCCCGTCGGGTCAACATAGTTGTGCTTGCTGTAGTAATAGTGGCACACGTTGCGAGAGTTGTCGGCTGCTGTCTCAACACTCTCAAGCAGATAGTCGGTGCCGGGGAGATACTCGTAGGTGATGTTGCCACCCTTGCTGTAGATTTCCTCAATCAGTCTGCCGTCGTCGTCAAGACGGTATGTTATTGTACTTACTATGGTCTGATTGCCGTTGTAGGTGTCGGCAACGATATTGCCATCCTTGTTATACACCCTTTGGGCTTCTGTCGGATACCCCAAGAGTTCCCAATCGCCCTTGTCCGTGTTCCAATCATAATACCATATAGTTTCACTGGTAACAGGATATGCTTCTTCCTCATCTTCTCTTTCGAGAGGCATCAACGGGTCGGTATAGTTATATTGCGGATTAGCAGGAACGGATGCGTTGCTTGCGAGAGTCTGTTGATAATAACCGTGTGTTACAACGCCAGCTGACACTTCGTAGTTTCCATTAGTATTCCATACACCATCATTGTTTTCTATATAATGATAGCCGTCTGTCATATCATCGATAAACTTCGGCGCTGTAGCTGCACGCGTTGCGAGACGCTTTCTGGCTCTTGCTTTGCTCCAATCTTCCTTGGTCCACGGACCATCCCAGCTGTCGCCATCATATTCTGCCTCACTAGTCCAAACACCTTTCTTGTTGTACAGGTATTCAATCTTGATGAACTCGTTTTCGCTGATGCTATGGTCAATCTTCCATGCCAAATGTCCATCGGCGTTATATCCTACTCGTATCTCGCCGTAGTCGGTCACAGTTGTCGGATTGTCGTTATTGGAATCATACTCTTTATAAGTCTCCGTCCATTTGCCTCCAATGAGTTGTCCGTTGGCGTTCCACTCGTATGTACTCTCACCCTTATCACCATCGTCGGGATAATAGTAAGAAGAGGTTGCCGGATGTCCAAACTGCATAAACTCGTCCTCCGGATATATCTGACCGCCACCGTCTAATGCTTCAATAGCTTCGCGCAGCGACAGTTTCTTTGCATAGTCGTCGGCGTAAGTATATTCGTCCTTATATGATATTTCCGATGTCGATCCATTGTATCTGATGTCGGATAACAGGCGACCGAGATTGTCCCATGTGTAAGAATGAGAAATATTATCGCCCGTTACTTCGCCAGTTTGGTCATAGCTACGCATTGTCTCCCGTACTGGTCGGGTGCCGTCAGCATTGAGTGCGAATTCGCTTTCAGACGATTTCCACATTTCTCTCTCTATACTTCCTACCGTAATTTGTAGATAGTTTGGGCAGGTGTATTCCCGTTTGTACAGTTTGTCGTTTTCGGTTTGCCATACTATCTTACGGAATTCATCAACATACAGCTCGTTGGTATTCATCGTGTAATGGTAATCATCTTGTCCTTTTGCCGTAAGATCATACAAAAGTCGGCCTCTCTCGATGCTGGTGTAATTTGCATTGTCGGCGTATATGTCTACCGGTCCGGAGTATTCTCTCTTTTTATATCTGCGTATGAACTCCTTACGATTGTAGCTGTCATATCCATACAGGATTTCCTCCACGCGGTTGCCCCACTGGTCGTAGGCGTATGCCTCACTTATGTGAGTGGTGGAGTCGGGATATTCCTTATAGTAGCGTTCCCATGTCGTGTCGCCTATCACTTCCACTTTAGCTTTGTTCTTCTCAGTGGTCTTGTTGCCAGCCTTGTCCACATTGAAGCTTGTTCGGGCTGTACACTGTCCGGCGGCATTGAACACGTACTCCTGGCGATACGAGTTGTCGGTGTCGAGCACCCACTGTCCCGCCTCCTTGTTGTATTCCATGACCGACGTGATATATCCATACTCGTTGTATTGATATATCTTCCGGTGAGTGTCGCTTTCCACCCGGTCGAGCAGCGTAAGCTCGGTCGTTGGTTTTACAGCCTTGATTTTTCTGATTGGCACATTGTTTTGTGCCGCTGCAGGAGCTGCCTGCATAAACATTGCCGAGGCTATAGCAAGTAATAAGGTAGAATTTCTCATATTACATCGTATATTAAGTTTTGATAAATACAATTACTTCTGTCCGGCAACCGGACTACAACACTCTCAGTATTCCCATACGATAAACGGTTCCGATGAGCTGTGCGATGTTTCGTGATTTCGTCTTCTTGAGCAGTTGTCGGCGATGATACTCCACGGTATGTGGAGATATGAACAACTTTTCCGAAATCTCTTTGCTGCTAAGCCCTATGGCGAGCAGACTTAATATCTCCTTTTCGCGTTCGGTGATACTGTTCTTTATATCGGTATTCATGTAGCTGGTATTTGATAATGAGTACACTGTTTCTACACAAAGGTATAGAAAAAAAATAGTAAATATAGTCCTTTAAACACAGTAACCCCCTACCAAAAACTAAGAACTATGGTTTTTGGTAGGGGGTCGGCTATGGTTTTCCGTAGTCGGCCGGACCGCTGTCCGACCGACATAAAACGCATTATAACAATCAGGCATCAGATGTTTGCCTTAAAGCCCAATTCCGTTGCCCGGCTTATCATTTCGGCAGCGTTGGCTACATTGAGTTTCTGCATGATACGACGACGATGAAACTCAACGGTATTGGCACTGATGCCAAGCCTTGAAGCCATTTCGGCGGCAGAGAGTCCCATTGCCGTGAGACTGACTACCTGCTTCTCGCGGTCGGACAGACGGTCGGGGTGGCGCTTCAATGAATTGAGCAGCCGGAAGAAGGTTGGACTATAGTAGCCCTTGCCGGCACAAAGACTCCTGACTGCCATGAGCAGTTCCGCAGCGTTGTCGCTCTTCATCACCACCGCCTCGGTGTCCATATCGGCTATTTCGCCTACCGACCACGGTTCTTCGTGCATGGTATATATCGCCACCTGTGTGGCTGGCTGAACGTTGCGGACGTGCTCTATGAGCATGGAGCCGCTTTCGCCGTTGAGGTCAAGATCGGTTATAATGATGTCAACCTTATGTCTGTTGAGCATCTGTTCAGCCTCCCCCACCCCTGCAGCATCAATGATACGGGCTTCGGCAAACGACGAAGCCAGCAGGGCGTGTATGCCCTTGAGCACTATAGGGTGGTCGTCGACGATGAGTATTGTCATTGTTTTCAATTGGTTAAGGTGTGACTATGTGGTGGTGATTCGGTAAATGAGCATAAGCCTATGGCGCATGTCAGCCTCATCTACAGTAAGCTTTGCACCGATGCGGTCGGCACGTTTCTGCAGCGTCTGCTGTCCTATGCCATGATTGGAGGTGTGCCTGCCGTCAGCCGGACGGGTGCCTATGCCGTTGACAACGCATACGCTCAGGTTGCCGTCGTTGACGGTCAGCGATATGTCTATGCCCGTATGGTCGCCGTATTTCATGGCATTGGCTGTAGACTCCTGTATGATGCGGTATATCTCGTAAGCCACATGTTGCGGCAGACTGCCCCAATCGAACGCAGGGTCTATATTGAGCAAGATGTCGCGACTGCCGTTGCGGCTGATGGCGGCAACATACGAGCGCACCACTGCGTCGAGTGAGAGCGTCGAGAAACATGGAGGCATAAGCTCGTGCGACAACTGGCGCACGTTGCGCCAAACGTCGTCGAGATACTGCTCGGCATGAATGCTGTCGGTGGCGAGCAGCAGTTTGGTGGCGAGGATGTCGTTGCACACGCCGTCGTGCAGATCCTTGGCTATGCGCTCACGCTCGCTCTCGAGTCCGTCGATATAGCTCTGCTTCTCGTGCAGCAACGCCCGCTGTGCAGCGATGCGCCTGCGATAGAGCATAATGCCAACCACTGCCAGCAGCAATACTACCGCCACCACAAGCCACAGCACCTGATTGGCTTTCTCGGCATTCTCGCGTCTGGATTCAGCCAGAGCCATCTCCGTCTCCAGTGTCTTGTATTTCACCGTGAATTCGCTCATGCTTTTCTCTATGTCGCTTTGCTTTACCGAGTCGAGCACGGCAAAGGCACGGTTCATGAACGAGAGCGCCTCGGCGTTGCGATGCATGTTTTCGAGACACTGGGCTTTCGTGCGCAGCATCTTGTCAAGCGGCATTGCCTGGTTATGTGTGCCGCTGGCGATGATGCTGTCTACAAGTGCCAGCTGCTCGGCATATCTATGCTGCTTGCCAAGAAGATCGGCCTTGACCTCAAGAATGCCCAAAACTCCGTTGCTGCTGGCAGCCATTCCGTCCATGACACGGTCGGCATATTGCATGTATTGTGCCACGGATTGATAGTCGTCCAATGAGCTGTACGACTTCAGAATGATAGAAAGGAACTTCAGCGTGAGCACGTTATAGCCCACACTCTTCACCTCCTGCCAGCACGGCAGCATAGCATTGAGCGCAGCCCTATACTGGTTTTGCTTCATATATATGCCTCCGATGTTGGCACGTGCCGACAATCGCTGTATGGTGTCGTTGGCTGCGAGGGCTTCCTTTTCGGTCTTTGCGGCATAGTGAAGAGCCTCAGCAAAGCGGTTGCTTTCGGAGTAAAGCACCGTGACACAATTGTTCAGATATATCTCATATTCGGCATTATGCTCGGCAAGCGCCATCTGTATGCCCTCCTTATACTGCACCAGAGCCGAGTCGGTCTTGCCCAGACGACGGTAGGCTATGCCCATAGTGCCACGCAGATTGAGCATTGCGTCCACGTCGTGCAGCTTCTCTGCCAGACGGTAAGCACCCTGAGCCACGCCTACGGCATCCGCCATACGCCCCATGTCGACAAGCGTCACTGCCTTTTCGCTCAAAAGCCAGCATCGGGTAGTGTCCGCCGGGTGCATCAGCAGGGCACTGTCGGCAAGGGCCAATGCGCCTGGCTTGTCACCTCCGGCGTTGAGTTCGGCTACACGTTCGAGCATGGCGTAAGCGGGGTCGGACGCTGAATTGTGTTCGGTTCTGTTGCATGCAAGCATCAGAAGCGCAAGCAGTAATGGCAGTAATTTTCTCATTAGCGTGGTTTTTTATTAAATCTTAGCGCTGCTTAAAACTCAAATAAAGAATTAAAATTTCGCAAGCGAAAGTAGTTAAGAAGTTAAGGAGTATTCGCGCCCTACGGTCGCTAAGGAGTTAAGCCATTAGTTTTGCTTGATATAGCATTATAAACATTTGGCTTCGCTCGGCTTTGCCGCTTGCTTGCAAGAACTTCTTAACTCCTTTAACTACAGAATTCTCTGAACTTGCTAAAGTTCAGTAAAGAATATCTGACATGTGGCAAAGGTAAACAAAATCAGAGATAATCACTACTTTTAGAATGAAAATCTTATGCAAGACAGGCATTTTTATGGGTATCCGTAAAATGGAGTGATAATAGTAGTTTATTATTATAATGTAACAAGTTTATATAGTAGCGGATATGTCAAAAGTCAAACAAAGCGTGCTGAAAGCCCCAAAAGCACATAGCCCAAGGTAGCGCCTTGGGTGTACGGATTGAAAACAGCAAAACGCCCTGCAAGGGCAAAAGCATTGATAATTAACGCTTTTGCCCTTGCAGGGCGCATTGGTATTTGTGATACTTTCACCCAGGGTGTTGCCCTGGGCTATGGGCTTCTGCCCCTTTGGGGCGTACTGCTGTGACTCTTGACTCACCCTCAGCAATCAATGATGCAAACACTATTATTAGTAATGATGATTTGTATTCGACTTGGTGCTGCGGAGGCCAGAGACCTCCGCTACTTATAGGTTCATAATTGAATCACTTCAAATTAGGATGAACCATTTTTATATGTTTAGAAATCTGTGTCGGCAGTACGATATTTGCATTTTCAAGCGCTCAAAACTGCGAGTTGAGCGCACGACGAAATGTTTTGCCCGAAATTCTTGAGTTTTGGGCGAGCAGCGGTATCGTGCTTATACACAACGGTTTGCGTCGTATAGTAACCAAAGTGTGCAATCTTCGCAATTGCAAAAAGGCTCCTTTTGATGGCAAAAGGACAACTTTAGCCTTGCCAAACGACTCCTTTTGCCAGTCAATAGTTGTCGTTTTACATGGCAAAAGGAGTCGTTTTAGACGGCTAATGCAGTCGTTTTGCTATAGAAAAGCAGTAATATTGGGGTGAAAGAGGGGTTCGGGTGGGGTAAAAAGCATAAAAAACGACTCTGAAAATCTCCAGAATCGTTTTTTATTTTGTAACAGTTTTTTACTGTCTGTATTATATTTGCATTGGTTAGAAAGCACTGGCGGGACACTGGAATCCGGTTCTTCAGAAAGCAGGAATGTCACAATAACTTTAATAAAATCTAACTGTAGGAGGTTATGGCGGGGACGCCATATGCCTGAGCAAGCTGCGGTGTAAATAACTACATATAAGAATGTAACGACAGACTGCACTGGAGGGAGTGTCAAAAGTCAAAGCAGCACGCCCCGAAGGGGCAGAAGCACATAGCCCAGGGCAACGCCCTGGGTAAAAGTATCACAAATAACAATGCGCCCTGTAGGGGCAAAAGCGTTAATTATCAATGCTTTTGCCCCTACAGGGCGTTTTGCTTTTATCAATCCGTACACCCAGGGCGGTGCCCTGGGCTATGAGCTTATTGGGCTTTCAGCCCGTATAATTGACTTTTGACGCACCTCCCCTTACGTTTTTCAATGCCTCTTTTCCTTACTTTCTGAACCGCTTCGACACTGCCGAATAGCCGCAACGTTGGCACAGAGGTTCTACGGCTGTGTGATTGGTGAAGCCCTGATAGATGGCGTCGGCGCGTGTGGACGAGAGGATATGTTCAAGGCTGTGCTCGTAGAGGTTGCCCAGCGGCATGTCGCCGTTGTGGTCAAGACAGCACGGCACAACCGTTCCGTCTACCAATACGCCAATCTGATTGCGCAGGGCGTAGCAGAACACTTCCTCCTCGGCAGTGGGGGCGCATTGCAGGTCGGGCCATTCGAACATATTGTCGTTCTCGATGTAGAGATTTACGGCAATGCGCCAGCCGTCGTGACGTTCAGTCCACGGGCGCGGCTGATGGCTGGCTATCATGTCAAGAATGGCCTGGTTAAGGCTGTTGTGTCCGCCTTCGTTCCACAGACGCAGCACGATGATGCACCCACGGCGGGCGGCTTCCATGGCAAACGCCATCACTTCGTCGATGTATTGCTTTAGGTCAGCCTTGCCGTTGCCCTCGTGCGAGTGGAGCGAAATCTGGATTTTGTGGGGCAAAGCTTCAAGAATATCGGTGCGCTGCGAGAGCAAAGTGCCGTTGGTGGTGAGTATCGGGACGAAGCCTTTGAGCCTTGCCATACCGATGAACTGCGCCAGATGGGGATGCAGAAAAGGCTCGCCCATAAGGTGGAAATACAAGAACTTCACCTCGCCTCCAAGTCGGTCGGTGAGCGTGTCGAATTCGTCCAAAGTCATTGTGTGCTTCGTGCGCGTCGTCTTGGGGCAGAACACACAGTTGAGATTGCATACGTTGGTTATCTCAAGATAGCATCTGGTAATCATCTTGTTGTTGTTATCAAATGTAGGATGAGCCGTCGTCAGACTCTTGCGAAAGGGGTTACTGGTCGGGATTTTCTACAAATCCCTGGTATTCCTTTGTCAGTCCAGACATAACGGCGTCGTAGCTCTTGCTCTCAAGATGCTTGATGTTGTCGGGACCTGTGCCTATCGGCATGATAGGCTTGTGTATGGTGAGGCGCAGCGGATGCCATGTCACCCAGCGCATGTCGCGCATTCGGGGCATCACATTGAACGACCCGTTGATGGTGATGGGCACTACGGGCAGCTCGATGTCGTCTGCCAGCATGAAAGCTCCACGCTTGAACACGCCCATATGACCCGTAAACGTACGTGCTCCTTCGGGAAATACCACGAGCGACATGCCGCCCTGCAGCGTTTTGCGGGCACGGTCGTAGGTCTCGCGTATCTTGCTGGGGCCTCGCTTGTCGACGAATATGTGGTGGGCAGACTCGCATGCCTTGCCCACGAGGGGGATCTGGCGCAGCTGGCGCTTCATCATCCACTTGAAGTTGCGGCACAGGAAACCGTAAATCAGGAATATATCGAAGGCTCCCTGATGGTTGGCTACGAACACATACGACTGCCCTTTCTGCAGGTTTTCGCGTCCCTCTACCTTCACGGGCAGCAGAAGCACACGCACAATGAACTGCGCCCACCACTTGCCGGGATAATACCCCCAGAAATGACCGTTGCCCAATGCGCAGCCGATGATCACCATCATACTTGTTATTACGGTGTATATGGCTATCAGCGGAAGAGCTATGAAGAGCTGATAAATACGGTATATTAATTTTACCATTGCTTTTTAATATTTAATGATTTATGAATTATATTTAATGAGTAATGATTCACGCCATACCCTATTGCTTACTCAGGCTACGGCGAGGACGCCATAGCCTCCTACAGATAGCAGTTCATACCACTCCCCTCCCTACGGGGGAGGGGTCAGGGGGTGGGGCTTCTTAACGTTATCTCCACCACTTCTGGATCCATATTGAATCGGAACGGCACGAAACCGCCCAATCCTGTGGATACGAACAGAGCGCGGCCTGCCTCCTGGTAGAGTCCGTCGTCCTCGCGACCCGTCAGGTTTGTGGGGCGCAATCCGAACAGACTCATCTGTCCGCCGTGCGTGTGTCCGCTCAAGGTGAGCTGCACATTGCTGCCGGGCAGTATCGAACGGCGCCATGCCGAGGGGTCGTGCTGAAGCATGACGACGAACGAACGGGGGCTGACTCCACGCAATGTGCGCTTGAGGTCGGCTTTGCTTGGGAATGGCGGAAGCCCGTCGTTCTCCTCGCCCGCAATCACTATGGAGTCGCTACCACGTCGTATGATGCGGTGGTCGTTGAGCAAGAGCTGCCAACCTACGTTGGCGTGAAACTCGCGTGTGAGCTGTTCGTTGTGACGGCGTTGCCGCATTGGCAACTTCGGGACGTACTCCGAGTAGTCGTGATTGCCCAATACGGAGTAGACTCCGTCCTTGGCATGCAGCCGACGCAGCGTAGACGTGTAGCGCATGAGCTCGTCGGGGCGCATATTCTGAATGTCGCCAGTGAAGGCTATCATGTCGGGACGCTGACGGTTCATCTGTTCTACGGCGCGTTCGAGCAGTTCGCTGCGCATCGAACCGAGGTGGATGTCGCTGAACTGCACTATGCGATAGCCGTCGAACGACTTAGGCAGATTGGGCACACTTATCGTCACACGGCGTACACGCAGACGGTCGGTGCCTGTCATCGAACCCGTGAACAGCACGTAAAGCTGTCCCAGCACAAGCAGCAATCCGAAGTAGTTGCCCCAATTGCGCGTGCCTCCCGTCATACGGCGCACTCCACGACCGGCTATCGACGACAATACGAACAGCAGCTTGGGCACCACTATCAGTCCGAGCATGAACAGATAGATGTTGAACAACGTGAGATTGGCTGGCGCAAAGTCGTCAATCATGGCGTAGACAAGCGTCACCGACACCATCGCAGCACCAGGAACCCACCACAACAGACGCATCAGGAGCGAGAGGTCGAAGCGGTGGCGTATGTAGCGACGATAAATGTAGAGGTCGGGCAACAGCGTTGCCAGTATTATTAATATGAATATACGGGCTATCATTTATACTTGATTTATCTTCTGAACTTACAGCGTCAGTCTACGAGTCGTGAAGCGAGAAACCTACGCATCAGCTCCACTGGCACATGACGGCGCCGTGCATAGTCGCGCAACTGGGTGTCGTCGATGCGTCCGATGTCAAAATAATGGGCCTTGGGATGTGCAAACATCAGACCTGACACAGAAGCATGGGGCTTCATGGCACCGCTGTCGGTGAGGCGTATGCCTATGCGCTTCATGTCGATGAGGCGGTCGATGATGAAGTTAAGGCTCGTATCGGGCATTGACGGATAACCCACGGCTGGGCGTATGCCCTGAAAGTCCTCGCGAAGGAGCTGCGGTATGTCGAGATTTTCGTCGGGAGCATATCCCCATATAGTCCGGCGCACCTGCAAGTGGGTGATTTCGGCAGTGGCTTCAGCCAATCGGTCGGCAAGGGTTTGGGCGAGCATGCGCTGGAAATCGTCCTGCTGAAAGTCGTGTTCTATCGCCTCGTCAATACTGGCAGCAAACACTCCCACCCTATCCTTAATGCCCGACGAGAGCGGACGCACAAAGTCGGCAAGACAGAGGTAAGGTGCTCCCGGCTCGGAGGGGCGCTGCTGGCGCAGCATCGGCATGCGTTCTGTGCCTACTACGATGTCGTCGCCGTCGGCATTGGCATCGAACAGGCCTACAAGTGCATGCGTCTGATAGCGCTGTTGCAGCTGGTCGAGCATGACGTTTGCCTCGTTGAGCAGTTTGTCCTTCTCGGATTGGGGCTTGCCGGCGAGTCCCCACGCATGGTAGAAGTACAGCCAGTTGATGTAAGGACGCAGTTGGGCGATGTTGAAATCTATCTGTGTTACATTATTCATATATATCAGATTCTGAACTCCAAAGCCTCACCACGGCTCGTGTTGTCGAATGCTCCATTGTTGTATATTATGCTGCCGTTGCACATTGTGGTGCGCACCTGCCATGCGAATGTGTGTCCCTCCATCGGACTCCATCCGCATTTGCTCTGTATGCAGTCCTTGTCGACAGTCCAGGGCGAGTCGGGACGCACAAGCACTATGTCGGCCTTGTAGCCCGGACGCAGATAGCCACGACGCGACACGCCGAACAGTTCGGCTGGGTTATGGCTCATCAGCTGCACCAGACGCTCAATGGTGAGCACGCCCTCGTCGACGAGTTGCAGCATGGCAACGAGCGAGAACTGAACCATAGGCATTCCCGAAGCAGCACGGGCACATCCGCCCTGCTTGTCGGCAAGAAGATGCGGAGCGTGGTCGGTACCGATGGTTGCTATGCGTCCGTCGTTGAGTGCAGCACGCAGAGCGTCACGGTCGGCGGCTGTCTTGATTGCGGGATTGCACTTGATGCGTGTTCCGAGTGTGGCATAGTCGGCATCCGAGAAGAACAGATGGGCTATGACAGCCTCTGCGGTGATGCGCGGGTTGTTGCCGAAGAGTTGCAACTCGCGTGCTGTGGTGAGGTGTGCTACGTGCAGACGAGCTCCAGTCTGCTCTGCAAGTTCTACAGCCAGACGCGTAGACTGCCAACATGCCTCCTCCGAACGAATCTCGGGATGATGCTCCACAGCCGGGTCGTCTCCATACTTGGCCTTAGCCTCAGCCATGTTGCTATTGATTATGTCGGTGTCCTCGCAATGTGCCATGATGGGCAGAGCCGATTTGGCAAACAACTGTTGCAACACTTCCTTACGGTCGACAAGCATATTGCCGGTGCTTGAACCCATAAACAGCTTTATACCAGGCACGCGGTGCGGGTCTATCGACGTAACTACATCGAAGTTGTCGTTGGTGGCACCGATGAAGAAGCCATAGTTGACGTGCGACTTGCGTGCTGCGTCGGCATACTTGTCGTTGAGTGCCTCGAGCGTTGTGGTCTGCGGGTTGGTGTTGGGCATATCGAAATAGGACGTGACACCGCCAAATGCAGCCGCACGACTTTCCGTTTCGATGTCGGCCTTTTGTGTCAGTCCCGGATCACGGAAGTGTACATGGTCGTCAATCACACCTGGTAAAACAAAACACCCCGTAGCATCCACGACGCTGTCGTAGTTGCCACGGGGAGAGTCTGTACCTTCAACTATCTCTGTTATAACATCATTGTCAACAATCACGGAAGCCTTTCGGGCTACACCTTCATTGACAACGGTTCCTCCAAATATAAGTGTTTTCATATTCTAAAGTTGTTATGTTGTTGTGTTGAGATGGTGTGATCTCACCATCTCAACACCTCACCCTTATTGGGCAGGCGCAGCCAGCTCATTGGGAGTTGGACCCTGGGCTGGAGCAGACATTGCCGGTTCAGGAGTCTTCATTCCATTCATTATGGCTTGATTCTCCTGTGCCTTCTTATAGTAGTCCTTTACGTAAGGATCGTTCTTGAACTTATCAGTAGCCTTGCTCATAATGTCCTCTATCCACGGTGTGAGTTCAGGATAGCGATAGCCTATTGTCACCATGAAGAATACGCCGGGACCGAGCACATTGTCGAAGTTGTCGGTCACAAACGATGTAACGAGCTTGTCCTCCTGCTCTGTCAGGTGCTGAGCTTCGGCACTGATGCGACGGTTAACGGCATTCATGTCCGAGCCGTCCATGATTGCGCGGTCGTGCATATGGATGAGTTCTGCCTCCTGATTCTTCAGTTGGTTGTAGCGATTGAAGAACTTGAACAGCTCATCATTGAGCGGTGTGCCGCTGACTGTTTGCTGAGTGTTGTCTATTTTGATAGTGATGTCACCCTTTTCGAGCACGAGAGGCAGTACGCTTTCATCATCCATGAAAATATTGGCCATACATATAGAGTCGAAAGAACCATTGAAATGGAACTGACCATGTACAACGTCGCACGAATCAATAGTCTTGAAGTCGTTGTCATGCAGTACTTTCAGATAGAGCATGCGTCCATCGAGCGTTGAAACATTTGACGATCCCTGGATGTTATAAGAATTGCCGCATGACGCTAACGCCATGATTGTAATAAAAGCGTAAAGTATTTTACTCATAAAAATGTGGTTTCTTGTAAATTTGTATACAGACAAAGGTAATATGTATTATTTGAATAACAGACGTTTTTGCCGAGTTTTAAATTAAGATTATTCTTATTTAGATTTTTTAGCGACACGCCTTATGCCGCCCGTTACTCTGTTGCGGGAGTGTTATCTTCCTTTTTCAGACAACTGCTGATGCGGTGCATAGTGTACATTTCGAGAATGGCAGCCACGAGCAGCAATAACACCCACTTGTTGTAAACCACCTCTATGTATGTGGTATAATTGGTGAATGTATCGCGAAGAAACTGAAATGCTGTGTCGATCATCAACAGTCCAGAGAACACGAACAATATGTCGGCAAGCGTCATGATACGCTTCAGACGCTTGATGGTGGGGTTGTTGCCCTCATAAGTTTCGCTCACCTGCATCCAGGCGAACAACAATGCACCCACAAGATAAATCCAGCAAACCACCTCGCGTGCAAACATGAACGCGAAACATCCTGCTCCTATAACCATAAGTATGCCTCCTGTGAGGAACAGCATACTCTGTACTCTACTCATTTGTTTCATTATTGTCGGATTCTGTTTTTTTATCGTCACTCAAGACATAAATGTCCTCGTCATCGGTCTGCATAAAATAGCGTTCGCGTGCAATCTTCTGATAAGCACCCGGATCATGATTAAGCTCCTTAAGCTTTCGCATGTCGTCCTCGTTCTGTGTGTTGTACTTGTCTATTTGCTGGCGAAGATCGCTTATCTGCATTTCCAACTGGACGCGATGCATAAAGCTGTTCTCATCGACAAAGCCTACAAGTATTATTCCGGCGATGATGACAATAGCATATTTGTAGTGGCCCACAAGAGCCATTATAAGTTTAAGACGACCCATTGTTATTTAATTTGTATGCAAACTTACTCATAATTTTCCGTATTCATACACGAAAATAGAATTTTTTATAGTAAGTTTGCAGTTGATTATCATCATTGCACATTATATAATATGGAAGAATATATAGTTTCAGCACGCAAATACCGCCCGATGTCGTTCGACTCTGTGGTGGGGCAAAAGGCTCTTACTACAACTCTGAAGAACGCCGTGAAGAGCGGAAAGCTTGCCCATGCCTACCTGTTCTGCGGCCCGCGCGGTGTGGGCAAGACCACTTGCGCACGCATCTTTGCCAAAGCCATCAACTGTATGAACCCCACTCAGGACGGCGAAGCATGCGGAGAGTGCGAGAGCTGCAAGGCTTTTGCCGAACAACGCTCGTACAACATCTTCGAGCTTGATGCCGCCAGCAACAACTCGGTGGAGCATATCAAGTCGCTCATGGAGCAGACACGCATACCGCCGCAGGTGGGCAAGTACAAGGTTTTCATCATCGACGAGGTGCACATGCTGTCGTCTGCCGCCTTCAACGCTTTCCTCAAGACGCTTGAGGAACCGCCGGCACACGTCATCTTTATCCTCGCCACCACCGAGAAGCACAAGATTCTGCCTACCATCCTGTCGCGCTGCCAGATATACGACTTCGAACGAATGACTGTGGAGAATACCATATCGCACTTGAAGAACGTAGCGCAGAAGGAAGGCATCACTTACGAGGAAGAGGCTCTGGCTGTTATTGCCGAGAAAGCCGACGGCGGTATGCGCGACGCTCTGTCGATATTCGACCAGGCTGCGAGCTTCTGCCAGGGCAACATCACATACGCCAAGGTTATTGAAGACCTCAACGAGCTGGATGCCGACAACTATTTCCGTATGGTTGACTTGGCGCTTGAGAACAAGGTGAGCGATATAATGGTGTTGCTCAACAGCATCATTGAAAAGGGATTTGACGGGGGCAACCTCATCAACGGACTGGCGTCGCACGTGCGCAACGTGCTCATGGCTAAGGACGAGAGCACCCTGAAGCTGCTCGATGCAAGCCAGCAGCAAGTGCAGAAGTATGCCGACCAGGCTAAACGCTGCCCAACCAAGTTTCTGTATCAGACGCTGAAGCTGACCAACCAGTGCGACCTCTCGTACAGACAGAGCAGCAACAAGCGACTGCTCGTTGAACTTACGCTCATACAAGTGGCTCAGCTGACTCAGCCTGAGGACGCTTCTGATGGCGCGGGGCGTAGCCCCAAACGTCTGAAATCCCTGTTCAAGCACTTAACAATGACCCGGAACACAGCGGCTCGGCAGGTGGTCGCTCCGGGAAATGACAACAGCATCCCCTCACACCGACATCAGCCGACGGCAACGGCAACTGTTCCGGCAGGCGAAGACGCCGCTCTGGCAGCAGCAATGGGCGCTGCCTCGGCACACATCACGCAATCAGCGGGAGCCACATCGGCAGCCACGGCTACGGCATCAGCCACTACGGCTGCACCCAAACGCCCTGCCATGAAGCTCTCAAGTCTCGGAATTACATTCCAAAGTCTTCAGCAGAAGCAGCAACAGGAGCAGAAGCAGGAGGCAGAGATAACCAATAAGGAGGAGAACGAGGAGTTCACTCAGGACTTCCTCGAACTGCAATGGCTCTCGATGTGCAACCGAATGCCGCAGAAGATGATAAGTCTTGCCTCACGAATGAAGAACATGAGGCCACGAATAGCAGAATTTCCTGCCATCGAAATAATCGTAGACAACCAGATGTTGCTCGACCAAGTGGAGACAATCAAGGGACGAATACGCGCCACTATGGCAAAGGCCCTGCACAACGGAAGCATAACACTGACGCTGCGATTGGCAAAAGCCGAGGAAATAAGCAAGAAACTCACAAAGAAGGAGGTGTTCGACGAACTGATGAAGCAGAAGGAAGTGCGCACATTCGTTGAAGCCATGGGATTGGAACTGACGTAAGCCGGCAATCGTAGCTGACGTAACAACAAACCATTAGTAACAAAACAAAACATCATATAAATGAAGACATTGAAAAGATTTCTGCCAGACATTCTGGTAGTATTGCTGTTTGCAGTCATCGCATTTGCCTATTTCTTCCCGGCAGATACCGAAGGCCGCATTCTCTATCGTCACGACTCGTCGGCAGGACGAGGCTCGGGTCAGGAGCTGACCGAGTATTATCAGCGCACAGGCGAGCGCACCCGTTGGACCAACTCGCTGTTCAGCGGAATGCCTACCTATCAGATGGCACCGTCGTACGACAGCCAGCAGGTTCTGAACGAAGTGGGCAAGTTCTATCATCTTTGGTTGCCCGAGAACGTTTGGTATGTGTTTGCATACCTTCTGGGCTTCTACATCCTATTACGCGCATTCGACTTCCGTCGTGAGCTGGCAGTGCTCGGCTCTATAATATGGGCGTTCAGCAGTTATTTCTTTATCATCATCGCCGCCGGACACATCTGGAAGGTGATAGCATTGGCTTATCTGCCGCCTATGATAGCAGGTATTGTGCTGGCATATCGTGGCAAATACGTATGGGGATTTGTAATCACGGCGCTGTTCACGGCACTCGAGATACAGGCCAACCACGTGCAGATGACCTACTACTATCTGTTCATCATAGCCTTCATGGTGCTGGCTTATCTGTGGGATGCCGTGCGAAATCATCGCCTGGCACAGTTTGGCAAGGCTACTGGCGTGTGCTTTGTGGCTGCCGCACTGGGCGTTGTCATCAACCTTTCCAACCTCTACCACACCTGGCAGTACACCCAGGAGTCGATGCGAGGAAAGAGCGAGCTGGTGAAGAAGAACTCTGCCAACCAGACAAGCAGCGGTCTCGACCGCGACTACATCACTCAGTGGAGCTATGGCATAGACGAGACATGGACCCTGCTCGTACCCAACACCAAGGGTGGAGCGTCAATGCCGCTTGCCATGAACGAAAAGGCTATGCAGAAAGCCGACCCGCAGTTCTATCAGATTTACCAGCAACTGGGACAGTACTGGGGCAACCAGCCCGGCACAAGCGGTCCGGTATATGTTGGAGCCTTTGTGCTGATGCTGTTCGTACTGGGTCTGTTCATCGTCAAAGGACCGATGAAGTGGGCGCTGTTCCTTGCTACCTGTCTGTCGATACTGCTGTCGTGGGGCCACAACTTCATGTGGTTTACCGACCTTTTCCTCGACTATGTGCCTATGTATGCCAAGTTCCGAACGGTGGCTTCGATACTCGTGATAGCCGAATTCACCATTCCGTTGCTGGCAATGTTGGCGCTTAAGAAGATATTCGACACTCCCGACTTCTTCACACAGAAGATACGCATATACCTCGGAACGTCGAAACATCCTATCATTGCGCACAACACCACCAATATGTTTTGGTTGTGGGCGAGCTTTATAGCTACGGGTGGCATGGCACTGCTGTTTGCCATCATGCCGTCGATATTCTTCCCCGACTATGTCTCGGCTTCAGAACTGGAGGCAATGAAGCAGATTCCGTCGGAATATCTGGGTCCGTTGCTCAGCAATCTGCAAGAGATACGCATCTCGATATTCACCGCCGACTGCTGGCGCACACTCTTCGTCATCGTGCTCGGAACCGCTGTGCTGTTGCTGCTGCGCATGAAGAAGATTCAGCCCAAGTATGCTGTGGGTGCCATCATCGTGCTCTGTCTCGTGGATATGTGGCAGGTCAACAAGCGTTATCTCAACGACGACATGTTTGTAGAGCGTAGCGTGCGCGAGACTCCGCAACAGGAGACTGCCACCGACCGCCAGATTATGCAGGATAAAGCGCCCGACTATCGTGTGCTCAACCTCGCTTCGAACACGTTCAACGAGAACGAGACTTCCTACTATCACAAGTCTATAGGCGGATACCACGCTGCCAAGCTGCGCCGCTATCAGGAGATGATCGACCAGTATATCGGTAAGGAGATGCGCAACATGCAGGGTGCCATCGTCAACGCACAAGGCGACATGACCCGTGTGGCTGGCGACTCTATCTATCCGGTGCTCAACATGCTCAACACCAAGTACGTAATCCTGCCGCTGCAGGGCGGACAGACAGCACCGTTGCTCAATCCGTACGCCTTCGGCAACGCATGGTTTGTAGACCGTATAAGCTATGTCGACAATGCCAACGCCGAGATTGACGCCGTAGGAAAGATTGACCTGCGCCATGAGGCAGTAGCCGACAGCAAGTTTAAGGATGCGCTTGGCGAGCCGGCAGCACAACAGTCAAATGCCGTAGTGACATTGAAGAAGTATGAGCCCAACGAGCTTACCTACACCGTAGAGTCGCAGAAGGGTGGCATCGTAGTGTTCTCGGAGATATACTATCCCGGATGGACTGCCAAAGTGGACGGTGCTGACACTCCCGTGGGCCGTGTCAACTACATCCTTAGAGCAATAAACGTGAAGCCAGGCAAGCACACCGTAGTGCTGACATTCAAGCCTACATCTGTGAAGAACACCGAAACGGCTGCTTATGTGGCTTATCTGCTGCTCGTGCTGGCTATCGCCGCAGGCGTATTCTTCGAAACGAAGAGACGCAAGAATGAAACAAACGAACTGAAGAAATAAAAATATGGAGTTTCGTACACCAGTAACAATTACGCTCGCGCCGTTCGCTATCGAACCGCGCGAGCGTATGCTTTTTGTAGGCTCATGCTTTGCCGACAACATCGGACGGCGATTTGTGGATGACAAGTTTCGTGCAACGGTCAACCCATACGGCGTGATGTACAATCCGGCAAGCATCTTGCACACCGTGAAGCGATGGACCGGGGAGCTTGTAGCTGCACAATCGGAAGCCTCAGATTCCGGTTCTGACGTTAGTCAGGCAATCAATGAAGCCCCTCAGACGGCTGTGTTCACGCTCGGCACCAATCATGTCTACGTCCTCAACGAGACGGGCGAGATAGTGGACAATTGCCGTAGACGTCCGCAGCGGTTGTTCACCGAGCGCGAGTTGAGCGTAGACGAGTGTGCCGACTATCTGCGTGACGCCGTCACGATGCTTCGGCAGATTAATCCCTCGGTTCGTATCATCATCACCGTCAGCCCCATCCGCTACGCCAAATACGGATTTCACGGCAGTCAGCTGTCGAAGGCTACGCTGCTTTTGGCTGCCGACAAGCTGACAAAAGAGATGAACAACGTGGTGTATTTCCCCGCCTACGAGATTGTCAACGACGAACTGCGCGACTACCGTTTCTATCGTGAAGACATGCTCCACCCTACCGACCAGGCTGTGGAATACATCTGGCAGTGCTTCGGCGAAACGTTCTTCTCCAAACAGACGGTGAAGTTTCTTGAAGAGTGGCGCCCGATAAAGGCAGCACTTGCCCACCGACCATTCAATCCGGAAGCCGAAGAATACAAGAAGTTCTTGGAAAAGGCGAAGGAAGGGGAAAGGGAGTTGATGGAGAGGTACAAGTGAAAAGCCACAAAAGCCCTACCCCCGACTCCTCCCCCGTAGGGAGGGGAGTGATATGTAATGTTTGCTAAAACACTCAAAATTCCGGATAAACAAAAAAATGTAGTCCTTTTACCCTGTAAATGTACCCCTTTTGAAGTGCAAAAGGACTACATTTACAGGGTAAAAGGACTACATTTGAACAGCAAAAGGACTCCTTTTGAAAAGCCTATATATAACCCACTTATTTTCAATGCATTCAAAAATCGAGATTCATTGCATTTTTATCAATATTTCAACACATTGCATTCGATTTTCAACACACTAACACCCAATCCCCAATGCTTTATTTTTAGAATCTCAATGCATCTCACTCATTTTTTTAAAGCATTCTTATTAGAATCTCAATGCATTATTTTCAGATTCTCAAAGCATACCACTCCCCTCCCTACGGGGGAGGAGTCGGGGGTAGGGCTTTTGTGGCTTTTCACT
>NZ_JADYUF010000030.1 GCF_021531655.1 Leyella stercorea | reverse complement strand
TTGCTTAGGCAAGCGGCAGAGCCGAGCGGCCCTGGGCTATGAGCTTCTGCCCCTTCGGGGCGTACTGCTGTGAGTTTTGACACGCCCTCTTCACTTACCACAAGTCTGGCATCCGCTCATGCGGAACCAAGACTATCTCAGTAGGAATCTTCAGCCACTTGCGATTCACCACAATCTTTAGTCGGCTTCCGCCAGTCTGCTTCAGCACATACGTATTGTCCTTAGGATTGTAAGTGAGCGTAGCTGTAAGGTCTTCCGACCCGTAATCGTTGATAATTTCCAACTCGGCCTTGTTCTTGCCCACAATCTTGGCATCGGTCACAAGCCATTTACGTGAGTCGCGCAACGCCCCGAAGAATCCAGGAACCGTCCCGAACACGTCCTGTCCAGGGACGCTAATATTAGCCTCATACAGATTCACGTCCATATACACCTTATACTCGTCGTTGTATATATAAGTGTGGAATACTTGGTTGGAATTTACGTTTTGTGCTGCTCCGACAAGTATGGAGGCCATCGCAAGTAAAAGCATAAGAAATCGTTTCATGTTTTTTTATTCTGTTTTTTATGGAAAAATATACAATTGTTAATATAACATTTGTCTGCACAACGGCAATTTTTGCCCTATAGCAATGCAAATATAACGAATTCAAATCAAGAATAGATGTAAAAAACGAAAAAAAAAGCAGAAATCCTCGTGTTTTTGCTTTTAATATACTATTTTTGCAGCAAATATTTAACTTTTTTATGAAAAAAGAGAGACTATTTCCTGATTATATTTTTGAGTCAAGTTGGGAAGTTTGCAACAAAGTAGGTGGTATTTATGCAGTTCTTTCCACCCGTGCAAAGACCCTTAAAGAGAAGCTTGGCGACAATTTGGTTTTCATCGGTCCCGATTGTTGGGGCGAGAAGCAAAGCCCGTATTTTGAGGAAGACCCCACACTTCTTAAGCCTTGGCGTACAGCAGCAGCCAAACAAGGTCTTAACATAAAGATAGGTCGCTGGACTGTTCCTGGCAATCCCGTAGCTGTATTGGTTGACTTCCAGCCTTATTTCGCCAAAAAGGACGAAATATATGGCGAATTGTGGGAGAAATACCACGTTGACAGCCTTCACGCTTATGGCGACTACGACGAAGCCTCTATGTTCTCGTATGCAGCAGCACTCGTAGTGGAGAGCTATTACAATTATTACATAAGCAAGAAGAAGCGTGCCAACAAGACCATATACCATGCCAATGAATGGATGACCGGTTTGGGCGCTCTATATATCAACGACCGTCTGCCGCAAGTTGCCACAATCTTTACTACACATGCTACAAGCATCGGACGAAGCATCGCTGGCAACAACAAGCCCCTCTATGAATATCTTGAAGCTTACAACGGCGACCAGATGGCTGACGAGCTCAATATGCAGAGCAAGCAATCAATCGAAAAGCAGACAGCTGCCCATGTAGATTGCTTCACCACCGTGAGTGAGATTACAGCACGCGAGTGTGCCGAACTGCTCGACAAGCCTGTTGATGTGGTTCTGCCTAACGGATTTGAAGACGACTTCGTACCGCAGGACAAGGCTTTCGACCGCAAGCGCGAGGCTGCACGCAAGCGTCTGCTCGACATCACACGCGCCCTCACAGGCGACGAAGTAGCCGACGACGCTATAATAATCTCTACAAGCGGACGCTACGAGTGGCGCAACAAGGGAATTGATGTATTCATCGAAGCTGTAAATCGTCTGCGTCTTTCTGCCGACGAGCTTAACAAAGAGATTGTAGCATTCATTGAGGTGCCGGCTTGGGTCAACTGCAAGCGCGACGACCTTGCCGAACGTCTTGAAAAGATGGCTCAGGGCGAAAAGTTTGACACTCCGCTCGACACTCCGGTCATCACCCACTGGCTCAACGAGCAGCAGAACGACCGTGCCCTTGGCATGATGAACTGGCTCGGAATGCACAATCAGAAGGGCGAGAAGGTGAAGCTGATATTCATCCCCTGCTATCTCACAGGCGACGACGGTATCGTTAACCTCTCTTACTTCGATGTCATCCTCGGCAACGACCTCTGTGTCTACCCGTCATACTACGAGCCGTGGGGCTACACCCCGCTTGAGGCTGTAGCATTCAAGGTGCCTTGCATCACTACCGACCTTGCAGGATTCGGACTATGGGCACACTCAGAGTGCGGAGGCAAGTCGACACTCGACAACGGCGTGGAGGTAATCCATCGTACCGACTACAACTACAATGAGGTGGCAGACGACATCAAGAAGACTGTCATCAAGTATGCCAATGCAACCAAGACCAAGCAGACACGTATGCGCAACAACGCACGCTCTCTGTCAGAAAAGGCTCTTTGGACTCATTTCATTGAGTACTATTACAATGCCTACGATTTTGCATTGCGCAAAGCTGAAGCAAGAAAAGAAAAATAATAAATATCAAATTATAAACTGAGCTTTAGCAAGTTCAGAGAATTCAGTAGTTAAAGGAGTTAAGAAGTTAAGCCAAATGCTTATAATGCTATATCAAGCAAAAAAAACTAATGGCTTAACTCCTTAGCGACCGTAGGGTGCGACAACTCCTTAACTTCTTAACTACTTTCGCTTGCGAAACTTAAATTATAAATAAAAAAATCTATGAAAATTAAAGCAGATTATGCTAACGCTCCCCAGTGGAAGGAAGTTACTATCAAGTCTACCCTTCCTGCAGAGCTGAAGTGTCTTGACGAGCTCGCGCACAATATGTGGTGGGCTTGGAACTATGAGGCTCGTGATATGTGGAAGAGCCTTGACAACGCCCTCTACGAAGAGGTAGGTCACAACCCGGTAATGCTTCTCGACCGCCTGAGCTACGAGCGCAAGGAGGCTATCGTTAAGGACAAGGCCATCATGGAGCGCGTTAAGGCTGTGTACAAGAAGTTCCGCGAGTATATGGACGTTGCTCCTGATGCAACACGTCCTTCTGTGGCTTACTTCTGTATGGAGTATGGTATCAACCAGGTTGTCAAGATCTACTCAGGTGGTCTTGGTATGCTCGCCGGCGACTACATGAAGGAGGCTTCTGACTCTAACGTCAACATGTGTGGCGTAGGTTTCCTCTATCGTTACGGCTACTTCAAGCAGACTTTGTCAATGGACGGTCAGCAGATTGCCCAGTACGACGCCCAGAACTTCAACTCACTCCCCGTAGAGCGCGTTCTCGACGAGAACGGTCAGCCTATGGTAGTTGACGTTCCTTACATGAACTATCAGGTTCACGCTTATGTATGGGTGATGAACGTAGGCCGTATCAAGCTCTACCTCCTCGATACCGACAACGAGATGAACTCAGAGTTTGACAAGCCTATCACACACGCCCTCTATGGCGGCGACAACGAGAACCGTCTGAAGCAGGAGATTCTTCTCGGTATCGGCGGTATGCTCACACTCAAGAAGCTCGGCATCAAGAAGGACATCTACCATTGCAACGAGGGCCACGCAGCTCTCTGCAACCTCCAGCGTCTTATCGACTACATCAAGGAAGGACTGTCGTTCAACGAGGCTCTTGAGCTCGTTCGCGCTTCTTCACTCTATACAGTTCACACTCCGGTGCCTGCTGGCCACGACTACTTCGACGAGTCGCTCTTCGGCAAGTACATGGGCGGCTATCCCAGCATGCTCGGCATCTCTTGGGACGAGTTCATCGGCATGGGTCGTACAAACCCCGATGACCACTCAGAGCGCTTCTGTATGTCTACATTCGCTTGCAACACATGCCAGGAGGTCAACGGCGTAAGCAAGCTCCACGGATGGGTAAGCCAGCGTATGTTCGCTCCTATCTGGAAGGGCTACTATCCTGAGGAGAGCCACGTAGGCTACGTCACCAACGGCGTTCACTTCCCCACATGGACAGCTACAGAGTGGCGCAAGGTTTACGCCAAGTATTTCGACAAGAACTACATCTACGACCAGAGCAACGAGAGCCTCTGGCACTCTATCTATAATGTGCCCGACGCAGAAATCTGGGAGACACGTATGGCTCTCAAGAAGAAGCTCGTTGACTACATCCGTGAGAAGTTTGCCGCTACATGGCTCAAGAACCAGGGCGACCCTTCACGCGTAGTGACATTGCTCGAGAGCATCACTCCTAACGCTCTCTACATCGGCTTCTGCCGTCGCTTTGCTACCTACAAGCGTGCCCACCTTCTCTTCACCGACCTTGAGCGTCTGTCTAAGATCGTGAACAATCCGGAGCGTCCGGTCAAGTTCATCTTCTCAGGTAAGGCCCACCCGGCTGACGGTGCCGGCCAGGGCTTGATCAAGCGTATCTTCGAGATCAGCCAGCGTCCTGAGTTCCTCGGCAAGATCATCTTCCTTGAGGACTACGACATGCAGCTTGCACGCCGCTTGGTTTCAGGAGTTGATATATGGATGAACACTCCGACACGTCCTCTTGAGGCTTCCGGTACATCAGGCGAGAAGGCCGAAATGAACGGTGTTGTCAACCTCTCAGTACTCGACGGCTGGTGGGTTGAGGGCTATCGTCAGGGTGCAGGCTGGGCTCTCAAGCAGGAGCGCACATACCAGAACCAGGGCTATCAGGATCAGCTCGACGCCGCCACAATCTACTCTCTCCTTGAGAACGAGATTCTGCCGCTCTACTACAACCGCAACAAGCAGGGCTTCAGCGATGGCTGGATCAAGACCATCAAAAACTCCATCGCCACTATCGCTCCCCATTACACAATGAAGCGTCAGCTCGACGACTACTATGATAAGTTCTACACCAAGGAGGCTGCCAACTTCAAGAAGCTGTCTGCCGACAACAACCGCCTCGCCAAGGAGCTTGCTGCCTGGAAGGAAGCTGTTGCCCAGCGTTGGGACTCAATCCGCGTAGTCAGCAAGGACGACTCTGTGCTTTACGGCGCCGAGACTGGCAAGAAGTACACTCTGCGCTACGTCATTGACGAGCAGGGCTTGAACGACGCCATCGGACTTGAGCTCGTGTCTATCAAGACCGACCAGAACGGCGAGGAGCACATCTTCTCTAAGCGTGAGTTTGAAGTTGTAGGCCACGAGGGCAACAACTATACATTCGAGACTACATTCGAGCCTGACGTAGCCGGCACATTCAAGAGCTGCGTGCGTATGTATCCTAAGAACGAGAACCTCGTTTATCGTGAGGACTTCTGCTACGTTAAGTGGCTTGACTAATATTCATCAAAAAAGGCTGACACCTCATCTCTGAAGTGTCAGCCTTTTTTATATATCTCTTTATTGAACTTTCGCAAGTTCAGAAGTTATAGAATTTAAAGAAGTTATAGATTTTAAAGCCGTATGTCTTATAGCTGAATATTCAGCAAAAAGAGTAATGGCTATAAATTCTAGCGACCGTAGGGAGCGCAGTTTCCTTGAGCTTTGTGAAAAACTTCTTTAACTTCTGAATTCTCTGAACTTGCTAAAGTTCAGTCTCTTTATAAGAACATTTTGTGACAAAGCCTGTTATCAACAGGCGATTTTCAGTTTTCATATACGCGCTTTATCAGCCATTCAATTTAATGGTTTCCATATCATCAGGCACTTCTATTCTTCCTCCAAATCCGATGGCAGCCTCCTTTGTGTAACAGTCCTTACGTGTAGCAAGAGTCTTCTCCTCCGTGTGGTATAGAATGAGGTTTTTGACATGAAGTTCAGCCGCAAGTCTTCCTGCGTCAAGAGCCGTACTATGACTCTTTTCGTAAGGCTTAAATATGTCGCGGTCGGCATAAAGACAGAAAGCCTCGCACATCATCCAGTCGGCATTTTCTATATAAGGGCGATTTGCATGATTGTATGGTTCATCACCAAGACACGCCAGTATGGTATGGTCTGGCAATACGGCACGAAATCCATACTGCTTCTCCTTCGTCGAATGGATGTCGAAGCAGGTCATCTGAATATCGCCGACGTTGAAGTTCTCACCATCCGTAAGTTCGTGAAACACAACACGCTCCTCAACTTTAGCCAATTGTTTTTTAGCCAGAATCATGTCAATAATAGTACGCACAACCTTCATCACCTTGTCGTTGCCATAGACGTGCAGCTTATCCTCATACCCCTTGCATTGGGCTACCATACGTACAATCCAAATTACGCCCAACACATGGTCGGTATGAGCGTGAGTGACAAAGAGGTGATGAATGTCAGAGATAGAAATCTTTGCCTTATCCAGCTGCGTAAGTATGCCATTACCACCTCCAGCGTCAACAAGAAGCAATGTGGTATCTGTGGATAGAACAAAACATGTATTGTAAATATGGGAAACTGTGGCGCTACCCGTGCCAAGCATCGTTATCTTATTCATTATATTTTATATTAGTTCTACGTACAAAGGTAGTATTTTTTGAAGACAAACAATGCCTTTTTCTTTATAATGTTTCTTATTTGTGAAACATTATACTTACCTTTGTATGCAAAAAGAAAATGTATGGCACAAAATATATTCCGACTTGTCTTGACAGACTAGGCACAAAACTTCATTGAGAGTTTACCCGAAGCTGTATCCTACAAGATTTACTACAACATCAAGCGTGTTGCAGGTGGTGAACGCAACAAGGAACTTTTTAAGAAGTTG
Organism: Leyella stercorea; assembly: GCF_021531655.1. The sequence continues at coordinate 38,975 of NZ_JADYUF010000030.1, read as the reverse complement.
GAGAATTCGGAAATATGGGAGTTTCGTACATTATACAATAAAACGGCTTATCGCTTATTCGCCTTTTGGGATAAAGACAAAGAGACATTGGTGATTGCCACTCACGGCATCATTAAGAAAACCCAGAAGACACCAAGTAAAGAAATTGCGAAAGCTGAAGCAATCAGAAAAGAATATTTCAAAAACAAGTAATTATGGCACAAATGAATCTTACTCCATTGGACGATGTGCTTGACAAGCATTTCGGCAAAGTTGGCACTCCAAAACGTAATGCTTTTGAAAGTGAAGTGGATGAAGCATTGCATGCTTATAGGCTGGGTGAAGCCATCAAGAAAGCTCGCATAGAACAGAACTTGACGCAAGAGCAACTTGGTGAGCGTATAGGAGTGAAAAGAGCACAAATATCTCGATTGGAAAGAGGTTATAGCATAACCATTCCAACTATGAGAAGAGTGTTCAAGGCATTGGGTGTAGTAACTGCAACTATTGACTTGGGAATAGCAGGCAAAGTTGCACTGTGGTAAATCTTTATTATATGGTGTAAAATGACAGAAAAGACAACAGACCTCATAATATCGAAGTTGCTTGATTAACGGTATTGAGCCAATCATGGATCTGCAACATCAGGAGTATCTTACCTTCTCTAAAGCTGCCATTCTGATGGGATGCACCCGACAGTATATCTACAAACTTGTGGCTAATGGCAAGCTGAAGGCATCAAGATTGAGCAGCCGAATGGCATTCGTAAGAAAGGCTGATATAGAGAAGATGTTTGAGGGTAATCCCTACAAGCGTGTGGTTCCTGCCAGCAAGAGCAAGCTCAGTAAAAAGGCAAAAGCTGAAAAGCCAACACAAAACCAGGAACCAATAAAAGGGGAAGAGGAGTATGAGGTGCTTGACTATTATCCAGGCTATCGTGACGAGAGCACGATGAAAGTCATCCGCCATGAGTCGTTTGGCATCTACATCTATGCCAAATCGAAGAACCTGATGGAACAGAAGTACAACCTCAACCTTACGGCAAGAGCCGATGCGATACGCTGCTGTCGCTTCGAGGCTATCGTCAACGAGCGTTACGATTTCTTCGACAAGTAGAAGATGAAAGGCGATTTCCTTGCCTACTTCAAGAAACTGGCGGACAAGAAGAACTCCAAGTGCCAACACGTTTATATGCACTTTCGTACCTCCATGCAAGGCAAGTGTACCTTCGGGAAGATAAACGTGGACTTGTGCAACAGATTTCGTGAGTATCTGCTGACAGCACCACAGGGACTGCATAAGAACAGAAAACTACATATCAACTCAGCAGCCAACTACTGGTAAACCGACGACAAACCGAGCGCAATCAAACTTGTTTGAATTGCCGAGGTGCGAAGGAGGAAACCGAAAGGTAACTTTCCGTGCTTCAATCCACACAGCCTATCGTGATCGGAAGATAAAGGAGAACCCAAATGGCTTCTTGGAACGTATCGAGACAATCCCGACTGACAAGGAGCATCTTTCACAGGACGAGGTTAGGTGTTCGCCGATTTCAAAGACTCCATGACATAGGCACCGCTGAAAAATTGGCAGAAAGATGCAGGGACAGTAGTAAGGGGTCGATGGTCGTACTAATTCTTTAAAATAGAGGAGAACGCAATATGTACATTTGCACTCTCCTTTATTTTTCGGCATTATTCAAACAACCACGATATACTACACAATTACACAGAAGCATTCGCTTCTATTTTCTCCAGTTTATTTTTCCTTTCAATATAAATATATAGAAAACAATCAATGAGAAAAAGATTATTCCAAGAAAAACAACAAGAAAAGAAACAATGATTAGTATTATCAATCCAATAAAAGTACGTTTGCAAAAAACTTCCCTTTTGAATAGTTCTAAAGTTGTAACACTATCATCTTCCTTTGCTTTTTTATGGCAATCATAAAGAGTTAAAACCAGCCATGTAACAATTGTCATTATAATTCCTGTGACAATACTTGTCACAATAATAGATTCGAAGGGCAACTTATCTTGATAATTAGTGTAATCATCATGCGTTGCTACTTCATAAATGTTTATACCATAGCAAGAAACAAAAAGAGTAAGACTGCCAACCACCGTAGATTTTTCTAGCTTCTCTTCATTATTCATATTCTCTATTACTATATTTACCTTATACTCTTATTGTCTTATAAGTTAGAAAATAAAAACTTGACATTAACGAACATATTTCAATTCGTTACTGTTTATATGGATAGAGCTACCATCCATATATTCTATATAGATGTCTGTTAGTACAAGCTTCTTTGCAGAATAATTGTACCAAAGACAATCCCAATATGTTCCGTAACCATAAGTCGCTCCTGGCTTTATAGGGCCAGTAACCTTACCACCACCTTCAATGGTTCCACGAGCTTCACATGAAACTGGGTCACCCACAGCATTTATAGGATAGCCACTCCAGTTTAAATATTTTATAGTCTTATTAGATACATTCTTCCATACAAAATGAGCGTCTACACCGCCAGCACTATTAGGAGATGATATATAAGCCTTCTTTATCTTTATCGTATTTTTTAACAGGTCTATTCTCTTAGCTCTCTTAAGACTATCCAGTCTCTTGGTTTCTGCAGCATCTATAGCGGCGAGAGAATCAAGTCTTTCTTTATCAGCCTCACTATTAGAAGTTGACTCTGTTTTATAAGAAGATGTTTGATTATTATCAGAACAATCTTTTAGTATACAAATACAAAAGAGAAAAATAATCAAAGAAATTAGTAATACAAAAGCTAATGGGAAGGTTGTAGGTTTTTCCCCGGTATTGTTGCTTTTAATCTTATTATTTGAAGAATAAGGAACTTGTTTGTTATCAAATTCCATGCTTTCCTCTTCCTCTATTTGAGGCATTTGAGCATTAACCTTAACTTGTCTTTCAGCCTCTTCTTGTTTCGCCTTGTTTTCTTCCTCTTTGCGTTTCTTATCGGCCTTCCATTCTAAGAACTCTTCAAATTCTTTCTTTTCGTCTTCTGTCATTATATCTCAGTTTTAAGTTATTACACAATTAATGAACATTAGTCTCATGCAAACTCACCTGTCCCACTTTAAATTTTAAAACGCCACCGTTGCAAAACAGCAACAGTGACGTTAATCTTTATTGCTATCTATTTGAAAGAATTTATTTTTTCTTCCAAGTATAGTTAAAACTTACGCCTTGACTTGATGAACCACTCCATTTCATCTTATTACCACTAACAACAATCGTTGCGTTGAAAGTGTCACCATAAGTGTTCTTAGCTGACATTTTATTGCCGTCAAGCTTCCATGTGCCATTGCCGATAGAGCTTGCAGTAGAAGAGAATTTGCCATCCTCACTTATGGTAATGGACTCGCCAACCATATAACCAGTTATGGTTTTACCGTCCACTTTATCTGTACTTGCGGTACATGTCCAAGTTCCAACTACTTCTTGCACATTGATGTCTTTGCTGCCGTCTCCGTCATCGTCACTACTACATGACATAAATAACATAACTGATACTGAGACTACGAGCATCGCTAAGATGCTCAAAATTTTGTTTGTTTTCATACTGTTGTTTTTTTTACTTGTATATTAATAGTTTAAACTTACTTATATATCATCATAAGCGTCATAATCTTCATCACAATCATCGGCTTCCTCATATTCCTCATCTTCTTCTACCAATTTCTTGTTAATTGAATCTTCAAAATTAAACATAACACTTCTGTTTATTATAAAAATTGACACTTCGCCACCAGGCACTGTAAACTTAGAACTATATAAGCATTTCTGATTTTCTGTTGCTTCCAATTCGTCACCATCACCTTCGTAATATGGGGCACAAAATGTACGTGAATCAGTCGTTGGATTTCCATATTTTCTCATATAGAGTTCTCTCACATTCAGATATTTACTCTTCAAAGACTCCCAAGAACGCTCTTGCTCCGAAACAACAATTACAGAATAGACGTGATTCAATTCTTCATTTTCACCTACATATATCTTAACTTTTAGCCCGGCAAATTGTCCAGTAAGAGATTCTCCATCATTATCGAAGCCTGCATTCATGATTTTTGCTCTTACTTTCTCTATTGATCCATTTAATGGAACCCCTTTGAACGTAATATGTCCTTCATCATCAGGACTGTCCGTTAACAGACTTTCGTACTTTTCATGTATTTTCGCTTCAAATTCTTCTAGTTCATCTTTTAGTTTTAAGGCATAAACATTGATAAAGTGTTCCATCATATTGTTTACATAATCAGCCTGCCCATCATAATATCTAAAAATGCGAACCACACCTTTAAGACCTTTCTCTCCTTCTTTGTAAATGAAAGGTGCAATATAGATGAGACAAGGCGCATTTTCTCCATCCGTGAATTTCTTTACTTCAAGGATGCACTCCTTCGAAACATATCCAATATGCTTTCCACTGTCATGGAAAATAGCAATTGCATTAGGATCATGTTCATTGTTAGGCTCAGCTTTTAGATAACCGCCTTCTATTGAATACTCTGTATAATTATCAAAGTCAACATAGAAAGACAATCCTGATATTCTTGCTTCAAGAGAATCTTTATTTATGTCTCCAGTCATGTCGTTTTTGTCAAAAGCGATAGAAAAACTTAAAGAAATACTACTTTTCATATTCTTTGTCTTATTGGGTAAGGTTTTGATGATATACGAAAGCAATCGTCTTAATAATATATCGATTATGGAACTTCTGTTATTATATTTAACTTAAACGCAAAAACGTGAGACTCTACACTTGTCCGTCACTTATTCTTGGTCGTAGGAAACCATTGCTTGATGACGAACAGATAGAATCTCACGCTGAAAGTTATAAATAACCCCGAAAAGTGTGCCGCTGAGGTTTGTCCTCCTTGGCACACTACGAGGGTTGATTGTACAACCTACCCGTGACATCTTCTCTGCTAAGCCATTGACAAGCATTTTGAATTTCCTACGTTCAGAATAATCAATGAACAAAGCGTTGACGACGCCTTATGTATGTTTTGCAAACGCATTTATTGCGAATGCGCAGCAAAGTTACTAAAAAACAATAAGAATAAAGACATTATTTGTTATCGGTTTCGTAAAAACTGAAATTTTAGTCCAATTATGCCATTATTTTAGTCCAATTATGCCATTATAATGACCGAAAAAATCATACAATATGTTAAATCCATAGTGCATGGTACAATAAACCGTGTCAACGCTATAAGAAATGTGGCAGAAGCGGTTGAATGCTTATGCTTTGATAGATGGCGACAGCAAGTATCTTAGCTTTATTGACGTGAATACGGAGATTGTTCACTACAAACGCGAAGTTATAGGTCAGAAGAATGCCGTAAAGGAAGAACTCGCCAGTGCCAAAATTTATAATACTACACTTTTGGAAATGTACAATGATTTGAAGGCTCGTTGGAATGCCATTTGGCAATAGCCTGAAATGACAGACGCATGGAGACGAGTGGAAGCACGTAAGGAGAAAGAAACAATAGGAAAAGGCTCGGCAAGAAGCCGAAGCCAAACGTGAAAGCATGGCTCGGCAAATTTCGGCTCCTAACGACACGGCATATTGTACAGCCATGGGTCCCAATCCTCCAAAATCAGCAAACCACTCCATCGGACAGGCATAGTTGCAACCGTTTCATTCTTCCAACTTTCCGCCACAGAATGCACAGTTATAGAGCCAAGGCGAAATCCAACATCCAGTCATATTAAATTACCTTTACTTGCCATGTTTAGTTTGCAATCTGTCAAAATACCGTGTGATTGAAAGTTAAATACGTTAAATCTTCACCTTTTCGTATCTAATCAGAATCAATACGGTCACTTTTCTACCGTTTAGAGCGTATAACATAGATAATCAACAAATAATAGATACGTAACGAGTACAAAGTAGACAAATTAAACAGAAAGTATATTTTGCATTGAAGCGGACTCCATCCGAATCCGCCTTAATAGATAAAGCCTTTGTCTTGCACCCAACCAACGTAGGACAAGGGCTTTTCTTTTTTCAGCGGTATGCTCCGCCTTCAGCACCTCCTTCGCTGCGCTCTTCGCACTTTTGGCTTTTGCAATCTCTCAGGCGTGAGAGTCAATAACGTAAGGTAGCATGAATGCAATTAATAAATTTATGTCTTCAAAACCCTGTTGAACCAAAAAAGGAGGTTTTGGCATAACAACCAAAACCTCCTGATATTGTCTTTGACAATAAGTATGCTTATTCAGCATCCGTTACTTGTCCGCTGGCACAGCATACCAATCGCCAGTCTCTTTAACGAGTTTTCTTGCGAAGCTTTCGGGGTAGCCCGGACGCATCACTCTCTTGAGAATCTTGCCGTCTTTCTCTTGCTTCACGCCCATATCGTTGTATTTTACGATGATGCGTATTGCAAGGTTCTTCCACTCCGCCAGCATCTGCTGGGCCTTCTCCACGCTATACTCGTTGAGCATACGCAGAGCAGCCGGCTTGTCTGTAGCATAGAGATTCATAGCCTTCTTCTCGAAATCGGCCTGCCGGGCAAAGTAGCTTGACTCAAGCGAATCGCGCACAGCCTGAAGTTCGGGGAATATCTGCGAGTAGCGTGGATAGACCATATTGCTCACCCAGTTGCATACCCAGAAAGCATTTTTGTCTGAGAAGGTCACAGCGTCGGCACCTGGAGTGTTATAGCACTCAGGCTGTACGGTATTGCCGCAATATACCGGAGTGTAGGCAATCATGTTGGCATCGTCGTTGCCGAACCAAATGACGCCACCAATCTCTCGCGGCATCCACGAACGTAGCTGCGATACGAACGAGAAAGCCGTCTGCTGGGTGGAAATCGGACGTTCGTTGAAGTAAGTCTTGCCGTCAACCTTGAACTGCAATGGTGTGGGACGATAAGGCATCTGATAGATTCCTCCTCCCACATTCGTTGTGTCGAGTGCCATGGCTGTGCCCTCATAGTGGTCGCGCATACCCATTTGCACGTCATGGACGCTCAATTTGCGGTCGGGGACAATCCAAAGCGGCATGTCCTCAGCATTGGGATCCTTGCCGAGTGCCCATGGCAAATAGCGGTCGAAACCCTTCTGATAATGATTGAAGAAGCTCCAGACACGAGCGTCGCAGAACCGGCGGCCGGAGAAGTCGGGACGGGCATAGGTGTTCTTCCATGAGAAGTCGGCATCCCTGCCGGTAAACCATCCCATCTTACGGGCATAGGAAATTACATTCTTCGAGCAGACGACATTCTTCTTGTCCCTCATATCGAACTTGCCGATACGGCTCTGATTGGCATGAGCGCATATAGCGTTGTCAGGTATTCGCATAGCCACCCATACAACACCCTTACTGCCCGGACCGGTACCCATCATCTCCATAATCCACGCCTCGTTAGGGTCGCAGATTGAGAATGTCTCGCCACTTGAGCAATAGCCGTATTTCTCGACGAGCGAGGTCATTACCGAAATGGCCTCACGAGCCGTCTTGGCACGCTGAAGAGTGACGTAGATGAGCGAACCGTAGTCGAGTATACCGGTAGTGTCTACCATCTCCTCACGTCCGCCATAAGTGGTCTCGCCAATAGAGAGCTGAAACTCGTTGATGTTGCCGATAACATTATACGTTACGGGAGCCTCGGGTATTTCGCCATGATACTCGCCTGTGTCCCAGTCGAATATCTTGCGCATCTCGCCCTTCTGATGAGTGCCTGCAGGATAATGGCACAAGTGGCCGAACATACCGTAGTCGTCGGCATTGTAGGATACGAGTACCGAACCGTCAACGCTGGCTTTCTTGCCAACAATAAGGTTGGTACAGGCAGAAGCCTCCATTGCCGATGCCGACATAATGGCGGCAAGGGCAAAAGTCTTGATTTGCTTTGATATGTTCATAATCAGCAAGCCTTAAACGACATATCAAGTCCCTTGACAGAATGTGTCAAGGCACCTACAGAGATGAAGTCGACACCACACTCGGCATAGTCGCGAATTGTGTCGAAAGTGATGCCACCACTCGACTCGGTCTCATACTTGCCTGCAACCATCTCTACAGCCTTCTTTGTATTCTCCACCGAGAAGTTGTCGAGCATGATACGGTTGATGCCGCCACAATCCATAGCCTGCTGCAGTTCATCAAAATTGCGCACCTCTATCTCAATCTTCAGGTCAAGACCCTTCTCCTTGAGATACTCGTGACAACGGTTGATTGCGTTGGCTATACCACCGGCAAAGTCAATATGGTTGTCCTTAAGCAGAATCATGTCAAACAGACCGATACGATGGTTCATGCCGCCACCAATCTTTACAGCCTGCTTCTCGAGCATACGCAGTCCTGGAGTAGTCTTACGAGTGTCGAGAACATGAGTCTTTGTACCCTTGAGGTGCTCTACATACTTGGCTGTCATTGTAGCGATACCGCTCATGCGCTGCATGATGTTAAGCATCAGACGCTCGGTCTGAAGCAGAGAGCGCACCTTGCCGGTAACAACCATAGCGATGTCGCCCTTCTTGACGTGGGCACCATCGCCTATGAGAACTTCAACCTGCATAGTAGGGTCGAATCGTGCAAATACACGCTTTGCCACTTCTACTCCGGCAAGGATGCCGTCTTCCTTTATCAACAAGTGCGACTTGCCCATAGCTGTGTCGGGGATACAGCAAAGGGTTGTGTGGTCGCCATCGCCTATATCCTCGGCAAAAGCGAGGTCAATAAGGCGGTCTTCCAATTCGTTTACACTAAGCATAATATAATGTTTGATTTATAATTATAAGTTTTATTGATTGTCGGTGATTATCACTCCGTCCTTGTAGGCATACAGCTTTCCGTCGGCAGAGCGCCCGATGGTGACAGTGCCCCCCAGCCACTCGGTAAACGGACGTTCGCCATACAACGGATAGGCACTACATACGTACGTTCCTTCCACTTCTACCACTCCGGGCTTCATCTCGTTGCCATCCTCGTCAATCACCCTATTAGCTGCCACTATGCGTGTCATAGTCGGCGGTTCATTAGAGGTGTGGGAGGAGGCAGACGCTTCAGGCTGTCAAGGCCCGGACGACCAATCGAGTCGGTCTTCAGGCTTTCGCCCTCCGGATTGGTAGCGGGTTCGGCTACATGCATCCTTACGAGTCGTACGTTAGACACGACAAACAGCTTGAATGTAGTGGCGGATGATGTAGGCATCGACCTGTCGCTCGACAACATCCAGAATCCACGCACAGACTTTATAGCCAACCGTCCCTCGTTCATTATCTGCATATGATAATGTGTTGACGAATTGATGCTGTTGTTGACATACTCCACGCTATCGTTGGCATAGGTTACGGCGAGCACAACAGAAGCATCACGCATTCCGTCCTGATATAGGAATTGAGTGTCGAAGTCGAGCACCATACGGTCGCCTTTATGGTACGAACTGTCGGCCTTTATCTCGAACGACATACGATTTGTTGCGACATAGGGCGACAGAACAAATGCCGATGAGCGTTTCCATACATTAGTAGTGTCGGCATTATCCGTGATATCGCCAAGGCCTGCCTGTCCGCCATGTTCTACAGCCTCACGATCAAGTCGATCGGCAATCTTGGTGTACACCTGCTGCAACTCACGCGTGTGGCGTGTGTAATACACCATCGACGAGTCGAAGTCGGCTTCCGTAACTCCGTGGTTCTGCAGAATGCTGACGCGATAGGCTCGCATAGCTATCGAGTCGGGCGAGTTGTAGTCGGTCTGCACAATACCTTCTGCCACGTGATAGTCGTACAAGATATCGGCCATCTCGTCGGGTTGCAGATAGCGTCCAGGTATACCAGGCTTGCATCCCGTCAGAACAAACGCCATAAATAGAGCCATGCATGCTGCCAGCAAACTACACTTTCCGGCTCGGCAAGCCGTATGTGATACAATGTTTGTATTTGTCATTTTTTCCAAGCTAAAGACATTCGCTCCAGATCGTTTCGGAAGAAGAGCAACAAGGCTGCCACTCCAACACTTATGCACGAGTCGGCAAAATTGAATATCGGCGAGAAGAAGACAAAGTCGTCACCGCCCACCATCGGCATCCAATCGGGGTAAGTAGTGCGTATAATCGGGAAATAGAACATGTCCACCACCTTGCCGTGCAGGAATGTAGAATATCCTGTACCGAACGGCACAAAACCAGCCACACTAAATGGTGTCGAGGCATCGAAGACAAGACCGTAGAACAGGCAGTCTATAAGATTGCCTGCGGCACCAGCCAGTATCATAGCCAGACAAACGACGTAGCCACGGCTGTACAGTCCGCTTTTTACTGCACGCCAAATGTACCATGATATGGCACCAATGGCAAAAGTGCGGAATAGCGACAGCACCAGTTTGTTGAAGAATGTCATTCCGTATGCCATTCCGTTGTTCTCGATAAACTCTATGTAGAACCAGTCGGTAACACGTATTGCCTCGCCCAATGTCATATTGGTCTTAACCTCAATTTTTATAATTTGGTCGATGACAAGAATCAGGGTCACGATGGCAACGGCAAGCCATCCGTTGGTGATGTACTTCTTTTTGTTTTCCATATTATTTCTTTCGTGCATTCTTCGACTCGACACTCAAGGTGGCGTGAGGCACGATGCGGAGTCTTTCCTTCGGAATGAGCTGACCGGTAATGCGGTCTATACCGTAGGTTTTGTTCTCGATGCGCACAAGTGCCGCCTCAAGTCCTTGAATGAACTTTTGCTGACGGTTGGCCATTTGTGCTATCTCCTCCTTCGACTGCGATGCGCTGCCTTCCTCCAGAGCCTTGTATGTAGGCGAGGTATCCTCCACCCCATTGCCGTCTGCATTCATCAGCTGCTGCATCATCGAGTTGAAGTCGCGACGTGCCAAGCGAAGTTTTTCGTTTATAATGTTCTTGAATTCCTGAAGTTCCTCGTCTGAGTAACGTAATTTTTCTGTCATAGTTGTTAGGATTATTAGTGGTATAACTAGGTTGAATATAGTAAAATGCAGTTGGGTGCGACCTGTTCAGCCGCACCCTTCTGCCCTATTATGTTTAAGCCTTAACTATCTTGATGTTGATCATGAAGCCGTCGATTTCGGTCTCTGTGCCGTCGTTGTCGGCGAGAGTAATGTCGAGAGCGAGCACCTGCGACTGGATGTAGTCGGCAAAGCCTGCCACAGCCTTCTCCACCTTCTCGTTAGGAGCGAGAGTGACGTGGATGCGGTCGGTAATCTCGAGTCCGCTCTCCTTACGGAGGTTCTGTATGCGCGAGATAAGCTCGCGAGCCATACCCTCGTTGCGAAGCTCGTCGTTGAGTTCTATCTCAAGCGCAACTGTCAGTTTACCCTCGTTGCTTACGAGCCAGCCCGGGATATCCTCCGAGATAATCTCAACATCGGCAGCCTCTACCTCTACGGCGTTGCCTTCTACCTCTACGGCAATCTTGCCATTAGTCTCGAGTTGGGCAATCTGCTCCTGGTCGAGAGCCGACATGGCAGCAGCGATGCCTTTCATCAGCTTGCCAAACTTCTTGCCCATGGTGCGGAAGTTGCACTTCACCTTCTTCACCAATACGCCAGAGCCTTCTACGAAGCGCAGTTCCTTAACGTTCACCTCCGAGAGGATAAGGTTCTTAACAGCCTCGATATGGCGACGCTGCTCGTCGTCGACAGCAGGAATCATGATAGCCTGTAGCGGCTGACGTACGGCGATGTTTACCTTCTTGCGCAGAGCGTGAACCATTGAGGTAATCTTCTGTGCCATACCCATACGCTCCTCAAGTTCGCGGTCGATGAGCTTCTCATCAGCAACGGGGAACTTGGCGAGATGTACTGATGTTGTACCCTCAAGCTGAGCTGCATCCAGGTCGCAGAAGAGCTGATCGGCAAAGAACGGAGCGAACGGAGCGAGCAGCTTGGCTACGGTAGTCAGACAGGTATAGAGAGTCTGATAAGCAGCAAGCTTGTCCTGCGACATTTCCTTACCCCAGAAACGTTTACGGTTCAAGCGTACATACCAGTTAGAGAGGTCATTGTTGACGAAGTCTTCAATGAGTCGGCCAGCACGAGTGGGGTCAAAATTCTCCATCTCCTTCTGCACACCGTTGATGAGAGTGTTCAGTACAGAGAGTACCCAACGGTCAATCTCCGGACGCTCTGCAACGGGCACCTGAGCAGCCTCGGTATCGAAAGCATCGACATTGGCATAGCCTGAGAAGAACGAGTATGTATTATATAATGTACCGAAGAACTTGCGGCGCACCTCGTCTACACCTTTCTCGTCATACTTGAGGTTGTCCCAAGGCTCCGAGTTGGTCATCATGTAGAAGCGAACGGCGTCAGCACCGTACTTCTCTATCTGGTCGAACGGATTTACGGCGTTGCCCAAGTGCTTTGACATCTTGTTGCCCTTAGCGTCGAGCACCAATCCCGAAGAAATTACGTTCTTGAAGGCCACCGAGTCGAACACCATTGTAGCGATAGCGTGCAGAGTGAAGAACCATCCACGTGTCTGGTCGACACCCTCGTTGATGAAGTCGGCTGGATAGAACTTGGGCGCAATGGCAAAGCCCTCATACTGGCTGTTGACAAGAGCCTTGCGGTCTTCCTCTGTACCGTGCGACATCTCGCCTTCAAACGGATAGTGAAGCTGAGCGTAAGGCATAGAACCCGAATCGAACCAAACATCGATAAGGTCGGCCTCACGATGCATTGGCTTACCCTCGTCGTTTACGAGCACGATATAGTCTACGTAAGGACGGTGGAGGTCGATGCGGTCGTAGTTCTCCTTAGAGTAGTCGCCCGGTACGAATCCCTTGTCCTTCATAGGGTTGCTCTTCATCACACCAGCAGCCACAGACTTCTCTATCTCGGCATAAAGTTCCTCAAGCGAACCGATGCACTTCTCGCCACGGTTTTCGTCGCGCCAGATAGGCAGCGGAGTTCCCCAGAAGCGTGAGCGTGAGAGGTTCCAGTCGTTGAGGTTCTCAAGCCAGTTGCCGAAACGTCCGGTACCTGTAGATTCGGGTTGCCAGTTGATAGTCTTATTGAGTTCCACCATACGCTCCTTGCGTGCCGTGTCCTTGATAAACCAGCTGTCGAGCGGATAGTAGAGGATAGGCTTGTCTGTACGCCAGCAATGTGGATAGTTGTGTACGTGCTTCTCGGTCTTGAAAGCCTTGCCCTCCTGCTTCAGTTCGTAGCAGAGCACAACGTTCAGGTCCTCAGCCTTGTCCGAAGCTTTCTTGTCCCAAACACCGTTCTGGTTGAACTGCGGGTCGTAGGCATTCTTAACATAGTCGCCAGCGTGGTGAGCGTATTTCTCGTTGTCTACACAAGTCTTCACGAAGTTGCCGTCAAGCTCTTCCAAGATGTAGAACTTGCCCTGGAGGTCAACCATCGGGCGTGTCTCGCCCTTCTTGTTGATGAGGTAAAGAGCCGGGATATTGGCATCCTTTGCCACCTTGGCGTCGTCGGCACCAAATGTCGGAGCGATATGGACAATACCAGTTCCGTCGTCGGTTGTAACATAGTCGCCGAGAATTACGCGGAAAGCCTCGCTCTCCATCTCCACGAACTTGTCGCGACCATCCTCGCCAGTAAACACTTTCTCCGGATGAGACTCAGCATATTCAGTCACAAACTTCGGAGCGAAACCGTCCACCTTCTCACATGGCTTCACCCACGGCATAAGCTGCTCGTAGTGCATGCCCTCAAGTTCTGTACCCTTGAAATGGCCTGTGATGCGCCACGGACATTGTTTTTTCTCCTTGTCAAACGGAGCCAACTCGCCCTCGGTACATTCCTGCTCAGGCTTCAAGTAAGCCTTCACAAGATTCTCAGCCATAACGATAGTGATTGGCTCGCCGCTATAGAGGTTGTATGTCTCTACCGAAACGTAGTCAATCTTAGGACCAACGCAGAGCGCAACGTTCGAAGGCAAAGTCCACGGAGTTGTAGTCCATGCTACGAAGTATGGCTTACCCCACTTTGTCCACTCTTCTTTCGGGTCACGGATTAGGAACTGTACGGTAGCAGTCAGATCCTTCACGTCGCGATAGCAGCCAGGCTGGTTGAGCTCGTGCGACGACAGACCTGTACCAGCGCCTGGCGAGTACGGCTGAATGGTGTAGCCCTTATAGAGCAGTCCCTTGTTGTAGAGCTGCTTGAGCAGCCACCACAGCGTCTCAATATACTTGTTGTCGTATGTGATATACGGATGGTCGAGGTCTACGAAGTAACCCATTTCCTCGGTCAGCTTGCGCCACTCGGCTGTAAACATCATCACATTTTCACGACACTTACGGTTGTATTCCTCGGTAGAAATATACTTCTCCGAAGCCTTGTTGTCAATATCCTTCTTGGTGATACCCAATTCCTTCTCTACGCCCAATTCTACGGGGAGTCCGTGTGTGTCCCAGCCTGCCTTGCGGTGAACCTGAAATCCCTGCATTGTCTTATAGCGATTGAATGTGTCCTTTATGGCGCGTGCCAATACGTGGTGAATACCAGGATGGCCATTGGCAGAGGGAGGTCCCTCAAAGAATACGAACTGCGGACAGCCTTCGCGCTCGTCGATCGACTTGTGGAAGACATCGTCAGCCATCCACTTGTCCAAAACTTCCTTGTTGGTTTCTACAAGATTGAAACCCTTGTGTTCAACAAACTTGTTTGACATTTTATAATTTAACGTTTTGTATTTATTTTCCTCAGAATTGTTATAACGGATGCAAAGATAATGAAAAATGAGGATATACGTGCGATATTGAATGTAAAAAATCACAACGCCAGCCCATACGTTTTCCTTTCTTCGTTCATTACCTCATCGTTGCCCGTTAATCCATAGTTCATCCTACGTTAATACACAGCTCTCATCCCGAACGAATCCCGAACGGTTCCCGAACGATTCTCATTCGCGTTTCGATTGGCGAACGAAGACGGAACGGAGGATGAACGAAGGACGAACGAAGACCTATCGAGAAGCTATCGAAGACTTATCGAGAAGCTATCGAAGACCTATCGAGAAGCTATCGAAGACCTATCGAGAAGCTATCGAAGACCTATCGAGAACTAACGAGGATTTTCGCTTGAATCCTTGCCGTTTTGGCATAATAATCGTATTTTTGTGGTCAAAAAAAGCAAAGCGTTTACCTATGAACATCGAAGAAGTCAGAGATTTCACATTGTCTCTATACGGCGTAACTGAAGACCAGCCGTTTGGCGATGACAATATAACATTCCGAGTTGAGGGCAAAATATTCCTATGCCTTTGGCTTGGTGGGGGCAAATACAACATCGAGGAAACCATGCTAAGATTTGCCTGTAAACTTTCACCTGAAAGGAACGAGGAACTGCGCGAACAATTCTCTGCCATCACGCCAGCCTTCCATTGGAACAAAACGCATTGGAGCGACGTTTTCTTCGAACAGTTGGAAACAGAATTTGTCAAGATAATAATAAAAGAGTCATACAACGTGATTGTCAGTAAGTTACCAAAATCCGTTAGAGTAAAGTATCAACATAGTATCACAACATGCAACAGCAATTTGTAGAAACAATAAAGATTGAGAATGGCAAGGTAATTAACCTCCCCTACCACCAGGCAAGAATGGAGCGTACCATACGCCATTTCTTTCCTGAGCGGTCTCTCCAACCTATGCCTTGTCTGGCAAAGTTGATTGTAGCCAATAACAACATGACGTTGGTCAAGACTCGTGTTGTCTACGGAAAGAGCGGGGTGGAACTCATAGAACACGTACCCTACTCTATGCGCAATATCCGCTCTTTGCAAGTGGTTTACGACGACAACATCAACTATAGCTACAAGAGTACCGACCGCTCAGCACTCAACAATTTGACAGCCCAAAGGGGCGACTGCGACGAGATAATCATCGTAAAGAACAATCTCGTCACAGACACCTCCTTCACCAATCTTGCAATCTTTGACGGTAACAGCTGGCTAACGCCCCGACACCCGCTACTACCAGGCACACGACGCGCCTTTCTTCTGGACAAAGGCATAATTAAAGAGGCAGAAATTACCATCAACGACCTTCTTAAGGCCGAACGGATAAGACTGTTCAATGCCATGATAGATTTCGGGGAGTGCGAGGTCGAAATAAGGAATGTCAAAGATACTAATTCACTATAGTGCTTCGTTCCAGAGGTCAGAACTTGTAGGGGCATCATCGCTGAATGTGGCTTTCTTGCCGTCATCGCTGACACCATTTGAGTTGTTCAGCAGCTGCAACGACCCCATGTCAATAACCAACACTTGTGGTTTGATATATTCACTTTTCATTATTATATATATTTTTTAATTATCTCCTCCCGTATATTGTCCGATAAACAATATAGCATTGGTATTCGTTTCGGTAATCATGTAAACGAAGGGACGATTTGCGTAGAACTTAACCTGGCGTGGCTGCTCATGAGGCAAAGATGTCAATGCGATAGCAGCCATAGTGGTTGCAGCAGCCTTGGTACCCTCTTCGCTGACTTCAATCTTTGCCTTCTGTAGCATCGTAGATACGAATAGTCCTGCATCAGCCATACGGCCGAAGTCGGCGCTGTCGCTAAACATAGTCTTTGCGCCCATATTTGACAATGGGGCCTTGAGACCGACTTTTGTTGTGGTAGAGAATCGAGGCAACTTAAGGTCGACTAAGCATTCTGTCATTTGCTGTTGCAACTTGGAGAACTCGGTTGTCGTGAACTGCTTCAGCATATCGTCAATAGAAACACCCTCATCGGGCAGCAGCACGGTCATAGAATACTGACCGTTGCCATAAGGCAGTTCAACGGCTGAATACTGGCTGTTGTCGGCATAGCGAAACTGATGTTTCTGGTGCATCATGTCAACCTTCTTGATGTCACGAGTGTAGCCCTGGAAGTTCTCAAGTCGAGTATATTTCCTATTGAACTTTTCAGTCCATGTACCATTGAAATATATGGCGTTCATCAGTACGGCAACATCGCTGGGATTAAGACGGTCGACAATGGAAGGAATCATGCCATTCGTATTGTCAGAACACCACTTGTTGACATGCTTAAGAGTCTTTGGCGAAGCAAAGTCGAGGTTCTCCACATTGGCAGAATACAAGTTGCTGATTGCAGATGTATAGGCTTTCTTCAGCTTGAATTGCTTGTTGACAGCGATATAGTTGGCAAAGTTGACTGTAGTGAGCCTGTCGCCATTGGCTGCCATACGCAGAATGGCAGCGTAAGTATCATTCAGTTCGCCGACAGAGATATTCTTGTCGCCGACCATAGCTGTCAGAATCTCGTCCTTTGTGATGCCGTCAGCTCCATTGGCAAGCATTCCCATAAGAAACGACACACTTACGGGCGAAATCACCTTTGACTCCATGTCCGCCTGAGTACGGAAGAGGTCGAGGGCAAACTGATTGCTACGGTCAACAATATTCTTCTGTGCGTCGGATAATATCAGATAATCATTGTCCATATTGTTGTTATTGTTAGAGACTTGAATGTCGGCATTGATATTATTGTTGACTTCCTGCTTGTGTTGTGTAGTGCCGCATGAGGCCAAAATCATTGCCGAAAGGCCCAAAATCGTTAAATTCTTCATAATTGTTTTTCGTTTTTATTGTTCATACTTAGCGTTGCATTCTGTTAGTGTTAATGCAGCACGGCATGAAATGTTGCATGGGAAATATTGTTTTTAACTTTCATTAAGCACATACAGGCCACGACGAGTACGCCACAGTCTCCTACTCCTCCATGTTTGCAATATAGCTGGCTATCTGCGAAAAGAATATACTGACCGACTCAAGTGGCGCATAGAAGAAGTAACGCTGGCAGTTGACAAAAGTTTCAGTAAGCTTGCCTCCGCTGTTGAGTGTGAAGATATGCCGTCCGCTGACCGACTCGCCACTTACGTCATTATTCTCTGATTGCAGGGTGTTAATTGCCATATCGTAGGCAGCAGGAATGACACGGCGCATGAATGGTATTTCGTCTTGCTGAAATCCTAATGTATAGACGAGAATACTGGCTTCAAACTCTGCCATCGAAAGGATATGGAGCCGCTGTAGCCAATTTTCGAGTTTTACGTAGTCGATGCGGTCGCCATAGTTGCGTAGGAATATGCCCATATTAAGGATATAGGCATAAGTTACGCCATGCAGAATGAACCGTTCGGTAGTCTGCACGATAATGTCGAGCATATTGAGGGTCTCAATAGAAGGTTCGGCAGAGTCGGGTTCAGCAGCACGTATTTTTCGGAGTCGGCGGTTGAGAAAACCGTTGCACAGACGTGAGAGTCCGGCATCAGGCACGCTCAACGTCGGGCATTGCAAACGGGTGTTGCCGCGTGCCGAATTTACTATAGCCTCGACGTAGTGCGTCTGCGCCATACGTTGCAGCAGATTCCATTTGTATGCCGACATTTGTTCTACGGGCTCATATTCGTTGAATGCTCCGTAGCGTAGTAGCCGGAAGAAGTTTCGTGTGATAACGTCCATAGTTTATGTTGAGGGGTGATAGGTTGTTGTGCTGAGGTGTAATTAGCTGTATCTTCGGGGCAGTCGGAATATTATGGTGAATAACACGCAGACAGCCAAAGCGAATGGGTAATACAGATAAGGTATGATTTGTGTCGGACTAAGTTTGGAGAGTCCCGACGCCATAAGCAGCTGCGCTCCATAGGGTATGAGACATTGCAAGATGCACGAACTGGTGTCGAGTATGCTTGCCACCTTGCGGTTGTCGAGAGCAAACTGTTGCGAGATGCGCTTGGCAATGCCACCAGTAGAGATTATAGCTACGGTATTGTTGGCTGTGCAGACATCTATTATGGCGACGAGCGACGCTATAATGCCTTCGGCGCCACGTTTGCCATGGATATGTCGGGTGATCTTTGCTATGATGTAGTCGATACCACCATTGTGGCGCACCAGTTCGAACATGCCTCCTGCGAGCATAGTGACGATGATGAGTTCGCCCATACCAATAATGCCGTCACCCATAGAGTGAAACCAGTCGAACACGCCCATGCTACCACTAATTATGCCGATGATGCCTGTGAGTATTATACCTATAGTGAGCACGAGCAGCACGTTGAGTCCGGCAATGGCTGTAGCAAGAACGGCTATATATGGTATTACGCGCAGGATGTCGACGGAATGAGGGGGTGCAGCGGTGCTCATATGCATACCTATGAAGGTATAGACACCAAGAATAACGAGGGCTGCGGGAGTGGTGATGAAGAAGTTCACCTTGAACTTGTCGCTCATGCTGCACCCCTGCGAACTGGTGGCAGCAATTGTGGTGTCGGATATAAACGAGAGGTTGTCGCCGAAGAAAGCTCCACCCACCACAACGGCGGTGAGCAGGGCTGCTGACGAGCCAGTGGACTGTGCCAGTCCAGCTGCTATAGGCACAAGCGCCACAATAGTGCCTACGCTGGTGCCTATGGATAGTGATATGAAGCAGGTGGCAAGAAAAAGTCCTGGCAGAAGCATGTTGTCGGGCAGGAGCGAGAGCATAACGTCGACCGTAGCATCAACCGCCCCCATAGCTTTCGCCGACTGGGCGAAGGCTCCTGCCAGTATGAATATCCACAGCATAAGCATAATGTTGCTCTTGCTGGCTCCCTTGCTGAAGGTATCTATGCTCTGACGCAGTCCGTCCTTATAAGAGATGGCTACGGCGTAAATACTCGCTATGACGAATGCCACACTAATGGGCACTTTGTAGAAATCCTGAGCAATGATGGATGCGACCAGATAGATGGTAACGAAGACAAACAACGGGCTTAAAGCCAACAATCCTTTACGATTATTCATTTCAGTATTTTATGTGTGTTGTGTGTAGGAGTGCGCACTTGTTAGAGCTGCGTACGACGATAGAAGTCGACATTCTCCTTGGTGAGCAACTCTATTGGCATATAGTTGACGGGCTGTACCTTCTTGCGCAGCACGATAGCCTTGAAGAGTGTATCAACACAGCTGAAGCCCTGCTGATAGCCGTGTTGGGCTATAAGGAACGAGATACTACCCTGGCGCAGACATTCGGCATTCTTGGCTACCATGTCGTAGCCCATTATCTGTATGTCGCGACGGTTGGTGCGCAGGAGATATTCACCCATGATGTGAGCCTTGGAATTGAGCGTGATACAATGATGTACATTGGGATGGGCTTCTAAGAAATCGCGCAGCATGGTGTCGTACTCGCTGCGTGTGCCTCTGAATGGGAGGTGAAGCTCAAGGATATTGATGCTGGGGAAATGGTCGTGCATATAATGGCGGAAGCCCACCTCACGGTTGACCTGCTGCTTACTGGTGACATGACCGTCCTTCATCAGCTTCATAATCATTATCTCCTTTTCGCCTGAAGCTATGAGCATGAGCATTCTGGCAGCGAAATAGCCGCTGCAGAAAGAGTCCTGACCGAAAAACGAAAGGGGTTTCAAGTCGGGCATGTATGAGTCGAGCATGACGAAGGGTATCTGACGCTCGTGGAGTTTGTCTGTGAACACCTTGGTGGTGTCGATCTCGATCGGCACGATGATTACTCCATTGGGATTAGACTCAAGACATTGGGTATAGCAATTGACAAACGACTCGTTGTTGAAACGTTCGTAGTACATGAGCTTGACATCTATATGGAAGTCGCGGCGCATCTCCATGGCCTTCTTCAGGCCTTGTTCCACTTCTTCCCAATAGGCTTCTGACTCATGCTGCGGAATGAGCGCAATGAACACGTACGACTTGTTATAAGCCAACGCACTTGCATAGACGTTGGGCTGATACTTCATTTCCTTCAACGCCTGCTCCACCTTTTCTCTGGCTGGCTTTGACACGTTGGGGCGGTTGTGCAAAACGCGGTCTACTGTTCCTACAGAAACTCCAGCTCTCTCGGCAATATCCTTAATTCTAATCTTATCCATTAATAAAAATCTGAAATAAAAAAAAACGCTGTGTGATAACACAATCTGTTTGTCTGTGCAAAGTTACAAAAAACTTTGAAAAAAATACAAACGTTTGGACAAGAAAAGATAATAAAAGGATAAGATAAAGGGATAAAAAGAAATAGTGCTGGGGTGATGAGACGATAAGACTTCTACATGAAATCACAACATCTCAACACCTCAACACTATAAATATTATTGAACCCACTTTAAATAGGGACTCATTACTTAATCATATCAACAGAGCGTTTGAGGAACGAGTCGAGGGCTGCACCCTTGAGCATACCGTTCTGCAACAGGGCGAGATCGATAAGCTGGTGTACCACCTTGTTGCCCTTGGCATAAGCTGCTATGATGTCGGCACGCTTGGTGCGCTGCTCCTGGATAGACTGCTCGGTATTCTTGACGTCGTCTTTCTCTTCCTGTGTTATCTCCTCGGGTTTCTTGGCGCTCTGGCTCTGGTGTAGCACGGCAAGACGTGCCTCAAGACCCTTTATCTCGCTGTCTACTGGACTGAGTTGGCTGCCACACTCCTGCTTCTCGCCGTCAAGCACGCCTTTGATCAGAGGATGGTCGCTATTGAGAACGAGATTGAAAGCGTCGGGCATCTGAGCGTAGAATGCCATACCTGCCTGATACTTGCTTGCCTCCTTCATACGGCGCATGTACTCGCTCTGGGTGATAATTACAGGTAGATTGTCGGCTCCGAGAGCCTGTACGTCGACATAGAACTCGGTACGATCCATTGTGGGCAGCTGCGAGCGGAAAGTCTCGGTGAGGCTGTCCTTGTCATCCTTGACCAGTTCGCTCTCCTTGCTGTCGTTCTTGACGATGAGGCGGTCGACGATATCGGCATCTACACGTGTGAAGCGTGTCTTCTCAAGTTTCTGCTCAAGCATAGACACCATTGGGGTGTCGAGCTGTCCGTCGAGCAGCAATACGCTGTAGCCCTTGTTCTTGGCAGCCTCGATATAGCTGTATTCACCCTCCTTGTCGTTGGCATAGAGATATACAAGATTGCCATCCTTGTCTGTCTGGTTGTCCTTGATGAGAGTCTTGTACTCGTTGTAGGTGAAGTACTTGCCGTCTACGTCCTTTAGCAGAGCGAAGTCCTTGGCACGGTCGTAGAAGTCGTCTTGCGAGAGCATACCATAATTGATGAATATCTTGAGGTCGTCCCACTTCTGCTCGTAGTCCTTGCGGTCGTCCTTGAAGATTGCGGCAAGACGATCTGCCACCTTCTTGGTGATGTACTTTGAAATCTTCTTGACATTGGCATCACTCTGCAAGTATGAGCGGCTCACATTAAGAGGAATGTCTGGTGAGTCGATTACACCATGCAGCAGGGTGAGGAATTCGGGTACAATACCTTCCACCTGGTCTGTGACAAACACCTGATTGCAGTAGAGCTGAATCTTGTTGCGCTGCAGCTCGATGTTCGACTTGATGCGTGGGAAGTAGAGGATACCCGTAAGATTGAACGGATAGTCAACATTGAGGTGAATCCAGAACAACGGCTCGTCCTGCATAGGATAGAGTGTGCGATAGAAGTTCTTGTAGTCCTCATCCTTGAGAGTGCTGGGTGCCTTGGTCCACAGAGGCTCTACGTCGTTTATGATATTGTCCTGGTCGGTGTCCTGCTGCTTGCCGTCCTTCCACTCCGTCTTCTTGCCGAAGGCTACCGGCACAGCCATAAACTTGCAGTACTTGTTGAGCAGTTCCTGAATCTTCTGCTTCTCGAGAAACTCCTTGCAATCGTCGTCGATGTGTAGCACAATGTCCGATCCGCGGTCAGCCTTGTCTGCATCGCTTATCTCAAACTCGGGGCTGCCGTCACAGCTCCACTTGATGGCCTTGGCACCGTCCTGATAGCTGCGTGTGATAATGTCCACCTTCTTGCTCACCATGAACGAAGAGTAGAATCCCAGTCCGAAGTGACCGATGATGGCGTTGGCATTGTCCTTATATTTGTCGAGGAAGTCGGTGACTCCCGAGAATGCTATCTGATTGATGTACTTGTTTATCTCGTCTTCGGTCATACCGATACCACGGTCGCTGATAGTGAGTGTACCCTCCTCGGCATTGAGAGTGACGCGAACGGTGAGGTCGCCAAGTTCGCCCTTGAAGTCGCCACGCTCGGCAAGTGTCTTAAGCTTTTGTGTAGCGTCAACGGCGTTGGAAACCATTTCACGAAGGAAGATTTCATGGTCAGAATAAAGAAATTTCTTGATGACAGGGAAAATATTTTCTGTCGTTACTCCAATATTACCTTTTTGTGCCATAATTTTGTTTGTATTATTAAGTTTTTAATATCAAATATTGAGTTTTTATTTCAAATGTTGAGTATTTCACTCGTTCGAAATCAATATTACAAATATCGTGCCATTACTACACAACGTTATCGGCGTTCGCATTTTGTCAGTTTTGCATTAGGCCTTTACTTCATATTATAATTATTATTTGTTTTTATAATGTGAAAAAACTTCTTTCCTGCAAACTGAATAGAAATAAAAATTATTACCTTTGCAATAATAACAACATCAGACAGAATAAAAAACGTAAAAAGACACACAGAATATGCCCGCCAAACCTCTTATAAGTTTCATTGTGTACAATCACGACGCAGAGCCTGCCATTCTGAGTCAATGCCTTGACAGCATAACGCAGTTGTCGCTGGCTTCTGCAGACAGAGAGATAATTGTTGTAGACAACGGAGATTCTACCGCAGCTCTTAATATACTGTTGGGAAAGGACGATGAGATAACGTACATCCACCAGCGCTATATGGGAGTGTCGGCAGCATACTCTATGGGGCTGAGGATGAGTACTGCACGCTATGTGCAATTCGTAGGCAGTCATGACCTACTGATAAGGGCTCCCTACGAGCATTGTCTGGACATAGCGCGCTATCACAATCCCGATGTGGTATTCTATAAGAATACTGACAATCCCGACAATGCTACCACTCCATTCACTTACGAGGGACCTATGCAGGGCAGCACATATATGAAAGGCAACACGATTCAAGCGGCCAAGATAGGCTACCTGTTTGAAAAGAACGTAATAGTGTCGGAGGAATTTAATGAAAGGATAGCCAACAAAAACGAGTTTCTCACCAAGCTGCTACTACGATCGGAGCGCTTCTTCTATACCGATTCTAACGCTTATATGGAGAGTCGGCTGTCAACTTTGTCGACTGCCGACGCTTCTATACATGCCCATCGACTGGCAGAGACGGAGAAGACGCTGCAGAACATGCTGAAACTTGTGGTGCCCGAAACCGACCGACCGGCCATGAACCGACGCATAGCCCAACTGACCATGGACTATCTGTGTGACGTGATACGCACCACCCACGACAAGAAGACCCTCGTGAAGACTATGGAACGCCTGGCTCGCAAAGGGCTTTACCCTCTGCCCGACCGCAACTACACCAAGAAGTATGCTTACTTCAGGAAGATGATTGGCAATCCCATTACACGAAATCTGCTCTTCTACCTTATTAAATAACAGCAAAACAAATAAAAACTACATAATAATATGAACAGCAAGAAACTACTCATACTCCTGGCTCTCGCACTCACCACATCGGGACTGAACGCCCAAAGCCGCAAAACCAAACGCTCGAAAGCGAAGTCTACAATTGTAAAACCTAAGCCTACGGACAATATGCCCGCTATGAGCCCTAAAGCCAAGGCCCTCTTTGACGATATGTTGACAAACACTCAGAAGGTGTTTGTCATAGACAGCACCGTGGTGGACATCAACAATGTGCTGGATGAGATACCGTTGCCAGCTTCTTACGGAAAATTCGTCAAGTACAACTCTTTCTTCAACACCGACGAGGCCAACGACTCGTATGTTTTTGTCAATGGATTCGGCAACCGATGCTACTACACCGAGATGGGCACCGACAGCATTGCTCGTCTGTACACACGCGACATGGTGGGCAGTCAGTGGGGCGAGGCGAAGCCGGTGAAGTCGGTGAATGGCAAATTCAAGAACATCAGTTTCCCATTTATGTCGTCTGACGGACAGACGCTTTACTTTGCAGGAGTTTCGGACGATGAGGGTCTGGGCAAGCGCGACATCTACATGACAAAGATTGAGGCAGGCGAGGGCACTTTCCTTAATGCCGAAAATATCGGTTTGCCTTTCAATTCACCTTCCGACGATTTTGCATATATCGTTGCTGATGCTGACAAGCTGGCATGGTTCGCCTCCACCCGAAACCAGCCCGAAGGCAAGGTGTGTGTCTACACCTTCGTGCCTACCGACACCCGACAGAATTATGAAGCTCTCAGCATGGGCGAGAAGGAACTGCATAGCCTGGCTTGCCTGAACAGAATACGCGCTACATGGCCTACGCCCGAAAAGCGCGAAAGTGCCATGCAACAACTCAATCAGCTGAAGCAAGAGAACAGTCTGACACATAGTAAGGCTGATGGCATAAACTTCGTGATAAACGACCGCATCACTTACAACAGCATCGATCAATTCAAGTCGGATGAGACGCGCATGGCTTACTACGAGACGGTACGTCTTCGTAACGAACTGACTTCCAAGACGGCCAAACTCTCTGCCATGCGTGCACAATATCATACAGCTGCTGACGGTGACAAGGCTCAGATTGGGTTGAAAATACAACAACTGGAACTGCAGACCGACGAACTACGACAAACGCTGAAACGTGCTTTGGGCGAACTACGACAGAAGGAAAGCAAAATCTAATGTCGATTACAAACTAATGGGGGTGTCAAATGAGAATTAAAGAAAGTTTTGGCTTCGCCCGTAGTCAACAGAAGTCAACGGACATTCGTAACTCATAATTCGAAATTCAAGATATGGAGAAGAAGTATTTTGCTGCTTCTGAGCTGATAATAAACGGCGACGGCAGCGTTTTTCATTTGCATCTGAAGCCAGAGCATCTGGCAGACAAGGTGATATTAGTGGGCGACCCAGGCAGGGTGGCTCTGGTAGCTTCGCATCTCAGCAATATAGAGTGTGAGGTAGAAAGCCGCGAATTCCGCACCGTGACCGGACAGTATGAGGGCAAGCGCATCACCGTGGTGTCTACCGGCATTGGATGCGACAACATCGACATCGTGATGAACGAGCTTGACGCTCTTGCCAACATCGACTTCAACACTCGCATGGAGAAGGAACAGACGCGCAGCCTTGAAATAGTGAGAATAGGAACTTGTGGCGGTCTGCAACTAAACACTCCCGAGGGCACATTCGTGTGCTCGGAATATTCTGTGGGATTTGACGGTCTGCTCAACTTCTACGCCGGACGCAATGCCGTGTGCGACCTACAGATGGAACGCTCCCTCATCAACCATCTGGGATGGACTGGCAATATGTGCCAACCTTATCCTTATGTGATCAAGGCCGACGAGACGCTCGTTGAGCGCATAGCTGAGGGTATGGTAAGGGGCATCACCGTGGCATGCGGAGGCTTCTTCGGACCGCAAGGCCGGCAGCTGCGCATTCCGCTTGCCGACCCTAACCAGAACGAAAAGATAGAAAGCTTCGAATACAACGGACTGCACATCACCAATTTTGAGATGGAAAGTTCGGCACTGGCTGGACTCGCCCGACTGATGGGACACCACGCCACAACGGTCTGCATGGTGATAGCCAATCGTAGGGCAGGACGCGCCGACACCGGATACAAGAACCATATCGACGACCTGATAAAGCTGGTGCTCGACAGATTGTAATTATCCATAAAGAATGGACTTAAACGAAATAATAAGCCACAATATTGCGCTGCCTGCGGCGCAGATAGCCTTGGACATAAACAAGGCGCTGGAGAAGCACAACTCGGTTGTAGTAACAGCGCCTCCCGGTGCCGGCAAGTCGACCTTGCTGCCTCTGACCATAATGGCTGGACTGAATAACAGCGCAAACGGACCAAGTAACGCGAGCAAGACATCAAGCTGCACAGGTAAGGTACTGATGCTCGAACCGCGCCGACTTGCCGCACGACAGATAGCCGAACGGATGGCTCATATGATAGGCGAACCCGTGGGGCAGACCGTAGGCTATAGGGTACGATTTGAAAACAAGGTGTCGAGCCAGACAAGAATCGAGGTGCTCACCGAGGGCATTCTGACACGTATGCTGGTGGACGACGCTACGCTTGAGGGTGTGGACGTGGTG
Organism: Leyella stercorea; assembly: GCF_021531655.1. Next base: position 11,899 of record NZ_JADYUF010000030.1, on the reverse strand, counting down.
GTGTTTGACGAATTTCACGAACGTAGCATCAACTCCGACCTTGCTCTGGCCCTGACACGCCAGACGCAACAGATAATACGCCCAGACATCAAGATTGTCATTATGTCGGCCACTATCGACGCTTCGAGAATATGCAACTTGCTGAAGGCTCCGCTCATAGAGAGCGAGGGCCATATGTTTGACGTTGACATCAAATATGCCAACGCAAATGCCGACCGTCGCGACATTTCGCAAATGGCTGCATCGGCTACGATAGAGGCACACAACCGGCACAAGGGCGACATTCTGGTGTTTCTGCCAGGACAGGGCGAGATAGAACGCTGCCAGCAACTGCTCGGCTCTGCGCTACTGCCCACAAGCGTGATACCCCTGTATGGCAACCTGCCACCCCAGCAGCAATACAAAGCAATAGCCCCGTCAAGGGATGGCGAACGCAAAGTGGTGTTGGCTACGCCAATAGCCGAAACATCGCTCACGATTGAAGGCGTGAGGGTGGTAGTAGACTCCGGACTGTGCCGACAGATGATGTTCGACGCACGCACCGGACTGAGCCACCTTGAGACGGTGCGCATCAGCATGGACATGGCGACACAACGTAGCGGACGTGCTGGACGTGTTGCCGAGGGCATATGCTACAGGCTGTGGACTAAAGCCTCCGAACACTTGATGGGCGAACAGCGCAAACCAGAGATAGAGGAAGCCGATCTGGCTCCGATGCTATTGGAGATAGCTGCTTTCGGCGAGAACGATGTGAAGGCTCTGCCATGGCTCACGATGCCGCCTCAGAGCAATGTCGTCAAAGCGCATAGCCTGCTAATATCGCTAGGAGCCATCGACGAGAAGGGCTGCATAACAACGCTCGGCAAGCGTATGGCTGCCCTACCCTGCCATCCACGTATAGCAAGGATGATTTTGCAAGCTTCCGACCAACTCCTCAAGGGTGTAGCTTGCGACATCGCTGCCATACTTGAGGAGAAAGATCCTATGGGCGAATCTGCCCGGACTGACCTTGGGCTGAGAATCACCACTCTACGACAAGCTCGCAGAAACAAGCAGACTGACAAATGGCAACGCATAGCACAAATAGCTGCCGAATACAGACGTATGGTTCATGTAGCTGAGGACAACAACGACGTAGCGCCTACTGACATAGGTATGCTGGTGGCTTATGCCTATCCAGAGCGCATAGCCATGAGCATCGACAACATAGGCGGCTACCGGCTGGCAAGTGGCGCTAACGTGAAGCTTGAGCAGAACGACTCGCAAGCGGGACACAAGTGGCTTGCGATAGCTTCGCTCAACAACGCCTCTACCGCTGCAGGACGCATATTCATGGCGGCTCCGCTCAATCCCGACGACCTTGACGACTCTATCATTACAGAACGCGACAACATATCGTGGGACAGCAAGCAGGGATGTGTGCTGATGCAAACGGAAAGAAGAATAGGAAAGCTCACCATAAGCTCTAAGCCTATACACAATGCCGTGGCTGAGGATGTGGTAAATATAATATGTGAGGCTGTGAAGAAGGACGGAATGAGCATGCTTGACTGGAGCAACGCCGAGGTGACTCGTCTGCAAAACCGTGTGGCTCAAGTGGCTGCATGGCATCCCGAACTGAACATTCCCGACATCTCGACTGAGCATCTGACTGCCAATGCTAAGGATTGGCTGCCGCTGTATATTGACGAGGGAGGACACATCAAGTCGACTGCTGCCGAACTGAAGAAACTGAAGCTCGCCGAAATTCTATGGAACTCGATTTCATACGAAACGCAACTGGAAATAAACCGACTCGCCCCTACTCACATCGCCGTGCCTACTGGCTCGCACATTCGCATCGAATACCGACATGGGGCTGAGGCTCCCGTGCTGAGTGTACGACTACAGGAATGCTTCGGCATGAAACGCACTCCATGCATTGACGACGGCAGACAACCACTACTTATGGAACTGCTGTCGCCTGGATTCAAACCGGTACAGTTGACTCAAGACCTCGAAAGCTTCTGGCAAGCAACTTACTTCGAAGTGCGCAAGGAGCTGCGACGCAGATACCCCAAACACTACTGGCCCGAAAACCCACTGGAAGCAGAGGCAGTAAGGGGAGTGAAGAAGTCTTGAATTCGTACGCATTCTAACAATTAAAAAATTAAATATAAAATGACAACTAAAAGTTTACTGATTAAGGACACAACAGTCGATGAACGCATGGATATAGTGAAAGAGGCACTTGGAGGCTTCGGCGACGCAGAATGCGAAGGCATCGACATGGACGACCTATACGACGACTATATCTTCGGACGCAAGGAACTGGCTGAAATAAACAGAGAGTTCAGCGCTCAGAATGCCGGTTCGGTGAGAGCCGACAAAGCCGACAAGACTAAAGGGTGCGGCATGGGAAGATAACAAATATCAAAAACATATAACAAAAAAACAACTATGAACAAAATCTTATTAACCACACTCCTGACCGCTTACGGCTTTACCACACAGGCGCAAGACAATCCGCTATGGATGCGCCATCCGGCAATATCGCCCGACGGCAAGACAATCGCATTCTCCTATCGTGGCGACATCTTCACGGTATCGTCCAACGGAGGCACAGCCAGACAAATCACAGCAAACGCTGCATTCGACTCCTATCCGGTATGGAGCCCCGACGGCAAAAACATCGCTTTTGCATCGAGCCGCGAGGGTAGCATCGACGTGTGGGTGATGGATGCCAACGGTGGCATACCGCGCCGCGTGACAACACACAGCGGCAACGAATATCCGCTGCGCTGGAAGGACAACTCTACAATACTGTTCAAATCGTCGATGATGCCTACCACAAAATCGATAATATTTGCAGGCTCCTTCCCACAAGTGTACGCTGTAGGCATTGACGGCGGACGCCCCAAACTCTACTCTGAGGTGACAATGGACGCTCTCGACATCAACTCGTCTGGCGACGTGCTCTATATGGACCGCAAGGGATATGAGGACGAATGGCGAAAGCACCACCGCTCGCCTATCACACGCGACATCTGGCTCAAGAGAGGCGAAAAGTTCAAGAAGCTCACCTCGTTCGACGGCGAAGACCGCGACCCCGTATGGGCTGCCGACGGTAAGTCGTTCTACTATCTGAGCGAGCAGAACGGTACACTCAACATCTACCACCGCACTCTCGATGGCAAGGAGACACGCATCACCAGCCACGAGAAGAATCCCGTACGATTCCTATCAGCTGCCAACGACGGCACGCTGTGCTACGGCTACGATGGCGAGATATACACCGTGCGCCAAGGAGCACAGCCACAAAAGACTGCCATCAGAATAGTGGCTGACAACGAGGGCAAGGAACTCATACGACAGATCAAGAACTCGGGGGCTTACAATATCAAGCTCTCGCCCAACGGAAAGGAAATAGGATTTGTACTGCATGGTGACGTGTACGTTACGTCGATAGAATACCGCACTACAAAGCAGATAACAAACACTCCCGAACAGGAGCGCGACATAGACTTTGCGCCCGACGGACGCACCATAATATACGACTCGGAACGCAACGGACTGTGGCAAATCTACGCCACTACCATCAAGAACAAGGACGAAAAGCAGTTTGCTTATGCTACCGAACTTGTAGAGGAGCGACTGACACAATCCGACCAGACTTCATTCCAACCGAAATTCAGCCCTAACGGCAAGCAGATCGCTTTCTGGGAAAACCGTGGCACCCTGCGCGTGATGGACGCTAAGGGCAAGAACGTGAAGACCGTGATGGACGGCAAATACGTCTATTCGTACAGCGACGGTGACATCGACTACACATGGAGCCCCGACAGCAAGTGGCTGCTATCCTCGTACATCGGCGTGGGAGGTTGGAACAATTCGGACATCGCCCTGGTAAATGCTTCGGGCAACGGCGAAATACACAACCTCACCGAAAGCGGATATAATGAGGGCGACGCCAAGTGGGTGCTCGGAGGCAAGGCCATGCTGTTCAGCAGCGACCGTGCCGGATACCGCAGCCACGGCAGCTGGGGAGCTGAGTCGGACGCTTACTTGATGTTCTTCGACCTTGAGGCTTACGAGCGCTTCCGCATGAACAAGGAGGAGCGTGCCCTGGCTAAGGAGAACATGACCAATAAGGAGAAGAAGCAGGAGGAAAAGAAGGAAGAGAAGGAGAAGAAGAATCTTGAGAAGCCGAAAGCACAGGAGACAGAGGATCTGAAGTTCGACCTTGATAACTGCCGCGACCGCATCGTGCGCCTCACGGTAAACTCCTCGTTCCTCGGCGACGCTTTGCTCGACAAGGATGGCGAGAACATCTACTATAAGGCTTCGTTTGAGGGTGGTGCCGACCTGTGGCGCCGCAACCTTATTACAGGCCATACTGAACTGCTGATGAAGAACCTCGGAGGTGGTGAGATGGTGTTCGACAAGACTTACCAGAACATCTATCTGGCTGGCGACGGCGGCATCAAGAAGGTTACGCCATCAAGCAGAGCCGTCAAGAATATCGACTTCGAAGCTCCGTTCAACTATCAGCCCTACAAGGAGCGCGCCTATATGTTCGACCACGTTTGGCGACAGGTGAAGGACAAGTTCTACGACAAGAACCTGCATGGCGTAGACTGGGAAGGCTACCGCAAGACTTACGAGCGCTTCCTGCCCTACATCAGCAACAACAACGACTTTCAGGAGATGCTGAGCGAAATGCTGGGCGAGCTGAACGCTTCGCATACCGGAGCGAGATACAACGGCATGTGGGCACCGCTCCAGACTGCCAGCCTCGGACTCTTCCTCGACGATAACTACACCGGCGACGGACTGAAAATTGCTGAAGTGGTGAAGGGCAGCGAGATAGCCTGCAAGCAGACTAAGGTAAAGACCGGATGCATCATCGAGAAAATCGACGGCACGGACATCAAGGCCGGTATGGACTACTTCCCTCTGCTAGACGGGAAAATAGGCAAACCAATACGACTCACCATTCGCACTAAGGGCGGCAGTACCTTCGATGTCAACACAAAGGGAATGTCTATGGGCAAAATGAACGAACTGCTCTACAAGCGCTGGGTGGAACGCAACCGCCATCTGGTAGACAGCCTGTCGGGCGGCCGACTCGCCTATGTACACGTCAAGGCAATGAACAGCGAGAGCTTCCGCACCGTCTATCGCGAACTACTTAGCGACAACAACCGCAACCGCGAGGCGGTAATCGTCGACGAACGCCACAACGGAGGCGGATGGTTGCACGACGACCTCTGCACGCTACTCAACGGCAAGGAATACCAGCAATTCATGCCACGCGGACAGTTCATCGGTCGCGACCCGTTCAACAAGTGGACCAAACCCTCGTGCGTACTCATCTGCGAGGACGACTACAGCAATGGTCACGGATTCCCGATGGTCTACAAGACGCTCGGCATAGGCAAACTCATCGGTGCTCCAGTAGCTGGTACTATGACTGCCGTGTGGTGGGAGACTATGATCGACCGCTCTTTGGTGTACGGCATTCCGCAGGTGGGATGCATGAGCCTCGATGGCACGTATGCCGAGAACACTCAGCTCAATCCCGACATAACAGTATACAACACACCTGAAGACTTCATCAATGGCAACGACCGCCAGCTGAAAGCTGCTGTGGACGAAATGCTGAAGCAGATAGGCGAAAAGAAATAAAAAGGGTTCATCCGGAATATGGAGTTATTTAATCATAAACCCTACAAGAGGGTGTGTCTTGACACACCCTCTATATAAAAATGTATTGCTGTCCGGTAAAACTCCAAAGAGAATAAAATTCCTTCCCGAAGTCCCGTAAAATAGGACTTCAGGGTTTATTTTTTCAAAAGTAAGCCCCCCTTAATCGAAAAGGCGAGTATTGTCTATAACTTGTGGAAACAAGAAGCTCTCTATCTATCCAGATGGAGGTTTCATCAACGAGTGGAACATTGCCCGTCAGCCAAATGGCGAACGATTTGAAGTAGAGACAATAACCTACGATACAAAGATTTACCTTTATCGTAATAAGGATATTAAATTTGATGTAGCAATAGAAGATACGAAATGAATTTAAAAGATATAGTCATATTATTCAAGAATCACCAAATCCATTATGGACTAAATGGTGATTCTAACTTAGAAGAATTATATAAATGGGAATTGGTGTCCAAACAAAATGGACACCCAGACCCTAATGCTATAGATTTTTCTAAAGAGATTAATTCTATAGAATTTAAGAATCTATGTTTTAGTTCACAGATTACCGCAATTAGAAATTTTGTGAAATATGAACCAGAAGAGTATAGAAAACTCTTTAGAGCATTATTTGATGAAAATATCCTTCTACAAGAAAGAATAGAAAACTTTACTGAAAGCTGCAAAACATTATGGGATGATAAGATCAAAGCAAAGTTTACCAATCATACGAGTGCAATGTGTGATGAGCGACTTATCAGTTGTTTCCTGACATTCCATAATCCTCAGAAATATACTTTTTATAAAAATGATGTATATAAGAATTTATGTAAGCTTTTAGGGGTTAAGCCACGAAAGGCAGGTCTAAAGCTTGTTCATTTTTACGAATTACTGGATCAATACGTTATTCCAGAGATTGAGAAAGAGAATGAATTGATTTTGTCCATCAATGACGAAATAAAGAATAATGGATGTATTCAAAGTATGCCACTTACAGCTCAAACGGTATTGTGGTACTATAATAGGACATTATTAAAAAATACAGATACTGACAAGGAAGATAATGAAAATGATCTTGTTGAAACAAAAATAGACAGCACTATGATGTATCAAAAATATATTGACTTGCTTAAAGAGAGCAAGAACTTAGTTCTGACGGGTGCTCCTGGTACCGGTAAGACCTTTATGGCTCAGGCCATAGCAAGAGAAATGGGATGTAGTAAGGACGAAATGTGCTTTGTGCAATTTCATCCCTCTTACGACTATACTGATTTTGTAGAAGGTCTGAGACCTATCATGATGTCTGAAGGACAGATGGGATTTGAGCGTAAAGATGGAATTTTCAAAGAGTTTTGCAAAAAAGCTATCAAGAATTTGGAGGACAGCAAAAAAACTCTCACTGAGTTATCGGAAGAAAAATCACTGAATGATAAATATAATACAGTTATTGATAAAATTAATAATGGTGATTTGAATGAATTTAAGCTCAAAACAAACGGAAAATCCATGGAAGTGGTTAAGGTTACAGACTTTAATAACATAGAACTGAAAACTCCTGGAACTAGTAGTAATCGTACTTATACCGTTTCTTTTGACAGATTGGCAAAACTTGCAAAAGTATTTACTACAACAGAGTCTTTGAACAATATTTCAAACATTAGCGATGCTGTAAGGGATGCTATCGGAGGTTGTCATGCTTCAGCTTACTGGGCTGTACTTAAAGAAGTATACAAACAAAAGAACATTTCAACATTAACAGCAAGTAACGTAGTCAAAAAAGATTTTGTTTTCATCATTGATGAAATTAATCGTGGAGAAGCTTCAAAAATATTTGGTGAACTATTCTATGCCATTGACCCTGGTTATAGAGGCAAGAAAGATATTCGAGTAAAGACTCAATATCAGAACCTTGTCCCTGAAACAGATGTATTTGCAGAAGGATTTTATATTCCTGAAAACGTATTCATTCTTGGTACAATGAATGATATAGACCGTAGTATCGAGAGCATGGACTTTGCTATGCGTCGCAGATTCACCTGGAAGGAGATAAAGCCAGAAGATACACAATCTATGCTCGACAAACTCGAATGTGCCACTAAGGCAAAGAATGTTATGGTAAGATTGAATAATGAGATATCCAAGATTGAAGGGCTTGGCCCAGCCTACCAAGTTGGCCCATCATACTTCTTAAAGTTGGGTGATAACGGTGTAAACTTTGAAAAGCTATGGAATATGAATATCGAACCATTGCTTAGAGAATATATCCGTGGTTTCCGCAAATCAGAAGAAATCATGGAAAAGTTGAGAAATGCTTACTTCGATACCAAAGAAAGCAACTCAAATATTAATGATAACGAATTGGTCGATGAGAATTAACTTAACAGACAATAATATTGGACAGGTGAAAGCTGGGACATTTCTTCGTAAAGATGTCTCAACTTTATTCCCTATTGCCGACAAGACAATAGCTCAATTATGTCACGAAAATGAGAATCTCCTAATATTTCCCTATAGTATAGAGGATTCTGACGACAAAGTCGGTGAAGCTTCTGTTATAACCATTCTAAATACAAGAGACCCTGAAAAGGTACGTATTTCCACAGGAAATGTGATGGGTTTTATCGGTATAGGAAACCTGCAGGTAAAAATTAAATCCCGTTTTGACGAAGGACGCGACGACTATCTCTTACATTACATGCTTCAAAAGGTCTTTTCATTCAATCTCTTTGACCTTAATCACAACAACGAAAAAGAGGATGTATTTGACTTTATTATGTTTATGTTCCCTCACTTGCTAAGGAACGCAATGCGCCAGGGCATATACAGAGAGTATCAGAACTTCAAACATAACGATGCAAAATTAAAAGGTACGATTGACTGGGGACGCCATATTGCCCAAAACATTCCGTTTGCAGGAAATGTGGCATACTCCACTCGTGAATATACCTATGACAATGACATGACTGAGTTAATCCGTCATACAATTGAGTTTATGAAGTCAAAGAGATATGGTCAATCCGTATTGGGTTTGGATCAGGAAACTATAGATAATGTAAAATCTATAATTTCACTAACTCCTTCATATAACAAAAATGAGCGAAGTGCAATTATTGGTAAGAACCTAAGACATAAGAGTCATCCTTACTATACAGAATATCAGCCCCTGCAATGCCTTTGCTTACAAATTCTTAGAATGGAAGAAGTAAAGTACGGAGAAACAGATGAGGAGATTTGCGGTATTCTGTTTGATGGAGCCTGGCTTTGGGAAGAATATCTGAATACCATTCTACAAAAAGATGGCTTCAAGCATCCTGAAAACAAGAAACATAAAGGTGGCATCTATTTGTTTGAAGATCATAGTGGAATCCGTTATCCAGATTTCTATAAAGATGATATTGTTCTTGATGCAAAATACAAGAAGCTTGAAAGTTATGAAATGGTTTCAAAAGTTAATCGTGATGACCTTCATCAGTTAATCACATACATCACTAACTTACAGGCCTCGAAAGGAGTTTTTATAGCTCCTTTGTCTGAAAGACAGCAGAAAATTCCAAAATCACGATTGAAGGACTCGTCTGCATCACTATATATATTAGGTATTGAGATTTGTCATACGTCCACTTCTTATGCAGACTTCTGTGAAAAGATGAAAGCAAAAGAAGCATTCTTTGTAGATAAATTAAGACAATTATAATAGGTCAAAACAACTTATTAAAGCAGGAAGAAACAGTTCTTTCTGCTTTTTTTCTATCATTTTTGCACATTCTTTTGATTGTGCAGATAGACTGCACAATCAATTCATACCTTTGCATTAGAAGTTAAACATTAATAGAAAAAGGTATGGGACTATTCGATTTTTTATTTTCAAGCGGCGTTTCAAACAGCCAAAAGAAAGCGCATAGTAATGCTTCTTACACCATCATTTCTGCGACTTCTACAGTATCAGATTTGAAAATGTCTATTGGTGACGAATCTATTTGGATAAAATGCAAGAAGCAATAAAAAAGGGTAAGTACGTTACGTAAGGGTGCAAGATGTCGCCACTGTGAGGACGGTTCCAAGGCAACTTGAAGTTGACGTCCTTGCCTGAGTTCTGCAGTTTTGCAGCCAGATTGATGGAAACAGAAAAGGCTGTGTCTCTGTCGCGGGCGCCATGACGAATATACCAGTGAGGTAGTGGCAAACTGATTAAGTGGGAATCGCTTGCGTCCTACCTACTCAGTTTGTAAGCAACTTTTTTATTTCCTCTCTGATAGATGAACTTGCATTCATTTTGTATTGTCTTCGTTTTGCACTATCTTTGCACACATGAAGAAGATATTATTCCTACACGGATTCTTCGCCACGGGCAGTTGTCCGATGGCGAGAGCCTTGAAAGAAGCGTTTGAGGGGACGGCGGTGGTGCTGACTCCCGACTTGCCATTGCATCCCAAGAAGGCGTTGAATGAAATACGTTCTATTATAGACAAAGAGCAGCCCGACTTGCTTCCAGGCAACAGCTGCGGCTCTTTCCTCGCACAGATGATGGCTCCGGTGGTGGGCATTCCTGCCCTGCTCGGCAATCCGTATTTCATGATGACGGAGTTTCTGAAGGAGCGAATCGGCGAGCATGAATACAAGGCACCGAGAAGGGACGGAAATCAGCAGCTGGTGATTGACGAGGCGCTGATAGAGGTGTTTGCGGAGCTGGAAGCCGTGCAGTTTGACCATTGCAACCCATATTATAAGGATCGTGTGTGGGGACTTAAATGTTGATGGAGTTTTCAGCAAAATTTTAACCGTTTCACAGAAATAGACAAATAATTATGGAGACATTCAATAATGTAATAAACAGTGGCCAGCTTGTTCTGGTCGATTTCTTTGCTACATGGTGCCAACCTTGCAAGGCAATGCACCCCATTCTGGAGCAGGTGAAAAGTGTATTGGGCGACCGCATCCGAATCATCAAGGTGGATGTAGACAAGTACGGCGTAACTGCAAGCCAATTCCGCATCCAATCCGTGCCTACACTGATGCTCTTCCGAAACGGAGAAGTATTGTGGCGCACAAGCGGTGTGGTAGATAAAGCCGAACTGCTGGCTACGCTTGATCCTTTCTTGAAATAATGAACAGAATAAAGGAGTAAAATAGGAAAATGAGCATAAATACATTACATAGTTGCCTCGCCTACTATCTCCTTGCTATCAATGCAGTTGCATTCATCGTGTACGGCATTGATAAGTACAAGGCAAAGAAAGCCAAATGGCGCATTCCGGAAGTAACGCTTTTATTGCTGGCTGTCGTTGGAGGAAGCGTCGGGGCATGGATGGGAATGAAAGTCTGGCACCATAAGACGATGCACAAGAAATTCAAATACGGCATTCCTGCCATTCTGCTGATACAGATTGCGCTGATGGCGTATTTGCACATGAATTAATGACAAAATAAATAACTAAGTATATGAGCATTAAAAAGAATGGGATATACTGGAAGGGCATCAAGCGCCGGATAGGGAAATTCTTTGAGAAGGTGCACGAATGTATACTTATCTTTACCGACTGGCTGGGATAAGTGCACATAGTAAATAAAATGCAAAACATTGATATAATCTGATGGGAACAGAAAGAATTTTACTTCGCCATTGGCAAGAATCGGATGCAGAGTCGCTCTTCAAGTACGCCTCAGACCCTGACGTAGGACCTCATGCTGGATGGCCGGCACATAAGTCTGTTGAGGAAAGTAAGGAGATAATCCGGACATTCTTCCATAATGACACGACATGGGCGATTGTGTTGAAAGAGACTGGCGAGGCTATCGGCTGCATCGGCTACTACACCCATGAAACCAGCAACATCCCTATCGGAGAAAACGACTGCGAGGTGGGCTACTGGGTAGGAAAGCCTTATTGGAACAGAGGAATCTGCACCGAAGCCTTGAAGCTGATGCTCGACTACAGCATCCACGAGAAGCATTTCGAAAACATCTGGGCAGACCATTTCACAGGCAATCCTGCATCGGGAAGAGTCATGGAGAGATGCGGTTTCTCAGACACGGGAATGCTGAACCGATGCAGCCAGCTCGTGGGGGGCGACAAGGATATGGTCAAGGTGTTCAAGTACAAAGGATAAGAAATAAATGAACTTTTAAAACATTTTGATTATGGTAAAGATAAAGTTAAGCAATGGCGTGTAAATGCCACAACTTGGATATGGTGTTTATCAGGTGGAACCTGATGAGT
>NZ_JADYUF010000002.1 GCF_021531655.1 Leyella stercorea | reverse complement strand
CCCCCTTGCCCCTCCCCCGTAGGGAGGGGAGTAGTATGAACCGACTACTTACAATTATCAATAAACAATAAAACAATAATCAATAAACAATAACCAAACAGCCTTACTATCCCTCATACCCCACAAAATCATATCACTCCCCTCCCTGCTGGGGAGGGGTCGGGGGAGAGGCTTTTCTCTTCCTATTGAGGGCCGGGGGTAGGGCTTAATACTTAAATTATTATGGACGCAAAAATCATGCGAGTGGTACAGCAGGGCGAGGCTTTCGCTGTACAGAGTCAGAAGACGGAGAGTGGCCAGACTATGAAGTGCAACATCATGCTTCAGGAGCTTGGCGGCAAGTACGAGAACCAGTATGTGGCAGCTATGCTCGGCAATACGGCAGGATGCCTGTTCAGTCCCGGCGACCTTGTGGCGGTGACGCTGCGCTTCTCTACACGAGAGTATAACGGGGCACACTATCAGGACATACTGGTGACGGACATTGTAAAGTTTTGAATTTTGAATTAGGAATTAGGAATTGGTCGCCTATGGCGATTAGGAATTGTTCAATTTTGAATTTCATAATTCACAACTGGTAAATTCAAAATCGCCAAACGCTATAACTCAAAACTCAAAATTCAAAATCATAAAAAACAAGAGTTGAATTGCGGAGGATATTCCATGGTAAAGCGCGCAACAATCCAACGTTCTTCTCGCAAAAAACTCAATATTATGATTAAAGATATAAACAATAACGCAAACAGCACAAACGCAAACAGCACAAGTGCTAATAGTACAACCAACAACCAGGTTAATGGCTGCCAGCACGTGCAGCTTGGCGGTATCGCTTTCTACGACGAGAGCAAGTATTTCCTCTTTTCGCCCGATGATTCGGTGCCCGATAAGGTGCAGCGTATGCGGAGGATGCACGGCGTGGCGCAGCAAATGACCGACGGCACGTTCGACTTTGTGGCACAGCCCAGAGTCAGGTCACAGTCGCAGCTTATCAGAAAGCTGGCGCACGGAAGGGTGAGCAAGACCAAGGACGGGGCAATTCAGTTGACGCTGAAGATAACAGCAAACGAAAACATTAATATTGCACAGGCAATAGCCGTTGAAAGCGCAGAAGCAACTGACGCGATTGTGAAGTACCAACTTAGACGGTAATGTTAAGTGACTGAAAACCACATGCTGTCTTTTTGTCACGAGATTTGTCCTTGGACCCACTGACTATAAGGAAGTAATTACCATAAATTATCCATGAATTACTCATAAATTAATTCGTGGTAAAATTCGTGGTCAATTCATGATAATTCGTGACTGAAAAACCACGCAGCAAGCATGAAGTTCTTTTTGTCACGAATTACCATAAATTATCCATGAATTCAGATAACGCACACAACATTCGTGTGATTAGTGAAATTCGTGGTGAAAAGAATAATTCATGGTGAAATTCATGGACAATTCATGATAATTCGTGACTGAAAGAATAATTCTTACCGACTTGCTGCGCAGGCTAAGGCGAGGACGCCATAGCCTCCTACAATTCACAATTGGACAATTCGTAATCGCAGGCGTTAGCCGAGAATAACTCAAAACTCAAAATTCAAAACTCAAAATTCAGAAAATGAGCGTACACATTATATATTACAAGGACGGGGCAAAGCTAATGCGCCCCGTCAACGACGAGACCGAATACCGGCTCGCGCGCGACACGGAGCGCAACCGACGTGCCGACAAGCACCACATGGTGCAGATGAACTACTCCTGCCTGCCTAATGCCGACGGCACGCTGAAAGGCGCTACACGGATGAGCCGCTCCGTTGGCATGGACATCGACTTCGACCCTAAGGCTGCTGACTATGAGCAGAAGATGGCGAGCGTGCCCGAAATGGTGATGGGCAAGAAGGACGAACTGGGACTGCTGATGCTCGAACGCTCGGCTGGCAAAGGCTATCATATCGCCTTCAGACGCAAGCCTGAGCTCTCGCAGGAGGAGAACCTCAAATGGGCTTCGCAGCTGCTCGGTGTGCAGTACGACAAGGGCGCAAAGGACATTACCAGAGTGTTCTTCACGCCTCCATGCGAAAAATTGCTCTTCGTAGATAAGGAGCTGTTCGATAATGAGGGTGAGGTTAATGAGGGTGAGGTGGTGAGGGGTTGTGATGGTGATGTTTCCTCGTCAGCTACACAGCAAACCAACACCACAACAACGTCTCAACACACAACCTATTTAGGCATTCCCTACACCGACATTATCCGCAAGTGGTGGCAGATGTACAACGACTCGCAGGAGCCTGTGTGCAGCAACCGCAACACGCTCACATTTGAGCTTGCCGTCAACCTACGCCACATCTGCGGCTTCGACCGCCAGCTGCTGGACAGCATCATTCCGTGTTACGACGGGTTCCCAGAGGCGGAGAAGCTTGCCTGTATCGACTCGGCTCTTGGCGAGAAGCGCACGCAGATGCCCAAGCGGCTGAAGGACGTGCTGCTTGCCTTGCGACAGGAACGCATAACAGGCGCAGACGGAGAGCAGGCAGAAACCGACGGAATAGACGAGGCGCTGGCACGGGACGATCTGTTCTACTACAATGCGCTGCCACGAATGCCGCAGGGCGTGAAGGACTCTATCGATGCTGTAGGTCCTGCCTTGGCGCTGCCCGTACTGACTGCCATCTGTCCTGTGATAGGCATGCTGGCTACTGGCGTGAAGGTGGACGTACACGGCAAGATGAACTCCTTGAACCTCATCTCGTACATAGCTGGCGACTTCGCATCGGGCAAGGGCAGCATCGACCCCGTTATGGACGTGTGGACGCAGGAAGTGAGGGCTATGGACAAGATGTACCAACAGCAGGAGGACGAATGGCGTGCCAGGAAGCGGGCTGCCAAGAACAAGAAGGAGCAGCCCGAGGAACCGAAGCTGCCCGTGCGCTGTCTGACGCTCAACAATACCGTTGCCAACCTTGCCGAGCGACTTGCCAACACAGGCGGACTGCACGCCTTCTCGTTCACGCCCGAGGCTGACACGGTGGCGCAGAAATGGCGGTCGGCTATGAGCGACTTCTCCGTGATGCTGCGACAGGCTTACGACGGCACAAGCTACGAGCGTGAGGCGCGAAGTGCCGAGGCTGTGAACGTGCATATCGATAGGCTGTTGTGGAATGTGGTGATGTGCGGAACGCCCGATGCGCTGTATAGAGTGGTGACCAACTACACCGACGGTTTTCAGAGTCGTATTGCAATAGCACGCACACCCGACAACACCTTTCAGCCGCTCACCGAAAATCTGCATGTGCTGACCGATCGTCAGCGTGAGCGCATACGTCAGATAGCCCATTTGCTGCCATTGATGCAGGGCGAGGTGGTGCTATCCAAATTGGAGGCAAAGGGCAGGCAATGGCTGGAGCAGGTGCGACTGGAGACGATGAAGAACGACGACAAGGTGAAGGCTCGCCAGCGCTTCCGCATCTGTCCCACGACGATGCGCATGATGACCTGTCTGATGCTCTGCCGAGTGGCTGCACAGCTGATAGACCGCCACGGACTGGCTGGCGCTGAGACACGGCTCAAACAGCAACCGGGTTTGTGGAAGGAGCTGATTGTAAAGCAGCAGCACCCCTCGTTTCTCGCTGCCTTCGACGTGCTCGCCGACTATCAGATAGACAACGCCCTGCACTTCTTCCGCGACCGCATAGAGGCGGCATTCTCGTCGAAAGACTATTGCGGACGTGCCACGGCGGAGCGCACCAAGCGAGGCAGGAACGACTCCATCTTCGAGCGTCTGGACACTACCTTCAGCTTTGAGCAAGCCCTGCAGCACAGCATAGCCGTGAAGGGTTCGAATACGTCGCGCAACGCCGTTCAGCAAATGCTCAAGAACTGGCGCAAGCAAGGACTTGTCAGCTTTGAGCCTAACAACAGTTTCCGGAAGACTTATTGAATTTTGAATTTTGAGTTTTGAGTTATTCTCGGCTACGCCTGCGATGGGGAATTTTTCAGTTGTGAATTGATAATTCAAAAACTAATAACTCTAAACTCAAAAACTCAAAATGCGCGTAGCGCACAATTCAAAACTCAAAACTCAAAATTCAAAACTCTTTTAGTCATTTAGTCATTTAGTCAAAATTGAAAATTGAAAAACTCAAAAATTCAAAATCGCCGCAGGCGACCAACTCAAAACTCCTAATTCAAAACTCAAAACTCAAAATATGCTGATAGAAATCAAACGCAACCGCTACTCGTCCTATGGCGTAGACGGCATGCTCATAATAAACGGTCGCACTATTTGCGCCACATTGGAACATCCCCGTAATTATCTCCCAGCCGGCTCCTATCCATTGGAACTGGAGATAGACAGGAAACTCTGCCGCATATTGCCAACGACGCCTTGCGGCGCTACCATACGCCCCGGCAACGGTGCCCTTACGCTGAAGAACGGCAGCATCATCGTAGGCAAGGAGTACATACCGGGACTGGTGTTGAAGTCGGCGCAAACGTACGAGCGGCTCTACGAACGTATATGGAAAACAATGAAGCGTGGCAAGGGCGTAGTGCTGACGATAGTATAGCGCTGTTGCTGTAATGCTATTACAATCAAAGTGTCACTCAATGTTATTTAATAAATAACGTTGGGTGACAATATTATTTGACGTATGGTAACCATTATATAGTAAATGTTTATTGCTATTTTCTTGCATTAAATATTCTTTTTCACTAAATTTGCAACGTATCATTGATACTTCTGCTATTTGATTTTTTATACTACTAACATAATACCTTATACTATGGCAAAAATGAAGCAGATTGTAGAGTGTGTGCCTAACTTCAGCGAAGGCCGCGACATGGGCGTAATCCGTCAGATAACGGACGCAGTAGAGAGCGTCAAGGGTGTGAAGTTGCTCGACGTCGACCCCGGCGAGGCTACCAACCGTACTGTCGTAACCTTCGTGGGCGAGCCCGACGACGTGGTGGAGGCTGCCTTCAGAGCTGTGGGCAAGGCCGCACAACTTATTGATATGCGCCAGCAGCACGGCGCTCATCCGCGCATAGGCGCTACCGACGTGCTGCCCATTGTTCCCGTGAGCGGAATTACGCTTGAGGAGTGTGCCGAGATTTCGCGCCAACTCGCCAAGCGCATTGCCGATGAACTCAACATTCCCTGTTATTGCTATGAGGCTGCGGCGTTCACTCCCGAACGCAGAAACCTTGCCGTGTGCCGCAAGGGCGAATATGAGGGCATTGCCGAGCGTATAGACGACGATGCTGAAGCTCCCGACTTCGGCCGACGTCCGTACGACGAGCAGGTGGCACGAACAGGCTGTACGGTGGTGGGCGCGCGCGACTTCCTCATTGCGGTGAACTTCAATCTGAACACTACCTCGACACGCCGTGCCAATGCCATCGCGTTTGACGTGAGAGAGAAGGGTAGGCCAATGCGCGAGGGCAATCCTATCATCGGCAAGAAACTGCTCTATGCCGACGGCACGCCCATCATGAAGCCCGGCACGCTGAAGTGTACCAAGGCCATAGGATGGTATATCGACGAGTATGGCATCGCCCAGGTGTCGATGAACATCACCAACATCAACGTTACGCCGCTGCACAAGGCTTTTGACGAGGTGTGCCGCTGCGCTCAGAACCGTGGCGTGCGCGTTACGGGAACGGAGATTGTGGGACTGGTGCCCGAGCGCACCCTGCTGGAGGCTGGACGCTACTTCCTTGCCAAGCAGCAGCGCTCGGCTGGCATACCGAAGAAGGACATACTGAACATTGCCATCAAGTCGCTCGGACTGTCTGACCTCAAGGAGTTTAAGCCCGAGGAGAAGATTATAGAATATGTGATGGCTGAGGGCGACGAGAAGCAGCACCTGCTGGTAGACATGACGGTGAAGGGATTTGCTGAGGAGACGTCGCGCGAGAGTCCGGCTCCTGGCGGCGGTTCGGTGTCGGCGTATATGGGAGCACTGGGCGCATCATTGGCAACGATGGTGGCAAATCTGTCAAGCCACAAGCCGGGATGGGACGAGCAGTGGAGCGAGTTTGCCGCAGTGGCTGAGGAAGGCATGGCTCTGCAGGAGCGTCTGCTGCATCTTGTAGACGAGGACACAGAGGCGTTCAACCGCATTATGGCTGCTTTCGGAATGCCGAAGAATACGCCCGAGGAGAAGGCGGCACGTACGGAAGCCATACAGACGGCTACGCTCTTTGCTACGGAGGTGCCGCTGGAGACGATGAAGGCTTCGTACGAGGTGTTTGCCGTATGCCGCAAGATGGTGGAGAAGGGCAATCCCAACAGCGTGTCGGATGCCGGAGTGGGAGCGTTGGCTGCACGTGCCGCTGTGCTCGGTGCCGGTATGAACGTGAAGATTAACGCCGGGTCGCTGAAGGACCGCACGGAGGCTGAAGCACTCATAGGCGAGGCCAACGAGCTGATAGCTAAGGCGAATAAGGAGGAAGAGGAAATAACAAAGTTGGTGGAGGATAAACTGTAAAAAAAGCCCCACCCCCTGCCCCTCCCTCGTAGGGAGGGGAGTAGTATGAACCGACTACTTACAATTTTTAAACAATAACCCAAAATAAACAATAACCAAACAGCCCAGCTATCCCTCACACCCCACAAATCACATCACTCCCCTCCCTATGGGGGAGGGGTCGGGGGTCGGGCTGAAATATATTACATTATGACTTTTACAGACGAAATAAGACTGGGCATTCCTGACTGCTTACCCGAGCAGAAGCCCTACGACAACAATATAAATCATGCGCCCAAGCGCAAGGAGATACTGACACACGAGGAGCGCCAGCTTGCTCTGCGCAATGCTCTGCGCTACTTCCCCAAGCATCTGCACGCACAGTTGGCGCCCGAGTTTATGGACGAGCTCGACCGTTACGGCCGCATATATATGTACCGCTACCGTCCGAGCTATGAGATGTACGCCCGTCCTATCGACGAGTATCCGCACCGCTCAGAACAGGCGGCTGCCATAATGCTGATGATTCAGAACAACCTCAATCCTGAGGTGGCGCAGCATCCGCACGAGCTGATTGTGTACGGCGGCAACGGTGCCATATTCCAGAACTGGGCACAGTACCGGCTGACGATGAAGTATCTGAGCGAGATGACCGACGAGCAGACGCTTGTGATGTATTCGGGACATCCGCTCGGACTGTTCCCGTCGCACCGGAATGCGCCACGAGTGGTGGTGACAAATGGTATGGTGATACCAAACTACTCCAAACCTGACGACTGGGAGCGCATGAACGCTTTGGGCGTGAGCCAATACGGACAGATGACGGCTGGCTCATACATGTACATCGGTCCGCAGGGCATCGTGCACGGCACTACTATCACCGTGCTGAACGCCTGCCGTAAGCAACTCAGCGCCAAGGGTAAGGCACACGACATCAGCGGTATGCTGTTTGTGTCGTCTGGATTGGGCGGCATGTCGGGCGCTCAGCCCAAGGCTGGCAACATAGCCGGTGTGGTGAGCGTGGTGGCAGAGATAAATCCTTTGGCTGCCAAGAAGCGCTACGACCAGGGATGGGTGGACGAGCTGCATGACAATCTGGACGAGCTGATTCCTGCCATACGAAAGAGCGTAGACGAGAAGCGCACGGTGTCGATGGCATATGTGGGCAACGTGGTGGACCTGTGGGAGCGACTCGCTGACGAAGGAGTGCACGTGGACATAGGCAGCGACCAGACCTCGCTACACAATCCGTGGGCGGGTGGCTACTATCCTGCCGACCTGACTCTGGAGGGGTCGAAGCAGATGATGGCTGAGAATCCCGATGAGTTCCGCAAGCATGTGCAGGCGTCGTTGCGCCGACAGGTGGCTGCCATAAACCGCCTTGCCGAGCGTGGTATGTACTTCTTCGATTATGGCAACGCCTTCCTGTTGCAGTCGAAGCGTGCAGGAGCCGACATCTGCCAGGAGAATGGCAAGTTCCGATATCCGTCGTACGTGCAGGACATAATGGGTCCGATGTTCTTCGACTATGGTTTCGGTCCCTTCAGATGGGTGTGTACATCGGGCACCCCAGCCGACCTCGCCAAGACCGACGAGATTGCGGCACGTGTGATGGAGGAAATAATGCAGACTGCGCCCGACGAAATCAAGGGACAGATGGCGGACAACATACACTGGATTTGCGAGGCAAGCCGCAACAACCTCGTGGTGGGCTCGCAGGCTCGCATCCTGTATGCCGACGCTGAGGGCCGCTCGAAGATAGCCCAGGCTTTCAACGAGGCTATAAAGAGTGGCGAGATAACACGCCCTGTGGTGCTGGGACGCGACCATCACGACGTGTCGGGCACCGACTCGCCATTCCGTGAGACAAGCAACATATACGACGGCTCGCAGTTCTGTGCCGACATGGCTGTGCAGAACGTGATAGGCGATTCGTTCCGCGGAGCTACATGGGTGTCGCTGCACAACGGCGGCGGCGTAGGCTGGGGCGAAGTGATAAACGGAGGTTTCGGCATGGTGATTGACGGCAGTGAGGAAAGCGACCGCCACATACGCGAAATGCTATTCTGGGACGTGAACAACGGAATCGCACGCCGCGCATGGGCTCGCAACGAAGGCTCAATACACAGCATTGAGCGCGAGATGCTGCGCTCGCACGGGTTGCAGGTGACAATGCCAAACATCGTTGACGACGAAATCATCAGCAAATACGCCAACCCTTAAACCATACATCAACCTATCAACACTACAATCTATCAACTGAAGCAATATGAAGATACACAAGATTTCAGCCGAGCACCTTTCGATTGAACGTATAGGTGAAATAGTATATGGCGGCTACCAGATACAATTGAGCTACGACGCACAGAAGCGCATAGTGGAATGCAGAAAATATCTCGACCGGAAGATAGAGGAGACAACTTCGCCCATCTATGGCGTTACTACCGGATTCGGATCGCTCTGCAACGTGAGCATCGGTCAGGACTATCTGGCACAGTTGCAGATAAACCTTATGATGTCGCACGCTTGCGGTACGGGCGACCGTGTGCCCAACGACATTGTGAAGATAATGCTGCTGCTAAAGATTCAGTCGCTGAGCTACGGATTTTCGGGCTGTCAGCTTGCTACTGTCAACCGGCTCATCGACTTCTTCAACAACGATGTCTATCCGGTGGTGTACATGCAAGGCTCGCTCGGAGCTTCGGGCGACTTGGTGCCGCTGGCTCATCTCACGCTGCCGCTCGTAGGATTGGGCGAGGTGGAATATCAGGGCGAGGTGATAACGGGAGCCGAACTGCTGCAGAAGCTGGAGTGGCAACCTATACAGCTTGCCTCGAAAGAGGGACTGGCGCTGCTCAACGGTACGCAGAACATGGGGGCTTTCGCTGTGTGGGCGCTGCTGCAGTCGTACAGGCTGAGCGAATGGGCAGACAGGATTGCTGCAATGTCGCTCGATGCTTACTACGGACTAACTGCTCCCTTCACCGACGCTGTTCATCAGGTGCGCCCGCATAAGGGACAGATTGCCACGGCTGCACGTATGCGCCAATTGCTCGAAGGCAGCGAGATTGTGGAGAAGCCCAAGCAGTATGTGCAGGATCCGTACTCGTTCAGATGTATTCCGCAGGTGCATGGCACGGTGAAGGATACTATCGATTATGTGACATCCGCAGTTGACGTGGAGGTGAACTCGGCTACGGACAATCCGACTGTGTGTCCTGACGACGACATTATTATTTCGGCTGGCAACTTCCACGGCGAGCCGATAGCAATGCCGATGGACTTTCTGGCAATAGCCTTGTGCGAATTGGCCAACATTTCGGAGCGCCGCATCTACAAGCTTGTGAGCGGTACGCGCGGACTGCCCAGCTTCCTTGTGGCAAATCCGGGTGTGAACAGCGGATTCATGATAACGCAATATACGGCTGCCTCGGTAGTGAGCCTGAACAAGACGCTGTCGACACCTTCGTCGGTAGACAGCATTCCGTCGAGCCAAGGACAGGAGGACCACGTGAGTATGGGTGCCAATGCTGCCATAAAACTCTATAAGGTGGTGCTCAACACGGAGCGTGTGCTTGCCATCGAACTGTTCAATGCAGCACAGGCACTCGACTTCCGTCGTCCGCTGAAGTCGTCGCCAGCAGTGGAGGCGCTGCACGACAGTTACCGAAAGGTGGTGCCGTTTATCGTAGACGACGAAGTGATGTATCCGCATATTGCGAGGTCGGTAGAGTTTTTGAGGGGAGAAAAGTTATGAAACAACTTGTTAAAAACATACGATGTCTTGCTGGCGTAGAATACGAACCTAAGCCCCGGCTGAAGGGCAAGGAGATGGGGCGTTTCTGCGCCATTGACAATGCGTGGCTCCTGGTGGAGGACGGAAGGTTTGCCGAGTTTGGCAGTGTGGCAGACGGGATGCCGGCATTTGCCGACATTGACCAGACCATTGACGCTGAGGGCGGAATCGTGATGCCGTCGTGGTGCGACTCGCACACACATATAGTATTTGCCGGAAGCCGTGAACGCGAGTTTGTGGACAAAATCAACGGACTGAGTTATGAGGAGATTGCACGACGTGGCGGAGGAATACTCAATTCGGCCGACCTTCTGCACAACACCTCAGAAGATGAGCTCTATCGTCAGGCCATGCGCCGACTGGACGAGGTTATACAGAAGGGAACCGGCTGTATAGAGATAAAGAGCGGCTACGGGCTCAATCTGAAAGACGAACTGAAGATGCTGCGCGTGATTAGGCGCATGAAGGAGACTTCGGATGCTCGGATTGTGTCGACATTCCTCGGAGCGCATGCTGTGGCACGCGGAATGACACAGGCCGAATATGTAAAACAGATTGTCGACGAGATGATTCCAGAAGTGGGACGTCAGCGTCTTGCCGATTTCGTTGACGTGTTCTGCGACCGTGGATTCTTCACGCCTGAAGAGACTGCACGTATTCTCGACGCTGCTGCTGCATGGGGAATGCGCCCGAAGATTCATGCCGACGAACTGGCATCGTCGGGTGGAGTAGAAGTGGGTGTAAGGCACGGAGCATTATCTGTAGACCATCTGGAGAGCATGACCGTGGAGGAAATAGAAATATTGCGCCCGAGCGACACGATGCCTACCGTGCTGCCCGGCACGTCGTTCTTCCTGAATATGCCTTACGGCAAGGCGCGCAAGATGATTGATGCGGGACTGGGCGTGGCGGTGGCAAGCGACTACAATCCGGGTTCGACACCTTCGGGCGACATGAAGTTTGTGGTTTCGCTGGCTTGTATAAAGCTACGTCTGCTGCCAAGCGAGGCGTTGAATGCAGCTACAATAAACGGAGCTTATGCTATGGGAGAGAGTGCCGAATACGGAAGTATTGCCAAGGGCAAGGTGGCAAATTTCCTCATCACCCATCCGCTGCCATCGGTAGACTTCATACCCTATGCCTACACTACACCGATAGTGAAAAAAGTGGTGTTGCGAGGCAAAATGCAATGAATCATAAGGGAATGAAGATTAAAAATAAATGTATTTATTTTGTATTGTCTTCGATTTCCACTAACTTTGCACGCTATGATACAGGTAAAAGTGAAAGACGCTGCCCTTCGTGAGGCGGCTATGCAAGATATGGATGCTTTCCTCAAGGTGTTTATCGACGCTACTAAGGAGGCCATTGGCGGCGAGCTTAATGCTGAGAATATGCAGCAGTTGAGCGTGTCGCAGATTACATTGCTTGCCTACGACATCCTGCACGAGGAGGTGATGGACGGCGGATTTGTGCAGCTCATCTACAACGGCTACGGCGGTTTCATATTTGACAACCCCTTTGCCAAGGTGTTGCGCGACTGGGGACTGCGCGACCTTGCCAAGATGCTCTTTTCGGTGCGCAAACTCTACAAGGAGTACGGACCGAAGATACAGCGTGACTGCTCGGACGAGGAGTTTATGGCAATGTTTGAGCAATACCCCGAGTTTGACGACTACGACGACGAGTTTGTAGAAAACGAGGAGGCGTGGACTGCAGGCGTGGCTCACTATGTAGACGAGCATATAGAGGAATTTGTGGTGGTGGAGGAATAAGCGTAACTCCCCACGACTTCAATAGCAAAAACAATGAATAAGGAACAGGAACTGAAGAGAAAGAAAAGTCCGGTGAGCATAAAGAACAAGAAAGCCTCGTTTGAGTACTTTTTTGTGGAGACGTATACGGCAGGCATAGTGCTTACCGGCACCGAGATAAAGTCGATAAGACTCGGAAAGGCGAGTCTTGTCGACACTTTCTGCTATATAAACAACCATGAGGTGTGGGTGAAGGGCATGAACATCTCGCCCTACTTCTACGGCTCGTTCAGCAACCATGAAGCACGACGCGACCGCAAGTTGCTGCTCAACAAGCGAGAAATATACAAGCTTGAGGACGCTACAAAGCAGCCTGGATACACCATTGTGCCTACTCTCGTATTCATCGACGAGCACGGACGTGCTAAGGTGGACATAGCCCTGTGTCGAGGCAAAAAGGAATACGACAAGCGACAGACGCTGAAGGAGAAGGAAGACAGAAGAGAGATGGATAGGGCGATGAAGCATTATTAAGAATGAGGTGTGGCTAAATATTATTAGATGAAGAAGACTTTAAGAGAAGTCGCTAAAGACAGGATAATAATACTCGACGGTGCGATGGGCACCATGATTCAGCAGTACGGACTGGAGGAAGAAGACTTCCGTGGCTACCGCTACCGCAAGACTCCGGGTATGATGAAGGGCAACAACGATATGCTCAATATCACACGCCCTGACGTGATAAGCGACATTCATAGAAAATACCTTGAGGCTGGTGCTGACATCATCACCACAAACACATTCAGCTCACAGCGCATCAGTCAGGCTGACTATCATTTGGAGGACTCAGCCAGGGCAATGGCGCTGGAAGGAGCACGACTGGCACGCAAGGCAGCCGACGAATTCTCGACAGAGGACCGTCCACGCTTTGTGGCAGGATCGGTTGGCCCTACTAACAAGACGTGCTCGATGAGTCCGGACGTGAGCAATCCTGCCGCACGCGACCTCGACTATATGACGCTCTATACTGATTATGTGGAGCAGATTGAGGCGCTGGAAGAGGGTGGTGCAGACGCCATATTGATTGAGACAGTCTTTGACACGCTCAACGCCAAGGCTGCTATCGATGCAACAATGGAGGTGGGCAGACGCACAGGCAAAGACCTGCCTATAATGCTGAGCATCACCGTAAGCGACCTTGCCGGACGTACTCTGAGCGGACAGACACTCGACGCTGTGCTGGCGAGTGTGAGCAGCTACCCGATTTTTTCCATCGGACTCAACTGCTCGTTCGGTGCCGACCAGATGAAGCCTTTCTTAAAACAGCTGGCTCATCGTGCACCTTATTATATAAGTGCTTATCCGAACGCCGGGCTGCCCAATAGTTTGGGCGCATACGACGAGACTCCAGAGTCGATGGCTCCACAGATACAGGAATTCATAGACGAGGGACTGGTGAACATCATTGGCGGATGCTGCGGAACTACGGAGAAGTTTATTGCCAAATATGTGCCTATTGCCGAGGGCAAAAAGCCGCATGTGCCGCAACCCAAGCCCCAGACCATGTGGCTGAGCGGACTGGAACTGCTCGACGTTACGCCCGATGTGCGCTTTGTCAATGTGGGCGAGCGATGCAATGTGGCTGGCTCGCGCAAGTTCCTGCGACTCATCAAGGAGAAGAGCTACGACGAGGCTGTGAGCATAGCACGCAAGCAGGTGGCTGACGGCGCACTGGTCATTGACGTGAACATGGACGACGGACTGCTCGACGCTCGCGAGGAGATGCGCACATTCCTGAATATCATCGCTTCGGAACCCGACATTGCCAAGGTGCCTGTGATGATCGACTCGTCGAAATGGGATGTGATAACTGCCGGACTGCAATGCGTGCAGGGCAAGTGCATCGTCAACTCAATCTCGCTGAAAGAGGGCGAGGAGGTGTTCTTGAGCCACGCTCGCGACGTGATGCGCTATGGTGCAGCCGTGGTGGTTATGTGCTTTGACGAAATAGGACAGGCCACTACTTACGAACGACGCATTGAAATTGCAGCACGTGCCTACAAACTTCTTACAGAGAAGGTGGGCATGAATCCGCTCGATATAATATTCGACCCCAACGTGCTTGCCATAGCTACGGGCATGGAAGAGCACGACAACTATGCTGTCGACTTTATTAAGGCAGTCGACTGGATAAAGACAAATCTGCCAGGAGCGCATGTGAGCGGTGGCGTGAGCAACCTGTCGTTCTCGTTCCGTGGCAACAACTATATACGCGAGGCAATGCACTCGGTGTTTCTCTATCATGCCATTGGCAAGGGTATGGACTTCGGAATCGTGAATCCGGCAACCAAGGTGACCTACGACGATATCACTGCCGACCAACTGGAGATAATAGAGGACGTGGTGCTCAACCGAAAGAAGGATGCTTCGGAACGTCTTGTGGAACTTGCCGACGAGATAAAACAAAAACAGGAGGCTCTGAAGAACGGAATAGCGACTGGAACAGGCACAACACAGGTTGCCGCTGAGCCCGAATGGCGCAAGGCTGACGTTGCCACACGTCTTGCCACAGCCCTGCAAAAGGGAATTGCCGACTATATGGAGGAAGACATCAAGGAAGCTCTTGTTGTCTATCCGAAGGCGGTGGACATCATTGAGGGTCCACTGATGGACGGTATGAACAAGGTGGGCGAGCTGTTTGGTTGCGGAAAGATGTTCTTGCCACAGGTGGTGAAGACTGCACGCACTATGAAGAAGGCTGTGGCTATACTGCAACCATACATCGAGGCTGATAAGAAGGAAGGCGGCTCGTCGTCGGGCAAGGTGCTTATGGCAACCGTGAAAGGCGACGTTCATGACATTGGCAAAAATATTGTTGATGTGGTGATGTCGTGCAACAATTACGAGGTGATTGACCTCGGAGTGATGGTGCCTGCTGAGCAGATTCTGAAGAAGGCCATCGAAGAGAATGTTGACATGGTGGGACTGAGTGGTCTTATCACGCCGAGTCTTGAGGAGATGGTCAATGTGGCTACGGAGTTTGAACATGCTGGTCTGCAGATTCCTATTATGGTTGGCGGTGCTACGACTTCAGAGATGCACGTGGCATTGAAAATCGCGCCTGTCTATAGTGGAATTGTGGTGTGGGTGAAGGATGCTGCGCAGAATCCGATGATAGCACAGCGACTCATGAATCCCGATGAACGTCGGGCATTTGAGGCAGAGTTGAAAGAACGTTACGCCAAGCTGCGCGAGGAATATGCTGCTCATCAGCAGAAGCTATCGTCGCTCGACGAGGCAAGAAAGAATAAGTTGGAATTGTTTTAAAATATCTATATAGTTATGGTATTCAGAAAAAAGAGAGTTTGGCACTGTCTTCCTGGTCAGGAGCCAACTGAACTTGACAAGAAAGTAATGTACTGGGAAAACAAGGGTAAGGAGGTGCCGTCGCGCGACCTTATCAAGACTCCCGAACAGATAGAAGGCATTCGCCGCAGTGGTGTGGTGAATACCGGTGTGCTCGACGAGGTGGCAAAGAATATTCGTGCCGGAATGAGCACTCTCGAAATCGACCAGATTTGTTATGATTATTGCACATCGCATGGTGCAATTCCAGCTTGCCTTAATTATGAGGGCTTTCCTAAGAGCGTGTGCACAAGTATCAACGAGGTTGTGTGCCACGGCATTCCTAAGGAAGAGGATATTCTTGAGGAGGGCGACATCGTGAATGTTGACTTCACAACCATCCTTGACGGCTATTACGCCGATGCCTCGCGTATGTTTATCATTGGCAAGACCACTCCAGAGAAGGAGCAGCTTGTGCGTGTTGCCAAGGAATGTTTGGAGATAGGTATGGAGGCAGCCAAGCCTTATTCGTTTGTTGGCGATATTGGTCATGCTATCCAGAAGCATGCGGATAAGTATCACTACGGCATTGTGCGCGACCTGTGTGGACACGGAGTGGGTTTGAAATTCCACGAAAAGCCAGATGTGATGCACTACGGTCATAAGGGTACAGGTATGCTGCTCGTGCCGGGTATGGTGTTCACTATCGAACCAATGGTGAATATGGGTACATGGAAGGTGTTTATTGATGCCGACGACGAATACGGATGGGAGGTAATCACTGGCGACGAGAAACCGAGCGCACAGTGGGAACATACATTCGTAATGACAGAGCACGGCGTTGAAGTGTTAACTTATTAATATTAAGTGTTAAATGTTGAATTTTAAGTGCTAAGTTCTATTTTGCTGACACGACATTTAACATTTAACAATTAAAATTCGGAAGAAATGTACATATTAGGTATTGAGAGCAGCTGCGACGATACTAGTGCAGCAGTGCTCCAGGATAATATATTGCTGAGCAACGTGACAGCTTCGCAGGACGTTCACTTTGAATATGGTGGCGTGGTGCCTGAGCTTGCGTCGCGTGCCCATCAGCAGAACATTGTGCCTGTGGTAAGTGCAGCGTTGAAGCGTGCTGGCATTACCAAGGAACAGTTGTCGGCTGTAGCCTTCACTCGTGGTCCGGGTCTTATGGGCTCGTTGCTTGTAGGTGTGAGCTTCACCAAGGGATTTGCACGCAGTCTGGGCATTCCTATGATTGACGTGAACCACTTGCAGGGTCATGTAATGGCGCATTTCATCAAAGAGAAGCCGGAGGATACAACGCCTCCGTTCCCGTTCCTCTGTCTGCTCGTGTCGGGCGGTAACTCGCAGATTGTTAAGGTGAATGCCTACAATGATATGGAGGTGCTCGGTCAGACCATTGATGATGCTGCCGGTGAGGCTATAGACAAGTGCTCTAAGGTGATGGGACTGGGCTATCCCGGTGGCCCAATCATCGACCGTCTGGCACGTCAAGGCAATCCGCTCGCCTATAAATTTGCCGAACCGCACATCCCTGGTCTTGACTATAGCTTCAGCGGACTGAAGACCTCGTTCCTGTATAGTCTGCGCAAGTGGATGCAGGACGACCCCGACTTTGTAGAGCATCACAAGAACGACCTTGCAGCGAGCCTTGAGCATACTATCGTCGACATATTGATGAAGAAGCTGCGTCTTGCCGTGAAGCAGACTGGCATAAAGCATGTGGCTGTGGCTGGTGGCGTTTCTGCCAATAACGGACTGCGTAATGCGTTCCACGATCACGCCAAGCGTTATGGTTGGACTATCTATATTCCGAAGTTCAGCTACACTACCGACAATGCTGCGATGATTGGCATAACGGGCTACTATAAGTTCATCGACAAGGACTTCTGCTCAATCGACAAGCCTGCGTTCAGCAAGGTGACATTTAAGTAGTGTGTCCCAAGGACACGCTTGGTTACTCACGAAACATTCATTAAAAAATAGAGAAAAATGGAATTTGAAAAGAAAGTACTTAGCCGTGAAATTCAGCAGTATTTATATGAGTCGGGTCTTACTGTAGGTTCAGCCGAAAGCTGCACGGGAGGACGCATTGCCGAGGCTATTATAGCTGTTCCGGGAGCTTCGACTTATTTTAAGGGCGGCGTAATCTCTTACACCAACGAAGTAAAGGAGAATCTGCTTGGAGTCGACCATCAGCTTCTTGAGGAGAAGACAGCAGTTTGTGAGGAAGTGGCAAAGGCAATGGTGCAGGGAGCGATAAAGACTCTTGGTGTTGACTTTGCGATTGCAACAACCGGTACAGCAGGTCCTGGCGGTGGTACTGCCGAGATTCCCGTTGGCACAATCTGGATAGCATGTGGCAATGCAGAGAATATTGAAACGCTGAAACTCACCGAGGATTATGGTCGTGACATCAATCTTGCAATTGCTACAAGCAAGGCTCTTCAGATGTTTATCGGCTTCCTTAAGGAGCACGCTCCAAAGGTGAAGAACGAAGGCAAAGTACCAGTAATTCCTGTTGCGGAATAATGACAGGTAGGAGGGTGACGGACTTGTTTGATATATCTGAAAACAAAAAAAACATTAAATAAGTAACATTATCTATGAGATTGTTTTGTATTCTCAGAAAAAGTAGTTAATTTTGCACCCTGTTTGGAATAGGTATCAAAAAACGAATACAAAAAAGCAGATAGAAATGTCGAAAATTTGTCAGATTACGGGAAAGAAAGCCCAGATAGGTAACAACGTATCACACTCAAAGCATCGCACAAAGCGTTCTTTCGATGTGAACTTGTTCAGCAAGAAGTTCTACTATGTAGAGGAAGGTTGCTGGATTAGCCTCAAAATTAGCGCAGCGGGTCTGCGTCTTATCAACAAAGTGGGCTTGGACGCTGCCCTCAAGCAGGCTGTGTCTAAGGGTTATGTAGACTGGAATGACATTAAAGTTATAGGAGAATAAGTAAATGGCATCAAAGAAAGCAAAGGGCAACAGAGTACAGGTAATTCTCGAGTGCACTGAGATGAAGAACAGCGGTCTGCCTGGAACAAGCCGTTACGTGACTACAAAGAATCGTAAGAACACTCCTGACCGTATGGAATTGATGAAGTATAACCCCATCCTTAAGAAGATGACTCTTCACAAGGAGATTAAGTAATAACATATAAGATATGGCAAAGAAAGCGGTCGCTACCCTCCGTGAAGGTACATCGGACGGTCGCGCATATACAAAGGTTATCAAGATGGTAAGAAGCGAGAAGACTGGCGCTTACATCTTTGACGAGCGTATGGTTCCTAACGAAGCAGTTAAGGACTTTTTCAAGAAGTAAAATTCTGAAATACAATATTTATGAGAGTGTCGAGCTTTTTGTTCGGCACTCTTTTTTTATGTCTTGAGGTTTGGTGTTGTAGTAGGTTCTGGAGGCTCAATGTGTTGTTCGTTGTCAGCTTTGCTGGCAACTGCTATGTTGTATGCAGTGGCTTTTGCTATATATGGTTTGCAAAATGGTTGAGTTGGGTGTAAGTTGGTGTTTATAAAGCGTCTGAAATGTGTATTTGATTGATATACACCATGTTATCTATGTCAAGAAAAAGCTAAAAAAGGTGAAGTTGTGGTATGTAAACTTGCACAACTCACGATTTTTGTATAATTTTGCAAGCGATAATTAAAAGGAAGTCGTGTCTCAATTATCGGGAGGCGGTCTTCTGAAAGTATCTAACGGAATTTATATAGGTGTTGGATAACGACTTTTGTAGCACCTATAGTGGATGTGTCTTTCGGTATCAGTTTTAGGATAAAGATTCCTTGATTTATATGGTGAAGATGCTTTATACAGACTATCGTCTGTTCCTGAGGAAGGAATAGGGGATAGGGGTATTTAGGAGAGCGTGTCCGGGTTCCACAAAGAACAAACTAATGATTAAATTTATTAAGGAAATTGTTTTAACTTTATGTGTATTTGTAGTAAGCCCAGTATTGGGTGCTAACAACGTGTCTTCTAATGAAGCTCCAAATTCTTCGAGCTTCGATTGGAATCCTGTAATTCAGGCTATCGTTCAGGTTGAAAGTGAGGGTAACGCTAAGGCCGTGAGTGGCAACTCATGCGGTGCAATGCAGATCACTCCGATTTTGGTGAAGGAATGTAATGAAATTCTTAAGAAGCGTAAGAGCAAAAAGCGCTTCACCCTGCGTGACAGATTCAGTCTGGAGAAATCAAAGGAAATGTTCATCCTTATTCAGTCACACTTTAATCCCTTAAATGATATTGAAATGGCAATCCGCTCATGGAATGGTGGTGCGCGTTATAATGTCAAGCGTACTCAGAAGTACTTTGAGAAGGTGATGAAGTGCTTGAATGCGCGAAAATAAATGGCGTAAAAAGTGTAAAGGAATATCGAATTCTTGTCATATGTCAATTTTGAAGCTTTTGATATAAAAAAGTGATAAAAAAACGAGCCGAAACATTTGGCGGTTTGGAAAATAAGTACTACCTTTGCACTCGCAATTCAGAAATGAGGTTGCTGACAATAAAATGAAAGTTGCACCCTTAGCTCAGTTGGTAGAGCAACTGACTCTTAATCAGTGGGTCTAGGGTTCGAATCCCTAAGGGTGTACACTCAAAAAACAACTTTATTTCTCGCAATGCACCCTTAGCTCAGTTGGTAGAGCAACTGACTCTTAATCAGTGGGTCTAGGGTTCGAACCCCTAAGGGTGTACTAAAAGGTATTGGCTTATGGTCAATACCTTTTTTCGTTTTATTACTTTTTGATTTGTTGTTGCAATAAATCGCAGTCTTTCTCGTTATCAATAATGATGAAAGCAATAATCTACAACATACTGTTTTTTATAGGTTTAATAACTTTGTGTGCCTGTAATGATGACGATTCGTTCACAACGTCCACCCGCAATCTGCTGACATTCTCAACGGATACATTGCGGCTCGATACGGTATTCTCAACAGTACCGTCGTCGACCCGTTCGTTTTGGGTCTACAACAAGTCGGGCGACGGATTGCGTTGCAAGAGCGTACGTCTGGAAGGAGGCAATCAGCATGGATTTCGTGTCAATGTGGATGGAGTGTATCTCAGTCCGGAGCAAGGCTACAAGGCGGACGGTATTGAGGTGCGCAACGGAGACAGCATCCGTGTCTTTGTAGAAGTGACAACGGCTAATGCCAATAGCGACATTCCTAAATGTATTGAGGACAATCTGGTGTTTGCGCTTGAGAGCGGACGCGAGCAGAAGGTAGCGCTTGAGGCGTGGTCGTGGGATGCTAACATGATGCGCAATGTGACGGTAGGCGAGGACATGACTCTGTCGCCAGGCAAGCCACTTGTGATTTATGGTGTGATGACTGTGGAGGAAGGGGCTACTCTGAATATTGCTCCCGGCACAACCTTATATTTCCACGGCGATGCGGGCATTGATGTTAAAGGCAAGCTGATATGTAATGGCAATCAGTCGGCTGGTATTGTGTTGCGTGGTGACAGACTCGACCGTATGTTCGATTATTTGCCGTACGACCGTATGAGCGGACAATGGCGTGGCATTCGATTTGAAGAGACATCGTATGGCAACGAATTGGATTATGTGGATATTCACGGAACATTTGATGGCGTGCAGGTAGATTCGTCGGACGTGACACGTCAGACACTTGCCATACGAAATTCTACCATCCACAACTGTCAAGGCAATGCTCTTGGTGTGGTGAATTCGAATGTTTTCGTGGAGAATTGTCAGCTGACGAATACATTAGGCAATTGCTTGAGTGTAGACGGTGGAAACGTCACCGTAAATAGTTCTACAATAGCACAGTTCTATCCGTTTGACGCATTGAGAGCCAGTGCGTTAGGTTTTTCGGGATATGCTCATCCGCTTGTGTTGTTTAAGATGACGAACAGCATTGTTACGGGCTATTCGGACGATGAAATGATGGGATTGAAACCAGCCGTTGGCAGCGAGAATGCTTTCAACTATGATTTTGCCAACTGCATAATACGCACCCCTGAAGTGGAAGACAAGGAAAAGGCACATTATACAGATGTGGTTTTCGAAGATGTAAAGGACACTGTGAGCTATGGTTATAAGCATTTCTTGCTTGTCGATGCAAATATGCAACTCTATGATTTCCACTTGCGTAAGGAGTCGGCTGCTATAGATAAGGCCAATGTGCAAACCTCAACCAAGCACGACCATGACGGACATGAGCGAGGGGACAAGCCGGATGTTGGAGCTTATGAATATACAACAAACAAAGAGTAAGGTTATTGTGAATAAATAACAAATAAAGAGTAAGATTATGAAGACGATAAATCTCAATATTGCTATAAAGCATTGTCAGCTGGACGAGCTTTCCGTTGCCGATCGTGAACTCATAGAACAGGCAATGAAGGCAACTGACAATGCTTACGCCGAATACAGTCATTTCTATGTCGGTGCAGCCTTGCGCCTTGCCAATGGCAGGATAGTGATAGGAGCCAATCAGGAGAATGCGGCTTTCCCCTCAGGGTTATGCGCAGAACGTACAGCCGTCTTCAGCGCACAGGCCAATTTTCCTGACCAGTCAATAGAAGCTCTTGCTCTTGTGGCGCGCAATGATAACGGTTTGATAGACAATCCCGTTACGCCGTGTGGAGCCTGTCGTCAGGTGTTGCTTGGTGTGGAAGAACGCTATGGTCTGCCGATGCGCATACTTATGTACGGCAAAAGTGGAGTGTATAGCGTTGGTTCGGCGAAAGATTTATTGCCATTGTCGTTTGTCGATTCAAGCATGAAATAGTGATATTGGTCAATAAGATACGTATATTGGTCGGTTTATACATTAAAAATTTGTAATCGTTTTACGCTTTCCTTTTTTTTTAGTACTTTTGCACGGTATTTTAAGAACAATATAACATATATAAAAATATGAGCAAACAAGTAGAAAAAATCAAAGAATTGGTCGCAAAGCGCGAGCAGGCTCGTCTTGGTGGTGGTGAAAAGGCCATTGAGAAGCAGCACGCACGCGGCAAATACACAGCGCGCGAACGTATCGAAATGCTTGTAGACGAGGGTTCGTTTGAAGAGTATGATATGTTCAAGAAGCACCGTTGCACTAACTTCGGTATGGACAAGAAGCATTATTATGGTGACGGTGTTGTGGCAGGTAGTGCTACTGTAGACGGCCGATTGGTATACGTATATGCTCAGGACTTCACCGTCAACGGCGGTTCGCTCTCTGAGACAATGGCACAGAAGATTTGCAAGGTAATGGATATGGCCATGACAATGGGTGCACCTGTTATCTGCATGAACGACTCAGGTGGTGCACGTATTCAGGAAGGTATCTGCGCTCTTGCCGGCTATGGTGAGATATTTGAGCGCAACATCCTTGCTTCGGGCGTAGTACCTCAGATTTCTGCCATTATGGGTCCGTGTGCAGGTGGTGCTGTTTACTCACCAGCCCTTACCGACTTCATCATCATGAAGGAGCAGACCTCTTACATGTTCCTTACAGGTCCGAAGGTTGTTAAGACCGTTACCGGCGAGGACATCGATGCAGAGCATCTTGGTGGCGCTTCGGTTCACGCTACAAAGAGTGGCGTGACACATTTCGCAGCCAAGACAGAGGAAGAGGCCATCGAGATGATCAAGAGCTTGCTCTCGTTCATCCCTAGCAACAACACAGAGGAGGCTCCTCGTGTAGAGTGCAACGACCCGATCAACCGTATGGAGGATTCGCTCAACGAGATAATCCCTGACGATCCCAACAAGGCTTACGATATGTACAAGGTTATCGGTTCCATTACCGACAACGGCGACTTCTTCGAGGTACAGCCTAAGTTTGCCAAGAACATCATCATCGGTTTCGCACGTTTCAACGGTCAGAGCGTTGGTGTTGTAGCCAACCAGCCGGCAGCTTATGCCGGTGTGCTCGACGTTAACGCCAGCCGCAAGGCAGCACGTTTCGTACGTTTCTGCGATGCTTTCAATATTCCTATCGTTTCGCTTGTTGACGTTCCAGGATTCCTTCCCGGTACAGGTCAGGAGTACAACGCAGTTATCCAGCACGGTGCACAGCTTCTCTATGCTTACGGTGAGGCTACAGTACCTAAGATTACAATCACCCTGCGCAAGAGCTACGGTGGTTCGCACATCGTTATGGGCTGCAAGCAGCTTCGTGCCGACCTCAACTTCGCATGGCCGTCGTCAGAGATTGCCGTTATGGGTGCCAGCGGTGCTGTTGCCATACTGTGTGGCAAGGAAGCCAAGGCCAAGAAGGAGGCAGGAGAGGATGTTAAGGCATTCCTCGCTGAGAAAGAAGAGGAATATACAGATAAGTTTGCCAATCCGTATGAGGCTGCCTCATATGGCTACATTGACGATGTAATCGAGCCGCGCAACACACGTTTCCGTATCTGCCGTGGTTTGGCACAGCTTGCCACAAAGCGTCAGTCATTGCCGGCAAAGAAGCATGGCTGCATGCCGATGTAATTCATAAATGTTTAGAAAATGGACAAGAATATATATGCAGCCATTGCAATGGCTTTATATGAGTACCAGGGTAACAATGTTCATGACAAGGAGCCTGGTTTCATAACAATACAGCCACGTCAGACGATGTGGAACGCCAAGTTCTTGAGTTTAACAGCTAAACCATAAATACAGGGAAATGAAAGAATTCAAATATACAATCGACGGACAGGAATATAAAGTCCAGATAGAGGATGTTGAGGGCAATATCGCCAGCGTGAATGTTAACGGCGAGGCTTTCAAGGTCGAGATGGAGCAGGAGGCAGAGCCTGAGAAGAAGAAGGTTGTACTCGGTCAGCCCACTGCTGCTGCAGAAGAAGGCGAGTCGACAGGTGCAGCCAACGTGAATACTGCCAATGCGCTTAAGGCTCCGCTGCCTGGCGTTGTGACAGAGATTAAGGTTGCTGTAGGCGACGAGGTTAAGGCAGGCGACGTTGTCGTTGTGCTTGAGGCTATGAAGATGGCCAACAACCTTGAGGCTGAGAAAGATGGCAAGGTAACAGCAATCTGTGTAAAGAATGGAGAAAGTGTTCTTGAAGACGCTCCGCTTGTTGTGATTGAATAATAAGAAGGAGTATTCGGTAAGAATACATCAATGTTATACGATGGATGCTATGGTTCTCTGGTATAAAGAGGCTGTCGCATCCATTTTTTGTAGGTATACATTGGGTATGATTCATAGGGTGTTTAAGGAGTTGGGCGCATGTACGATTAAACAAAAGTGAAAAACCGACAGGTGATTTCTAATAGCCGTTAATATGTTAAATTATAGTGTTAAAATGGAATAAAGATGTATGCCAAAATGACACTTTAACAAATATTGCGTCTATATTTGCAACCGAAAAAGACAAAACGCTATTGTTTTAACACACTTGTGACTTGTATTGGCTTCAATGTGTCAAAATGCAAGTTTGTGTTAACATAAGCATTTTAACTTTAAAATGATAATAAAAACAATAAAGTAAAAGAACTATGAAAAAGTATTCTAAGTATTTGGTTGTGGCAATGAGCGCACTTGCCTTTGCCTTTTCTACTGGAACCTTGATAAAGGTGAATGCTACACAGGCTCCTTCGACAGCAGTGCCGGCGCAGCCCGTTGACCTCACATATGCAGCCGAGAAGTCGTTGCCATCGGTAGTACATATTCTCAGTACAAAAAACTCAAAGGTACAGACTATAGAAGTACAGAGTGATCCGTTCTCTGATTTCTTCAGTGACCCGTTTGGATTCTTCGGCAATCCCAACCAAGGTCAGGACGGCAGACAGAAGCGTAGCGTACGCACACCTAAGCAGCAAGGCTCTGGCTCAGGTGTCATCATTTCAACTGACGGTTATATTGTGACAAACAATCACGTTGTAGCCGATGCCGACGAACTCACAGTGACACTCAATGACAACAAGGAGTATTCGGCACGCATCATCGGAACAGATAAAACTACCGACCTTGCGCTTATCAAGATTGATGCAAAGGATCTTCCTGCCATCACTATCGCCAACAGCGAAAACATTAAGGTAGGCGAGTGGGTGCTGGCTGTGGGCAACCCATTCAACCTTACCAATACTGTTACAGCTGGTATTGTTAGCGCCAAGGGCCGTTCGCTTTATCAGAATGGTGTAGAGTCATTCATTCAGACTGACGCAGCCATTAATCCGGGCAACTCTGGTGGTGCGCTTGTAAACACTCGTGGCGAACTTATCGGTATTAACGCCATGCTCTACTCACAGACTGGCTCATTCAGCGGTTATGGTTTCGCCATTCCTACATCAATTATGAACAAGGTGGTGGACGACCTCAAGAAGTACGGTACAGTTCAGCGCGCCGTTATCGGTATTCAGGGACAGGATGTAAAGAACTATGTTGACGCTCAGAAGGATCAGGGCAAGGACGTTGACCTTGGAACAATGGAAGGCATCTATGTGGCTAAGGTACTTGAAGAAAGCTCAGCTGAGGAAGCTGGTTTGAAGGCAGGCGATGTTATCACCGCCATCGACGGAAAGGAAATGAACAAGATGGCTGACCTGCAGGAGTATCTTGCCAAGAAGCGTCCGGGCGACAAGGTTTCTGTATCTTATCTGCGCGACAAGAAGAAGGCAAGCAAGACAATGACCTTGAAGAACGAACAGGGTAATACACAGGTTGTGAAGAAGGCTGACCTTGACGTGCTTGGAGGCAACTTCCGTGCAATCACCGACGGTCAGAAGAAGCAGCTGAACATTGGCTATGGTCTTGAAGTTCTGAAGGTGAACTCTGGCAAGTTCAAGGATGCAGGCATTACCAAGGGATTCATTATCCAGCGTGTCAACGACAGTGCCGTGAAGACAATCGAAGACCTGCAGAACCTTGTGAAGGAAGCTTTTACAAGCCGCAATCCGGTGCTCTACATACAGGGCGTTTATCCTACAGGCAAGAAGGCATACTTCGCCGTTCCGCTTGAAGACTAATACATAAAACAAAGGCTTGTCCTTTTGCGTATTCCACAAAAGGACTCCTTCAGCCTTATAAAAGGGCTTCTTTGGCACTCCCAAAGGAGCCCTTTTGCATACCAAAACGACCCCATTTGCACCTCAAAACGACTACATTACAGAGCATACGGGAGTCTGCTGCTGAGCAGGCAAAGAAGCAAAGCTGGAAAACCAAGTGTAAAATAAGCAATGAAAAATTTGCGACAACCAATATTATTGGTTAAATTTGCAGAACATAATATCAAAAAACAGCACTTAATGAGACAACTGAAAATCACAAGCTCAATTACAAACCGAGAGAATGCCTCGCTTGACAAGTATCTTCATGACATAGGACATGAAGAGCTTATATCTGTGGAGGAAGAAGCAGAACTGGCTCGCCGCATAAAGACTGGCGACCGTAAGGCTTTAGAGAAGCTTACAAAGTCGAATCTGCGTTTTGTTGTCTCAGTTGCGAAGCAATACCAGAATCAGGGCTTGAGCCTTCCCGACCTGATCAACGAAGGAAACATAGGATTGCTCAAGGCTGCCGAGAAGTTCGACGAGACACGAGGATTCAAGTTCATCTCATATGCCGTATGGTGGATACGACAGAGCATATTGCAGGCAATAGCCGAGCAGAGCCGTGTAGTACGCTTGCCGTTGAACCAGGTGGGAAGCGTCAACAAGATAAATCGCATACTCAACCAGTTTGAACAGGAGAACGAGCGTCGCCCGAGCATTGACGAGATAGCCGAGAAGACCGACATCCCTCACGACAAGATAGAGGATGTGCTTAAGGTGAACACACATCAGGTATCGGTAGATGCTCCTGTGTCAGATAGTGACGCCACAAGCATGATCGACTTTATGCAGAGCGATGCTGAGCCCGAAACAGACAACACGCTGCTAATGGAGTCGCTGCGCGAGGAGATAGCAAGCGCACTTACAGCACTCAATGAGCGTGAGCGTAACGTGATAGAGGCTTATTACGGTATCAACCAGCCTGAATGCACAATGGAAGAGATTGGCAATAAGTACGGACTCACACGCGAACGTGTGCGCCAGATACGCGAGAAGGCAATACGCAAGCTCAAGCAGAACACCAAGAACAAGATGCTGAAAGCCTATCTTGGAAGATAAGACGCCAGCTTTGAAGGGTTAGAGGATAATAAATAAAACATATAAAAAAGACTTTCAACAAGAAGATGAAGACAAGTAGACTGTTTATAAAATCATTTATAATAGTTTTGGTTGCTATGCTTATGCCGAAGATGGCAAACGCAGCACAGAAGAAGGTGCCATTGTTTGTATATGGCTTTGCCACATCATTCAACGACTCTACGGTATATTTCACCGAGATTCAGCTTATGGAAGGCACATGGGTAGATGGCAAGACAGGTTTCCTCTACAGCCGCGACAACTACTCATATCAGATGCGCGAGGCACTCAAGACTCTCGGACTGCCCAATCCCACATGCGTTACGGTTTATGCCAAGACACGCAAAGACGTAGAGAAGAAGTATTTCGCTATGAAGAAGCGTTATACAGCCAACGGTCGTTATAACGTGAAGTATCTCACAGCCCACGACTTTTCATTCGAGCCGATAGAGCCGGACGACAGCGAGAAGGTTTCGGCTTATACAAAGAAGGCAAAGAAGGAAAAGAAGGCAAAGAAAGAGAAAAAAGAAAAGAATTAATATAGTGAAGAAGCATTTTTTCGATATTGCAGAACATAAAATAAGTGTGTCATTTGTCGGTGAAACGGCAAATGACATATTTTTATTACCCTCATACGAACCTTTCAAGATAAAGGAAACTGACGAGGATTGTATGCTGTCGTTGACGGTAGACGACAGTCTGAAGCCGATAGACAAAGAGCTGAGAGAGCGAATCGACATATTTGATACGGGCAACGGCAAGACCATTGTAGACAGTGTCAAGGGTGGTGGCTATCAGTTCATTGTAAAAGACATAAACGGAAACGGCTGCTGTATGCTGCAGACCAACAGCGACTACTCCGAAGGCAAATGCG
Source organism: Leyella stercorea (assembly GCF_021531655.1). The sequence goes on along the minus strand of NZ_JADYUF010000002.1, from coordinate 90,772 downwards.
CATTGAACGGTACACCTATAATGCGCTCGTTCGGACTCAATACGGCAATAATGATGCTGTATGCCTTCCGTGGCGCAGCTCTCGACACACTTCTCATACATGCATCGCTTGTGCGCAACAACGGCTACGGCTACGCCTTCACAGCCAAAAGCGGAACAGGAAAGAGCACACACACCAATCTCTGGATGCAGAACATTCCAGGATGCGACCTTATGAACGATGACAACCCAATCATCAGAGTAATCGGCGACAAACCATTCGTCTACGGCAGTCCGTGGAGCGGCAAGACACCATGCTATCGCAACATCAAGGCACCATTAGGAGCCATTGTCAAGATAGAACGGGCACAGCAAAACCGAATGGAGAAGGTGTCGTCTGCCACTGCGTTTGGCATAATAGTACCCGCTTGCTCTACGATGAAATGGGATAAAGGCGTATTCGGCAAAACCTGCGATCTTGTGATAAAGCTGCTTGAGTTGACGCCACCTGTGTACAAGTTGCATTGTCTGCCCGATGCAGAGGCAGCCTTATTATGCTATGACACCATAGCCATAAAACCCGACCGACAATGATTCAAACCAATAACAGTCAGTCAGTAAGGCACAAGGAGTTTGCCAATGACGTCATCATTCCCGAGATAGCACGGCTTCTCGACGAAGGTCATAGCGTGACATTGACGTTACGTGGTGTCAGTATGCGCCCGTTTCTTGAGGATGGACGCGACAAGGCAATACTCACTAAGCCCAGCAAGCCCGTAAGGGTAGGGGATGTAGTGTTGGCTGAAGTATCGTCTCGACGCTATGCGCTCCATCGTATAGTGAAGATAGAAGGCAGTCTTGTCACGATGCGAGGCGACGGCAACCTTGCCACCGAACAGTTTGACGCAAGCAAAGTATTGGGCATTGCCCATTGCTTCTACCGTAAGGGACGTAAGCGTCCCGACTATACCACAGGCTGGAAATGGCGAATCTATTCGGCTTTATGGACGGCATTGCTGCCTGTGCGTAGGTATCTGCTGTTCGCTTATCGAATTACTCTGAAATTAAAACAAAAAAAGTAATAAATAATATGAGAACAAAGACAGGCTTCGTACTGAAGGATGTGTGCGGCGAGAAAATCGTTGTAGCCGAAGGAAGAGAAAACATTGATTTCACAAAGATAATCAGCATGAACGACAGTGCTGCCTATCTCTGGGAGAAGGTACAGAACATGGATTTCGACGTAGAAACGCTCAAGTCGCTGCTCTGTGACGAATATGATGTGGACGAAGCTACGGCTCTTGCCGACTCTAAGACAATAGCCAACCAGTGGCTTGAGGCTGGCATTATAAAGTAATATTAATATACTTGGTAAAGTAATATATATTGCTTTGCGAATGAATACGTATTACTTTGCTGATGAATACGTTTTCATTTGCTGATGAATACGTTTTCATTTGCCATCGAATACGTATTGCATGAAAATCGGTCATTAGACAATGGAATAAGCCCATTGCTAATGACCGATTGTTGTAATTGGATGGCCCTTTACTTCATCAAATATTTTTTGCCATCCTTAATGACAATTCCTTTTTTGACGTTCTTGATGTCGGAGCCGGCATAAGTGCCGTCAATGTAGAATATCTTTTCTGAGGTCGATGGGGTAGTGGTGATTTCGGTGAGGGCAGTAGGGCGGTTGTTTATCATCAATCGTACGGCTTCTGCCTTCGTTCCTGCAGGAATTGTGAAGTATGCCCTCATTCCTTTCATTCGCTGTCCGTTATTCACTCTCATGAACTTTGCCTCGCTCGCTAAAATCAATACACGCTCCTGATCGCTATCGCTGAAGGTCTTGGGATTGTATATTCCTACGAAGCTGTAGCCGTTGGCATCGCCACTAACCGTAGGATCATCATTCTTGATAGTAACGTTGTCGAATTGTGGGTTGGTTATGTCTGCTGAAGGCTTGATCAGATAAGCCTTTCCTGCTACTATCTTTGTCGCCTCCTTAAACTCCATTGTGTTGCCTGTGGTATGGTCGTATTCCATTACACTCGCCTCAATGCCGTTAATTTTGCAGTCTGTGACGTCAATGTCGAATGGCACGCAGAATGTATTCCATTGGTTGGCCAAGAGCTTACGCGAGAGCTTTACAGCGGTCTGCTGTCCGTTGTTGGATGTAAGCAATTTCGAGTTGTCTTTCTCGTCATTGAGAGTAATGGGAGTAGAGGAGACTTTCTTGTAGAGTTGTACCATTCTGTCATCTGCAGTGGCCTTGTCTGTATCATAACAATTGTAATATCCAACACTATTAGGGTCGTTTGAACCATAGGCGTATGAGAAAGCCAGAATGCGTTTGGCTTCTTTATTGTCAGTAGATTTTAAAAATTCTATTGTTGCATAATCTTTAATGGAAATCTCAACTGGTGCAGTTAATTTGAACAAATCGTCTTCTTTATCGCGTAATGCTATATAATTGCTGCCGGTGGCTTTTGACTTATTATCATTGCAAAGATATTTTTTGTGTGTTGTAGAAAACAAAAGCCACTTTTCATTGGAATCTTTCTGTAGCTGTATTCTGTCAACATTTGTCGGAGCTATGATTGTTTCTCCATTTATGTCTATTTTATAGCCGTCAATGGAGGTCGTCTTATTATATTTATTAGAATTCCATTTAGTACTGAGTGCTGAGCAAAGCTCGTTAGTATTGTTTACAACAATCACAGTATCTCCTTCCTGTAGTTCTGTCACATTCTTTACCAGCTTGAATAGTTCTGTTTCCTGTGCGATACAAGTGTTGGCACATACCATCATGATGATGCCTATGCATAATGCGAAAAAGCGATTAGGAATAAGCTTAATATCAACTGTGCGTAACGTCTTAATAGTTGTAATGCTTGACATTTTATATTGGTTTAGGTTTAACTAATAATTATTTGCGGTTATTAGATACAAAGGTATAAAAAAAAGGTCTGAAAGCAAAAGCCTTCAGACCTTTTATGATATATAAATATTGGTTTTGTTGTGTCTCTTTAGAAGAAGAGGTAGCGGTTGTCAACTACATTAGCCTTGATGTAAAGCTCGTTCATGAAGTTGCCTGCTGCCTGCATTTCCTTCTGGCGAAGCTTCTGCATCTCAGCGGCTGCATCAAACTTGCCAGGACGCTTTGTCTTGCCAGTTACCTGGAATACATATACACCAGCGTTGCCCTTGACAGGAGCCTTAGAGAACTTGCCCTTAGCTGTAGCTGCAACAGCACCGCTCAGTGCAGGCTCGCTTGCGCCAGTAGCCGAAACGAATACAGGAGCAGCGAATGTAACCTGATTGACTGCTGTGATATTGGCACCCTTGCCCTTGGCTGCTGCAATGCTGTTAACACCATTGAGCTTGGCAATAAGCATTTCTGCCTTCTTGTCCTTCATAACCTCAGACTTAACAATCTCCTTAACCTGAGCGTCGTCCAATGAACGATAGCCTACCTTATTGATGTTGTCAAGAACAACAATGAGCAGGTGGTCGTTGTCGCCACACTCGTAGAGAGGTGATACTTCACCCTTCTTGGCATCGAACAACCAGCGCATAGCCTCGCGTGTGCTGCGTACGCCAGCTAGGTTGTGCTCGGCTGTTGTCACGTCCTTGCGATCCAGAACAGTATAGCCTGACTTGGCTGCGTTCTTTACGAGATCCTCGGCTGTGAGATTAGCGCTGACGAATGAGCTGAACTTGTTGTAAGCTGCAGAGTAGGTGTCCTTAGAGAATGTGATGTTCTTCTTGACAACTGCTGCAGTATACTTTGTAGTCATTGCCTTGCGGTCGGCTACCTGAACGATGAGGCTGCCCTGTGAGAGAGGCATGTTCTTTATCTCGCCTACAGACATGGTGTTGAGAGCTATGATGTAGTCCTTGGTGTTCTTGTCGAGTGAAGGAGCGCTCTGGTACTGGCGTGTTGTCATCCATGTCTTCTCACCAGTCTGGCCATACTTCTTGGCGAGAACCTCGAAGTCGGCACCAGCCTTAAGAGCTGTGTAGATTGAGTCGGCACGCTTTGTAGCTTCATCAGCTGTAGCGCCTATTACCTGAATCTGACGGAACTGGATTGAGTCGGGCAACTGCTGCTTGGCAACGAGCTTGATAAGGTTGAGTGTGTTGTCAGCCTTGTTCTCAAGAACCTTGCTTGTAGAGCCTACTGCCATTGAGTCGAGGTGTTGGGCGATGTCGTAAGGGAAAGCCTCCTTTGTAACAGGCACACCGATGTAGTTGACCAATGATGTGCTCTTGCGTACTACGTCTGAAGGGTCGGCTGCAGCTGCAAGATCCTTGCCGTATGTGGCAAATTCCTTATGAAGAGCAGCAGCGTCGGCTGCAGAAGCCTTAACCTGAACGTCGATATATTTGATGTCGCGGCTCTCTACATACTGCTTGAAGCGTGGCTTCATCTCGTTGTACTTAGCCTTGAGGTCGGCATCAGAAATCTGTACCTTGTTGTCATCGATGCTTGTGTATGCGAGTGATGCAAGCTGTATCTGGCTCTCCTCGTGCTGCTCGTTGAATGCCATCTTGGCCTCTACCTTGTTTGCAAGCAGGCAATGAGCAAAGAGACCCTGGAACTTCTGTGCGAGGAGCTGCTGGCGCAATGTCTTCTCGATGAATGTCCAGTACTTGTAGACGCTCTCATACTGCTTTGCCATCTGTGGGTTGGCCTGGCTCTGAGTCTTATACTCTGCAAGGAACTTCTTGAGTGCGTTAGCGTCAAAGCGTCCTGTCTGCTGATTGTAGAAGGGAGTCTGAGCAAGCATGGGGTTGGTGCCTTCGTTGAGTACGTTCTGCAATTCGTTGTCTGTTACGGTGAGTCCTACACGCTTTGCCTCGTTCTCTACGAGCTTGGTCTGTACGTATGTGTTCCATACCATGTCCTTAACCTGATTGAGCTGGTCCTCGTTAAGGTTGTCCTGACCCTGCTGCATCTTGATGACTTCGGTGTATTCGTCAACCATCTTCTGAAAATCAGTAACATTGATTTTCTCTCCTAAAACTTCTCCCACTTGCTGTCGGTGTTCATTGCTTGACGACTCGCAAGAGCGGAATGCCTCTTCGGCAATAAATGCAAAAAGGCCCAAACTGATAATGCATATCAGCAGGACTCCCTTGCTTCTGATTTTTCCTAATGCTGCCATTTTTAATTGTTTATTATTTATTTTTTTATTTCCGTTTTAATGATAGACCGGTTTTTATGTGCCTATGACAAGCCTCGTAAGGGCCATGTGTTTCAAAAGGCGTACAAAAATACTAATTTATTGGCAAACTATGGCACGTTTGCAGCTAAAAATTGGTTTTATCGTGTACTTTTAGCCTTACTAATTCTATTTTTGTCATTGTACTCTTGATGATGCGGAATTCGAAAGGACCGATATTGACGACTTCGTTGAGTTTTGGGAAACTCTGGTATTCGTGCAATATGTATCCGCCTACAGTCATATATTCGTCGCTTTCGGGCAGTCCGATGCCGAAGAGGTCGTTGACCTTGTCTATCTCAAGTCGTGCCGACATAATGTACTCCTTGTCGCCAATTTGCTTGGCTATATACTTGTCGTTGTCGTGTTCGTCCTCGATGTCGCCGAATATCTCTTCTACAATGTCCTCAAGCGACACGATGCCGCTTGTGCCTCCAAATTCGTCTACAACTACTCCGAGGCTCTTCTTCTGTTGCAAGAATATATGCATGAGTTTCTGCGCCGCCATGGTTTCGGGCACAAACGGCATTGTGCATATACATTCGCGCCATCTGTCGCGGTTGTGAAACATCTCCGAACTGTGTATGTAGCCTACTATATGGTCGATGTCGTCCTCGTAGACGATAATCTTGGAGTTGCCGCTTTCTATGAATTTCTGCATGAGTTTCTCGGTAGTGCAGTCGTTTATGTCAACGGCATTGATTTCGGTGCGTGGCACCGTGCAGTCGCGCACTTTGCAATCGGAGAAATCGAGAGCATTCTGGAATATCTTTACTTCGTCGTTTATTTCGTCTTCGTTCTGCGCGTTCTCTATGCTCGACTGCACCAGGTAGTCGAGGTCGACTTTCGAGAATCCTTCGTCGTCGGTCTCTGTCTCCATATGTATTCCTGCAAGTCGCAGAAGTATTTTAGCCAGGAATGTAGCAAACTTGCTTATCGGCCATAACAACAAATAGAAGCCGTAAGCAGGCAGCGCAAACACCGACAATAGTCGGTTGGCGTTGTTCTTGAAGAGTATTTTCGGCATAAATTCGCCGGTAAACAAGATGACAAGAGTGGACAGTATGGTGTCGGCTGTCACTCTTACTCCATCGTCAAGCCCTTTGAACAGCGTGTTGTCAAACAGGCTTGCAAACAGGATGCCATACACTACGAGCACAATATTGTTGCCTACAAGCATTGTGCTGACAAATCCGTTGGGGTGGCTGTAGAATTTGGATATTAGTCTTTTGGTGAGTTTGTTGCCTTGGCGGTCCATTTCGGCAAGCATACGATTGCTTGACACGAAAGCAATCTCCATGCCCGAGAAAAACGCTGACAACACCATTGTCACCGCTATACTTGCTAATAAAGGAATGTCTATTTCCACTGTGTTTTTTAATGAATTTTATTTGTTGGGCTGCATGCGGCGTATTGGCTTGGCTTGCGGTCGGATGTTAGCCTTCACCGTGTCGGAGGCTGTTGTTATAGTGTCGCCACTGCCTGCTATGTCAGTCTTCTCGAACGAACCACGGCTGTTTGATACATAATATTTGGTCATACGTTCGTCGCTTCTGAAGTATGCGCCTTCGAGGGTTCGTTCGGGTGTTACGAGTTTGGAGTATACGTTTGAGTATAGTTCGTGCTTGCTCTCGTCCCAGAATAATTGTTGACTTGTAAATCTTACTCCGTCTTTGGTGAGTACGCTTACACGATTGCGTAGCTCCCAAAGGCGTTTTTGATCGTAATAGTATGCTGTGTCGCACTGGATGTACGACTGTACGTGAAACTTCTCGTCGAATTGCTCAAAGAAAAGTCCCTTCTCGAATATCCAGCGTGACGGGTTGCGTACGGTGTTCACTTCCCACCGTTCGGTCACAATGCGGTATTTTATTACTCCTGAGTCGGATATGAGTGTGTTGACGCCATAGCTTATCATCATCGACACGGAGTCACGGTCGCGTACAGCAGCTGCCGTATGCTCTTTCTGCTCCTGACATGCCCCCAAAAGGGCGGAAATGACAAGTGCCAATATTATGATTTTGCTGTATTTCATCCGAGTTCAATCGCAATGTGACTGTGTTTGTTCTTCTTATTCCATCTTCCACTTGGCAAACCAACGCTCATTGAACGTCAGTCCGATATTTATGCGGAAAGAGTTTTCTGTAATCATTGTCTTGCTGTCCTGGCGTACCCATTGTGCTGATATGTTGAGAAGCGAACGGTTGTTGTAGCCATTGACTACCGGTATTCCGAAGCCGGCGCTTACGCTGTATTCCTTAGGGCCGTCGGCACCGTTTATCTTCAGATAGTTTGTAGCATACGATGCGCCAAGGCGGTAGTGTACGCGCTTAAGGAAATTTCGGCTGTTCTCCTGTGGGCAATATTCGCCACCAAGAGTAAACTTATGACGGTCGGCAAACATTCCTTTGGTTGTTACATAGTCGGTTGTTCCGTTTGGGTTGACGAGTTGCGGATAAACGGTCTTCGACCATTTCTGCAACTGATAGTCGGCTCCAATCTTCCAGCTGCCAGCGTGGTTCCACATGATGCCGGCGCTATATGTCGAGGGCAGCTCAAGGCTGTTCTTGGCATTGTTGCTATAGGTTGCTGTGTCAGCTACGCCTGTCTGTGCATTGTTCGAAATGACCTGGCATTTCGGGTTGGCACCCAACTTATGGCCAAGACTGTAAGTCAAGCCAAGAGTCAGCTCGTCCTTCTTAGAGATTTTCTGGGTGTATTGTACTCCGAAGTCGAGCTTATAGCTGTTGACTGTGGCTGTATAATAGCGTGAAAGGGTGTTGACGTAGCTGTCGGTGTATGAATTTACGATTGAGCGTGTGTAGTTGCCCCAAAGGTATGAGGCGTTGAAGCCTACTGCCAATCCCTTTACGGGCATCCATCCCATACCGAGAAAAGCCTGATGCAGGCCGCCACTGCCATTGTAGGTGTTGACATAAGATGTAGTGGACGACTCGTTCGGAGAATTTCCTATCTTGTCGGTATTGTAATAGTTGTATCCTATGTTAGAGAATGGAAGAATACCGAAACTGAGTCCGAGACGCTTGGCCAAACGGAATCCTGCCACAACATACTCGAAGTTGGCGTTCTTGGCGTTGATTTTTCTTCCGCCTTCCTTGTAGTTGGTTATTTGTCCGGAGATACCTGCATCGAATATGAACGACAGGGAGTCGATAGAGGCGTACGATGCCGGGTTGAGTGTGTTTATCTGGTTGTGTTCATGAAATCCAAGACCTAATCCGTTCATTCCGCGATTAAATCCGCTTGCCTGTTCGCCTAATGTGCCCAAGCCATACTGGCTGTAAGGAGAGTTTGTACCGCTCTGTGCAGATGCAGCCATGGACAATGTCAACATGGAAACAGTCATGAGTATTTGTTTCATCATTCTGAATATCTTAATTTTTATATATCAATTTGGCTCCTGCCATTACACCTTATATATAATGGGGGTTGCAGGCGCTTTTATTCTGTTTATGAATAATTGGCTGCAAATTTATCGAAAAAAAACGAAATAATGGCACGAAGTGTGAGAAATATAAGTTATTTTTGCATCGTGAAACGCTTTAAAAGACATTTAACAATTGCCGTATTGGCTATTTTTATGTTTCTTGCGCATGGTAATAATGCGTATGCAAACGATTTGAACGCAACCGTCGAGCCGGACTCTATAGAGATAAGCCTGCTTACATGCGGACCGCGTCCAAATGTGTATAGTCTGTATGGGCATACGGCTATAAGATATAGGAATATAACACGTGGAGAGGATCTTGCCATCAACTATGGCATGTTCTCTTTCGGTAAGCCGTTCTTTGTGCTCAGGTTTGTTTTCGGACTGACAGACTACGAGATGGGTATAGAGTATTTTGACGACTTTGTGTCGCAATATGCGCCTACAGGATGTGGCGTGCGTCAGCAAAGGCTCAATCTTACGGCACATGAGAAGGCTGTTATAGCGGCTGCTATAGACGAGAATTATCAGCCCGAAAACCGCGTGTACAGATATAACTATTTCTTCGACAACTGTACGACACGCGCTCGGGAAATGATAGTGAATCATATTGACGGCAAGGTGGAGTATAAGGGGCAGGTGGATTCAAGCCTTTCGTTCCGCAAGCTGATTCACTATTACAACGAAACTCATCGTTGGGCACGTTTCGGCAACGACCTGTTGCTGGGAGTGCAGGCTGATTCAGAGACCAATCGTAGCGAGCAGCAATTCTTGCCCGAAAACTTATGTCACGACTTCGCAGATGCAGAAATAGTGGCAAATGACGGCAGCCGACGCAAGCTTGTTGCAGGAGAGTCGTGGGTTGTAGAGCGTACACGTGGGGTAGGGACTGACTCCTTCCCGCTGTCGCCAATGGCATGTATAGCGTTGGTAGCTTTGGTTGTAGTGGTTCTGACATGCGTTGAGCGTGTGAAGAGGGCTAATTACTGGATGCTCGACGCTGTGCTGATGGGTCTGACGGGAATTTGTGGCTTGATACTTCTGGCAATGGTGTTCTCGCAACATCCAACGGTAAGGATTAATCTGCAGATATTGCTGCTCAATCCCATAAACCTTGTGGCATTGGTGCCAGTAGTAAGAGGCTTGCGACGTGGACGTATACACACGTGGTTGAAACTATGGACAGCATGCATCGTCTTGTTCGTCATAGGCGGCCTATTGCAGACCTATGCAGAAGGAATGCTTGTTTTGGCACTATCTTTGCTAATTAGAAACATGTCAGAAATATTTACATTTAATAAAACAAGATGAAATTATCCACTATATTGTTTTTGGCGGTATTGTCAGGAGCGGATATGCAAGCGCAGACTTTGCAGCCTGCACCACGTCTTGTCGTCAATATAACTGTCGACCAGCTTCGTACCGACTATATTGAGCATTTCGCACCACTATATGGTGACGGCGGTTTCCGCAAGCTGCTCGAACATGGTCGTGTGTATGATGCAGCGAGCTATCCGTTTGCACCGGTAGACAGGGCTTCGGCTATTGCGTCGATAGCTACAGGAACGACACCGCATTACAACAATATCGTTGCAACACAGTGGCTCGACCGTAATACGTTGCGTCCGGTGTTCTGTACCGATGACAAGGAATTCGGCACTTCACCGCACAATATGGCTACATCGACAGTTGCCGATGAGTTGAAAATCTCTACAAAGGGTGCTGCCATTGTCTATTCGGTAGCCCCGGTTAAGGATGCCGCTGTGTTGTCGGCAGGCCATGCTGCTGACGGTGCTTTCTGGGTGAATGACAAGACAGGCCAATGGGCTACGTCAGGTTATTACTCAAAGGGTGCTCAGGCACTTGTCCGCACCTACAACAACACCATGCAGAGACGTGCTACAGGCGACAATGATGGCGTTGCCGATCTTTCGGTGGCTTGTGTAAACGATATGGCTATGGGACGTGACAACATTACTGATATGCTGTCAGTTACGCTCTCAGCCAAAGGTACCGACCCTACTGTATGGCAGTCGGAAATGGAAATAATCTATGTAAAGCTCGACCGTACACTTGCTTCGCTCATTAAGCGTATCGAAGACAAGGTGGGCAGCGACAAGGTGATGTTTGTACTTACAAGTACAGGCTACACTGATGAGCAGCCCGTGGATTACCAGCGATTCCGCATCCCTTCAGGCACATTCTATATAAATCGTACAGCCAATCTGCTGAATATGTATCTTGGCGCTGTTTATGGCCAAGCGAAATATGTAGAAACATGCTTCCATAATCAAATCTATCTCGACCGTAAGCTTATAGAGCAGCGTCATATCAGCTTTACTGACGTGATTACCAGGTCGAAAGAATTGCTTGTGCAGACTGCTGGCGTGCGCAATGTGTCCACCAGTCCGTACAATCCGTCTGTCAGCGGCGACCTTGTCATAGAGACAGCCCCAGGATGGCAGATACTCAATGAAGACAGTCATGAAAACTATTTCTCGCGTGCGGCTTTCATTCCATTCCCTATAATAATGTATGGTGCGGGAGTTAAGCCAGGACGTGTCACAACCCAAGCCACGGTGGACCGTATAGCTCCAACCGTAGCCAAAGCGATACGTATACGCGCCCCGAATGCTTGTTCGTCAGAGCCGTTGCAGTAGCCTGTGTGAGGCTTCTGTTATGGTAAAATGGCATCTTTGTAGGCGTTAAAGGAGCCTATTTTGGTGCTGTTCGGATTTTTTTTTGTAATTTTACACCCAATAATCGTAACAAGCATAAAATAAAAGCAAAATATAAAATGAATTTCAACAAATTATTACAATCATTGTTCGGCAACAAGTCGTCAAAGGACATGAAGCTGATTCAGCCCCTTGTAGAGAAAGTAAAGGCCGCTTATCCGGAGATAAAAGCGCTGAGCAATGATGAACTGCGTGCGCGTACAAAACAGCTGCAGAAGTATGTGCAGGATTCTGCCAACGAGCAGAAAGCTAAGATTGCAGAGTTGAAGGCAAAGATTGAGGAGACTCCGATTGATGAGCGCGAAAGCATATTCAATGCTATCGACAAGCTTGAGAAGGAAGTTCTGGAAATCTACGAGAAGGCACTCGACGAGATTATGCCTGTAGCCTTTGCTATTGTAAAGGATACGGCACGCCGCTTTGCCGAGAATGAGGAAACAGTCGTTTCTGCTACTGATTTCGACCGCGAGCTTGCTGCCGACCCAAAGAACGACTTTATAACAATCGATGGCGACAATGCCATCTATCACAACCATTGGACAGCTGGTGGCAACGACCTCAAGTGGGAAATGGTGCATTATGATGTACAGATTTTCGGTGGTATCGTTCTGCATCAGGGTAAGATTGCCGAGATGGCAACAGGTGAAGGTAAGACCCTTGTGGCTACACTCCCTGTATTCCTCAACGCCCTTACAGGCAATGGCGTACACGTCGTTACTGTAAACGACTACCTTGCCAAGCGTGACTCTGAGTGGATGGGACCTCTCTACATGTTTAACGGTCTTTCGGTAGACTGCATCGACAAGCATCGTCCTAACTCACCCGAGCGTCGCAAGGCATATATGGCCGATATTACTTTCGGTACAAACAATGAGTTCGGTTTTGACTACCTGCGTGATAATATGGCAATCTCGCCTACCGACCTCGTTCAGCGCAAGCACAACTATGCTATTGTCGATGAGGTTGACTCTGTGCTTATTGACGATGCACGTACTCCGCTTATCATCTCAGGTCCGGTAGCCAAGGGCGACGACCAGATGTTTGAGGAGTATCAGCCGCTGGTAGAGCGTCTTGTAGACGTACAGCGCAAGCTCGCTACCCAGTATCTTGCTGAGGCTAAGCAGCTTATAGCCGAGGGTCAGAAGACCAACGACCAGAAGAAACTTGACGAGGGATTCCTCGCTCTCTACCGTTCACACAAGGCTCTTCCAAAGAACAAGCCGCTTATCAAGTACCTTTCAGAGGAAGGTATCAAGGCAGGAATGCTCAAGACCGAGGAGTACTATATGGAGAACAACAACCGTCGTATGCCGGAATGTGTTGAGCCTCTCTATTTCGTAGTTGACGAGAAGTTGAACAGCTGCGACCTTACAGATAAAGGTACAGAGTGGCTTGCCAACCAGGTACAGGACAAGGAGCTCTTCGTGCTTCCTGACATCACTTCAGAACTGTCGGCTCTTGAGAACGAGAAGGATCTTGACGACCAGCAGCGTCTTGACAAGAAGGACGACTTGCTCAATCACTATGCAGTTCAGTCGGAGCGTGTACATACTCTCCAGCAGCTTCTTAAGGCATACACCATGTTCAATAAGGACGACGAATATGTCGTTATGGATGGTGAGGTGAAGATTGTCGACGAGCAGACAGGCCGTATTATGGAAGGTCGTCGTTGGAGCGACGGCTTGCATCAGGCTGTTGAGGCTAAGGAGCACGTTAGAGTAGAGGCTGCAACACAGACTTTCGCAACAATCACACTCCAGAACTACTTCCGTATGTACCACAAGCTTTCGGGTATGACCGGTACAGCCTCTACCGAGGCAGGCGAGTTCTGGGACATCTATAAGCTTGACGTAGTAGAGATTCCTACCAACCGTCCTATTCTGCGTAAGGACCTCGACGACCGTGTGTACAAGACAGCACGTGAGAAGTATTCGGCTGTAATCGACGAGATTGTAGAGATGCGCAATAGCGGACGTCCGGTTCTTGTAGGTACTACATCTGTAGAAATCTCTGAGCTTATCTCTAAGATGCTCAATATGCGCAAGATTCCGCATCAGGTGCTTAATGCCAAGCTTCACAAGAAGGAGGCTGACATCGTGGCTGAGGCAGGACGCAGCACTAAGGGAATGGCTGAGATTGTAGGCGAAGACGGAACAAAGCACTTCGAGGAGCGCATGTTGGGTGCCGTGACTATTGCCACCAACATGGCAGGTCGTGGTACCGACATCAAGCTTACTCCTGAGGTTAAGGCAGCAGGCGGTCTTGCCATCATCGGTACAGAACGTCATGAGAGCCGCCGTGTAGACCGTCAGCTTCGTGGTCGTGCAGGTCGTCAGGGCGACCCGGGTAGCTCTGTATTCTACGTGTCGTTGGAGGACAAGCTTATGCGTCTGTTCGCTTCAGAGCGTATTGCAAGCCTTATGGACCGCCTCGGATTCAAGGAGGGCGACCGTATTGAGAACCCGATGATTTCGAAGAGCATCGAGCGTGCTCAGAAGAAGGTTGAGGAGAACAACTTCGGTATACGTAAGCACTTGCTTGAGTACGATGACGTGATGAACAAGCAGCGTACTGTAATATACGAGAAGCGTCGCCATGCTCTTATGGGCGAGCGTATCGGTATGGATATAACAAACGTTATCTGGGACCGTGTTGTCAATATCGTTGAGCAGAACGACTATGAGGGATGCCGCGAGCAGTTCCTTAAGATTCTGGCTATGGAGTGTCCGTTCAGCGAGGAAGAGTTTGACAATGCAAAGCGTGAAGACCTTGAGGAGCGCGCCTTCCAGAGCACAATGGCTACATTCAAGCGCAAGACCGACCGTATCGAGAGTGTTGCTTGGCCTATCATCAAGGAGGTAGAGGAGAACCAGGGTGCAATATATGAGCGCATCATGGTGCCTATCACCGACGGCAAGCGTGTATACAATATTCCTTGCAATCTCAAGGAGGCTTACCGCACAGAGGCAAAGGACGTTGTAAAGCAGTTTGAACGCGTGATAATGCTGCACATCATCGACGATGCATGGAAGGAGAACCTGCGTCTGCTTGACGAGCTGCGTCATAGTGTGCAGAACGCTTCATACGAGCAGAAGGATCCGTTGCTCATCTTCAAGCTTGAGAGCGCCAAGTTGTTCGACTCGATGGTTAACGATATGAACAACCGTATCTGCAGCATCCTCACACGTGGACAGATACCTGAAATGCAGCGACAGGATGAGGTTCGTGAGGCAGCTCCCGAGGAGCACACACAGCGTCAGAACTATACCGAAGAGAAGGTAGACCTTGACAACGAGCAGCAGCGTGCCGCCGCCAATCACGATACACGTGAGAACATAAGCGAGAATCACACTCCGCTTGTTAAGGATAAGATGCCTGGACGCAACGATCCTTGTCCTTGTGGAAGTGGCAAGAAGTTCAAGAACTGCCACGGTAAGGGACTTGTCTAAACTTGTTTTTGTCTGATTAAAGTGATGATGGATCACTTTATGATTATAATAAATGCGGGTGTTTCAAAAATGCGAAAGGGTTTTTGAAGCATCCGCGTTTGTGTTTATCGTTAAAATTCATATAAGCTTATGACATCAAGAAACGAAGAAAAATGGAATGCCAACTATCTTGCGTTGAAGGAATACATATTGGCGCATGGTCATCTGCCCGACAAGAAGAAGGTTGAAAACCGTGGACTTCTTAATTGGTGGAAGTATAACAAGAAGTGTGGCAAGCTTGGCAAACTGAGTGAGGAGCGGGCTGATATGTTGCAGATTCTGAGCGACATGCGCGATAAGTAGAAAGGAAGCAGAACAATGAATATAGAACTATACAAAGCCGGAATGAAATACAAGGACAGTCAGATATTCTCCGATTTGTCTTTCCTTGCAGGCGCAGGCGACCGTCTGGCGCTTGTGTCTTCCGATTATAAGAGTCTGACCATGACCTTGCAGGCAATGCTTGGCATGCGACGTTTGTGCAGCGGTTGGGCAAGTATTGACGGCGAACCCGTATTGCCGTCTGTAGCAGCCTGTTACAGACGTTATATTTCGTATCTTCCCAATAACATTGATTTCGAAGACATAACCGTTGAGCAGTTGGCAAAGAGCATATTGACGGGCGACAGCAAATACTCGTCGAAAGAAGCCGAGCGTCATCTGCAGCTTCTCGGTGTGGAAACGGATTGCCTGCACAGAGCCTTTGCCTCGATTGATGCATCCACGGCTCAGCGTGCCGCTCTTGCCGTTACGGTTATGGACGGTAGGCCGATAGCTTTGCTCGACAACCCCACTTCGCAGCAGGATGAAGCGGGCAGCCGACTTGTTGCCGATTATCTGGCTTCCTCATTGTTTGACGATGTGGCAGTAGTTATTGCCACTTCCGACCCTATAGTGACAGCTGTATGTAACAAGAAGCAAAATATATAGCAAACAAAATATATAGCAAACGACAATTTATAGCAAATAAACAACAATAACGATGATAACGACATTAGGATTGGCTCTTGGAGTCTTGTTTCTGTTAGTTCCCTTGTGTGTAGCTTATGTCTATCATATAAATATGGTGGCGAGCATGCTTCGTGCCTTCTGCTGCATGACGTTGCGGGTAGGTGTGCTTGGAGTGGCGGTGTATTATCTTATGCAAACAGGTAGTCTGACACTCAGCCTGTTGGCAGCTTTGGTCTATGTGATGTATTCAGTCATAGTTGTTGTATATAGGGCGCGTCTTAAACTGTCATTGTTCCTGTTGCCGGTATTTGCCGGAATGTTGGTGGCAGTTCTTTTTGCTTCCGCAATATTATTGTTTGCCAACGTAGCTATTGGCGACGGTTTCGGTACGCGTTATTTGTTGCCTGTGCTGGCGTTGTTGTCGGGCAGTATTGTCGACCCTATGGCACAATCCTTGGCGACATATTATGCAGGACTCAGACATCACAACCATCTGTACTATTATCTCATAGGCAATGGTGCGACACGTTCTGAGGCAATAGGTTATCTAATGAGACGTGCGTTGGAGAAATCGTTTGTGCCAGGTCTGCGTAGTATGGCAGGTACAGTTGTAGGTGTGGCTCCGGTATTTATGTGGACGATGATGGTGTGTGGAGCATCGGCTTTTGATGCTGCAGCTGTTCAGATACTTGTAGTGCTTGCAGTATTTGCAGCGTCGGTTGTGGCAGCCGTCGTTTCGCTGACAATAGCAAGACGTTATGTTATTGACGGTTACGACCGATTGAAATCCGTTCTTGTCTTATGCTGCATTTGTGCTACGCTTTGCTCATGCAATCAGATAGTGAAGCGCATGGACGCAAAGGTTGCTGAGAGCAAGAAGGCTGTTTTTACTGAGATAAAAAAGAACGTTGGAGCCAGTACCGGCAATGATGAAGCCGGGAGCGTTGCTTCCGGATATTCCAACATTGAGATTCCAGCCTCTCTGAAGCTGGTGCCCGAACAGATACTCCGTCGTACCGGCTATACCGCATCCTACAACAGCGACCGCCGTGTGCCCAACTGGGTGGCATGGCATCTTACGCCAAGCCGACTGACAGGTGAAGCAAAGCGTAATGGGGCGGCTTTTCATGAGGACGAGGACGTTCCGGAGCCACGTGCTGTCAACTTCGACTATGTACGCTCGGGCTATGATCGTGGTCATATGTGTCCGGCTGGCGACAACAAGTGGAGCGCAGTAGCAATGGACGAATCGTTTCTTTTCACAAATATATGTCCGCAAGCACCTTCGCTTAATCGTGGCGATTGGAACGAAATGGAGCAAGCCTGCCGCAAGTGGGCCAAACAATATGGCGATTTGTACATTGTCTGTGGACCGATATTCTATAAAGGCAAGACCAAGACGATAGGTGCCAATAAGGTGGCAGTGCCCGATGCCTTCTTCAAGGTGGTGTTATGTATGAAGGGCGAGCCTAAGGCTATCGGCTTTATATACAAGAATTCTGATGGCAATCGTCCGAAGGGCGACTATGCCAACTCGGTTTATGAAGTGGAGCGAATCACAGGCATCGACTTCTTCCCGTCACTTCCCGATAAGATAGAGAAGAAGGTCGAGGCTGAGTGCAATCCCGACGATTGGGAATTATAATATTATACTTTCAGCCTGTACACATTCGTTGTCTTTGGTTCGAAACCTACGGATTGATACAGGGCATTTGCAGCCACACGTGCCGGGCGCGATGTCAGCATCAGTGTGCATGGTGAGTATTTGCGGGCTGCTTCTATAGCATGTTCAATCAGCAGTCTGCCGAGTTTCTTGCCACGCATACTATTGTCTACTACTACGTCCTCTATCCATGCTTTGCTGCCGGTAGGGGCGTAGTATACGGCGAGAGTGCACATTCCAACTATCTTGCCGTCTGCCTCCAACAGCAGCAGGTGGGTATCGGGCGATGTTATGATAGCGTTTAGAGCTTCGATAGTCATAGGCTGGGCTGATTGTGAGAGCTGTGGCAGCAGCATATTGATGCTTTCAAGATACTCAATATTGGCTTCTGTGGCTTCAAAAATAATTGGTTCGTGCATGTTTTATTGTTATTTAAGATTGTTCTAATTAGTTATATGTGCAAAGATACATAAATTTATGTGTATCTTTGCACATAAATAAACTATTATAAGCAATAAAACAATCAAAGCAATGAAAAAATCACTACTTCTTTCTTCAGCCTTACTATTGTCGTCGCTATTTGCGTCGGCACAGACCACACCACGCAACCAGCTTACTCCGACTCCTCCTATGGGATGGATGACATGGAACCTGTTTCAAGGCAACATCAACGAACAACTTATTCGTGAGACTGCCGATGCTATGGTGGAAGGCGGCTTCCGCGACGCCGGCTACGAATACATTTTTATAGATGATCTGTGGCAGGGCGGACGCGACCGTCACAACAATATGATTCCCGACCCCGTGAAATTCCCTAATGGCATAAAGGCGCTTGCCGACTATGTACACTCTAAGGGCCTTAAGCTCGGAATATATTCGGATGCCGCTCCGCTCACCTGTGGCGGATGGACTGCAAGTCTGGGATTTGAAGAGCAGGATGCACGTACGTTCGCTTCTTGGGGCGTCGACTATCTGAAGTACGACTACTGCAATGCTCCTGAAGACAGCGCTACGGCACGCCATCGTTATCGCACCATGGCAAATGCCTTGCAGAAGTCGGGCCGTAACATAGCGCTCGGCATCTGCGAGTGGGGACAGCGACAATGCGAAGAGTGGTGTGAGGAAGTAGGCGGCCAGTTGTGGCGCACCACGTACGATGTACGTGATATGTGGAAGGACGTAGTGAAACAGGGCGGAATGGGTATTCTTGATATAGTGAACATCACGGCTCCGCTTGCCAAGTATGTACGCCCAGGACAATGGCCCGATATGGACATGCTCGTAGTAGGTCTTAGAGGCAAGGGTGGCCCGTCGAGCGACCTCGGTGGAGTAGGGTGCACCCAGACCGAGTATCAGACCCAGATGAGCATGTGGTGTATGATGGCTTCGCCTCTCGCCATGACCAACGACCTGCGCAAGGTGTCGGAGGGCGACCGTCGTATACTGCTCAATCCGGAGATTATCGCCATCAATCAAGACCCTCTTGGCAAGGCAGCCGAGCGCAGGGTGATGACCGGGAGCTATCAGATATTCGTGCGCCAGCTTGCCAACGGCTCTCACGCCGTAGCATTGCTCAACACGTCTGACAAGCCTCTGGTGTTGACTGCCGACTTTGCCCGGCTTGGCATTCCCGGCAAATACACTATACGCGACGTGTGGCAGCATAAGGACATAGCCCGCAACGCTTCCAAGTGGAAGGGACGTGTGATGCCGCACGAGACACGCGTGCTTGTCGTAAAGTAAAACGATAGCCTTTGGCAATGTTGAATGTTGAATGTTGAATGTTGAGTTATTCTCGGCTAACGCCTGCGATTGCGAGTTGTTCAGTTTTGAATTGTTTCGCACCCTTACAATTCAACATTTAACATTAAACATTCAACACTTAACATTAGTCCTGAATTCATGAATTGTTAATGTGAAATGTTATTTCACTTCGATGTTCTTCATCACCTTGGCTTCCTGCTCGGGAGTGGTCTTCGGGATGACGATGGTAAGAATGCCGTCGGCAACGCTTGCCGAAATCTTGTCGCGCTCCACGTCGTCAGGCAGAGTGTAGCTTTGCTCATAGTTGCCATAGGTGAACTCGCGGCGCAAGTAGCGCTCGTGTCTTTCCTTGCGGCATTTGCACTCTCTGTCTTCCTCCTTGTGCTCCATCTTGTTTTCAATGGCCATGTGGAGCAAACCCTCGTTGGTGACGTTGATGCGCACCCACTCCTTCTTGAGTCCGGGAACTGCCACCTCCATTATATATTCATCACATGTCTCCTTGACGTTGATAGCTGGGGCTGTAGTGCGTGTCTGAGGCACTTCCTCAGTATTGAAGAAACAGTTGTCAAACCAATCGTTCAACCAATTTGAATAGTTATTCCTGCGAACTAACATCATAATGAATTACCTCCATTTGTATTTTTTTCTCGTCCTCTCTTCGCCAAGTGTGGTTCGGTCGGGATTTCTGTGTGTTAATAAAATTTCCTTTTGCCGTCAGTATTAATTGCTTCCGGCTTTCATTATGTACGTTCGCAACTTATGTGCCAACCGTTATATGTATCAGCCAATATGACATATTTATCAATTTTGTCATGCTCTTGTGATAAAATGTCAGACGTGTGGATTATTCTTAGTATGTTTGCTTGCGAAACTTAAGTCACTTTTAATTTTATTATGTCAGAAAAACTTACAAAAGACGCTATCGACCTCAGTACGCTGAGCATTCCGCGCCTTTTCGGGCGCTATTTTCTTCCTACATTATTGGGTATGCTCAGCATATCGGCAATGACAGCCATAGATGGAATATTCGTAGGGCATGCCGTTGGTGCCGACGGAATAGCAGCCATAAATATATGTGTGCCGATACTGATGGTGGTGACGGGACTGGGGCTGATGATGGGAGCCGGATGCTCTGTTGTAGCATCCATCCATATGGCGCAGCAAAAGCTCAAGGCTGCACGCATCAATGTCACCCAGGCATGGATATTCGCCACAATGGTAATTTCCTGTTGTGTTTGGCGAGACGGGCATCTGGCTTGCCTTGGCTGTGTCAGAACTGCTGACAATGGTTTGTATAATAGGTTATATGATGATTAAAACTTCTTGATTCTGACATGGCAATACGGCTCGCCACCAGTCTTCTCATAATAACGCTGGTGGTAAGCTTCGCCAATGTAGAAAGGTTCTTCGGGCAGAAGCAGGGTGTTCACCTCATCGCCCATATCACGGAGTATCTGCATAACGTGTTCGGCTGTCTGCTTTTGCGATTCGTTGCGATAGAATATGCAACTGCGATATTGCGCACCGATGTCGGGACCTACACCGTCGGTCTGTGCCGGATCGTGAATCTCGAAGAATAGTTTGCATAAGTTCTCGTATGATACAAGATTCGGATTGAACTCTACTATTACAGCCTCTACATGTTTGGTTTTATGGTCGCGCACATCGGCATACGTGGGAAAAGCTTCCTTGCCTCCGGTGTAGCCGACAAGAGTGTTGAGCACACCATACTGTTTCTGAAATTGGTGCTGTGTGCCCCAAAAGCATCCGCAGGCAAAGATGCCTACCTCGATATTCTCGTCCGCAGGAGCATGATACAGGCTGACTTGTGAGCAGCTTTCGATGGCAGCCTTCACCATCTCCAATGCTCGGCCATGCTTTGCCTGAAGATCAGGGTGAGCCTTGCCTCGGGCAAAATTGTGCTGCAAGTCGTTGTATTTCACCTGCATAGCAATGGGATTTCCCGAGTCAATAATGTTTTGCACATACTCGAAGTAGTCGGTTGAATGGTCGTAAGTGAGTAGGCGTAGGGCATTTACTATGCCAGTAGGAATACCATCTTCAAGCAAATCATTGAAAGTGTAGCTTGTGTCCTCAACCACATCGTGCAGAAACCCTGCTATCTTCTCCTCGTCGGTATGCCCCATCAGTCCCACGGCAAGAGGGTGGAGTATGACGGGACAGCCGTCGCGGTCGGTCTGTCCGGCATGTGCTGTAGTGGCTATGCGGAGCGCAATATCAATAGTGTTCATTTTGTCCATCGCTATTAAGTGTTGTTTTGATTGAATGATATTGCAAAGTTATGCAAAACATTTCAGAAAACTAAGGTTCATCCGTGATATTGAGTGATGATATTATAAGTATGAATACATACTTAATATAACAAGTTTGTATAGTAGCGGAGACCTCCACTACTTATAGGTTCATAATTGAATCACTCCAAATATCGGATGAGCTTTAATTATGTATTACAATAAGCTTGATGCACGCTTCCAGTACCGTTTCCAGTACCGCCTAACTGGTACTGGAGTTTCATATAGGTGGTACTGGAGTTTCACTTAACTGGTACTGAAGTGTTACTTATGTGGTACTGACAAAGAACTTATATGCATAAATCAGGCATCCCAATTGATGTGTTCCTCAGGAGGAAGAAGAACAACACCTTGTTGGCGTAACGCCTTAGATTGCGGCATACCGGAATCATTGTGGAAACCATAAATGTAATGCCTGTGCATCTGCCGAAGGCACGGAGGTTGAGGAAGAAAATTAGTGGGAATAACACGTGGCTTTCAAGTTCAACAAAGCGGTTGTAAGATACAGCATTGGAAAATTATGAAATATTTCTTATTCCGAACTGGGGTATGAATTGACCATGAATTTAGTTGTGTATAATTCGTGTGATTCGTACGATTCGTGTTGTGTATTTCACCACGGATTTCACTAATCACACGAATGTTTGGTGCGCTATAGTCACGAATTATCATGAATTGGTCATGAATTTAGTTGTGGATAATTCGTGTGATTCGTGCGATTCGTGTTGTGTATTTCACCACGAATTTCACTAATCTCACGAATGCTGGAGGTGTTATTGCCTGGTAATTTAGGAGGCTATGGCGTACTTGCTGCGTCTGTAAATGGTCACTCCGAATATGGAGCCAGCGTAGATGAGGCATTCGGCGAAGCAGCCCAGCACGCTCTCGTGAATCTGTTCCAATGGAGGAACGATGAAGCCTGCTACCGCCAGTAGGAAGCGTCTTCATCCACATCCTGCGTAACAAGTCTTTGCCAGTTCGATTTTTTTGCTTAACTTTACCCCTTCAAAAAAAGAACAATACGACAATGCGATCAATGCAATCTACACTTAAAAAATACTTCGGTTACGATCAGTTTCGTCCTTTGCAAGAGGATGTAATCCGCCATATTCTTAGTGGCAAAGACTGTCTTGTGCTGATGCCTACGGGTGGTGGCAAGAGCCTTTGTTTTCAGATTCCGGCATTGATGATGGAAGGAACGGCTGTTGTGGTTTCGCCTCTTATTTCGCTGATGAAAGATCAGGTGGAGAGTCTGCGTGCTAATGGTATAGAGGCTGCGGCTCTGAACAGCAATGCTTCGGAGGCAGAGAACCGTGAGATAGCTGAGCGAGCCTATCGTGGTGAATACAAACTGCTTTACGTCTCGCCCGAGCGCTTGCTTGCCGAGATGGAAACAGGTGTGTTGCACCATTCGTCGGGCACTAATCCTACTGGACCTCTCAAGGTTAGCATGTTTGCTATAGACGAGGCACATTGTATCTCGCAATGGGGACATGATTTCCGCCCGGAATATACGCAATTGGGCAGAATCAAAGAGTTTTTCCCTGAAGTACCAGTCGCTGCCTTTACGGCTACTGCTGACAAGATAACCAAGGAAGATATTGTGCAGCAGTTGCGTCTGGAAAAAGACAAGACGGGCGATCCAAAGATTTTTGTTTCTTCCTTCGACCGTCCTAACCTTTCGCTTGATGTACGCCGAGGATATTCGGCGCAGGACAAGTTGCGCTTTCTGCTTGCCCTCATTGCCCGTCATCGCAATGAGAGTGGCATTGTATACTGTATGAGCCGAAAGACCACTGAGACTGTAGCCATGAAACTGCAAGAGGAAGGTGTGCGTGCCAAGGCTTATCATGCCGGACTGTCGCCCAGAGAGCGTGATGAGGTGCAGGAGGAATTCATCAATGACAATATAGATGCAGTGTGTGCAACGATAGCCTTCGGTATGGGCATCGACAAGAGCAATGTGCGCTACGTGGTGCACTACAACTTGCCGAAGAGCATAGAGAGCTATTATCAGGAGATAGGTCGTGGAGGACGCGACGGACTGCCCTGCGAGACGGTATTGTTCTATCAGGTGGGCGACATCATCATGCTGCGTAAGTTTGCCGAGGACAGCGGTCAGCAGGCCGTCAACAACGAGAAGTTGGACCGTATGCAGGAATATGCAGAGAGTCAAGTCTGCCGCAGAAGAATATTGCTCAACTATTTCGGCGAGACAATGGACCATGACTGCTGCAACTGTGATGTCTGCAAGAATCCTCCACAGCGTTTTGACGGGACAATACTTGTACAGAAAGCTCTTTCGGGCATTGTGCGTACGCATCAGCAGACGGGGTTCAGACTGTTGATTGACATTCTGCGAGGCTCGTCCGGTTATGAACTCTATCAGAAGGGCTATCAGCAGCTTAAAACCTATGGCTGTGGCAGAGATGTCGCTTTCAAGGACTGGCAGGACTATTTGCTGCAAATGCTGCACATGGGTTATATCGAGATAGACTATAAGGACAATTCGCACCTGAAAGTCACGCCCCAGGGCGAGGATGTGCTCTACGGGCGCAAGACAGCACAACTGGCTGTTGTAAATCGCGAAGACTTCACGGTGAAGGGCAGGAAGCAGAAACATAGCGAGTCTATGCATGCCGGACTTGTGCAAGACGGGGTGGCTGAAGACATGGCGCTGTTTGAGACACTACGTCAGCTGCGCGCGCAACTGGCTGCCGAGAGGGGCGTTCCGCCGTATGTGGTGTTTGGCGACCGCACGCTGCATCAGCTTGCCATACTTCAGCCCGAAACTCGTTTGGCTTTCGGGATGGTGTCGGGAGTAGGAGCTCATAAACAGGAGACGTTCGGTACAGCCTTTGTCAAGGCAATACGCCAGTATAAGAGCCTTTCGACGGAAGAGACCGAAGGGTGGAACACTTTGGAGGTACCTGTCGCTACAGGCGGACAGCAACTGGCTACGACCAAGAAAACACGTAAGTCGCCTAAGGATTATGTCACGTTCAACGGCGTGGAGTATCATATCGGTGCAGAGCTGATGGAGTGCTTGAAGTGGCGTGTCGCTATAGGCTATTTGAGCAAAGACGTGTATTTCAACCTGTGGCACGACAGCAACTATCCCATGACGCGATATGTGAGCGAAGACGCCCCTAAGCGTGATGCTGTAGTGAAGCGTTTTGCAGAGATAGTCACGGCAGCGTACAATGTGGAGGTGTCGGCAGATAACGAAATGGTAAGCATCAAAAGAAGAATAGAATATGATGCCGATGGCAACCCCGTTCATTCGTTGGTGTGCGACTCTTTCGACGATGCCCTCAGCAAACTGAAGCAGTTCGTCAGTCAGAACGGCCATATGCCTTTCTCGGCATCTGGTGAGTATGAATGTTCATTGCGCCGATGGCAGCACGAAATACAGCATGGCATAATATCGCTCACACCCGAACAGCAACAGGCGTACGACGAACAGATGGCTGGCTTTGCCGATGTACCCAAAAGCCGATTGCAATGGGAGGAGAGAGAAGGTCGGATAAAATAGGGGTATAAAGAAAACGGCATACGTTCACATTTTTTGCCTTAGCAAGAACTTATATCCATCGTAGATGGATTAACTTCTTCTTAAATACCCTTAACTCACATTTTGACCACACCCTTATATAAACTTGTTACATTTAATAAATTATCATTATCACTCTAAATATCGGATGAGCCAATAATAAATATGAATACATACTTATACTATAGAGCAAAATAACAAGCATTCAGAAATGAAAATGACAAGATTGCCAAAGACAATCCAGCAGAATTGTTCTAATTGATTTCCACCTGTTCAACAGCACTCACCAGCGAATCTTTGCCATTAAGCAAATAGAACTTTACGCGAACAATACTGTTGAAGTCGGCACTACCTTTCACCTTGATATGCAATGTCTTACCGTACACAAGCGTGTCGCGTTTGGACGGATAGGAAACAAGCTGCAAAAAATGTCTTGTAGAGCCTGTGCCTACATAGAAGATGTCAGTACTATCAACAATATTCTGCGCCACATGATTAAGCGTATCCTTGACCTGACGCTTTGAAACAAGTGAAGTGTCAGCAGGCTCAAATTCTGATGCAGCTATAGTGTCGCCATCATTGTACGATGCAGCGAAACGACAACTTGTAAGCATTCCAACCACCAAAGCCAGCACCATGGGTGGCAACAGGAACAATATCTTTCTCATTTTTCAAATTACATTAAATTGAATTTTCACTTTCATATTTGCTACAAAGTTAGTCCGCTTTTGATAAAAGCCCAAAAAATAAGAAGAAAAAATGGCCTTCATTAGCACTTTTATTTGTACCTTCGCATCCGAAATCAATATAATAAGCCTAAATTTAAGAACAAAAAGATGAAGAAGAATTTAAGAACAGCCTCTATCTGCGTACAGGGAGGCTACGAGGCAAAGAACGGTGAGCCTATCGAGCCGCCAATCATACAGAGCACCACATTCAAGTATGACAACTCTGAGGAGATGGCTATGCTCTTCGACCTCAAGAAGGAAGGATACTTCTACACACGCTTGCAGAACCCTACCAACGATGCTGTGGCACAGAAGATTGCACAGCTTGAGGGTGGCGTAGGAGCCGTGCTTACAAGCAGCGGACAGGCAGCCAATTTCTATGCTGTATTCAACATCTGCGAGGCAGGCGACCATATCGTGACAAGCAACGAGATTTATGGCGGAACATTCAACCTCTTCGGTGTAACACTCAAAAAATTGGGCATAGAATGCACATTTGTCAACCCAAATGACCCAGAAGAAGAGATTCAGAAAGCTTTCCGACCAAATACAAAGGTTGTTTTCGGCGAGACAATAAGCAATCCGGGATGTGCCGTGCTCGACATTGAGAAGTTTGCACGCATTGCCCATAAGAATGGCGTTCCACTCATTGTTGACAATACCTTCGCCACTCCTATCAACTGCCGTCCATTTGAATGGGGAGCCGACATCGTGACTCACAGTACAACAAAATACATGGACGGTACAGCAAGCCAGGTAGGCGGATGCGTAGTGGACAGCGGCAATTTCGACTGGCTCGCCAATGCCGACAAGTTCCCCGGCCTGTGTACTCCCGACGATAGCTACCACGGGCTCACCTACGCCAAGAAGTTCGGCAAGATGGGCTATATCACCAAGCTTGTAGCTCAGCTGATGCGCGACCTTGGATCAATTCCAGCCCCAATGAATTCATTCATTCTGAATCTCGGTCTGCAGTCGCTCCACCTACGCATGAAGCAGCATTGCGCCAACGCACAGCAGGTGGCAGAATTTCTACAGGCAGACCCTCGTGTGGCATGGGTTCACTTCAGCGGACTGCCAGGCGACCTATATCATGAACTTGCAGAGAAATACCTGCCTAACGGCTCTTGCGGCGTGATAGCCTTCGGACTGAAAGGCGACCGCGACACAGCTATCCGCTTCATGGACTCGCTCGACATGATAAACATCGTAACCCACGTGGCAGATGCTCGCACCTGTGTGCTTCATCCGGCAAGCCACACCCATCGTCAGTTGTCTGACGAGCAGCTGCGCGAGGCAGGTGTTGCTCCCGACCTCATCCGCCTGTCAGTAGGCATTGAGGACGTTGAGGACATACTCGACGACATCCGCCAAGCTTTGGACAAGATTTAAACATAAAAAAGAATTGCCCTTTCACTCTTCAAACGAATTCGTT
This sequence comes from Leyella stercorea, assembly GCF_021531655.1. Next base: position 63,480 of record NZ_JADYUF010000002.1, on the reverse strand, counting down.
TAGAAGAGCGAAAGGGCAACTTTTATTACGCCAAAAGGCAACTTTTATTATGCCAAAGGGCAACTTCCTGTCGCACTACAGTCCCCTTGCCTTGTATATTGTCTCCTTGGCAGCATTGATTTCCTGGAACTTCTGTTCGGCAGCCTTACGTACATCCTCTCCAAGCGTAGCTACACGGTCGGGATGATGCTTCAGAGCCATGCGGCGGTAGGCAGCCTTCACCTCATCATCAGAAGCGTCTGGGGCGATGCCAAGCACCTTGTAGGCAGCATCAAGATTATTGCCGCCCGACGACAGATTGAGCATTGAATTCAAGTCTTCGACAGAAAGACCAAGATTTGCTGCTATAAACTGCAAGGCTTCAATCTCGCTCTGCGGCACACTACCATCGGCCTGTGCTATCATCACGAGGAAGTTGACGAGTTGCAGACGCTGCGAGTATTCCATATGCTGCGCTATCTCAGCACATGAGTCGCGTATCACATCCTTAAACGCCATATTGCCCATCTGCTTCTGACGCTCAAACAGGCGAAGCAATATCTGCTCGCCCTGTTGTACTGCCATCTCGCCGAAATTGCGACGCAGGAAAGAGCGTACAAATTCCATCTCAGAGTGCATTACCCTCCCATCAGCCTTCATTATATACGAAGCGAGAACAAGCAACGAAAACAGAAACGAATTGCGCTGTCCCTCATACTGCTGTTGCTCTGTATAACCACCATACTGGCGGTTGGCATTATACACATTGTCTTCACCGCTGAATCCTTCAGCCCCCTTCTCAAACAGCCAACCTATAGCATAGCCGGCAAGTGCTCCGAGCGGCCCACCCGACATAAAGCCAAGAAATCCGCCTATCCATCTTCCTACTCCCATTATTTCTTTTCGTTTTTATTTTTTATCACTTTGTATTATTATCAACATTATCAATCCGTATTCCTTATGAGTCTTTTCTTCACCACAGCCGGATTGCCAGCTGCCATTGAGTCGGCAGGGATATCGCAAATCACGACGCTTCCTGCAGCAATGATGCTACGAGGCCCAATCGTTACTCCTGGACACACCGTGACGCTACCACCAAGCCAGCAGTTATCGCCTATTCTGATAGGATGACAGGTCTCCACAGGCTGCATACGCTCCTCATAGTCGATAGGATGTTGTGGCGTGAAAAACTGACAGCGAGGACCTATCTTACAGTGCGCCCCTATAGTTATTTCTCCACCATCAAGCATTATACAGTCGTAATTGATGAACGTGTGCTCACCTATATTAATACCATGTCCATGGTCGCAACGAAATGGAGGAATGATAACTGACGACTTCGGTATGCCAGGGATTAGTGTCTCGACAGTCGACCTGTATTCAGACGAGGCAAGTGTCATCATTGAAAATTTTGTGCACAGCTCATTTGCACGGACTATACTTGCCATTACCTCAGAATCCTCAAAGCAATACAGCTGTTGACTACGCATTTTTTCATATTCAGTCGTCATTTCCGACTCGTTCTTATGTTCTGTCATATTCATTGGTTGGGACTATTGATATCACTATAATCAGGAATTTCCTTCAAGAACTCATATCTACGATTCTCGTAGTCCATACGGCAGCAATAATGCTGAAATCCATTGCTCATAACGAGATAATCAACATGCAATAAGAGATTGTAGGCTGCAATCTGGTCAAACACCTTCTGTGTTATTTCGATTGACGGAGCCTTGTACTCTATTATCATGCGAGGGTGCAACTGACGGTCGTACAGCACGCTGTCAGCCCGTAACTTCTTATTACCAATCATCAGCCCCACCTCGTTGGCCATAAGAGCAGCAGGGTAACCCTTGTGTCCTGTAAGGAAGTGGACAAAGTGCTGACGCACCCATTCTTCGGGCGTGAGAGCCACATAGCGACGGCGCAGAATGTCGAATATTCGCGGATGTTCTTTGGTTCCTGATAACTTTATTTCGAAAGTTGGTAGATTTAATCGAATCATTTTCGTAATTTTGCTTTTAAATGCCGCACTGGCGGCAAACAGCATACAAAAGTATGCAATTTTAACGAGAATAACGAGCCGTAAAGCTACCCGTTAATTTATTTTTACACCTTATAATATAATTATTATGGCAGAAAGAAAATCCGTGGCTACGTATGAAACAATCATGCGCGACCTAAAAGCCAAAAAATATGCACCGGTATACATACTTATGGGCGATGAACCTTACTACATCGACAAGATAGCCGACTATATCGCAGAGAACGTCATTGAGCCCGACGACCGCGACTTCAACCAGACCATAGTATTCGGTGCTGACACATCAGCCGCCCAAATATCCGACCTATGTAAAGGCTACCCCGTAATGCCATCGTCCTATCGTGTAGTAATAGTAAAGGAGGCGCAGGCGTTGAAATCGCTTGATGCCTTGGAGCGATACTTCGAAATACCGCTACAGTCTACTATACTTGTTATCTGCTACAAAAACGGCACTATCGACAAGCGAAAGAAGATAGTAGGCAAGGCCGAGGCAGTAGGAGTGGTATTTGAAAGCAAGAAGAAACGTGACTTCGAGCTACCCTCGTTCATTGAGAAATACCTCAAAGACAACCACGTTGCCATCGACCCAAAATCGTGTTCGATGATAGCTGAACACATTGGCGCTGACTTGAGCCGACTTATCTCTGAACTAGAGAAAGTGATGATCTCACTGCCCGACGACAACCGACGCATCACACCCGAAATTGTAGAACGTGAAATAGGGGTAAGCAAGGACTTTAATGTGTTCGAACTGAAGACAGCCATAATCGAAAGGAATGTTTTCAAGGCAAATCAGATAGTAAAATATTTTGACAAAAATCCCAAAGCAGGTTCGCTGTTTGCATGCCTGCCTTTACTATACTCTTACTTCCAGAATCTGATGGTAGCATTCTATGCGCCCGATCGTAACAACGACAACAATCTCGCAGCCTTTCTTGATCTGAAGTCGGTGTGGGGTCTGAAGGACTATCGCACTGGTATGAGAAACTTCACTGCAATGAAAACTCTACAGATTTTATCCAAACTAAGGGAAATCGAAGCCAAAAGTAAGGGGTTGGACAACCAAAACACCTCAACTGGCGACCTTATGAAGGAGCTAATCTTCTTCATGTTGCACTAAAAAAGCATATTTTCTACCAGTTTCATTCCTAGAATTAGAAACGGTGCAGACCTATTTTTCCGGCCTAACTTCCTAAAGAATATGGGAGTTAGGCCATTTTTTACCCCTTTATTTCTGCAAAAAATCAAGCCACATAATCCTTAGTTCAGAATTCTTCTGTATTGCGAAAAATGAAGTATTGAAGGCTTAAAAGATTTAGGTTTTACATATTTTTACATTCGAAAAAGCCAATACACAAATTCGTATTGCCAAAAACAACGGTTTGCAAATATGGATTTGTAAATCCACATTCTATTTTCATATTTACAAATCTACAATATTTAAACATATTGATTTGTAAATCAAAAGATGTGTTTTTGTGTATGAATATTCATATCGTATTACGACATTATCGGTAAATACCTGATAATAAGTATTTTAGTGCATTCATTTTAAAGCTTATTATAAGCATATAATTAAACAAAGTAGGTTTTTAATCGTTTTAATGTATATTCATCATTATCAATACATAATTATATACTTTATTAATCAGTTAATTATAGAATAACGTTAAAGTAAAAGACAAAGCTTTTGCTGATAAAATACCAGACAAGTACGCTACAATTCACATACTACCATATACAACAAATCAAACTTGCTCATATTTACATATACAAATGTGTACTTACGCAATTAATTATATCTTGCAAAAGTTGTATATTTCATTTTTTTGATTTAACTTTGTAAAAAAGAAGAACAAACAAGAATTCATCATCATTGCATATGAAAGACAGAATAAAAAGAATTATTGAGTCGCAGCACATGACCCAGCAGGAGTTTGCAGAGAACATAAAAATTGCTCCAGCTACACTCAGCAGCATTTTCACTGGACGCACAGCTCCGTCGCTCAAAATCGTCGATGCTATCAAGAGCCGGTTTCCTGACATCTCTACTGACTGGCTCTTGTTCGGCCGTGGAGCTATGACCGACTATCGCAACTCTGAGGCAGGAGCTATGCTCAACTCAAATACTACCCCACCCACTAATTCTGCACTTGACTTTGACAGCACGCCAGAAACCGCTGGTAGTATTAGCGATACGATCAACTCAAACATTGACAACCACCCAAGGATTGAAACATCTGCCACCGAAACATCCGAGACATCCGGTCCTGAAAACACAAGCAAAACACGTGGAATACAGTTGGTAAAAAATTGCGACAAAAACGAACGTCATATCGTAGAGATAAGAATATTCTACGACGACCAGACATGGGAGACCTTCGTACCGAAGAATATGTAAAAGACAGTTTTGTATTGTCCTCGGTTTGCACTATCTCTTGATAAGATATGCTGCACCTCAACAATAAAAACAAGCGAGCTTGTTTTGTATTGTCTTCGGTTTGCACTATCTTTGCAGAAACTATTTAGCAACTCAGAACTATTTAGGCTTACCTATACAATTTAGGTTTACCTATCTGGTCTGTAGACACATATACCTTATTATATATAATGAACGTATTTACAAGAATCATTGCCGACACATTATCATTGTCTGAAAGTAGTGTCGAAAACACCCTCGAACTTCTCGACGAAAACTGTACCGTGCCATTCATCAGTCGCTACCGCAAGGAGCGCACTGGCAATCTTGACGAGGTGCAGGTTTCAGACATTGCACTTATGCGCGAGAAGCTGCAGGATGTGGCAAAGCGCAAGGAAACCATAATTTCTACAATAGAAGACCATGGCAAAATGACCGACCAATTGCGCCAGCGCATAGAAAACTGCTGGGTAATGTCAGAACTAGAGGACATCTATTTGCCATACAAACCCAAACGCCGCACCAAAGCCGACATTGCACGCCAGCAAGGACTGGAGCCTTTGGCACAAACCATCCTGTTGCAGCGCGACTCCAATCCATTCCGAACGGCAGAGAAATTTGTAAAGGGCGACGTTAAGTCGGTGGAAGACGCTATTCAGGGCGCCAAGTTTATCATAGCCGAAGCTGTCAATGAGAACGAGGACGTGCGCAAGGCCATCAGAAATGTATTCAAACGCGAGGCCGTGATTTCTTCGAAAGTTGTGAAGACAAAAGCCGAAGAAGACGAGGCACAGAAGTACAGCGACTACTTTGACTTCTCCGAACCACTTCGACGTTGTTCGTCACACCGCCTGCTTGCCATGCGTCGTGGCGAAAAGGAAGGCTTCCTTCGCATCAGCATTTCTGCCGACGAGGAAGTGTGTAAGGAGAAGATTCATCGCCAGTACGTATTGGGACGTAGCGAGTGTAGTAAACTTGTGGGCGAAGCTGCCGATGACGCATTCAAGCGTCTCCTTAAGCCATCTATTGAGACCGAGTTCGCCCTCTCAAGCAAGCAAAGTGCCGATAATGAAGCAATAGAAGTGTTTGCTGAAAATCTGCGTCAGCTCCTCCTTGCTGCTCCATTGGGCCAGAAGCGAGTAATGGGCATCGACCCAGGTTTCCGCACAGGATGCAAAGTAGTTTGCCTTGACGCACAGGGCACATTGCTCCACTTCGAAGCTATCTATCCCCACGCTCCCAAGAACGACCATCAAGGTGCAGCACGCCAGGTGCTCAGCATGGTGAAGAAATACGACATTGAGGCAATAGCCGTTGGCAATGGAACCGCCAGTCGCGAAACATCTACATTCCTGAAAGAAATAGGTCTCGACTCTAACATCAATGTCTTTGTAGTAAGCGAGGACGGAGCCTCGGTTTATTCTGCATCAGAGGCTGCACGTGAGGAATTCCCCAACGAGGACGTGACTGTACGTGGAGCCGTATCAATCGGTCGCCGACTCATGGACCCGCTTGCCGAACTTGTAAAGATAGACCCCAAGAGCATTGGTGTAGGTCAGTATCAGCACGATGTCGACCAGAACGAACTGAAGAAGAGCTTGGACATGGTTGTAGAATCTTGCGTGAACACCGTAGGCGTTAACCTCAATACCGCAAGCCGCCACCTGTTGATGTACGTCAGCGGACTCAACGCTACTACAGCCAAGAACATCGTCGAATATCGCGAGAAGAACGGAGCGTTCAAGTCGCGTGCCGAACTTAAGAAGGTGCCGCGCCTCGGTCCTGTAGCCTTCGTGCAATGTGCCGGCTTCCTACGCATACCAGGAGCCAAGAACCCGCTCGACAATAGTGCAGTCCACCCCGAGAGCTACGACATCGTGAAGACAATGGCAAAGGACAAGGGTTGTACCGTGGCAGAACTTATCGACAACAAGGAGCTTCAGAAGTCAATACGTCTGAAGGACTATGTTACCGATATTGTTGGAATGCCAACCCTCACCGATATTATGGCTGAGCTTCAACGCCCCGGACGCGATCCGCGTGCAGCAGTAGAGGTTTTCGAATTCGACCCACGTGTTCACGAGATTGACGACCTTCAAGTGGGAATGCTCCTTCCAGGCATCGTGACCAACATCACCAACTTCGGTGCCTTCGTTGACGTTGGCGTCCATCACGACGGACTGGTGCACATATCACAACTTGCCGACCGCTACGTGAAAGACCCTAACGAAGTGGTGAAACTTCACCAGCACGTTGTAGTGCGAGTAACTGAAGTAGACCGTAAGCGCCAGCGCATATCGCTCTCGATGAAAGAATAATACAACAATAGAAGGCGTTAACCTTATGTGGTCGAGTTACCTTCGCTCGACCACATAAAAAAATACACACCAGAAAAACTTTTTTATCTTTTTCCACGTAGCAAACCTTACCCACCATTAGTCTAAAGAATAAAAAATACCAAACATAAAACATCAATTATGAAAGAAAACGAACAACAATGTCACCGACATTGTCCGTTGCAACCGTAGCACTATATACACCGTGTGCTATATGTTCTCAAAGGACAATGACGAGGTTGCCGACATGTTTCAGGAGGTGCTCATAAGACTATGGAACGGAATGGAATCGTTTGACGGACGCAGCAACATCAAAACATGGATTTACCGTGTGGCCCTAAACACCTGCATCACCATCGACAAACGCAAGAAGCGCAACCATAAGACACAGCTGTCTATGGACATAGACTACTTCAACAGTCGTGAAGTAAAATCAGAACAGGCACAGTTTCTGCATCAACGCATAATCCGCTTGCAACCTCTCGACCGTGCTATCGTGCTGCTATGGCTCGAGGACATCAGCTACGACGAAATAGCAGCTATCATTGGCATTACAGCCAAAAACGTATCGGTGAGACTGGTGCGCATCCGTGAACAACTGAAACGGATGAAGGAGCTATAATTAAATGTTAAATGTTAAGTGTTTAATATTAAGTGTTTAATGATTATTCAACCTACAAAATCATTTCATATGGAAAAGAGCAACAATAATAACGAACTCGAAAATATGCGTTCGCAGATGGCATCGTTCAAGAAACAACTTGAGCAATAAGAGATTATCAACGACCGTATTGTGGCTGAGTCGATGAAGAAGCAATTCTCATGGATAAAAAAGATTGTCATAGGCGAAATTACCCTCATCCCTATATTTCTGTATTTAGCCTTTGCCGTTAAGTACAACTTCAACATGTCTTGGTGGAGTTTAGGCACATTCATCATATTGCTCCTATGTGATGTTTGGTGCGACTACGACATCAATATGCGAGCTATTAAAAACAGCGACTACAGCCGCGACAATCTTGTCAACACTATGGAGAAATTGCTAAAAATGAAACAACGTCGCACTAAGCAAACCGCCATAATGATAATAGCCTTAATAGGCTTAATCGTATGGTTCTCAATAGAAATAGGCTTGCACCTCATGTCGATAAATGCCGACACAGGTATGTGGGGTGTATTCTACGGCAGTGTCGTGGGCGGTGTAATAGGAATAGCAGTTTCCTGGTGGATTTACTGCAAGATGCAGAAGACCAATGACGAAATAATAAAGCAGATTGAGGAGGTGAGCAAAGAGCAATAATAGAAGAACAATGGGCGAAACTCGACCTTGTAAGAGAAATCACACAGGAAGTGTGGGGGCTAAAGATTCTTTAAAAAGCTTTGCTATACGGGATTTTGTTTGTAACTTAGCGTCATAATCAAAAATACGCTAAGTTACACAACAAACAACCAACTATGAAAATTACAGTATTCTGCTCAGCCAACGAGCATATCGACCCCGACTATTTCCGTATGACAGAAGAATTAGGCCGATGGATGGCAGAGAACCATCACGACCTTATTTTCGGAGGAACCAGCCAAGGACTCATGAACTGTATAGCCAAGGCTGTGCACGACGGAGGCGGACGCGTCATCGGCGTTGTGCCGTCGCTTGTAGAGAAAGGCGGACGCATGTCGGAATATCTTGACGTGCATATCCCCACAGACAATCTCGCCGACCGCAAGAACCTGATGATTGACCGATGCGACGTAGTTGTGGCTCTGCCTGGCGGCATAGGTTCGCTCGACGAGATATTCTGCGTGGCAGCCTCGAAGTGCATCGGCTACCACTCCAAGAAGGTGATTCTCTACAACATGAAGGGATTCTGGAACTCGCTCGTAGCTCTTATGGACGACCTCAACCAAAAGGGAATGATACGTGGCGACTGGCACAATATGATTGAAGTGGCCAACGACTTCGAAGAGCTGAAAAACCTGTTGAATGCAACTATCTGATTTACACTTAAAAATCTTATTACACTTTAGAAAATATCAGCCACATAGTTGTGCTTCATCCCGTCTTTTCCTCTTTTCAGGAAGAGGATGAGGCGCACGTGGCTGCCCTGAACCATTCCATTCCTAACATCTTCCGGAAGATTTGCCGTTGAAGCGAAACCTGCCTTTATGATATTTCCTTCGGGCGTGTATCTTATTGCCGACTCTAACGAGTAGCGTATGTATCTGTCCTTAACGTTGGCATACTCCACTTTCGCCTCATAAATACCGAAAGCCTTGCGGCCTTCATACTTATCCATAACGCTCACTATAGCAGCCGACTTGAAATGGTCGCCATTCGCTATTATGGGACAAAAGCGCACATAATTGCCAACTGATATTTTTAATGCTGTATGTGCCGACTTATCCGCTACAAAATGCCGCGACTGCGAGTCGTAGACATGTATGTGGCCGTGGCTCTCGTCAATAAACTCTACAAAACCCACTTCCGCTGAAAACGCCTCATCCACACGTTTCGCTGAAGCCACTATTTCCGAAACACGTTCATAGCCTTGCTTAGACACCCTCGTCAGCACATTAAATATGCGCCCGCTTATCTCCCACGGACGACACGGAAACTGATGGCTATCAGCAATTAGTTCCGAGCCATTCGTTGCCACAAGCTTCACATATCGAAGCTTCCTTCCATTAATCTCCTTCTCAAACACCTTGGCGGCATACATGCTGACAATACCCTCACACTCGCCATTGCATTCTTCTGGATGATGAAGCCTGTACGATTGAAGGGCACGCTCCACGCGTTCTTTGAGCGACAGATATTGCCTGCCATCCTTACCTGTCTGCCGCTGCAAGTCCTGCGCACGCAGACAACTGTCGTAACCCCAAGCCTCAAGAAACTTGGACAATTTGAAGTCGCCGTAGGTCTCGCTTATCTTCACCGCCATACCAAGCATGCATGAGTCGACGAGCGACATACGCTTAACGTGCAGTTTCATATAGGCGGCAAGCAGAGTGCGAGCCGTCACAGAGCCAATTGTCTTGTAATTATTCTGAAGATAACGGTAGATTTTCCAGTTGGTATCGTCGGGATGGGCAGCACCGGTGGCGATGCTATCAAGAAGTTCATCCCATGTTACAGATTGAGTGGTATTAGGCATAGTAGATAGGAGTTAGGAATAGGAATTAGGAGTTAGGAATTAAAACAATTGAGAGTTGAAAGTTGAGAGTTGAGAATTGAAAGTTGAGAATTGAAAGTTGAGAATTGAGAGTTATGATTACCAAGCTAAACACTTAATATCAAAGCATATCATAACTCTCAACTCTCCATTCTCAACTCTCAACTTGAACGAACTCTCAATTAATTTAGCTGAGCTTTGTCTCCGACTCCTCCGACTTCTTCGAAGCAGTCTTGCGTGTTGTGGCACGCTTGCGCTTTGGCTTATCGTCGACAACCTCAGTCTCTACAGTCTTAACGCCAGCCAACTCAGGGTCGATCATGATACGTCCGCAGTACTCGCAAACGATAACCTTCTTGTGCATCTTGATGTCGAGCTGTCGCTGTGGCGGAATCTTGTTGAAGCAGCCACCGCAAGCGTCACGCTGTACATAGACAATACCCAGACCGTTGCGGGCATTCTTACGGATGCGCTTGAAGCTTGAGAGCAGACGCGGCTCAATCTTAGTCTCCAGTTCCTCGGCCTTAGCCTTGAGCACTTGCTCCTCCTCGCGAGTCTCCTGCATGATTTCGTCGAGTTCGCTCTTCTTCTCCTCAAGCGCCTGCTGACGGTCGTTGATGAGGTCGTTGGTGCGAACCAGCTCGCGCTTCTTGTCTTCAACCTTAGCGTTTGCCTCCTTGATCTTCTTGTTGCAAAGCTCGATTTCGAGGCTCTGGAACTCAATCTCCTTGGTCAGAGTGTCATACTCGCGGTTGTTGCGCACCTCGTCGAGTTGCTTCTTATATCGCTCCACACTCTCCTCAGCCTCCTTAATCTCGCCCTGCTTCTGGGCTACAGCCTGCTGAAAATCGTTGATGTCGCCCTCAATATGCTCAATACGAGTCTTGAGTCCAGCAATCTCGTCCTCAAGGTCCTGCACCTCAAGAGGAAGTTCGCCACGCAACGCACGTTTCTCGTCGATAGCCGAGAGAGTAGCCTGAAGCTGATAGAGAGTCTGCAGTTTGCTCTCTACTGAAATTTCTGATTCCTTTTTTGCCATAGTTTATATATATATGTTATGTGACAAGTTAAAAATACATTATCGGATTGGTACACGTCTCGGCTATGAAGCACTTCACGCCCTGACACTCACGCTCAATGATGTCGCGGAAAATCTCGCTCGTATACTGTTCGCTCTGATAGTGGCCTATCACGGCTATCTGTATCTGCTGTTCGCGTCCGAAGTACTCATGATAGTGCATCTCGCCAGTAAGGAAAGCATCGGCACCAGCCTCCACAGCCTCGTCCAACAGGAATGAGCCAGAGCCGCCACACATAGCCACCGTCTTTATGGGTCGGCGCAGTAGTTGGTTGGCTTCGACACACTCCACGCAGAATGCCTTCTTGAGCAGGATGATGAAGTCGTCGGCAGCCATAGGTTCCTCAAACTCTCCTATCACTCCCGAACCACACTCCAATCCGTCTACCATCTTTGTCGACATGAAGTGCACATTGTGCAGCCCCATCTTCTCGGCAATCTTGAAGTTAACGCCGCCCCGTGCATTGTCCATATTCGTGTGCATCGACATTATCACGATGCTGTTGGCAAGCGCCTTTATCACGGCCTGCTGCACATAGTCCTCGCCAGTCAGTCTGGCAAGTTTACGGAATATCAGCGGATGGTGCGACACAATGAGGGTGCAGCCCTTCTGTATGGCCTCGTCCACAATCTGGCACGTAACGTCCAGACACAATAATGCCCCTGATACTTCCGCCTCTGTCAGTCCAACTTGCAGGCCAGCATTATCCCAGCTTTCCTGCAAGGGCAGAGGCGCGAAACGTTCAAGGGCCTTGGTTACTTCCTTTATTTTCACGCTTTTCAGCCTTTATATATGTAGATAATATATGTAATATGCTGCAAAGTTACAGATTTTCATGCAGAAACAAAAGGAAGCATACTCTTTATTAGAATATTTTAACGAGGTAATATTTGTCAATTCTATAAATGTCACGCGCCCTTATGCCAAATGGAATAAGGATGCGTGACATGTTACACAATCTATCTTACAACAACTTTCTTCACCAAACTGTCTATCTTGACGATATAAATACCCGCAGGTAAATAAACCTTGCGTTCGCCATCTACTACAGATCTATGAACTACGGCGCCATTAGCAGTTGTTGTCATAATCAATCCGGTAGCATTCTTTACAAAGATATTGCCATACCCCGAAATTATTCTTGCTGCAGACACATCATCCGTTACTGTTGAAACTTCCGTTGCCTTAGGCACGGTAAAGGTACGCTTAGCCACCACCTCAGAGCCGTCTATAGCCTTGGCCTGGACAACTACAGAACCAGCCTTGTTGCCCATCTTGGCTGTAAAGACTCCATTCTTGTCGATGGTTGCAAATTCAGTCCCTTCCACAACACTCCATTCCACATTAGCAATAGTAGCCAATACAGGAGTTACCCATGCCTTCAGATGTATAGTAGTCTGAGTCTCCGAAATAGTTGCATCGGTTTCCTCTGTCTGAATTTCAATATTCGTAACTAGTTTGACAGCATAAGCTTCCTTACTGCATATCACATTTGACATGATATTTTCTTGCTTAGCCACAGCGCGCTTTGCTCTGCTGTTCATGACTTCACTCTTCAGCTTCATTCCGATAGCATAGTAAGTGGCATCATCTGACGTACGACGATATACAAAGCTACGAGAATAACCTGACAATATCTCTACAACTTGCATGTTTTCAGGGGTAGCACCTGCGAATATCACATACTGTGCTATGTCAGCTCCCTCATAGGGAGTCCAATGTAGGTTGATATCATTGCCCATACCCTTATCCACCATCAGATGAACAGAAGAGTGCACACGACTTGGAGCACTTTCCACTCCATAGACAGTTGGTAATGTTATCATATAATGATAGCTCTTCACTTCGGCACGGCTATCGCTATCCACATATTTGCCAGCTCCCAGTTCTACTTCTCCTATGAGTTCGTAGCTATCGGCAACGTTGGTCTCACGGTATATATTGACCTTACCGGTGAAGATACTGGCGTCAGGCAATGTCTGGCCTGCATTCCATTCCAATACATTATGTCCATTAGCCACTACCACCTGAGCCAACTGGGGTTGCCAACCAGCGCCTACGACCTCTACATCATAATTCTTCTTAACAGCAGAACTCCACACTTCATCACTATAACTGAGTTTCAATGAGCAATAAGCTACATCTTCGTGTATTGAAACAATGGCTTGGTTGTTGTTCGCATCATATGACACCTCTGCATTATCTGCAGACACCGATACCTTGGCGTCTTCATTACCGAAACATTTTGGCATATCTACCACAATAGTCTGTCCAGCCAGCACCTTGCCAGGCACATTCACCTCCAACGACGGCTGCTCATAAATCATGATATAAACTGTGCTCTGTACCTGTGAACTAGCTGCACTCACAGCCTGAACGGTCTTCAGACCCGGTGTGTTCCAAACAATAGTACCATCATTTCTCACCTCACCATCATCTGTTGTCTTGCCAGCCTCGAATCTGCTGATTGGCACAGGCAAGGTTGTTGCCTGACGATAATATGTCCTGATTCCAGTTCTTGCCATCTTGGCATTGTCATCGTTAGCATTCAGCGGCGACCAAATGTAGCTGCCGTCGCCAGTCTCTCCCTTTTTCCTGATACTTATATTGTACAGCAGCTGAGCATTCGTGCTCTCCTTGTCTGTTGCGCCACTCCATGAGATGACAAACTCGCCGTTCTTCTGATTGGCATATACGGTAGTTGGGGCAGTAGGCGGAGTGTTGATACACTTTTGTTTAATTAAATTTATTTCTCCATATACACGATCTGGCACACCGTCATTGTCTACATCTACAAAATCTACAAAATCACTTTTCCCCGAAATATATTTTTGGGGTTGTAAATTCTCGAAAGTCACAGGACTGCCATTATTACTTATCGTGAACTCCATCCTGTTACTGCTCTGATAATCATGTTTGCCATCCAAGTCAAAGTCGATGTAGACGGGACGCAACTGACCTAAAGCTTGCTCTTCGAAAGTACGATTACCCATGTTTTTGAGAATCTTATCAGACATAACATAATCCATATAACCATCTCCGTCTACGTCATATATATTAGCGTTCCAATCGCTTATACTTGTAGCCAGCTCTACAATATCGAATTTGCCATTGTCTTTGTTGAAAGCCACAGCATAGCAATTCTTGTTATTCTTTTTATTGGTCAGACTTGCCAATGCGTCTATACGTACATCTCTGTCATAATCGGCAAAAGACCCGGAAATAAATCCACCCAAAGTGTAGTCGCCAAAATCCAATGGTTTGGAAGTAAATGTGCCGTCACCATTATTATAATAAACTTTATATTTGGACGCATCTGAATCATACGAATAATAATCCAGCAGGCCGTCATTGTTCAGGTCAACATAATAATAAGGATAGCGCACGTAATATTCTTTACCGTCATAGGTATAAGCATCCGTAGACATCTCGAAGTCGCCATCACCTAGATTTATTACAGTCTGTGTTTTATACGTATTAAAAGGTGAACACAAGACATCAGGCAAGCCGTCCATATTTGCATCAAAAGCTGCTAATACGTCATTGCTTACTCCATCTGAAAGTCTGAAGACAGGCAGCTTCTCAAACTTACCATCATTATAGCCATATTTAGCCTCTTTATTATAAACATACAGACCTTTATAAGTCATATCAAGCAATCTCCCCTCTTGGAAATAGTCAAAGAAAGCACCACACATGAAAGACGGGGCTACATTCTCTATTCTTATAGGCAAAACTTCGACATCTAAGGCATATGTCAATCCGTCGGAACATAGGCCTTCAATCTGCTTCCTGCCGAATGTATCAAACATTATGCCCTGTCTGCCGTCATCAGAAGTGACGATTGTACCATCAGGTTTTCCTCTCAGAGTAAAATTCTGCCCATTAAGACTTGACATAAACACAGTATCACATGTGCTGACAGTCTTCTTGTCGATAACGAATGTTGCCAACTGAGAAATATCGTTCAGCTGTGCATAATCGCTCCATTCTCCCTTCATGCCACATGCGTCTATGGCACGAACACGGGCAGACACACTATTCTTACCCCAAACACCAGCAGCGGCAAGTCCAAACAAACTCTTGGTGTCAGTACGATACAGGTACTCGCCATCCGAAGATATTTCAAATTCATAGCTCAAGTCGCCCGTTGCATTTTCGGCATCACTACCAGCCTCCCATTCTGCTCGCAACATACCTATAGATTTGTCCAACACCAAGCCTGGCACTTTCATCTTCTTAGGAGCAGTATTTACCTTATCAACGGCAAAGCGGAAAATACCACTCTTTTCTGCTCCTCCATCACTCCTAGGTATAAATGCCGGGAATTCCATCTTACCATCGCCGTCTATATCGCGTGGTGGCAAATCCAATGCATAAGGTGTGTCTTGATTTACAGAGTATGGAGTCACCTTAAAGCCAGAATCCCAGTTCCATATCGTGACAAGTCCCCCTATTAATGTGCCATAACTTGGATTCTCCTTATTATAAATGAAATCGCCAACAGTAAATAAACTTGGCAAACCATTATTATTGATGAAGTAAGGAGCACTCCATTCATATTCTCCTGTAAACGACTTGACGTTACGCTTGAACGTACCATTGCCATGATTCTTGAAGAATGCGATAAAGCTATTCTCTTTGCCAGGTATCGTAACCAGAATGTCAAGCAAACCATCACCATTGCAATCCAACACATGGATACCGTCAACGGCATGATTGCTCAACAATGATTTCTCCTGAAAGTCTGTACCCGTATTCAATTTAAGCTTCAGTTCTCCATTGCTGTATACTATCAAGTCGGACAGTCCGTCGCCATTGACATCAGCCACTTTCACCCTTCAAGAGAAAGCGGCAGAATAATATTTCCCATTACCTAAAGAAATGAGCGAGTTGCCGTTTTCGTCAATAAAATCGGGATATCCGTCAAGATTCAGGTCGACAACTGTCATCGGGTCTTTGCTGTAATAGCCGCTATTAGGGCTTGCAAAGGCAGTCATTCCATTGGTTCGTATAGTAAAAGCTCCGTTGCCAGCCATAGCATACTGTGCCGATTTCAGCTCCTCCGGATCAGTAACAACGGGCATAGGCTGAGTAGTGAACGTACCGTCTCTTTTCTGGATTTTGAAGTAAGGCCGATACGTACCGTCACTATTATCCCAATACAGCAAGTCCTCCAATCCGTCAAGATTCACATCTGCCCATGTTGCACCTGTGGTATTCTTCATACCAAACTCATGGTAGACATAACTACCTTTTCGAGGAATGAGTACCATTCACTTTATTGATGAATAATCTACTCCATAATAGGCAAAACCAGAATAAGGCTCACCATTCAGCTTCTGCAACTTCAAATATCTATTATTCCTGATATTATCGGCACAAATACCATTATCTTTAATGGCATTCAAATCCAATATAAGGCTGCCATCAATAGAAAGCCATTGCATCTTATCTTTATTATAATTCCAAAAGTATTCCAACTTGCCGTCATTGTTCACGTCATCATAGAAAGCAGGCACCCTCTGCCCTCCCTTCTTAAATACCTCCTCGAATGTTTATGCGCTTAACGGTATTGCAGGCAATAACAGTAAGCCCAATAGTAAAAAATGTTTGAAATTTTTCATATCATTAAGTTTTAAGTGTTCATTAGGCGTAAAAAAAACATTACATATCGCAAATATATAACAAAAAAAACAAGAAAAAGACTTATGTACTATCAGATTCTTATAAAAATCGTCATATTTTTACGCAATGATACCTCCTTTTACGCAATGATACTTTTGAATTTACGCAATAACATTTTGTGGTTCTTCCGTTAAATGCATAGATAGAAAAAATATTTCTATTATGAAAAATAAAGCTTTTGACATATCCTTGCAAGAATGTTTGGATATGCGTTGCGAAAGTAATAAAATAGTTTTGAATGTCCAAACTCCATCAGACAAACTTTGCTGTCCGGAGTGTGGAAGCCATAATGTAGTCCGTGATGGTTTAACGGTCAGACGCTTTATGAGCGTACCGTTAGGTTGTTCAAAGACTTTTGTCGAGATGAAGATTTAATGTGTCAAATGTTCTGATTGTGGCTGCATAAAGAACGAGGATGTAGATCTCGCAAAAGGGAAGCGCAGACATACGGAGTTCCTGCAAAAGGAGTATGGCAGCCCGGACCTTTCTAAACTCAGATACATATCCATAGACCAGTTGCGCCGCCAGTTGTGACATGCAGAGAAAGACGTGAACAAGCATAAGATAATCAAGGGCACGTGCTGGATATTGCTGAGAAACGGCAACGACATCTTTGATGCCAAATACAAGACAAGACTTTACAATGTGCTGAACTTGAATGAACCGTTGATAATTGCATATTACCTGAAAGAAGACTTGAGGGAAATATGCAACCAAATCAACAAGGCTGATGCAGAATTGGTGCTTAACGAATTGGTACTGCATGCCATTGATTCAAAAATACAGCCATTGGTCAAAATGGCTTCTACCTTGCACGCCTACAAGCCATATATACTTGCATGGTATGACTACCTGATATCATGGCCCTACTGAAGGTATAAACAACAAGATTAAAGTGCTGAAAAGACAAATGTATGGATTCAGAAATGATGAGTTCTTCACGTTAAAGCTATACGCTCTACACGACAAGCGTCTACGCATTTAATCCAAATCGGTCATTAGAGATTTTTTTCGTACAAAAGGTCAGATTATAGTAGAACGTATCATTGCAATAGCATCTGTATGCTAACACAATAGACTTTTCCCGTCCTATTCCAAGACAAAATGAAAGCGAAATTTTCTAATGACCGATTTGGGTTTAACGGAAGAACCACAAAAAGGGAAAGCTGTGAAGCCTTCCCTTTTTTGTGGTGAGTATGTTATTGCAATAAAACTTATGCAAATTATACGAGATACTGTGAGCTGATGCTTTCGTTGCTGATGACACGGCGGATTGTCTCAGCGAACATGTCAGCTACTGATAGCTGCTTAACCTTTGCGCAACGGTTAGAGTAGGGGATAGAGTCTGTGAAGACAATTTCCTCAAGAGCTGAGTTCTGTACACGCTCAGAAGCAGGACCTGACATTACGCAGTGAGATGCGCATGCACGAACGCTCAGTGCTCCGGCAGCCTTCATGACGTCGGCAGCCTTGGTGATAGTACCAGCTGTGTCAACCATGTCGTCAACGATAACAACGTGCTTGCCCTTAACGTCGCCGATAATCTGGATGCTCTCAACTACATTGGCACGTGCACGTGTCTTGTTGCAGAGTACGAGCGGACAGCCGAGATACTTGGCGTATGTGCTGGCACGCTTTGAACCGCCTACGTCAGGCGAAGCGATAACCAGATCCTCTGTGCTGATGTTGAGGCTCTGCAGGTAGGGCAGGATAACGCCAGAAGCATACAGGTGGTCAACAGGAACATCGAAGAATCCCTGAATCTGGTCGGCGTGGAGGTCCATAGTGATAAGGCGGTCGATGCCGGCAGCTGAAAGCAGGTCGGCAACGAGCTTGGCGCCAATGCTTACACGTGGCTTGTCCTTGCGGTCCTGACGTGCCCATCCGAAGTAAGGAATTACGGCGATGATGTTGCGTGCTGATGCACGTTTGGCTGCGTCGATCATAAGAAGAAGCTCCATCAGATTGTCTGAATTGGGGAATGTGCTCTGTACGAGGAACACGTCACGTCCACGTATAGACTCTTCGTATGATACGGCAAACTCGCCGTCAGAGAACTTTGTTACAACCAAGTTTCCTAACGGACACCCCAAACTTTGACAGATTTTCTCTGCAAGGTATCTCGTGTTAGTACCAGAGAATACCAAAAAAGAGTTTTGCTCACTCATTTCCTAATTTGTTTTATGTTATATTATAGTTTTCTGTAATCTCTATTTTGCTGTCTTTTTGGCTAATTTCTACTGACGTTTCTTTTTAGCCTACAAGCTTTCTGAGTTTCTCAAAGTGCGCTATCAGCTCCTTGTAATCTCTTTGGTGATGTATGTTGAACCTGTTCCACAAGTCGCCACATATTACTATTCCACCAAATCCCAGGTCGCGCGCAAATTGAATGTTGTCGATGTTCATTCCGCCTAATGCGTAAACTTTCTTGTCTATCAGTCCGCAGTCGGCAGCCTTTGTCAGACTGTTCATATCGAGGTCGGAGAGTACCGATTTATTCGACTGGCTGTTGAGTATGTTGCCAAGAAAAACATACGACGAGCTTTTCTTTGTCTCTTTGAGGTCTTCAATTCGCTTGCATGTGCGGCTTATTCGTCCCTTGTATCCTATTGGCTCCTGAATGGAAGCATCGTCAAGGTGAATGCCTGCAAGGTTGTATTCGTCTTTCAGATAGAAGTGCTCATGAACGGTAATCTTGTTGTATGTTGTGCTCGGAAGCAACGATAGTAGACGTTCTGAATAGATTGGCGACGAGCCTGGCTTATAAAGATGCAAATTATCCAACCCGGCTTCGAACAGGGCCGCAAGAATTTTGTCTTCTTCCACAAAGAATGTGGATTGAGTCATTATTGCTAACTTCATAGTCCGTATTTCTTAATTTAAATGCAAATGTAGGCAATTTTCTTTAAACAGGCAATTTTATGAATGACAAAATGTAACGGAATTGAAATTTGCAGTGTGTAGAGTATAAAATAATGGATGCAAATATATGGTATACGAAAAAAGGTCGCAAACAAGCGGGCTTGTACCTACTTATTTGCGACCTTATTATTTATTGATAGATTTGAATAGTCAAATCTTCAGATGCAAGTTCTCTGCTATGATTACTCGCCCTTCTCCATCTTGGCCTTCAATGCTGCGAGAGCGTCGAGGTCGCCGAGAGTTGTAGAAGCAGCTACGTTGTTGATAGCAGGAGCAACCTCCTTCTTAGCGGTGTGCTTGCGAACCGGCTTTGCCTCTTCCTTGCCTGCCTCGAATGTGCGGCTGTGTGAGAGGATAATGCGCTTTGTCTCCTTAACGAACTCGATTACCTTGAACTCGAGCTCCTCACCAAGCTGTGCCTGTGTGCCATCCTCCTTAACGAGGTGCTTAGGAGTAGCGAAGCCTTCACCACCCTCGTTGAGAGTGATAACAGCGCCCTTGTCCATCATCTCAGTAATCTTGCCAGTGTGTACTGAACCCGGAGTGTATAGAGACTCGTATGTGTCCCAAGGATTCTCCTCAAGCTGCTTGTGGCCGAGGCTGAGACGACGGTTCTCCTTGTCGATTTCGAGAACAACAACGTCGATGCTTGTGCCTACCTGTGTGAACTCTGAAGGATGCTTTACCTTCTTTGTCCAAGAGAGGTCAGAGATGTGGATGAGTCCGTCAACACCCTCTTCGAGCTCTACGAAGATACCGAAGTTAGTGAAGTTGCGAACCTTAGCTGTGTGCTTGCTGCCTACAGGATACTTAACCTCGATAGCCTCCCATGGATCTTCCTTAAGCTGCTTGATGCCGAGAGACATCTTGCGCTCTGCACGGTCGAGTGTGAGGATAACTGCCTCTACCTCGTCGCCTACGTGGAGGAACTCCTGAGCTGAACGGAGGTGTTGGCTCCAGCTCATCTCTGATACGTGGATAAGACCCTCAACGCCAGGAGCAATCTCTACGAATGCGCCGTAGTCAGCGATAACAACTACCTTACCCTTAACGTGGTCGCCTACCTTGAGGTTCTCGTCGAGAGCATCCCATGGGTGCGGAGTGAGCTGCTTCAGACCGAGGGCGATACGCTTCTTCTCGTCATCGAAGTCGAGGATAACAACGTTGATCTTCTGGTCGAGAGCAACAACCTCGTGAGGATCGCTTACGCGGCCCCAAGAGAGGTCTGTGATGTGGATGAGTCCGTCAACACCGCCGAGGTCAACGAATACACCGTAAGAAGTGATGTTCTTAACAGTACCTTCGAGAATCTGACCCTTCTCGAGCTTACTGATGATCTCCTTCTTCTGTGCTTCCAACTCAGCCTCGATGAGGGCCTTGTGAGAAACAACTACGTTGCGGAACTCCTGGTTGATCTTAACAACCTTGAACTCCATTGTCTTGCCTACGAATACGTCGTAGTCGCGTATTGGGTGAACGTCGATCTGGCTGCCCGGAAGGAATGCCTCGATGCCGAATACGTCAACGATCATACCACCCTTAGTGCGGCACTTGATGTAGCCCTGGATAACTTCCTCGTTCTCAAGAGCTGCGTTAACAAGCTCCCAGCTCTTGCTCAGGCGAGCCTTCTTGTGTGAGAGAACGAGCTGACCCTTGCGGTCCTCCTGGTTCTCTACGTAAACCTCAACCTTGTCGCCTACCTTGAGGTCTGGGTTGTAACGGAACTCAGATGCAGGGATGATACCATCGCTCTTGTAGCCGATGTTTACGATAACCTCTTTCTTGTCTACAGAGATTACTTCGCCTTCAACTACCTGATGTTCTGACACCTTGTTGAGGGTTTCGTCGTAAGCCTTCTCAAGATCCTGCTTGCTTACCTCTGAGCTGCCACCGTTCTCAAACTCGTCCCAGTTGAAGTCTGCCAACGGCTGTACGTTCTTTAAATCTGACATAAAAAATTAAATGTTAAAAATGTAATTAATAAAGTTAGACTTTATGTGAATTAAAAATCAGGGTGCAAAGTTAGACATATTTTCTTAAAATACAGATGCTTGTGAGTGATTTTGATGTATGGTTAATAATAATTAACGTTTTTGACCTTAGAAAATGGCTTCTGTTTTGGGTGTTGTAGTGTATAGTACCTTAATTAGTAATCGAAATGCTTTGTTTTCTGCTTATTTTAAACTAACTTTGCAGAAAATATAACGTTATATGGGAATTTTTGGATTTTTTAATAAGAACAGAAAGGAAGTCCTCGACAACGGACTCGAAAAGACAAAGCACAGCGTTTTTGACAAGATACAACGTGCTGTGATGGGTAAGTCGACGGTTGACGACGAGGTGCTCGACAATCTTGAGGAGGCTTTGATTACATCAGATATTGGTGTGGAGACTACTCTGAAGATAATCAAGCGTATTGAGGAACGTGTGGCTCGTGACAAGTATGTGTCGACATCAGAGCTTAACCGAATTATGCGCGACGAGATTGCTTCGCTATTGACAGAGAATCATACTGGCGACAATGACGATTGGGATTTGCCTACCGAGCACAAGCCATACGTGATTTTGGTTGTTGGAGTGAATGGCGTTGGCAAGACTACGACTATTGGCAAGCTTGCCTATCAGTTCAAGAAGGCAGGTAAGAAGGTTTATCTCGGTGCTGCTGATACTTTCAGAGCTGCCGCTGTCGAGCAGATTTGTATCTGGGGTGAGCGTGTTGGTGTGCCGGTAGTAAAGCAGCAGATGGGCTCTGACCCGGCTTCGGTGGCTTTCGATACTTTGTCTTCGGCTAAGGCTAATGGTGCCGATGTCGTAATTATCGACACAGCTGGACGTCTGCACAACAAGGTGGGACTGATGAATGAGCTGAAGAAGATAAAGGATGTGATGAAGAAGGTGTTGCCCCAGGCTCCTGATGAAGTGCTCTTGGTGCTTGATGGCAGTACAGGACAGAATGCTTTCGAACAGGCCAGGCAGTTCTCGCAGGTGACACAGATTACTTCGCTCGCAATTACTAAACTCGATGGTACAGCTAAGGGTGGAGTAGTGATAGGCATCAGCGATCAGTTGAAGGTGCCTGTAAAGTATATCGGACTTGGCGAATCGATGGAGGCGTTGCAGTTGTTCAATAAGCGCCAGTTTGTCGACTCGTTGTTCAAACAGGATTAAGATAAAAGAATTAGATGAAGAAAGGACAGATAGATATCATAACGATGGGATGCTCCAAGAATCTCGTCGACAGCGAGACGCTTATGGCTAAGTTTGAAAAGGCTGGCTATAAGTGTACGCATGATGCAAAACGTATAGAGGGAGAGATAGTGGTTGTCAATACCTGCGGATTTATTGAAGATGCAAAGCAGGAGAGTATTGACACTATTCTCGAACTTGTACAGGCCAAGGAAGAGGGGCGCATAGGCAAGTTGTTTGTCATGGGTTGTCTTTCGCAACGATACAAGGAAGACCTTGAGAAGGAAATTCCTGAGGTAGACAAGTATTACGGCAAGTTCAATTACAAGCAGTTGCTCGTGGATTTGGGCGAACCGGAAACGCCAGTTACTGAGTCAGCCGAACGTCATATTACAACACCTCGTCATTATGCCTACATCAAGATAAGCGAGGGTTGCGACCGACATTGTGCTTATTGTGCCATACCTATCATAACAGGCAGACACGTCAGCCGTCCAAAGGAAGAAATCCTTGCGGAAGTGCGCGAACTTGTAGAGCGAGGTGTTAAGGAATTTCAGATTATCGCACAGGAACTGACATATTATGGTGTCGACATTGATGGCAAGCGCCATATTGCTGATTTGATAGCCGATATTGCCGATATAAAGGGTGTGAAGTGGGTACGCCTGCATTACGCCTATCCCAACCAGTTCCCGCTCGAATTGCTCGACGTTATACGCGAGAAGCCGAATGTCTGCAAGTATCTCGACATCGCCTTACAGCATATTTCGGATAATGTATTGACACGCATGCACCGCAACGTTTCCAAAAAGGAGACAATGGAGCTGATTGAGAAGATTCGTGAAGGTGTGCCAGGCATCCATCTGCGTACTACACTTATGGTAGGTTTCCCAGGCGAGACCGAGGAAGACTTCCGCGAACTTGTCGACTTTGTCAAGTGGGCACGTTTTGAACGTATGGGAGCTTTCGCCTATTCGGCTGAGGACGGTACGTATAGTGCAGAGCATTATGAGGACGACGTGCCTCAGGAGGAAAAGCAACGCCGACTCGATAAGCTTATGGCTGTGCAGCAACGGATTAGTGCTGAGGTGGAGGCGCTTAAGGTGGGCACTGTGCTGAAGACTATTGTCGACCGCAAGGAAGGTGACTATTATATCGGACGTACTGAGTTCTGCTCGCCTGAAGTTGACCCTGAGGTATTGATAAAGGCTGACCACCGTCTGCGTGTGGGAAGCTTCTATAATGTACATATTACTGATAGTGACGACTTCGACCTGTATGGTGAAGTGGTCGACTGACTGACGTTAAGCTAACCGAATGTCTATATGAACAACAAGGAATATATAGCCGAACTGTCCCGACATACGGGATTCTCGCAAGATGACACACAGCGTATGGGGCGTTGTGTGGTGGAATGTATGTCGCAGAAGTTTGATGAAGGCGTAGGAATCTCGATAGCCAATTTTGGAATTTTCGAGATCAAGAAGCGTATGGAGCGTATCGTTGTCAATCCGTCAAATGGGCAGCGTATGCTTGTGCCGCCAAAGATTGTTGTGGCTTTCAAGGCTGAGACTTCGGTTAGAAAATCAGTCAATGTGCCTAAAGGCTCTGTAGATATTAGCGACTTTGGAAAGGTTCTGGCCGAACGTTACGGCTTGAACGATAACGATGCTTTCAGTTTTGTGCATTTTATGTTTGCAACTGTTAGCGAAGAGCTTCTGGTACATCCCGATGCCACGGTTAAGATAAAGGGACTTGGATCGTTCAAGGCGGGTAGGGGCAAGTATGTCTTCTCGCCAGAGGTGATGCTGCGCGACCGTATCAACCGCCCTTTCCTACAGTTTGAGACGGTTGTGCTGAATGATGGGGTGGACTTCTCAGAGATGGATGAAGATAACTTTGTGAATTCAGAAGACAATGAAGAGGAGGTTCCATTAGCTGAAACTGAAACAGAAATAGAAGTGCCGGAAACTGAAGTGCGCGAAACGGCAGAGGAAGAATCGCCTATAAATACAGAAGAAACCTCAGTAAATACAGAAAAAGAGTCAGTAGATATAAAGGAAGAGCCAGCTGCTGTATTGGTTGACAATGAAAATATAGAAGAACAGCCTGCTGGCGGTCAGACGACTGCTGATATACATTGCGGTTGTGATAAGGCAGAGGCTCAAACTTGTGTTCAAACGTCAGAAGAACAGTCTGAACGTGAACGATGCCGTAAGATGGCAGAACTGCTGATGGCGAAGAATGACATACATAAGGAAGAAGAGCCAAAGGTGGTTTGCAGGCAAAAGAATCCCAAACTGACGTATTGGCTCTCTGCCTTGTCGTTTTTGCTATTGCTTTGTATAGGAGCAGGGTTGTATGCGCTTTATGTAAGGATAGAGGCGAGAAATCAAGCCATAGAAAAACTTGAGAAGCAAATAGAAGAAAGAAAACAGGCATTGTCAAAGCAAGTAGTTGCTAAGAATAGAGTTCAACCTGTTGAAAAGGTTGGAAATAGGGAATCGATAGTCAGTAAAGATTTTGTGGCTGAAGCAAAGCCTGTTGCTGAGGTTAAGTCAGTCGTAGAGTCAAAGCCACAGGTGCAGACCAGTATAACAGATTATAACTATGACGCACGTGTGAGAACCGGTGCTTATGTTATAGTCGGTATAGACCAAGTGGTGACTGTCCAAAAAGGACAGACCCTTGCGTCTATCAGTAAGGCTTTCTTGGGCGACGGCATGGAGTGCTATGTCGAAGTACTGAACAAATGTACAGAGGTGAAACCTGGTGAAAAATTGAAAATCCCTAAGCTTAAACTTAAGAAAAGAATCGGAAAAAATAACTGATTGTATGCAATAATTCACTTTCCTTATATTATTAATAAGGTGTAGATTGTTGCCATGTTGCTTTTTGTCAACAAAAGATGGTACGGACATGCTGTTTTTGCCCTACCGAAATAAATAAGTTGGTTTTATTTGTTCTTCTCGAAAATAAATTGTAACTTCGCTATCGAAAGAACATTTAAATATTAACTTAATAACAAACAGCACATGAAGAAGTACAACTTTAATGCTGGTCCTTCAATACTCCCGCGTGAAGTGATTGAGAATACAGCAAAGCAGATTTTAGATTTTAACGGCTCAGGACTCTCTTTGGCAGAGATCAGCCATAGAGCCAAGGACTTCCAGCCCGTAGTAGACGAAGCTGTAGCCCTTATCAAGGAGCTTTTAGGAGTTCCCGAGGGATATTCAGTATTGTTTCTTGGTGGAGGTGCCTCGCTTGAATTCTGTATGGTTCCTTTCAACTTCCTTATCAAGAAGGCTGGTTATGTGAACACCGGTACTTGGGCAAAGAAAGCTATGAAGGAAGCAAAATTGTTCGGAGATGTTGTTGAAGTAGCTTCATCAGCCGAAGCCGGCTACACATACTATCCGAAGGACTACGAATGCCCTGCTGATTTGGATTATTTGCACATCACTACTAACAACACAATTTACGGTACAGAAATCCGTAAGGATCCCGATGTCCCAGTAAGACTCATTGGTGATATGTCGTCTGATATTTTTAGCCGCCCAATTGACGTGGCTAAGTACGACTGTATCTATGCCGGTGCTCAGAAGAACCTCGCTATGGCAGGTGTTACACTTGTTATCGTGAAGGACGAAGTGCTGGGCAAGGCTCCTCGTCAGATTCCTACAATGCTCGACTACCGCACACACGTAGAGAAAGGCTCTATGTTCAATACACCTCCAGTAGTACCTATCTATTGCGCTCTTGAGACATTGCGTTGGATTAAGAAGAACGGTGGAGTAGAGGAGATGGACCGTCGCGCTAAGGAGCGTGCAGAGATGCTGTATGCTGAAATCGACCGCAACAAGTTGTTCCGTGGTACAGTAGAGCCAGAGTCTCGCTCACTCATGAACATCTGCTTCGTTATGAACGATGAGTATAAGGATCTTGAGAAGCCGTTCCTCGACTATGCGGTAGCTCGTGGTATGGTGGGCATCAAGGGTCACCGCTCAGTAGGCGGATTCCGCGCAAGCTGCTACAATGCCCTTCCGCTTGAGTGTGTAGAGGCTCTTGTTAAGTGCATGCAGGATTTTGAGACAGAGCACTAATTATAGTGTTTTTCTTATCGTATAATTATTAAAAATCGTTTACTATGAAAATATTGGTAGCAACCGAAAAGCCGTTTGCAGCTGCAGCCGTGAATGGTATAAAGGCAGAAATTGAAGGAGCTGGCAACGAGCTTGTTCTTCTTGAGAAATATACCGACAAGCAGCAGCTTCTCGACGCTGTAGCCGATGCCGACGCAATGATTATCCGTTCGGACAAGGTTACTCCCGAGGTGCTCGACGCTGCTAAGCAGCTCAAGATTGTAGTTCGTGCAGGTGCTGGCTACGACAATGTAGACTGTGCTTATGCCAAGGAGAAGGGAGTAGTCGTTGAGAATACACCTGGACAGAACTCGAATGCTGTTGCCGAACTTGTATTCGGTTTGCTGGTTTATGCAGTTCGTAATTTCTATAATGGCAAGTCTGGCTATGAACTTCTGGGCAAGAAGCTTGGTATCCTCGCATTCGGCAATGTAGGTCGCAATGTGGCTCGCATCGCAAAGGGCTTCGGTATGGAAGTTTCTGCTTACGACGCTTTCTGTCCGAAGGAAGCTATTGAGGCTGCTGGTGTTACTGCAGTTGATTCGCAGGACGCTCTCTTCGAGAATTGTGATGTGGTTTCGCTCCATATTCCCGCTACTCCTCAGACCAAGCAGAGCATCAATGCCGCTCTTGTCGGTAAGATGAAAAAGAATGCTATCCTCGTTAACACAGCACGCAAGGAAGTAATCAATGAGCCTGAGCTGCTCAAACTTATGGAAGAGCGCACCGATATCAAGTACGTTACCGATATTATGCCTGATGCAGATTCTGAATTCCGCAAATTTGAAGGTCGCTACTTCTCTACACCTAAGAAGATGGGTGCACAGACAGCTGAGGCCAACATCAATGCAGGTATTGCTGCAGCCAAGCAGATTAATGCTTTCTTCAACGAGGGATGCACTAAGTATCAAGTAAACAAGTAAATAAAAAAGACAAAAGCCCAGCCCCTAGCCCCTCCCTATTTAGGGAGAGAGTAGAATATTTATGAAATCATGATTGTTCTCTGGGGGTGGGTTTTTACTGATTCCTTTTTTTAATAAATTCTTTTTAACCGATTCCTTAAAATCTAAAACGATTAAAAAATTATGGCTACAATAAAACCCTTTAAAGGACTGCGCCCCCCACACGATTTGGTGGAGCGTGTAGAATCACGCCCCTACGATGTCCTCAACTCGGAAGAAGCCCGTGCCGAAGCAGGCGACAACGAGATGAGTCTTTATCATATCATCAAGCCTGAAATTGACTTCGAGCCAGGTGCAAGCGAGTACGACCCTCGTGTCTACAAGCAGGCTGCCGACAACTTCCGTAAATTCCAGGAGAAAGGTTGGCTTGTACAGGACGACAAGGAGCAGTATTACATCTACGCCCAGACAATGAATGGCAAGACACAGTACGGCCTCGTTGTAGGAGCCTTCGTCAATGACTATATGAATGGTGTAATCAAGAAGCACGAGCTTACTCGTCGCGACAAAGAGGAAGACCGCATGAAGCATGTGCGCGTATGCGATGCCAATATCGAGCCGGTATTCTTTGCTTATCCCGATAACAGCGTGCTCGACGAACTCATCAACCGCTATGCCGCTACAGCACCTGTTTATGATTTCATAGCACCTATTGACGGCTTCCGCCATCAGTTTTGGACAATTTCCGACGATAAGGACATTGCCACCATTACAGAGGAATTCCGTAAGATGCCCGCCCTCTATATAGCCGACGGCCATCATCGTAGTGCAGCGGCAGCCCTTGTAGGAGCCGAGAAGGCTAAGCAGAATCCGCAGCACGTTGGCAATGAAGAGTACAACTACTTCATGGCAGTATGCTTCCAGGCTTCGCAGCTTACAATCCTCGACTACAACCGTGTAGTAAAGGATTTGAACGGAATGTCGTCGGAGGAGTTCTTGAAGGCATTGGAGGCTGACTTCATCGTTAAGTGTGAAGGTGCTGACGAATACAAGCCACAGCATCTGCACGAGTTCTCGCTCTATCTTGATGGCAAGTGGTACAGTCTTGAGGCCAAGGAGGGAACATACGACGGTACCGACCCAATCGGAGTGCTCGATGTTGACATCTCAAGCCGACTGATTCTCGACAAGTTGCTTGCTATAACCGATTTGCGTTCTGACAAACGCATCGATTTTGTCGGTGGTCTTCGCGGACTCGGCGAATTGAAGCGTCGTGTGGATAGTGGCGAAATGCGTGTGGCTTTGGCTCTCTATCCCGTCACAATGCAGCAGATTATGGACATAGCCGACAGTGGCAAGATTATGCCTCCTAAGGCTACATGGTTTGAGCCGAAACTTCGCTCAGGTCTTGTTATCCACAAACTTGGTTAAGTTATTAGTTATTAGTTTTTAATTAATACCTTACAGTAGGAGGTTATGGTGTCCACGCCTTAGCCTCCTATTTTTGTTATTTATTGGCTTTCATTTGTTGCGAGATTATTAATTAATAACTGATAATTAATAATTTATAATTTATTTGCACTATCTTTGCATATTATTTACTGAACGAACACAAGCAAATGGAGCTGATAGACGAATATTTGACAATAACAGACAGCCCTGCAGAGGGCTTTTACAGTGAGAAACGAAGCAAGTTTCTCGCTTTTGCCTTTCATGTCACCACAGAAGAGGAAGTGAAAAATATTGTTGCCGAACATCGCAAGAAGTATTACGATGCCCGCCATGTTTGTTGGGCATATACTCTCGGAGCCGACCATTCGCAATTTCGTGCCAATGACGATGGCGAACCGAGTAGCACTGCCGGCAAACCGATACTCGGACAGATTACCAAAAACGACCTTACAGATATCCTCATCATCGTTGTGAGATATTATGGAGGAGTGAATCTTGGCACTAGTGGACTCATAGTAGCCTATCGCACAGCAGCTGCTGAAGCTATAGCCGCAGCCGAGATCGTGAAGCTCTACAAGGAAGAGGAGGTAGTCTACGACTTTCCTTATATAATGATGAACGATGTGATGAAGATAATCAAGGAGATGTCGCCTCGCATTGTAGGTCAGACTTACGACAACACCTGTGAGATACGATTGTCAATAAGGGCGTCGGAGGCTCCGGTATTGAAAGAGAAATTAGAGAAACTGTCGTTCAAGGACGACTGAACCGAAAATCCATAAAAAGCCCATAGAAGCTTATATAACTAAATCCAATAAACAATATATATTCACTATATGCGTGGCAGGTTCGTTGTCTTTACAGGCCCTTTACTATAAAGACAAGTATGAGTTGTTGTTGCCAACACATGGTGAGCTGAATGTGAGCCATGATAAACGGTGATGGTATGTCAAAAATATAAAACAACAATGGACAATCACGATTTTTTGTTTTAATCGTAATTGTCCATTGTGGTTCAGTCATTGTTGAACCGTTGGCGTGACTTTCTTAGTATTTCCGCCACGCTTACGGTTTTCTTTGTAGTGCTTTTCTGCCATTGCTGCTTACGCTCCTCATAGTCGCGTCGCTGGCGTTCTAAAAAGTTGTCAGCCATAGCTATTTACTTGAACTTGCTGTAGATGACGCTTATGGTTATCTTGCTGTCCTTGGTGTCGTTATTTCCACGTACCAGACGAGTGCTTGTCATCGACATGTCGTTGTTTACGCTTATCAGTTCCGTTGCACCGCTCGAGGTGTCGTAGCTAACGCTGACGGGTATCAGTACCACCTTGTTCCAATCGGTGTCTGTGCGGTCTGCCTTGTCGTAGAGGTTCTTTATCAGACTTCCGATATTGTTGAAGGTGTATGTATTGGTAGAGCTGTTGAACGTTGCAAGGTACGATGTCTTGTAGTCGGCTGTGCGGTTGTTCTCGAAGAATGCCTTCACATCGCTTTTGGGCAGCATGAGCAGAGTCTTTGGTGCGTCCAGCGTATACTTGCTGTCCTGAATGTTATTGATACGATGCAGCACAACCTTAGCCGAGTTGATAGTGTCGTTCTTGTGGCTGTACACCTTTCCGCCAACGGTATATTCCTTCTCTACAATCTGTGTCACAGGCAGGGTGAGTTCTGTATAGATGCCTGCGGGTGACTTGATGTAAGTGCAAGAGTTGTCGGCTACGAGCTGGCTGATAACGTTCTGGTCGTTCTGGATTCTTGTAGTCTGCAGCACCTCCTCGGTTCCTGGGAACGAAGCCATAGCAGCATATATGGTGTCCTTCTTGGTTCCGTCAGTCATAGTGTAAGTGGTCTTGTGGCGGAAGTAGACGTTGAGCTGGCTCAGACGGATGTATGCCATTGAGCCTATGCCGCTTGTAGTCTTGAAGTAGAATCCCGGAACCAGATTGTGTATGAAGGCATAAGCGTTCTTGAAGTATTCAGGATGCTCATAGTATGCGTTCATAATCTTTGTGCCGTATTCTCTGCTCAGCGGAATGCGTATGCCCGGCATATAGTCGCTGTTGTTGCGTGTGCTCTCGTCGACATTGAGGTCGGTGAGAGTGTACATCTTGCTGACCTTCATCGACTGTGGTGTGACATATTCGCCCTCAGGATTGAAATCGGAGTAGTACTTGCCGGTTTCGGGTACAGGCTTGGTCAGTTCGTAAGCCGACATCTTCATTGTGGCTAATGAGTCGCCAAAGAAGTTGGTGTAGTACAGACGAATGTCGCACGAGTCGGCTATGATACGCTTGTTGCTGTCCAGACTCTTTATGCTGTCCTTCACGGGGAAAGTGAAGTCCTCGGGAGTGTAGAACTGGGTCATAAAGCTGCTTGTGAGGTAGGCTCCCGTCTCAGGGTCGCGCACCTTGCCGAGACATCCTGTAGAGCTGTTTGACAATACGGCACCCATTTCAGCCGAATTAGAGATTATCCCGAAAGTGTCGGTAGTGATTTCCAGCTTGTCGGCATTGCCGATGAGCGACGATCCAAGCTCGCTTGTATTGTCGTCGCACGATGCCAAAGCTATAGAGGCAAGTGCGATACCTGCCAGTAGTTTTATTTTCATCTTACAAAAATATAATGTTAGATAAAGTTCCCCTTTTTATTTAGAGGCTCTCATAGAACGCTTTATAGGCATCGTTGGCTCCCTCGCCAGAGTAGGGGAGAACCTCTATGCCCTTGCTTTTGGCATACTCTATAAGTTCGGGGTAGGTATCAGCCTCGGCTTCCACCACGGCGTCGCTATGGTCGATGGCGAGCTTGCACATTTCGATGAAGTCGAAGTCGTCCTTATAGTCCGACAGGCTTTCCTCGGTGATGTCCTTGAATTCAAGGCAGCGCTTGAAGTTGTCGCCAATCTTCTTGGTGAGTCCCTGGCTGAATATGGATGTAACGATCTTAGTGCCTGCAAATGTAGGCTCGTCCTTGTATGCAGTCTTGATGAATAGCGGAACGATATATCCCATCCATCCCTGGCAGTGGATTACCTCGGGCGACCAACGCAGTTTCTTTACAGTCTCAAGAACGCCTCTTGCAAAGAATATGGCACGCTCGCCATTGTCTTCGTATTCCTCGCCGTTCTCGTCGGTAGCCATCTTGCGCTTCATGAAGTAGTCGTCGTTGTCGATGAAGTACACCTGAAGGCGTGTCTGCGGAATAGAGGCAACCTTGATGATGAGCGGGTGGTCGGTGTCGTCTATAACGAGGTTCATGCCCGACAGACGTATTACCTCATGCAGTTGTCCTCTACGCTCGTTGATATTGCCCCACTTCGGCATGAATGTACGTATTTCAAAACCTTCTTCTTGCATTTTGCTTGGAAGGTCTCTACCCATTACAGAAAGTGTAGTTTCTGGAACGTACGGGGATATCTCCTGATTGATGAATAAGATTTTCTTTGCCATGCTTGATTCTTTTTTATTGTCGCGCCATATTACTATGATTTGTTTGTGTGCGCGTAAAACAGGTGCAAAGGTATAAAAAAAAGTTCGGAAAATCGTCGTTTTTTGTTAATAACGTTATTTGAGGTCAGTATTTGTCATATTTTTAGATTTATTCTTTCCCGTTTAAGAAAAAAGTTGTTATTTTGCATCGAAAATTCAAAAGGATACAAGCTTTAAGCCGTTACCCGTATTGTTTAGTGTTATAAAAATGGTGAATGGCTTATGGCGTTAAAATTAAAAAATGATGAAACTGTTCAGAAGTATTGTTGAACTTCAGAATGAGTTGTTCGAAGTTCGGAAAGAAGGTAAGTCAGTAGGATTAGTCCCAACTATGGGCGCTCTTCATGAGGGTCATGCATCGCTTGTCAATCGTAGCGTGTCAGAGAATGATGTTACGGTTGTATCAGTATTCCTCAATCCGACTCAGTTCAACGACCAAGGTGATTTGGATCGTTATCCGCGTACGCTCGATGCCGATTGCGCTTTGTTGGAACAATGTGGTGCCGATTATGTTTTTGCACCCTCTGTAGAAGAGATGTATCCCACAAAGGACAACAGGCATTTTGAGTTTCCTCCCGTTACGACGGTTATGGAAGGAGCCCATCGTCCCGGTCACTTCAATGGCGTTTGCCAGGTAGTGTCACGTCTTTTCTATATTGTGCGTCCCGACAGAGCTTATTTTGGCGAAAAGGATTGGCAGCAGATAGCTGTTGTCAAGGCTTTGGTGCGCTATCTCGGTCTGAAGCTGCAGATAGTAGAGTGCGACACCATACGCGAGGCCGATGGATTGGCAAAGAGTTCGCGCAACACTCTTCTCTCTGCCGACGAGCGTGCCATTGCTCCCAAGATTTACAGCGCACTTAAGGCGGGCAAGGAATATGGTGCCACCCATACGCTTAAGGAGACTCACGACAAGGTGGTAGCCGACATCAATGCCGTTGACGGACTTGAGGTGGAGTATTTCTCAATCGTCGATGGCAACACATTGCAGGAAGTGCAGTCGTGGGACGACAGCCAGTATATTGCCGGTTGCATAACCGTATATTGTGGCAAGACCCCTATACGTCTTATCGACCATATTACATTTAAGGAATAGTCAGCAACAAACATTTAGAAAGTATTTTTACCGTTATGATGATAGAAGTATTGAAATCCAAGCTGCATTGTGTACAGGTGACACAGGCCAATCTCAACTATATGGGCAGCATCACAATCGATCAGGACCTTATGGATGCTGCCAATATGATTGAGGGCGAGAAGGTGCAGATTGTCAACAACAACAATGGCGAGCGTTTCGAGACATATATTATAAAGGGTGAGCGTGGCAGCGGATGTATCTGCCTCAATGGTGCTGCGGCACGCAAGGTGGCCATTGGCGACACCGTTATAATCATTTCTTATGCTTTGATGGATTTCGAGGAAGCCAAGAAGTTCCGTCCTACGGTGGTGTTCCCCGAAAACAACAAGGTTGTCAAGTAGAAACGCAGTCGTTAGATTCTTTTATGCCAAATACAAGTACAGAAAGAAAGTCGGGCAAGCAGTCGCAGGGCAAGGCGTTCGACAAGAACTACGGCCATCTGCAGCCACAGGCTGTTGATATAGAGAAGGTGGTGCTGGGAGCGCTTATGATTGACAAGGATGCCTTCTCTATGGTGTCCGAGACTTTGCGCCCTGAGACATTCTACGAACCACGTCATCAGAAGATATACAATGCCATACAGACATTGTCTATGAACGAGAATCCTGTCGACATCATGACCGTTGTCGACGAGCTTAAGCGTGAGGGTACTATAGAGGATGTGGGCGGTGCGCCATACATAGTAGAGCTTAGTTCGCATGTGGCATCGTCGGCACATATAGAGTATCATGCCAAGATTCTTGCTCAGAAATATTTGGCACGTCAGCTCATATCTTATGCCAGCGTTGTGGAGACAAAGGCTTTCGACGAGACCCAGGATGTAGACGAACTGATGCAGGAGGCTGAAGGTTCGCTCTTCGAGTTGTCGCAGCGCAACATGAAGAAGGACTACACCCAGGTAGACCCTGTCATCACCAAGGCCATTGACATTCTGCAGAAGGCGCAAGCCAATGCCGGTGGTCTTACAGGTGTGCCTACGGGATATGAGGAATTGGACAAGAAGACGAGTGGATGGCAGAGTTCTGACCTTGTCATCATTGCCGGACGTCCGGCGATGGGTAAGACTTCGTTTGCACTCTCGCTTGCCAAGAACATTGCGGTTGACTACAACACCCCCATTGCGTTCTTCTCGCTTGAGATGAACAATGTGCAGCTTGTCAACCGTCTTATTTCCAATGTATGTGAGATTCCTGGCAACAAGATGCTCAATGGTCAGTTGGCTCCTGATGAGTGGGAACGATTGGACAAGAACATCCGTCTGCTGCAGGGTTCGCCCTTGTATATTGACGACACTCCTGGTCTGTCCATCTTCGAGTTGCGTACAAAGGCTCGTCGTCTGGTACGCGAGAAGGGTGTCAAGATTATCATGATTGACTACCTTCAGCTTATGAATGCCAATGGTATGCGTTTCGGTAGCCGTCAGGAGGAGGTATCAAAGATTTCGCAGTCGCTCAAGGGACTTGCCAAGGAGCTTGATATTCCAATTCTTGCATTGTCGCAGTTGAACCGTACTGTTGAGAATCGTGAAGGTCTTGAGGGCAAGCGTCCGCAGCTGAGCGACCTTCGTGAGTCGGGAGCCATCGAGCAGGATGCCGATATGGTACTGTTTGTGCATCGTCCCGAGTATTATCACATTCTTCATGACGAGAAGGGCAACGACCTTCGTGGCATGGCACAGATTATCATAGCCAAGCACCGTAAGGGTGCTACGGGCGATGTGTTGTTAACCTTCCGTGGAGAGTTCACCCGCTTCCAAGACCCTGAGAAGCAGTCGGCTCCTATAGGCGATGCTCCTTTCGGTTCGGAGATTATAGGCAGCAAGATGAATGGTGGATCAGGCATGCCGTTGCCACCCGATTTGGAAGGAATGCCCGATGACGCCCCATTTGGTGAACCTTCTTCGCCAGCTCCATTTTAGTGATTAATTGAGAGTTGAGGGTTGAGAGTTATGATTACTTTCAACCCTCAACTTTCAACTGAATCAAACCTTACATATTCTTCTATAAGCGCACTTGTCACAGCGTGTATTGTCCGTTGTCGGCGTGAATGGTAAGTTCGTGTTGAAGATGTCGTGCAGCACTTCCTTCAGATGCTGCTCAAACTCCACCTTATATTCTCTAACGTTTGCAATCTTTTGCGAGTCAATCTCAAGCACAGGGTCGTAGTTCTCCTTCGAAGCCTGCTTGACAAAGAGCAATGCCGGACTGACGCAATCCTTCTGTTTGTTGTATTTGGTTGAATTGTCAACGATGAGCGAGTAGAGTATAGCCTGCAGATAATAGTCGGAATGTTTTTGGCTGATATTCATATCCGAGAATATCTCCTCAATCTCCTTAATCTTTCTTGTGGCTTGAATTCCCGTCTTATAGTCCACCACGCGTATCGTCGACACACCGGTCCTTGCGTCTGTCACCCTGTCCAGTCGGTCTATAATGCCGCCTATACGTATCTTGCGCACATTATTGTCTTCCGTCTCGAATGCTATCTGAGTGTATACGGCATCCTCCAGGGCCAGCATCTCGAAGGGAGCTGTCCTTTGGTCGCTATGCAGCAACTGCCTGAGATATTCTATCAGCACCTTGCGGTTTATCAGATGCAGACCGTTGTAGTAGGGACTACGCATAGAGTTCTTCACCTTAAACAGTTCCTCGTTGAAAGCCCTGTCCACAATGCTCTCCAGCAGACCCTTGGTGTTCAGATATTTCTGTATTGAGGCTTTCTCAATCCTGCCATTGTTGTGACTCATGATGTCGTCGTATATCAGTTGCGCCGACTTATGGAATATATTGCCAAACATACGGTTGTCCACCACGTCGTCCTCACAATCAGGTTCTTTGATGCTTGCCACATACTGATAGAAGAACATAAGCGGACATTTTATGTATCTGTTGATAGCCGATGGCGAAAGACTCTTCATGCCGTCGAGCTTCTCCTTGATGCTTCCTGTCTTGCTGATGCTCTTAGGCTTGTGTGCGATAGGCGAGTTGTCGGCAAGCAGATTGTAATGCTTTATCTTTTTCTGTCCGTCCACCATCATCTGTAGCATGAAGCGGCTCATCTCGCCCGTATGCCCGTTGTCGGTAGTGTTGTTGTACACGATGGTAATGTCCTCGGCACGTTGCAGCAGCCGATGAAAGTAGTAAGAGTATATAGCCACCTTATTGTCTATGGTAGTCAGTCCGTGAGCCTTGCGTATGGCATAAGGTATGAACGACGAATCGTTCACGCCCTTAGGCATGTTGCCCTCGTTGCACGATAGCAGCAGCAGGTGCTTGAAGTCGAGATTACGCGTCTCGAGCACACCCATAATCTGTATTCCCACTACAGGCTCGCCGTGAAAAGGTATTGTGGCAGCCGCTATCAGTTGCTTTATCAGTCTGCGCAATGTATTAATGTCTACATCCATGTCGCCGTTGGCAGCCAGCTGTTCCAGTCGATTTATGATGGTGTACATTCTGAACACCGACTCCTGCAGGAATGCGTCTTCTGTGTCCTTGGCGTTCACACCAATCAGCTTGATAATTGTTTCTACGTGATGTAGCAAATGCACGTTGCCGATATTTATGGTTTTGAACAGCAAAGCCAATCCCTGGTCTTCGCCGTTCATTGTAAGAGTCGCCTGGTCGGGATATACCAGATGCTGCTCTTTTATTGTGGCGTACACGTCGTTCGCCTTGTCTGAAATATAGCGCGTGTAGGCATGCCTCAGAAGCTTGCTTGCATATTGCGCACGATAGCACGTCCCCTTGCCCGCAATGCCCGAAGTGTAAGTGTCTAACAGTAGCGACACAAACGAGGCTATTGGGGTCATGCCCAACGGGAAACCACTTGTTATGTTCACCTTGTCCGCCTCGGGTGGCAGACTTTGTATAATAGGCGCCAGTATGGCTTCGTCGCACATCACGACGGCAGTCTTCCTGCCAGCCAGGCATCTGCCTTCCTCGCGCAACCATTGCGAGGCATATCTTGCCTGTATGTTCTCGGTCGATGCCATCACGAACGACACGTCCTTAGGGCGTCGCATATTCTGATAGATGTCTGCCGAGCAGACGTCAAGTTCGTTGGGAAAATCCTCAAGATACATGGCTATATACTTGCCAGCCGCATTGGTATATGCACTATTGTTGCGAGGCATATAGTAGGTGTCGAAGTCCCAGTAGAAGTGGGCTTTGCCAGCCTTCTTCAGATTGGCAAACAGTTCTTGCTCCACCTTCTGAAGCAGGTTGAAACCTACGAATATGTATGTGTCATACTCGAATTCTATGTCTTTTCTTGTGGCAACCTCTCTGTATATGGCACCTTCATATCCTATGCCCTGGTTTCTCAGTCGTTGGTTATAGTCGTGATATATGTCGCCGAAGTGACTCCACAGACTCAGAAATCGTTTCTTCAGCTCAGTCTCCTGGTCATGACTGAAGTTGGCAAAGAATCGTTTCAGCAGTTCGCGTTGCTCGTCAGTAAGATACGACAGGTCGTCAAGCTCGTGTATGTCCTTAAGGTTGCAGAATATCTTGTCGGCATCAGCCATATTCTTGTCTATGTCGTCAAAGTCGGTCAGCAGCAGCTGTCCCCAACCATAGAAGTGGTCGAGCGTCTCGTCAATGCCCGTACACTTTACAAACGACTTATGCAGGTCGCACACCAGCTTTATGGAGTCGCCCACTACATACTCCGAGTGCTTGCCGAAGAGTTCGCTGATGGTAGTATATGCCGGACTCCACATAGGCTTGCCAGCCATACGTGCCATATATTCGTTCATGAACAATGCGGCACGCTTGTTAGGAAACACCACCACAATGCGTGACATGTCAGTACCCCATTTCGCTAACATGTCCTCAGCCACATATTCCAAAAAAGTTCTTGTCGTATTCATGATGCTTATTCTTTCACCTCTTCAATGTTGTTAGTATATACAAACCACAGATATCCTCTTACGTCCTTATATCCCATACCCTTGGTTAGTGCTATGTAGCGTCTCACCTGGTCGGTATATTCCGGACGGTAGGCACCGAATTTGAAGTCTACTATCACTACCTTGTCGCCATCCTTCATCACACGGTCGGGTCTGTGCTCCCTTACCGTATCCGTAGCTTCATCGTAGTCGAGAATGGTACATTCGTTAAACAGTTCCCAGCGTCCCGAGAACCAGTCGGCTACCTGCTTGTTCTCCAGACGCTTGTGTAGCATCTTGCGCAAGCTGTCGCAGGTGGTGTTGCTGTCTTCTATCAGTCCCTCAATCTCCAGCTTCTGCAGACTCGGTTCTATGTCGTCAGCCGTGTTTATAGTGGCAAACAGGTGGTGCAACACTCGTCCTGTCTTTATATACGCCAGTCTTTGCTTCTCCTCGCTGTTGCTGTCGTCCTCGTCGCACACAAACTCCCGGCTCTTGTTGCTTTGTCTGAAGTCGGTATGGTTCTCGTACGTCTCCATTCTCACGTTCTTGTTGCTCACCTGTGGCATGAATATGTTGTCCGAGAGTGCCTTTGTCTTCTTGTCGGCAGTCTCCAGCATGCCGTAAGTATATCTTATATTGCTCTTCTTGTCGCTCGGGTCGCCTTCAAGTTCGCCTCCTTCCAGATTCATATTCACTATAGCTTCTTCTATGGTGTACGACCTTTGGTTGGCATTGCCCCTGCGTGCTATCACATACAGGCTTTGTGAGGCTCGCGTGAAAGCCACATACAGCAAGTTGAGGTTGTCTACACAGTTTTGCAGATGCTCGTCGTTGTAGTCGTCCTCGAATATTGTGCCCTTCATCTGTTTGGCGTTAAAGTCAACAGGTACGAGTGGCAGTTCGTTGAAAGGTGCCACCTTAGGCGAGCACCATATAGTGTTGGTCTTCTCTATGCTCCAGTCGCAGAATGGTATTATCACGTTTTCAAATTCCAGACCCTTGCTCTTGTGTATTGTTATGAGTCTGATGCCATGTGTGGCATTCACCTGAATGGTCTTCGAGCAGATGCTGTCGTCCCATTCCTCCACAAACTTGTCTATGTCGGCAGTATTGTTCTTCAGATAGTCGGTGAGGCAGTCGTAGAAGGCATACATATATGCGTCTTCTCCCTCTATCTTCTTCAGGCTGAACATGTCATACAGCTTCTCAGCCAGTTCGTATAGAGGCATAGCCAGCAGGTCGGGGGCGTTGTCGGCAAACTCTTTCGGCAAAGCTTCGTTCACGCCTTCATCGGTAGCCAGCAGTCTGTCCACCAGTTCGTTGTCCTTGCCCAACA
The DNA here is from genome assembly GCF_021531655.1 of Leyella stercorea. Next base: position 23,308 of record NZ_JADYUF010000002.1, on the reverse strand, counting down.
CCCTTGTCTGGTATGCCTTGGCTATGTATGTCTTTGCAATCTTGTCGTTGTTGTGTGTGAGGCAATGCATGGCATTGACTATAATGTTCACCGAGTCGGCACTATCCAGTCTGAAAGCCTCGTCCGACACAATCCTCACCTCTGGCATCACCTCGGCAAAGTATTCAGCCAGCTGCTGTATGGTGCCGTTCGAACGTACTATTATTGCTATGTCCGAACACTCAGCTCCGGCTTCCAGCAGTTGCTTTACAGCATCGGCGGTCTTCTGTAGTGTCTGTTCGAGATAGTCCTCCTGTGGCAGCATCTCAATACTCACATATCCCGTCTGCTTTCTGAATTCCGGCACGTTCTGCTCCACGTCCGAGTATGCCTTCTTCAGTTGTCCGGCAGCGTTGTCCGTTTTCTCTTCCTGGTTGTCATAGTCAGCCGTAAGGTCTTTGTATTCTATTTCGGCAGCCTGTGTGAAGAAAGCGTTGTTGAAGTTTATGACACGTCTCGACGAGCGGTAGTTGGTGTCAAGGCTCTTCACGTTCAGCATGTTTCTCATTGTGTGAAACTCCTGCTCAATATTGTTAAGCATGCGCCAGTCGCCCGACCGCCACCTGTATATGCTCTGCTTCACGTCGCCCACAATGAGATTGCCTTGTTCGCTACTGTGGCTCATGCACTCCTCAAGCAGCACCTTGAAGTTTTGCCATTGTACGGTACTCGTGTCCTGGAATTCGTCAATCATGATGTTGTTGAGTCGTGTACCTATCTTCTCGAATATGAATGGCGAGTCGCTGTCTTTTATAAGTGAGTGGAGTAGGGTATGTGTGTCGCTCAGCAGAAACCGGTTGGCTTCCTGGTTCATGTCTCTCACCTTGTTTTCTATGCTGTTGAGCAGTCGCAACTGGTTAAGGTGGCGCAATGTGAGCACAGCCGATTGGTATATAGGCCAGTTGCGGCTTCTTGTGTTTTCGGCGTTTATCAGGGCAGGCGCCAGCTTGGACGAAGCAATGGCTTTCAGTTCAGCATCGGCAGTCTTCTTCACCCATCCGTCGCCATTGCCATTGTCTATGGCAGTCTTCACCCTACTGGTTATCAGACTCTCGTCGTACACACCCGATTGTATCTTGACGAAATATCCTGCAGGTCCGCTTTTGCCGTAGCTAAGGTCTTGAATGTCAATGCCGTTGTTGTTCAGAATGTCGAAGAACAGTTCAGCCTCGTTCACAATCTCCGCCTCAGCCTCATTGCGCAGTTTGCGCAATTTCGAAGTGTATTGCTTGAAGAATCCCTCCTCAAGCAATTTCTCGTTAAGCAGTTTGCTGTTGGTCTTATAGAATTCACGGAATATGTTCTCGCCGAACTTCTTTATCTGTCCTATCACGTTCCAGTTCTTGTCGTCCTGCATATTCTCGTGTATATAGTCCATAATCCATGCCAGGAGCTGGTCGTCCTCCGAAAGATTGTCTATCAGATTGTCAACGGCATTACGTTCAATCTGGTAGTCGTTCAGTTCCACGCGCAGGTTGGCAGTAAGGTCCAGTTCGCGAGCCAGGTTGCGCAATACACTCTGAAAGAACGAGTCGATAGTCTCGATAAGGAAGTAGCTGTAGTTGTTCACTATATTGTGTAGGGCCATACCCGCACGTTCAGCCATGAACTCCTCCGTGACGTCCATGTCAGTCTTTATCTTCTCAATATAGCTTTTCGAGTCAGGCAGTCGTTTCCATATGCCATACAACTGACTCAGTATACGTGTTTTCATCTCCTCCGTAGCCTTGTTGGTGAATGTCACGGCAAGCGTAGACCTGAAACTTGTAGGGTCGTTGATAAGCAGTTTGATGTACTCTACTGATAGTGTAAATGTTTTGCCACTACCAGCGCTGGCTTTGTATACTGTGAGTGCTTTATGTGCGGTATTCATAAGCTGTAAGTTGTTTTTAGCCGTTATGGTTATTCTGCTTCGGCAGCCATTGCGTCAAGTCGGCTTATGGCTGCCTGCATGTCTGTAGCAAAAGATGTATGGTCGGTCAGGAAGTCGTTCTTTCCGTCTGCTATCTTTTCGTACAGCTGACGGTTCATCGACTCCACATACGAAGCTATGGAGTATTCTATGTCGTCCTTCTGCCGCATGTCGTTGCTGTACATATACACGCGCCACTTCTGATGAAAGAAGCAAAAAGCCGATTCTATGCAGTCTTTTGAAATCATTTCTCTTTGTTTTGTAGTCAATAATTTTTTTGTCACGAATCATCACGAATTATCCTTGAATTGTTTCATAAGTACTTCTTTCCATAATTCGTGGTCAGTTCATGATAATTCGTGACAATTATCGCGCTTTATTCTACTACAGTAACCTTATTTATTACGATGTCTTCTTTGGGACGGTCGGCAGGGTCGGTATCCACGTTTATTATTTGCTCAACGATGTCCATACCGCTTTCCACCTCGCCAAACACAGTATACTCTCTGTCGAGGAAAGGAGTGCCACCTACCGTAGTGTAGGCATTCATCTGCTCCTCCGTGAATCCTACAGGCTGCTGTTTGCAGATTTCCTTAGCCTCCTTCTGCAGACTGTCCTGCAGTTCTTGCAGACCCGCACGGTCGCGATAGCGTCTCATTTCCATAATCTTGTCCTTGTGATAAGTCACGAGGTCGTTGAATGTGGTGATCTCCTGGTTCTGCTTCATCTGCTTCTCCATCTGTTTCAGTTGGGCAGTCTTGTAAACATCTCCCCATACAATGTAAAACTGGCTGCCGCTCGATTCCTTGTTCGGATTCACCTCGTCGCCAAGACGTGCAGCACACAAAGCGCCGCGCTTGTGGAATAGGTCTGGCTTTATTTCAGCCTCAATAGTATAGTCAGGACCGCCAGCACCGAGATGCTTGCCGGCAGGCGCACCTTTCGATTCAGGGTCGCCACCCTGAATCATGAAGTCCTTAATCACACGATGAAACAAAGTGCCGTCATAGTAGCCCTCGCCAATCAGCTTAAGCATATTGTCACGATGTTTTGGAGTCTCGTCATAAAGGCGCACAACGATGTCGCCCTTCTGTGTTTCGATTTTTATCTTTGCCATAGTTCTTATAATTTCTTATAATGCAAAGTTACAACAAAAAGTTGGTAAATGGTGATTTTTGCCAAGTCGAAGCACAACTTCGCCCTATAAGCGCAAATCAATTGCAATAAAACACTATATATTAATTAAAAATTAGTAACTTTGCTCATTCTATAGGCATTTCCCGCCAATAGATACTGATTTCAACATCGAAAACGAACGTGTTTCATACGATGCAGAACAACAAAACTGGTCAAAAAGTTACGTCCACTACTACAGGGGACGACGGCAGTCATAGGCTGCGAAATCAGATACATCTCCGGAGCAACAGTAGAAATAGACCGCGAACTGCTCGACATAGTAAGCAATGAGTAAAGATGCTTGAGTCACGAATTACCAAGAATTATCCACGAATTACTTTGGTTAATGTTAAGTGTTAAATTCAAAATTGAATAATTCAAAATCGCATGCAAAGCAGCGAACAACTCAAAATTCAAAACTCAAAATTCCAAATTGCCTCTAACGCAAACCATAGGAGACTATGGCGTCCTCGCCATAGCCTGAGCAAGCAAAAGTACAGGTTGCCATACTGTTGGTTTCCCTTTAGTCATTCGATGCATCTTCGTCTGTCCTCCGTTTTGCCTCCGATATACCTCCGATATACCTTCGATACATCTTCGATTGTTCTTCGATTCCCGAACGATTCCCGAACGATTCCCGAACGAAGCCCGAACGGAGGATGAACGGAGGATGAACGAAGGATGAACGAAGGATGAACGAGAATCGATCGAAGAACGAACGAGAACCGAACGAAGAGCTATCGAGAAGCAATCGAGAACCGATCGAGAACCGATCGAAGAATCAAGCGTAGCATAACGCTTCATTACAGACTTGTTTGTTGGATTACGATTTCTTTTCATTGTCTTGATTTTTTAGGAGTAACCGTCTATTTCTCCATATTGTTCACTAAGAAGTAGATATTAACTTTGCTGCTGAACAAAAAATCAGTAGCAAATGGAAAATAAAGTAAAATTCAAGTTACTTAAAAATGATAACGTATTCATCCGCCAACGATAACGTTATCATCCGCCAACGATAACGTTATCATCGGTCAACGCATACGTATTCATTTTTTCACGGTATCAAGCCCTCTTTCCAGAAGTGAAACAGAACACGTAATGCAGACACGACACTTACCTTGTTGGTCGGGTGGGAGGATACGAAAGTAAGGATATGCTTGTCTGCAATCTCACGCACAGACTTAACCCCAGAGGCATTCAGGTGGGTAAGAAACTCACTGAGATAAAGTCGGTAGCCCTTGATGGTAGTCTCACTCCTGCGGAGATTTGCAAGATGGGTGATGAGTTTTTCCATCTCTTGCCCAACAGCACCATCCAAAACATGATAAACAGGAGCAAGGCAACGTTTGCGGATGCGTCCGAGCAATAGCATATCGTCCAACACTTGCACGCTGCGTATTTTCTCGCGCTCCTGAGGACGTATGGTGCCATTGAAATGACAGGTGGAGATAAAATCAGCTCCGACATCGGGAGAGTAGGACTCGATGTTAAGCTCCGACATGTAACGGATGATACCAGTACGCCATAGACTCTTGTACTTGTAGATTCTGTTCCTTGTGTAACAGTTTTTCTGGAAGTACTTGACACATCGATTGATGAGGTCTTGAATATTTACTTCTTGCATAATGATTATATTAAGTTAGGGCATATGCCTTTCACCTATAATATAATATTATGAGAAGTAATTATGACAAGTTGAGAATGTATTTTTCAAGAAATCAGCAGATTTATGTCTTCGAAAATATATTGACTTCTCATAACGGTATACTTCTCATAAGTTCTTCAAATGGCTAAAGCAGCACCTCAAGATCAAGAAGTTTTGGGGTACTACAGAGAATGCTGTGAGAATCCAAATCTCATCGGCAATCATAGCCTGTTGCCTTGTTGCTATCGTGCAACATGATTTGCAACTTAAGCGATCAACTTATGAGGTTCTTCAGATTCTAAGCATTTCTCTTATGGATAAGACACCACCCGTTGATCTCTTCGAAAGGTCTGATTTCAATAATGTCAAAGAATTCGGTTGTCCCCTCTTTCTGGGGTTATTTGATTAATATTTAACTGGTCCCGATTTTAACGGGACACTAATGATGGAAATAAATAAAGAATTGTTAGGTAAGTTCTTTGAGCAAGCCACAATGAATCCAAGATTGCGTCAAAGTTTCGATTTGCGCACGTCTTCAGCTGATAATAGTCAGCGTATGTTGATTGCTATGTTGCCTGGAACTGTTGTGCCTATCCATCGTCATGAAGACACGACAGAGACTGTTGTCTGCTTGTGTGGAAAATAGGACGAAGTGATATATGAGGAGGTTGTGACATATGGTAAGGCTTCGTCGGATGGGGTAGAGCGTGGTATGGATGCTCAGGACATAGTACGCAAGGTAGAGTATCGGGAGAAGAAACGTATTCATATCTGCCCGACTCAGGGTATTTATGGATGCCAAATACCGAAAGGAGCATGGCACACGATAGAGGTAATAGAGCCAAGTGTGATATTTGAGGCGAAAGATGGTGCGTATAAAGGTTAATGTTAGTCTATAACTAACTAAAACTTGTAAAAATTACAAATTTTCTTTGTTTGTTTAAGATATTGTTGTATCTTTGCAAGTGAAGATAATAATAATATGAATTCAAAAGAAGCAATAGCCCGTTTGTCAGAGTGTGGCGTCAAGCCCTCTGTACAGCGTATAGCGATAATGCATTATTTGCTAACGCACTATACTCATCCTACGGTTGACGATGTCTATCGTGGCTTGTGTGGCAAGATGCCTACTCTTAGTCGCACTACAGTATATAACACGCTCAGACTGCTGTCGGAGCATAATGCGGCTCAGATGATTACAATAGATGAGCATAGAGTGTGCTATGACGGTAATGTCAATGCACACGCTCACTTCTACTGTAAGCAATGTAGAAAGGTGTACGATATCTTTGATGAGGTTTCGCCATTGTTGTCGTGCAAGACGGTGGGGATACATTCGGTTGATGACGTGCAGCTGTATTACAAGGGTATTTGTTGCGAATGTATGAAGGAAAAGAAAGAGAACTGATTTATAAACTTTTAAACAATAATATTATGAAAAAGAAATTTATTTGCACAGTATGTGGTTATATTCATGAAGGTACAGAGGCTCCTGAGAAGTGCCCGGTTTGCAAGGCTCCGGCTAGCAAGTTCAAGGAAATGGAAGACCCAATGGACGGTCCGGCTTTTGCTACTGTTCACACTCTCGGTGCTGCACGTATGGAGGATGCAACTGCTGAGATGATTAAGGACCTTGAGACTCACTTCAATGGTGAGTGTGGTGAGGTTGGTATGTATCTGGCTATGAGCCGTCAGGCTGACCGTGAGGGTTATCCAGAAATTGCTGAGGCTTTCAAGCGTTACGCTTTTGAGGAGGCTGAGCACGCAAGCAAGTTTGCTGAACTGCTGGGCGATGTATTGAAGGATACAAAGAGCAATCTTGAGGCTCGTATTGCTGCTGAGCGTGGCGCATGCGAGGATAAGTTCCGTATTGCCAAGAATGCTAAGGCTGCTGGTATGGATGCTACACACGACACAGTTCATGAGATGGCAAAGGACGAGGCTCGTCATTGCGCTGGCTTCATGGGATTGTACAAGCGTTATTTCGAGAAATAATCAAGAAATAATAATACATAAAGAAGGAGGAGAGCATTGCTGCTTTCCTCCTTCTTTTTTGGTATGCTCGGCATGAGCATATAAGGTATATTACGAAAATAGGAGATAAACACTTATGATAAGCGTTTATCTCCTATGCAATTATTGGGTTTGCTGTGAAATATTACTCAGCTGTCTCCTCTGTCTGTGCAGCCTCTGCCTTAGGAGCCTCCTCAGCGGGAGCCTCTACAGCAGCGTTCTCTGCTACAACCTTAACGGGAATCTTAACCTCAACCTCCTTGTGGAAGTGGATTGTAGCCTCGAAGTCGCCAACGTGCTTGATGTCGCGCATTGTGATGATCTTGCGATCAACCTCGATGCCCTTGTTCTTCAGCTCCTCAGCAACGATAGCAGCGTTAACTGAACCGTAAGTAGCACCTGTAGCACTTACCTTAGCGGCGATAACGAGCTCTACGCCATTGAGCTGCTCAGCCTTCTTCTCAGCCTCAGCCTTGATAGCTGCGAGCTTGTGAGCCTGCTGCTTCAAGTTCTCGGCGAGAACCTTCTTTGCTGATTCAGATGCGATTACACCCTTGCCCTGGGGGATGAGGTAGTTACGACCGTAACCACTCTTTACATTAACGATGTCGTTCTTGTAACCCAGTCCGATAATATCTTCTTTAAGTATGATTTCCATTGCTTGTCCTCCTTAATAATTATTTCATCAAATCGGTTACGTAAGGAAGCAAAGCAATCTGGCGAGCACGCTTAACAGCCTGTGCTACGCGACGCTGATACTTCAAAGATGTACCTGTGATACGACGGGGAAGAATCTTGCCCTGCTCGTTCAAGAACTTCTTGAGGAACTCAGGATCCTTATAGTCGATGTACTTGATACCGCTCTTCTTGAAACGGCAATACTTCTTCTTGCGTGTGTCCACTGAAGGTGGAGTCAAATAGCGAATTTCTGATTCTACTGCTGTCATAATTTAAGCCTCCTTGTTTGCGAATTTGTTACGTCTCTTCTCAGCATACTGTGCAGCATACTTGTCGAGCTTAACTGTCATGTGACGAATAACTTTCTCGTCGCGGCGATAGCCAGTTTCGAGAGTTTTAACGATTGTAGGCTCAGCCTTGAACTCGAGCAGGCAATAGAATCCTGTTGACTTCTTCTGAATAGCATAAGCCATCTTCTTGAGTCCCCAGGTCTCCTCGTTCACAATCTCTGCACCGTTGTCGGTGAGGAGCTTCTTGAACTTTGCGACCGCTTCCTTCATCTGTTCATCAGACAAAACGGGAGTCAAAATGAAAACGGTTTCGTATCGATTCATTGTTGTTAAAAATTAAAATATAATTACTATTTGCAAAATTGCGGGTGCAAAGGTACTGATTTTTAGTTAGATGACAAACATTGCCTGTGGGTTTGAGAAATGTTTAACATCTTTTATGTGTATTTACAGCTCAATACTGTCAATTCTCAGTCGTAATATGCCTGCCGGTACGCGTACCTCTACTATATCTTCAGGTTTTTTGTTGAGCAATGCCTGGGCGATAGGTGATTTTATGGAAATCTTGCCTTCTGACAAGTTGGCCTCTGATGCGCTCACGATGGTATACGACATGCTGCGGTTGTTGTTGAGGTTGGTTATCTTTACCTTACTTAATATACCTACTACGTCGGCATTAAGGCGTGTCTTGTCGATGACGCGAGCATTCTCAAGTACTTTCTGCTTGTAGCTGATGCGTCCCAGCAGACGGCTTTGCTCACGCTTGGCTGCATGATATTCGAAGTTCTCGCTCAAGTCGCCCTTGTCGCGGGCCTCGGCTATGGCATCGCGCACTTGTGGCAGTTCTACCTGTTCCATATGGCGAAGTTCGGCTACGAGTTTGTCGTAGCACTCTTGTGACATATATTCCATTTGTTCTATATTTCGGAGTTTCTATTCTATTGGACGGCAAAGTTACAAAAAGTTTTGAAAATGGGGTAAATTTGGCGTATAATTTTGTGGTTGTGGCTAAATGGCTCTGATTTAGTACTAATAAATTATGATTTTGTCACCTTATTAGGTTTGATTCTTGTGGGTATAAGGAAAAAATCTTAATTTTGCAAGTGGATATTATTCATTACACAATTTAAACTACAAATTATGATTTTTCAAAATTTGCAAAACAATTTCAAAGGTTCCAATTGGAAGCGCGAAATTGATGTACGTGACTTTATTCAATCTAATTATGAGGCATATGACGGTGACGAGTCTTTCCTCGCTGGTCCGACTGAGCGTACCACTCATCTGTGGGACGTCTTGTCAAAGATGTTTGAGGTAGAGCGTGAGAAGGGCGTTTATGATGCCGAGACCACTCTTCCGCAGAGCATTGATACTTACGGTGCCGGTTACATCGACCGTGAGAGTGAGGTTGTTGTAGGTTTGCAGACTGATGTGCCATTGAAGCGCGGTATCTTCCCTAAGGGCGGTATCCGTATGGTAGAGAAGGCTCTTAAGTCGTATGGCTATGATCTTGACCCTGCTACAAAGACTATCTTCACAAAATATCGCAAGACTCACAACGAAGGCGTATTCTCTGCATACAACGATGATATCAAGGCTGCACGTCATGCTCACATCATTACAGGTCTGCCTGACGCTTACGGTCGTGGACGTATCATCGGCGACTATCGTCGTATAGCTCTCTACGGTACTGCTAATCTTATTGAGGAGAAGAAGCGTTACTTCAAGCGTATCGACATTCAGGAGTTTACCGAGGAGATAGTACGTCATCGCGAGGAGGTTTCGGAGCAGATCCAGGCTCTCAAGCAGTTTGAGCGTATGTGTGCTGCTTACGGATTTGACGTGACTCGTCCGGCTCAGAACGCACGTGAGGCTGTTCAGTGGACTTACTTCGGTTATCTTGGTGCTGTAAAGGACCAGGACGGTGCTGCCATGTCTTTGGGACGTGTTTGCGCTTTCCTCGACATCTATATCCAGCGCGACTTGAAGAATGGCGTTATCACAGAGGAAGAGGCACAGGAGCTTATCGACCAGATGATTATGAAGCTTCGTATCGTTCGTTTCCTCCGTACTCCTGAATACAACGACCTCTTCTCAGGCGACCCGATTTGGGCTACTGCTTCTATTGGTGGTATGGGTATTGACGGACGTTCGATGGTGACAAAGACAGACTATCGTTTCCTCCACACCTTATATAATATGGGACCGTCGCCCGAGCCAAACCTTACTGTACTCTGGAGCGAGCGTCTGCCTGAGTCATGGAAGAAGTATTGTGCTAAGGTGAGCATCGATACAAGCGCCATTCAGTATGAAAACGACGACCTGATGCGTGCCGACCTTGGCGATGACTACGGTATTGCTTGCTGTGTGTCACCTATGAAGATAGGTAAGCAGATGCAGTTCTTTGGCGCTCGTGCCAACCTTGCCAAGTGTATGCTCTATGCTATCAATGGTGGACGTGACGAGATGTCGGGCGAGCAGATTGCTCCTCGCTTTGCTCCTATCACAGGCGACTATCTGACTTATGAGGAGTTCATGCCTAAGTTTGAGCAGATGATGAGATGGCTTGCCAAGACTTATGTCAATGCGCTGAAGATTATCCACTACATGCACGACAAGTATGACTATGAGGCATTCGAGATGGCTTTGCACGATGGTGACGTAGAGCGCACACGTGCTACTGGTATTGCCGGATTGTCGATTGTAGCCGACTCAATTGCTGCTATGAAGAACTGCCGCATCCGCATCGTTCGCGACGAGACTGGTCTGGCTGTTGACTATAAGATAGAGGAGGGCGAGTATGTTCCGTTCGGTAACAACTTCGAAGAGACCGACAATATTGCTGTCTCATTGACAGAGAAGTTTATGGAGTATCTGCGTCAGCATCGTACTTATCGTGATGCTGTGCCGACACAGAGCTTGCTCACCATTACATCGAACGTTGTTTATGGCCGTAACACAGGTGCTACACCTGACGGTCGTGAGAAGGGCGTACCATTCGCTCCGGGTGCCAACCCGATGAACGCTCGTGACGTTAAGGGTGCTGTGGCTGCTTTGGCTTCGGTAGCTAAGCTTCCGTTCCAGCATTCACGCGACGGTATCTCATACACATTTGCTATTGCTCCTTCGGCATTGGGCAAGACTGAGGATATGCGCGCTCAGAACCTCGTTTCGTTGCTCGACGGATACTTTACTCCGACTGGTGGACAGCACATTAATGTGAACGTGTTCGACCGCAATCTCCTGCTCGACGCAATGGATCATCCTGAGAAGTATCCGCAGCTTACAATCCGTGTCAGCGGATATGCTGTAAACTTCGTTAAGCTTACACGTGAGCAGCAGCTTGATGTGCTTTCGCGCACAATCAACCAGGGTATGTAATCGTATAAGAATCAACTGCAAATAAAAAGGGCACAGTAGGAAAAATCCTGCTGTGCCCTTAATTTTTTATTAAGGTGTGCCAACGCTGGCACACCTTATATATATTAAGCCTCGATAGCTGCTACACCCGGAAGTACCTTGCCCTCGATAGCCTCGAGCAGAGCACCACCACCAGTAGAGATGTAAGAAACCTGGTCAGCCAAACCGAACTTGTTGATGCAAGCTACAGAGTCGCCACCACCGATAAGTGAGAATGCGCCCTCCTTGGTTGCTTCAGCAATAGCGTCGGCAATAGCCTTAGAACCACCGGCGAAGTTGTCGAACTCGAATACGCCAGCAGGACCGTTCCAGAGGATAGTCTTAGCGCCCTTGATAGCTGCAGCAAAAGCCTTGCGTGTCTCAGGACCTGCGTCCATGCCTTCCCAACCCTCAGGAATAGCGTTTGACGGGCAAACCTGTGTATTGCAGTCGTTCTTGAAGTCGTCGCCACAGATAGAGTCTGTACCGAGTACGAGGTTTACGCCGTTCTCCTTAGCCTTCTTGATTACGTCGAGAGCTACGTCGAGCTTGTCGTCCTCGCAGATAGACATACCAATCTGTCCGCCGAGAGCCTTAGAGAATGTGTAAGTCATACCACCGCAGAGGATGAGGTTGTCAACCTTTGTGAGGAGGTTCTCGATGATACCGATCTTTGTAGATACCTTAGAACCACCCATGATGGCTGTGAACGGACGCTTGATGTTGCCGAGAACTGCGTCAACAGCATTAACCTCTTTCTCCATGAGGTAGCCGAGCATCTTGTGATCCTTGTCGAAGTATTCGTCGATAACAGCTGTAGAAGCGTGCTTGCGGTGAGCTGTACCGAAGGCGTCCATTACGTAGCAGTCAGCGTAAGAAGCAAGCTTCTTAGCGAACTCCTGCTGACGACCCTTCATCTCTTTCTTGGCAGCATCGAACTCAGGAGTACCCTTCTCTACGCCTACAGGCTTGCCTTCCTCCTCAGGATAGAAGCGGAGGTTCTCAAGAAGCAGAGCCTCACCCGGCTTCAAGGCAGCAGCCTCCTCAGAAGCGTTGCCACAGTCCTTAGCGAACTTAACCTCGACACCAAGAGCAGCAGAAACGTTAGGAACAATCTGGCTCAAAGAGAGCTTCATGTTTACCTTGCCCTTCGGCTTGCCCATATGGCTCATCATGATGAGGGCACCGCCGTCAGCAAGTACCTTCTTCAATGTAGGAAGGGCACCGCGGATACGGGTATCGTCAGTTACATTTCCGTTCTCGTCCAATGGTACGTTGAAGTCAACGCGTACGATTGCCTTTTTACCGGCAAAGTTGAAATCTTCGATTTTCATTTCTGTTATGTGTTTATTTAAAAGTTAGAAATAATCTGTCCTTCTTATTGCTTCATATTTGTATAATGCGCAATACTTGAGCGCAAATTTACTAAATTTTTGAATATAAAGCGAAGAAAAAGGCGACAATTTTGTATGTGGCTTATTCTTCGTATTCGGTATTGTCGTCTATGCCGGCATCTCTTAGGGCTTCCTTGCGTTCAACACATGTGCCGCACTTGCCACAATGCTTCTCGCCACCTTTGTAGCAGCTCCATGTTTCGGTATAGTCCAACCCCAATTCCTTGCCACGTCTGGCTATGTCGCTTTTGGTGATTTTGGTGTAAGGAGCCACTACGCGCACATTATTGAATGTGCCGGCATTGGCTGCAGAGTCGATGGCGTTGATGAACTCCGGACGGCAGTCGGGGTAGATGGTATGGTCGCCTCCGTGATTGGCTATGAACACCTGGTCTAGACCATTGCTCTCGGCTATGCCTATGGCTATAGAAAGCATTATACCATTGCGGAAGGGTACGACAGTCGACTTCATGTTGTCGTCGGCATAGTGTCCTTCGGGTATGGCATCGGCTCCGTCAAGCAGACTCGACTTGAAATACTGGTGCATAAAGTCGAGGTTGATAGTTATGTGCTTGATTCCGAGTCGTTCGCAATGCATCTTTGCGTAAGGTATTTCGCGTGCATTATGATTGCTGCCGTAGTCGAACGATATTCCGAGTGCTATTTCGTCTTTGTGGTCGTAGAGCAGGGTGATGCTGTCCATACCTCCGCTTACTATTATTACTGAGTTTTTCATTTTTTTAATTGTTATTTTATCGTTTGTAATATGTCATGTTTATCCGAACAGTTCGCGCAGGGCTTCCTCCACCTTGCGTACTGCATGTATCTTGATGTGATATTTGCTTGTGTCGAGTCCCGAAATGTTGTGCTTGGGTAGTATGATGTCGGTAAATCCAAGCTTTTCTGCCTCGCTAATGCGTTGTTCGATGCGGTTGATGGGGCGAACCTCACCACTTAGACCCACTTCGCCTGCCATACACCAGCCGGGTTCGATAGCAGTATCAACATTGCTCGACAATACGGCGGCTATTACGCTTAAGTCCATAGCAAGGTCGGTTACGCGCAGACCTCCGGCTATGTTTACGAATACGTCTTTCTGGGTGAGCTTGAATCCGACACGTTTCTCAAGAACGGCGAGAAGCATATTGAGTCGGCGAGCGTCAAATCCTGTTGCCGAGCGTTGCGGAGTGCCGTATGCAGCCGACGATACGAGAGCCTGGGTCTCTACGAGGAAAGGACGCACGCCCTCAATGGTTGAACTGATGGCTACGCCCGACAGACCTTCATGGTCTTGTGATAGTAGCAGTTCGGAAGGATTGCTCACCTGGCGCAATCCACTCTGTCGCATCTCGTATATGCCAAGTTCGGATGTGCTGCCAAATCGGTTCTTTATAGAGCGCAGAATGCGGTACATATAATGCTGGTCGCCTTCAAACTGTATTACCGTATCGACAATATGCTCCAGAATCTTCGGTCCGGCGAGCGTGCCTTCCTTATTGATATGGCCAATCAGAACAACAGGAGTGCCCGTAGTCTTGGCAAAGCGCAATAGCGACGCAGCACACTCGCGTACCTGAGTAATGCTGCCCGGACTGCTGTCAACGTCCTCAGTAGCAATTGTCTGAATAGAGTCGATGACTACAATCTGCGGCTTGATTTCTTCGGCATACTCGAATATTCTTTGTAGCGAAGTCTCACACAGAATATTGATGTTGTTGGCATCGGACGACACAGACGTATTGCCAGCCAAGAGTCGTTCGGCTCGCATCTTGAGCTGATGGGCGCTCTCCTCGCCGCTGACATATAATATTGTCTTGTCGGGAATATTGAGTACGGTTTGCAATGTGAGCGTACTCTTGCCTATGCCAGGCTCGCCTCCAAGCAGAACTATGCTGCCGGCAACAAGTCCGCCTCCGAGAACTCTGTTCAGCTCGTTGTCGTGCATGTCGATGCGTGGGTCGTCGTGCGAGGGAATGTCGCTTAATTTTACAGGTCGGCTTTTGCCAGTAGCCGAATGGCTGTGGCTGAACAGGCTGCCCGAAGTGTTGTCTTGCGATGACGTGCCGATGTGCATCTCCTTGAAAGTGTTCCATTGACCGCAACTTGGACATTTTCCTATCCACTTTGTCGACTCCTGTCCGCAGTTGCTGCAGACATATACTGTTTTTGTTTTTGCCATGTGCTGATGTCTGTTTTTTTTGACTTTTTGTCGCAATACTACAAAAGTACTAATATTTTTCGTCGTTACAAAAATTTATTATTACTTTTGCTTTATGAATATGAAAAGCTTTTTTATTTGCATTATATTTGCGGCATTGGCCATATCGTGTGGAAAATCTTACGATGAGCAGAAACGCTTGTCGCGTGCTGAACGTGCACGGCTGCATAGACAAGATTCGCTTGCTTTGAAAATTGCTGTCGTGCCAACGCTCGACTGTTTACCCATATATGTGGCTAAGGAACGTGTGCTGTACGACACGGCAAGGCTCGACTTGCGCTTGCGCTATTTTACGGCACAAATGGATTGTGATACGGCTATTGCCGGGCGTAGCGTCGAGGGAATGGTAAGCGACCTTGTGCGTACCGAACGGTTGAAGCGCGAAGGAACTCCGTTGCAGTATGTTTCGGCAACCAATATAAATTGGTATCTGTTCACCAATCGCAAGGCGAGAATAAAGAAGCTCGACCAGCTTGGCGATAAGATGGTGGCTATGACAAGATATTCGGCTACCGACTTTCTTACCGATGCTGCACTCGAAGGCGTGAAGACCTCGTCGGTGGTGTTCCGAATTCAGGTGAATGACGTGTTTGTGCGTCAGGCTATGTTGCTCAACAACGAGATGGATGCGATGTGGCTTGCCGAGCCTCAGGCTACTGTGGCACGTCTGAACGGTCACGCATCAATATACGATAGCCAGAAGAAGGGTTTGAAGCTGGGCGTGATGGCTTTCCGCGATGATGCCATGAAGGACAAGCGTCGCAAGGCGCAAATCGAACTCTTCAAGAAGGCGTATAATGCTGCTTGCGATTCGTTGAATAAATATGGAATTCCGCATTATTACGAATTGCTGAACAAGTATTATAAGCTTGACGAGCGTTATGTGAAGGCTTTGCCCAAGACACGATTTGAACATATCAACAAGCCACGCCTGAAGGACATAGACGCTGTGGCTACCGACAAACGATGATTTTTTATGGCTTCAACTATCAACGACACGATTCTTGCAGAGCGTAATGTGCCTCGCGCCTTGCGTATGCTGCGCCAGCGTATGGACGAACTGGCTATTGTCGAAGGCGAGGAAGAACTCGAACGCCTGGAGTCGGAATATGGTCTTATGGCCAACTGCTTCTTGAGCGACATGTGCGACCCTAAGGCTGCCCGTATCTACGACCGTATGCTGAAGCGTACTTATAGACTGTACAATACCGTGCGTCTTGCTTCGGTGATGCGCAAGCGTCGTACTTTGGTGCAAGCCCAGAACATAGCCACCAGCCGTCGTATTCGGCAGGAGGCTGTACTCGGAGAGTTGGAATCGTTTGTGCAGGATGTGGCTATGTGTTCGTTGCAGAGTGGAGAGACGCGCGAAACCTCTCTTGCCAAGCTTTATGCCAATCATCAACGCTATATGGAAGGCTTGTTCAATAGTCTGCTTGTTATGGGACAATGGACAGAAGAGTCGGCTGAAGCCTACAAATCCTTGCTCCTTTCGCCCGTAATCGACCATACGGACGCCCAGCTTATAGTGAGCGCCTTGACCATGGCTTTGCTTGTAGTGTTTGATGTGAACAAGTGGCTGACGCTTGTTGCTGTATATGAGCAAAGCGATGATGTGGCGTTGCGCCAGCGTGCCATAGTGGGTATTGTGCTTGCAATGCCCGACGAAGGAGTAGTCTGCTTGTTTCCCAACGTTGGAGAGGCTTTGCATCGTCTGAGTTCGTCTGACCAGGTGCGTCGTGAACTGATGGAGGTTCAGATACAGATGTTGTATTGTGAGCGTACCGAGGCCGACAGCCGCGAGATACAGACCGACATTATCCCGACATTTGTCAAGAACAGCCGATTGAAGAATTGGCGTATGGAGTCGGACGGTTGTGAAGACTCGTCGATTGACGAAATATTAGGCAACGACGATGCCGACAGCAATATGGCTGAGATAGAAGAGAAGATGAGCAAGATGATGGAGATGCAACGTAAGGGTAGCGACATATATTTTGGGGGCTTCTCGCACATGAAGCGTTTTGCCTTTTTCAGCGAGATAAGCAACTGGTTTGCGCCTTTCTATGCCGATCATCCCGACGTGACCAATGCCTTAAAGGGCGAAAACGCTCCGGCTATAAAGCAAATGGTGGGGCGTGGTCCGTTTTGCGATTCCGACAAGTATTCGTTTGTGTTTGCTATAGCTTCCATATTCGACCGTCTGCCTGCCGACGCTCAGGAGATGCTGAAGGGAGGAAACGCTTCTTTGCCCGAGAATATGACTGCCGAAACAGATTCGCCTGCCTATATGCGTAGAATGTATCTGCAGGACTTGTATCGCTTCTTCAAGTTGTTTCCCAATCATAATGATTTCCGCAACCCGTTCGGTAAGACGGCAAAGGATGGAGTTGCCGACTGTCTTTTTATAGCGAATGCGTCGCTTGCCAAAAGTATGGCGCACGAGGCTGTTGAGATAGGGCGTCTGCTCTTCAGATGGCGTCAGTATGAGGCGGTAAAGGTACTTGCCGAGGCTGTCGTAAGGTCGGGAGCCGAAAGTGCCGATATTTCCCTGCTTCTTGGTAATGCCTACTTGAAGACGGGTTGCTATGATGCGTCGTATGAATTGTTTTCGCGCGTGGTTGCAAAAAACGAGAAGCGCGAGCAGGCTATGGCGGGATTGGCAGAAGCCGCATTCATGTTGCGCAGATACGACGACGTGACAGCCATCTGCAACCGATTGGAAGCCGTTGGATGTATTTCCAAGCGGTTGACGATATATATGAGTCTGGCGTTGATTGATAGTGGCAAAGTAAGCGAGGGAATGAACCGCCTGTATCGGCTTGATTACGAGAACGACTCCGACCGCAACGTAAAGCGTGCAATAGCATGGGGACACCTGATGAACCATAAGCCCGACGAGGCGGAGCGGATTTACGACGTCCTTGTGGCTGACGGTTCGGGCGTGGCTGACGACCTGCTCAATTGTGGCTACGCCAAATGGTTGCTCCATAAGAATGGCGAAGCCAGCCAGATGTTCGGACGATACGCCTCAGCCATGGGAGCCGACAATAAGGGCGAATGTCTTGCCACAGCCTTTGCCGAGGACAAGAATCTGCTCGACAAGTATGGGGTAGGCGACTTCGAGAAAGTGATAATGCAGGAATAAAAAAACAAGCACCATCGGAATTGAAAACATGGTTTTCTTTTCCAATGGTGCTTTTATCGTAAGTGACAGCCAGTTCGGAAGCTAACTGTCCGCCGCTTACTTGAACAATTAAAATTTAGCCTAAATATTTCATGAGAATCTTTGCGTTGCCGCTATCGCGCAGCTTGGCAATACTCTTCTCGCGTATCTGGCGTACACGCTCGCGTGTGAGACCGAGCTGGTCGCCAATCTCTTCAAGACCCTTCTCGTGGCATCCTATGCCGAAGCACTCGCGAATGATGGTAATCTCGCGGTCCTTGAGCACCTTGTTGAGTACAGAATTGAGCTCAAGAGCCATTGACTCATGGTCGACCTGGCGGTCGGTACGGCTGTCGTCGCCACTTGGCATTACGTCGAGCATACAGTTGTCCTCGCCATCCTGGAAAGGAGCGTCGATACTGAGGTGGTGTCCGTCTGCCATGAGGCTCTGGCCAATCTTCTCCTCGTCAATCTTGGTAGCGTCCGAAAGCTCCGAAACCGAAGGATGACGCTGGTTCTCCTGCTCAAACTTGTTTATCTCGTGATTGATCTTGTTGAGCGAACCGACCTGATTGAGTGGCAGACGTACGATACGGCTCTGCTCTGCGATGGCCTGCAATATGCTCTGGCGAATCCACCATACAGCATACGAGATGAATTTGAATCCGCGCGTCTCATCAAACTTCTGTGCAGCTTTAATGAGGCCGATATTACCTTCGTCAATGAGGTCGGTCAATGTCAAACCCTGATGCTGGTACTGTTTTGCTACGGATACTACAAATCGCAAGTTGGCTGTGACAAGTTTGTCTTTAGCACGCTCACCTTCCGCACCACCTTTCTTGATCTTCTGTGCCAGTTCAATTTCCTCATCGATGGAAATAAGAGGGGCGCGTCCAATCTCAACGAGGTATTTATCAAGTGCTTCACTCGAACGGTTTGTAATACTTTTTTGAATCTTAAGTTGTCTCATCTTGTATACCTTAAACTTTCTACGGCTTTTATAAAAGTTGCGCGTTTTGGACAAATGTGCCCAAAAACCTTGCAAAGGTACTCTTTTTTTCTGACTTAAACAAGTTTTTTATTCAATATTATTGTATTTATGAAAAAGATAGTAACTTTGCACGGTTTTGCTGTGCCAGATTGACGGCATGGCCATTATGAAAACTATGAAAATAAAGTATGAAACTATGAAAGAAGTAAGATATTTTTATGTACCCAATGCTGCTAATGCCGGCGAATTGCCCGAGGAGGAAGCCAAGCATGCCGTGCGTGTGCTTCGTCTGCAGAGTGGCGACCGTATGATACTTGCCGACGGCGAGGGCGGACTCTTTGACGCCGAGGTGAGTATGGCATCGGGCAAGCATTGTATGTACAACATCCTTGAGCAACTGCCATGCGAGCGCGAGTGGAACGGACGCATCACGCTTGCCGTAGCCCCGACCAAGATGATGGACCGCATAGAGTGGATGGCAGAAAAGGCTACGGAAATAGGATTTGACGAGCTTGACTTTCTCGACTGCAAGTTCTCCGAGCGAAAGACGTTGCGTACCGACCGTGTGGAGCGCATCGTCGTGTCGGCAATGAAGCAAAGCCATAAGGCTCACAAGCCGATGGTGGGCGAGATGGATCCGTTTGCCGATTTCGTGGCACGTCCACGTGATGGACGCAAGTTCATAGCCCATTGCTATGCCGAGATAGAGCGCGAGGATCTGTTTGCAACCCTTCAGACTCTCAATCCCGATGAACCCGTGACGATGCTTGTAGGTCCTGAAGGCGACTTCTCGATAGACGAGGTGCGACTTGCCATGACCCATGGCTATGAGCCTATAAGCCTCGGCAAGAGCCGTCTGCGTACGGAGACTGCCGGACTGAGTGCCGTTATGATGGCAAACCTCACAAAACGCAAGCTGTAAAAACGACGTCAGCTGGCGTAGAGGACGACAGCTGACGTAGAGATTATAATAACGATACTTATGAAAACAAGATTTATTGACCTGAAAGCCGTGTGGCTTATTATGGTATGTGCCCTTTGCCTGGCTTCATGTCGCAACAACGATTATGTGCGTTCTATACCCGCGTCTGCCACGGCAGTAATGAGGATTGACGGGGCGGTAGTAGCCCAATCGGACAAGGTGCTCTCTTTGCTGCCCTTTGGCGACAAAGCAGCCGAGGCGCTGGATTTGAGCCGTGACATTTATGCATTTGAGACGATAGACGGCAACCTGGGCATGTGTGCCAAGGTGAAGGATTCCGACCGGCTGCTTGAGATTATGAAGAAGGCTGCAACGTCGGAAGTGCGCAGGCAGGGTGACTACCGTCTTGCCGACATAAACAATTCGTGGGCTGTAGGATTCGACGACAACGCGTTGCTTGTGCTCGGTCCTGTGAGTGCCGCAGCCTTGCCCGACGCCCAGCGCAGCCTTGTGCGCATGCTCAAGCAGGACGAGGACGCGAGCATATTGGCCCGTCCCATGTATTCAAGACTTGACAGCATCGGCAGCCGTGTGGCGCTTGTGGCACAGGTGCAAGCCCTGCCCGAGAAGCTGGCTGCTCCGTTTATGCTGGGTGCCCCAAAGGGAGCCGACGCTTCGCAGGTGGCGGTAGCCGCAGGAGTGGATGTCAAGGATGGCATAATGCGTATTGACTGTGAGAACTTCTCGTTCCAGAAGTCGGTCGACCGTGAACTGCATAAGTCGCATAGCGTCTTGCGGCCTATCAAGGGCGATTTCAAGAATTGCATGTCGCAGAGCCAGCTCTTTGCACTCTTTGCCAATGTCAATGGCAAGGATTTCTTGCCCCTCCTTCAGTCCGACCGCTCCCTGCAGGCTGTACTCATGGGACTCAATACAGCCGTCGACTTCGACAATATCATGCGTAGCGTAGACGGCGACATAGCGTTCGCCTTCTCGGGCATGTCGCCCGACAATCCCGGTATGACGATGCTTGCCCGTGTGGACAATCCCGTGTGGACAGCCGATGTCGACTACTGGAAGCAGTCGTGCCAGCCGGGATGCAGCATCACGGGCTCCGACGGGCATTGGACATACAGGAGTGGCGATACGGGTTTCTCGTTCGGATTGCAGGGCGATGTGTTCTATGGCACATCGGGCGTGTCGCCAGCTCAGGTACAGCATCTGCTGAAGCCTGCCAATCCTATACCAGCCGACGTAAGCCGCATGATACAAGGCGAGCGTATGGCTATGGTGTTGAATGTAAAGGCCCTCGTAGGCAACGGCATGGCGGCAGGCAGTATGTCTGGCATGCTGAAGCCAATAATAAATAATGTGAAAGCCGTTGTTTGTGTAATGAAGTTCAAAAAATAAATAGTCGATGAAAAGAATTGTATTCAAGGATGTACTGCCCCATGTCTTCTCGGACAGAGCCGATATGGACTCAGACATCTGGAAGAGCGATGCCGTTTTTGAGAAGGGACATCTGTATCTTGTTGAGGCTGCAAGCGGTATGGGCAAGAGCACGTTCTGCAGCTATCTGCTGGGTTATCGTCACGACTATACCGGCAGCATCATGTTTGGCGACGACGATGTGCGAGGATATAAGACAGCCGACTGGGTGAGGGTGCGCATGCGTCACGTCAGTCTGCTGTTTCAGGAGTTGCGCCTCTTTCCCGAGCTTACGGCGTGGGAGAATGTGGAGATAAAGAACCGTCTCACGTCGTTTGCCGACAGCACGACCATCGACGCATGGTTTGAGCGCCTCGGCATAGCCGACAAGAAGCAGTCGCTTGTAGGCGAGATGTCGTTCGGTCAGCAGCAACGTGTGGCTCTGATGCGTGCCCTGGTGCAGCCCTACGACTTCATTGTTCTTGACGAACCCATAAGCCATCTTGACGATGACAACGCCCGGGTGATGGGACAGATCGTCATGGAGGAAGCCCGCAAGCAGGGAGCCGGAGTCGTGATGACAAGTATTGGAAAACACATAGATTTGGATTACGAGAAAATATATAGGCTATGAATCTTGTTTGGAAATTACTCAGACAGCACATCAGCATAGGGCAGTTTGTAGGTTTTTCGCTTGCCAATATGCTTGGAGCGCTCATCATCTTGTTCGGCTTCCAGTTCTATAATGATGTGTTGCCCGTGTTCACGGGAGACGACAGCTTCATGAAGAACAACTATATCATCATCAACAAGAACATCGGAACGGCGAGCACGTTGACCGGACGCACCAATACGTTCAGCAATTCGGACATCTCAGAAATCAAGTCGCAGAAGTTTGTAAGTGGGGTGGGGCAGTTTGTGTCTGCCAACTATAAGGTGGAGGCATCGATGGGCGTGCAGGGCGTGAACATCCTCAATTCCGAACTTTTTCTTGAGAGCGTGCCCGATCGTTTTGTCGACGTTCCGCTCGGCAAGTGGAAGTACACCCCGGGCGATGCTACCGTGCCTATCATATTGCCCCGTTCGTACATTACGATGTACAACTTCGGCTTTGCCCAGAGCCATTCGTTGCCCAAGATAAGCGAAGGACTCGTCGGAATGGTGGAGTTCACGCTCCTCGTTCACGGCAACGGCAAGGACGCACGCTTCAAGGGCAGGGTGATAGGATTCTCGTCAAGACTTAACTCCATCCTGGTGCCGCAGACTTTCATGGAGTGGAGCAACCGTGAATACTCCAACGATACTGACAACAGCGCCACGCGCCTCATTGTGGAGGTGGACAACCCTACCGATACCCGGGTGTCGGAGTTTATGGAGAGTCATGGCTACGATATGGCTGACAACAATATGGATGCCGAGAAGATAGTCTACTTCCTGAAGCTTCTGGTCAGCATAGTAGTGGTTGTAGGACTTGTCATTTCAGCCCTGAGCATCTATATCCTCATGCTCAGCATCTATCTGCTCGTGCAGAAGAACACCACCAAGCTCGAAAACCTGCTGCTCATAGGCTACAGTCCGCAGCGTGTGGCAATGCCCTACCAGGTGCTCACCATAGTTCTCAACTTCGTAGTCCTGGCTGTAGCCTTCGCCCTGCTCGTGGCTGCCCGTTCCTACTATATGGATGTTCTGATGACGTTGTTCCCGGAGGTAGACGAAGGCTCCATGTGGGGCACGCTGGCTGTAGGCATGGCTTTGCTTGTAGTGGTGTCAGCCACCAATGTGCTTGTCGTCAGGAACAAGGTGATGGGCATCTGGAGACAGAAAGACTAATGAGTGTTGTGTTTGCTTCACCACGAATTTCACGAATCCCACGAATGTTGGAGGTGTTTTAGTCACGAATTATCATGAATTGACCGTGAATTTAGGTGGGGATAATTCGTGTGATTCGTGCGATTCGTGTTGTTTATTTCACCACGAATTTCACGAATCCCACGAATGTTGGAGGTGTTTTAGTCACGAATTATCATGAATTGACCGTGA
>NZ_JADYUF010000029.1 GCF_021531655.1 Leyella stercorea | reverse complement strand
CGCCCCTCCCCCGCAGGGAGGGGAGTAATATGTACTGATTGGCGATAAGGATAGAGGTGTAAAAAAATTGTTGCTTATTAATATTTGTTTCTTATTTCATCTGTTGTACTATTCATCCCCTCGCTACGTGAGACGGGTTTGGGGGTGGGATTGAATCTCGCCAGCTTCACAAGGAATATCACTCCACGGAACGTCAGTTCGAGGCACATGGCGAGCCATACGCCACGCAGTCCCATCGACGGTGCGAGCATGGCGGCAAGCGTGATGCGCACACCCCACATCGATATGAGGTTCATCACGCTCGGAGCTATGGTCTTGGCAGCACCTACGAACACTCCGTAGCAGATGATGGCTGCACCGAACATGGGTTCGGCGAACGCCTCGATGCGCAGCACTTCCACTCCGAGCAGACGCACTTCGGGCGAAGGCGTCATCATAGCCATGGCAAACGGCGCTCCGACGTACATCACTACGCCCATCAATGTCATAATGCCCATGCCCAGTCCGACGCTGAGCCACGCAAAGCGCTTCATCAGTTCGTAGCGTCCGGCACCCATGCTCTGTCCCACAAGCGTCGTGGCGGCATCGCTCACGCCGTAGCCCGGCATGTAGCACAGACTCTCGACGATGATGCCAAACGAGTTGGCGGCAATGGCGAAGGTGCCCAGCGGAGCGATGATGATGGTTGTGACGATGTATGCCGAGGTCATTATGGTCTGCTGTATACCCATTGGCAGGGCTATGTGCAGGGCACGCTTCACCACCTGCCATGTAGGCAGGAAGCGGCCGCGGTCAATCCTCAGCGACAGCTCCTTGCTGCGGAAGCAGAGTATGTACATCGTTATGGATGCCGCAACGAGTTCGGCTGAAGCCGTGCCTATTGCCGCTCCCACCACTCCCATGCCCGCTCCGGGCAGCGTGAGCGACATGCCCAGCACGTCGACGGTGCGCGTGTGGAAGATGAGAAAGAAGTTGAAAACCACGTCGAGCGACATCATCACCACGCTCATTATGCTCGGCACGAGCATGTTGCCGGAGCTGCGCAGCATGCCCTGGCTGAACATTGAGAACTGGAATGCGGGCATCGCCATGGCTATGATGGCAAAATAGGCTGACGACGTGGCGTTGATGCTGGCGTTGCCGCCCAACCACGAGGGCAGGAACGGACTGATGGCGAGCGCCACCAAGCCGATGAGCGCACTCACCACGAGCACCGACATGATGCCCTGGCGCAATGTGGAACGCGCCCGGGCGGCATCGTCGGCACCCAACTGGTGGCTCACCTGAACGTAAAAACCGGCTGCCGTAGCCGAACAGAGGCTGCCCATAAGCCACGTAGTGGTCTCTATCAAGCCTATAGCCGCCGAAGCCTCGGCACCCAGACTGCCCACCATCGACGCGTCTATATACTGCATCATGGTGGTAGTGAGCTGCGCCAGAATGGCTGGCATGGCAAGACTCAGCACCAGACGCGCCTGCTCGCCGAGCGTCATCGGCTTGCCATGACGTATCATGGAGAGCAATCTGTCTTTTTGTCTGTCAAGTTTCATAGGATCCTAATTACGCTGCGAAGTTACAAAAGAAAGCCGAAATGAGCAACCGCCACCCTCATTTATCCGGAAAGCAGATAAGAAAAACGGGAAAATAGTTAGTCTTATGGCTACACCTTATTATATATAATAAATATCAATTTGACAATAAAAACGAGCTGCTTGTTTTGAATTGTGTTCGATTTGCACTAACTTTGCACCCAGAAAACAAAAATCACACATTATAATGGAAGATAAGAAATTCAAACGCACCACCGTCACCGCGGCTCTGCCGTATGCCAACGGTGGCGTACACATAGGCCACCTGGCCGGCGTGTATGTTCCTGCCGACATCTACGTGCGCTATCTGCGCCTTAAGAAGCAGGAGGTTATGTTCATCGGAGGTAGCGACGAGCACGGCGTGCCCGTAACTATCCGCGCCCGCAAGGAGGGCATCACCGTGCAGGAAGTGGTAGACCGCTACCATAACCTCATCAAGAAGTCGTTCGAAGACTTCGGTATCTCGTTCGACATATATAGCCGCACCACATCAAAGATTCACAACAAGTTTGCCAGCGACTTCTTCCGCACACTCTACGACAAGCACGAACTGGTAGAGAAGACCGAAGAACAGTTCTGCGACGAGGTGACAGGCGAATTCCTCACCGACCGCAACATCGTGGGCACATGTCCGCGCTGCGGTGCCGAGGGAGCTTACGGCGACCAGTGCGAGAAGTGCGGCGCTACGCTCTCACCAGAAGAACTGATCAACCCCACCAACAAGAACAACCCCGGACACGGACTCGTGAAGAAGGCCACCAAGAACTGGTATCTGCCGCTTAACAACTATCAGAACTGGCTGAAGCAGTGGATTCTCGACGAGCACAAGGAGTGGCGACCCAACGTCTACGGCCAGTGCAAATCGTGGCTCGACATGGATCTGCAGCCACGCGCTATGACACGCGACCTCGACTGGGGTATTCCCGTACCCGTAGAAGGAGCCGAGGGCAAGGTGCTCTACGTATGGTTTGACGCACCTATCGGCTACATCTCAAACACCAAGGAGCTGTGCGACGCCCAGCCAGAGAAGTGGGGACCGTGGCAGAAGTGGTGGCAGGACCCGTCGTCACGACTCATCCACTTCATCGGCAAGGACAACATCGTGTTCCACTGCATCGTGTTCCCAACCATGCTCAAGGCTCACGGCGACTACATCCTGCCCGACAACGTACCGGCAAACGAGTTCCTCAACCTCGAGAACGACAAGATTTCTACATCACGCAACTGGGCTGTATGGCTCCACGAATACCTCGTTGACTTCCCCGGCAAGCAGGACGTGCTGCGCTATGTGCTCACAGCCAACGCTCCGGAGACCAAGGACAACAACTTCACATGGAAGGATTTCCAGGACCGCAACAACAACGAACTGGTGGCTGTTTACGGCAACTTCGTCAACCGTGCACTGCAGCTCACCAAGAAATACTTCAACGGCATCGTGCCCGAATGTGGCGAACTGCAGGACGTTGACCGCGCTGCCATCAAGGAATTCAAGGACGTGAAGCAGAAGGTGGAGGCACTGCTTGACGCATTCAAGTTCCGCGACGCCCAGAAAGAGGCAATGAACCTGGCACGTATCGGCAACAAGTACATCACCGATTGCGAGCCTTGGCACGTTGCCAAGACCGATATGGAGCGCGTCAAGACTATACTCTATATCTCACTGCAACTCGTAGCCAACCTTGAGATAGCATTCGAACCGTTCCTTCCGTTCAGTTCGGCAAAGCTCCGCGAGATGCTCAACGTGGCTAATACAGAATGGGATCAGCTCGGCAGCACCGAACTCCTCAAGCCCGGACACCAGCTCGGCACTCCTGCCCTGCTCTTCGAGAAGATTGAGGACGACGCCATCAACGCACAGCTCCAGAAACTTGAGGACACCAAGAAGGCTAACGAGGCTGCATCGTACGTGGCTGCACCCGTCAAGGAGAACGTCGACTTCGAGACTTTCGAGAAGATGGACATCCGCGTAGGCCACATCAAGGACTGCCAGAAGGTGAAGAAGTCGAAGAAACTCCTTCAGTTCACCATCGACGACGGCTCGGGCAAAGACCGCACCATACTCAGCGGCATCGCTGCCTACTACGAGCCTGAACAGCTCATCGGCAAGGACGTGCTCTTCGTAGCCAACTTCGCTCCACGCAAGATGATGGGCATCGAGAGCCAGGGCATGATTCTCTCGGCTGTCAACTTCGACGGAACACTCAACGTGACATCTGTATTGGGCAACGTTAAGCCCGGTTCACAGGTGGGATAATACGAGTTTTGAATTTTGAGTTTTGAGTTTTGAATTTGTCGGCTTCGCCGATTTGGAATTGTTGAATGTTGAATTTTTAATTGGAAATTTATAATTCTTAATTCATAAATCGCGCAGCGACCAATTCAAAACTCAAAATTCAAAACTCATAATTGCCAACGGCAACCAACTCAAAATTCAAAATTCAAAACTCAAAACTCACAACCCGTAACTGCTTCAATGTCATTGTAAAAACATTGAAACAGTAACGAAACGGGCAAAAAATATGCACATTTATAGGGTGTTTGTGCACACAGAATGTCTTTTTGTAGAAAAATATTTGCCTATATGAATAAAAATTATTTCCTTTGCAAAGTTTTTTAAAAGGAAATTACATTATAAACACTTTAAAATTAGAAATTATGTCAGAAATCGAATCAAAAGTAAAAGCTATCATCGTTGACAAACTCGGTGTAGACGAAGCAGACGTTAAGCCTGAAGCAAGCTTCACAAACGACCTTGGTGCAGACTCACTCGACACCGTAGAGCTCATCATGGAGTTCGAGAAGGAGTTCGGCATCTCTATCCCTGATGATAAGGCTGAGAAGATCGGCACTGTTGGCGACGCTATCGCTTACATCGAGGAGAACGCAAAATAAATAAGGTTTATGGTTTATAGTTTATGGTGTACATAAACCATAAACCATTTTTTCAACCATAACCCGAAACTATTTTAAATGGAATTAAAAAGAGTAGTAGTTACAGGTCTTGGAGCCGTTACCCCATTGGGCAACACTGTTGAAGAGACTTGGAACAACCTTGTCGCCGGCGTAAGCGGCGCAGCCCCCATTACATTGTTCGACGCTTCTGATTTCAAGACTCAGTTTGCATGCGAGGTGAAGAACCTTAAGGTGAACGACTTCATCGATCGCAAGGAAGCACGCAAGATGGACCGCTATGCACAGCTCGCTATCATCGCAGCAATGCAGGCAGTTCAGGACTCGGGCATGGATCTTGACAAAGAAGACAAGAACCGCATCGGCGTAATCTACGGCGTTGGCATCGGTGGCATCAAGACTTTCGAGGAAGAAGTAGGCTACTATGCACTGCACAAGGAGAACGGTCCTAAGTTCAATCCGTTCTTCATCCCGAAGATGATTGCCGACATCGCAGCAGGCCAGATTTCAATCCAGTACGGATTCCACGGTCCTAACTATACCACTACTTCGGCATGCGCATCATCTACCAACGCTCTTGCTGACGCCTTCAACCTCATCCGTCTTGGTAAGGCCAACGTAATCGTAAGCGGTGGTGCAGAAGCTGCCATCACACCTGGAGGTGTAGGCGGATTCAACGCCATGCACGCACTCTCTACACGCAACGACGATCCGGAGCACGCTTCACGTCCGTTCAGCGCAAGCCGTGACGGATTCATCATGGGCGAAGGCTCAGGATGCCTCATCCTTGAGGAACTTGAGCACGCCAAGGCACGCGGAGCCAAAATCTACGCAGAAATGGTTGGCGAAGGTATGTCTGCCGACGCTCACCACATCACAGCTTCTCACCCTGAGGGTCTCGGCGCTCGCCTCGTAATGGAGAACGCTCTTGAGGACGCAGGCATGAAGCCTGAAGACATCGACTATATCAACGTACACGGCACATCTACCCACGTGGGCGACATCTCTGAGGCTAAGGCCATCAAGCAGGTGTTCGGCGAGGCCGCTTACAAGCTCAACATCAGCTCTACCAAGTCTATGACTGGACACTTGCTCGGCGCTGCCGGTGCTGTGGAGGCTCTTGCTTCGGTGCTTGCAGTGAAGAACGACATCGTTCCGCCTACCATCAACCACGCTGAGGACGACCAGGATCCGGAAATCGACTACAACCTCAACTACACCTTCAACAAGGCACAGAAGCGTGAGGTACGTGCTGCACTGAGCAACACATTCGGTTTCGGAGGCCACAATGCATGTGTAATATTCAAGAAATATGCTGAGTAATCTCATCGACAGAATGAAGCTCCCTTTCCGTAAGGACAAGGAGCTTTATTTGTCTTTACGCCAAATCATAGGCTTTTATCCGCACGACATCGGCTACTATAAGCTGGCGCTTATGCACAAAAGCATGTTCAAGCGCAACGCCAAGGGCAAACCCGTGAACAACGAACGACTGGAATTTCTTGGCGATGCAATCCTCGACGCCACCGTTGGCGACATAGTCTACCGCCACTTCCCAGGCAAACGCGAGGGCTTCCTCACCAATACACGCTCCAAACTCGTGCAGCGCGAAACCCTCAACCGACTGGCGCAGGAAATGGGCATCAACCAGCTCATATTGTCTAACGGACGCTCTTCGTCGCACAACTCATACATGGGAGGCAACGCCTTCGAGGCTCTTGTGGGAGCAATATACCTCGACCGTGGCTACAACGCATGCATGGAGTTTATGCGCAAGCGAATACTGACACAAATGATAAACATCGACAAGGTTGCTTATAAGGAAGTAAACTTCAAGAGCAAGCTCATCGAATGGAGTCAGAAGAACCGCGTGCGCATTGACTTCCGCGTCCTCTCGCAGGAAAAAGACAAGACCGGATCGCCCGTGTTCAACTATCAGGTGATGCTTGAGACAGTAGAGGGATGCACCGGTACGGGCTTCAGCAAGAAGGAAAGCCAGCAGATGGCTTCGAAGCTGACGCTCGAACGACTGCGCAAGGAACCACAGTTTATCGACCAAGTGTTTGCTGCCAAGACCGACCGCACAAAAATGGAGGAAGAACCGGTGCAGAACGTTCCGACTATAGAGCCTGAGGCTGACGAGTTCATCATCAAGAATCCTGAGATGGAAGCCCATGCCGAGGCTGCTGTAAAAGCTCTCAATGGCGGCAAGAAGACAAAGCAAGGACGACGCTCGCCTATGTATCGCAACGTAAGCGAGGACGACGAGACTGTAAAAGAAACGGCTGAAAGCCTGCCGTACAATGCCGCTGACACAACAGCCGACAATTCGGACGACGAGAACAGCGACGAGGATATGCTCAATCTCGACGACAAGGAGTTTGACCTGAGCCATATCTCTGCACGCCAACAGAGTCGTGAGGAGATAATCGCTGCTGCCGAAGCAGCGGCATTTGCCGAATAAATAATGCTCTAAAAAGCCCTACCCCCAGCCCCTCCCCCGTAGGGAGGGGAGTGGTATGCTTTGTAAGCTTATAAACAATGCGCCCTGTAAATGCAAAAGCATTGATTGTTTATGCTTTTGCACTTACAGGGCGTTTTGTTGCTTAATACTTTATCTTGAAATAATCGAGCAAAGCCTTGTAATGGGGTATTCCATATATTATCGGCAAGAAACTAACTAACTTTATGCAAATATAGCTGTTTTCTTGCCGATATCGGCAAGAAAACGCCTGTTTTTTATTAAAAACCTACATACCGGTTAAACATTCGTTACACTTAATCCGTCTTATACACATATATGAAACGTTTTATAATATTCTTCCTGCTCTGTCTGTGTGCATACACCGGATGGGCGCAAGGCATCGTGAAAGGCAAGATATTGGACCGACAGAAGTCTGAACCTCTCGGTTTTGTCAATATCAAAGTGACTGAACAAGGTAGCGACAAGTTCGTTGGCGGTGGCATTACTGATGCTGGCGGCAACTTCAACGTGTCGGGACTCAAGGACGGCAAGTACACGCTGACGCTTACTTTTATGGGCTATAAGGACGTGACACGTCAGTTTGAGATTACTCCCACTAAGCGTGATGTGCAATTCAAGTTACTGTATATGGCTGAAGATGCCAAGCAACTGAACGAAGTGACCGTGACAGGACAGCGCGCCACAATGAAACTGGAGGTTGACCGAAAGTCGTTTGATGTCGGTCAGCTCATCAGCAATGCCGGACAATCGGCTTCGGACGTGCTCGACAATGTACCTTCTATCGAGGTTGACAACGACGGCAATGTGTCGCTGCGTGGCAATTCAAGCGTAGAGGTTTGGATTAATGGCAAGGCATCGGGACTGACTTCGGACAACCGTGCACAGATTCTGCAGCAGCTGCCGGCTGAAAGCATCGACCGTGTAGAAGTGATTGACAATCCTTCGGCTAAATTCTCGGCTGAAGGTTCGGCTGGTATCATCAACATTGTGCTCAAGAAAGACCGCAAGGCTGGCTATTACGGCTCGGTGCAGGCTGGTGGCGACACTCGCGGCGGTGCCAACACAAGCTTCAACGTCAACTACAACAGCCGACTGATTGACTCTTACTTAAACATCGGCTACCGCCATCGTGCCAATACCGGACACATGGAGAGCCAGCAGACCAGCGATACGTACAACCAAACATACGACAGCGACAGCAAACAGCGTGGCAACAACTTCTTCACACGTGCCGGTGTGACGCTGCACGCTACGACAAAGGACGACTTCAGCCTCAGCGGCATGCTCATGCACGGAGGCGGAAACAGCCACAGCTATACACCTTATATATATACAGCAGTGGCAAACGGCCTGAACAACTATCAGCTCGACCGTATCAACCGCTCACGTACGGGTATGGACATGCGCTACGGCGAGTTCAACTACCGCCACTCATTCAACGACAAGCACTTTATTGACTTCACTGCCGACTTGAGCAGTTGGAAGATGAATGGCGACAACTGGTATCAAGACTCTACCGTAGTGGTGGGCATCGACGACGTTACGTACAGCTATCAGTATCGTCCGCAGTATATCAACAACCACCGCAAGGAGCTGAAACTCGAATACGAGAACCAGGTGACCAAGAACTTCAAGATAGAAGCTGGATATAACGGCAATTTCTCGCGCGAGAACACACCGCAGGAATCGTATATGGACAATACGTCGTTTGACGGAACTAACGCCTCTGAAGACAAACTGTTCTTCAACCGCTTCATCTACAAGCAGGATCTGCACGCCTTCTACACCACGCTCAGCTATAAGTTTGGTGCGCTTAGTCTGATGGGCGGACTGCGTGGCGAATACTGGCGTGTCAATACCGAGAGCTACACATGGGAACAGGAACACGACGCATCGCTACGCGAACAACCATTCAAGAAGGACTATTTCCAGCTGTTCCCGTCGGTATTCATGTCATGGCAGATGACCGAGACACAGCAGTTGCAGCTCAACTACACCCGTCGTCTGCGCCGTCCGTGGGGCGGTCAGCTCAACTCGTTCCGCGACACACGCGATGCTACAACGGTTTCGTTCGGTAACCCGTATCTGACACCGGAATTCAGCAATTCATTCTCGCTCAATTATCTTAAGCAATGGAACGACCACTCGCTTCTTGTCAGCGCCTACTATCGTCCTACTACAGACGTTATACAGCGCATAAGCTATAAGAACCAGGAAGACGGACTGTTCTACCAGACCTCTATGAACGTGGCAAAGAGTGTGTCGACGGGATTGGAAATGACGGTAAAGAACAAGTTGTGGCGCATCCTCGACCTCACAACGTCGGCAAATGCCTACTATTATCGTCTTAACGGATTCTCGTACGACATCGACGGACAGACCGTAACGGGCAATTCCGACCATAACTTCACTTGGAACGCCCGCATGACGGCATCGCTTATGCTGCCATACGACATCTCTATTCAGACCACCGGACGCTACACTGCACGTCAGGTAATCACGCAGGGCTATCGCAAAGCCAATTATAGCATTGACTTCGGTGCTCGCAAGAACTTCTTCAACAAGATGTTCACGCTGTCGGTCAACTGCCGCGACCTGCTTGACTCACGTCGCTTCGAGACCTTCACAAGCGGACCTAACTTCACACGCCACCAGATTAACCGACGTGGCGGACGACGTGTAAGCATGACGCTGACATGGAACTTCGGTAATATGAAACAGAAGAAACGCCCCAACAAGAACCAAGGTAGCGAAAATGATATGCCAATGGACTATAACGGAGGCGAAGAATAAAGGCACTGTTTGCAGTATGCAAATATCGTACAAGCAGTAAAAAACTGTTACAAATGAAAATTCAATTATAGAGAATTCAAGACGCGTTTTTATCAGTTTAGACGGCGCTTCTTATCATATTTTTAATCAAATAAGCCCCCGCTGCATTGCAAAGGCAGTCCTTTTAGTACACAACAGGACTACTTTTGCAATGCAACGGGGGCTTAATTGTAACCCTAAAGTTGCCCTTTGGGGGGCGAAAAGGATAACTATTGCATTGATAGAACTTGCACACTCACCACTCACATACGCCTAACGCATTGTGAATAAAGCACATAAGGCTGCACGCTCAAAACTCAAGAATTTCGGGCAAAACATTTCCTTGTGCGTTCAACTCGCAGTTTTGAGCGCTTAGAAATGCAAATATTGTCATAAAGAACACTCCCTATCAGTCCTCCCGCTAATTGATAATCGAGAGGATGCCGAGTGGTCCGCTACATGTGGCACGGTACTTTATGAGTTTCTTGCCATCAGAATTGACGCACAGACCGTTGTTATTGAGATTGTACTGACGCTTGCAACGGCTGCACGACACTATACCGTTCGACGTGAAGGCAAGCTTGTTGTTAAGCATATTGGTCTCGTCATAGCAGTTGGGACATTGCGAGTCGAAGACATAGAGAATGGCAGGCGACGAGAGATTGCCATAGCCCACAATGATACCGGTTTTGTTATATAAGCCGATGGCACGCGTACGACGCATGTCATCGGCATTTGCTTTCTGCTTGGTCGTAAGTCCTTCGTTGCTCTCAAAATAGAAGTATGTTACCGCTCCCTCCTGACCCTCGCTAATACGACAGAATACGCCCGGTGACAATGGGTTGAGCGCACTCTGCAACGTAGCATCCTGGTGCTGACTATTGTCGAACACGAAGTATGCATGAAGCGACGAGTAATCGAAGTCCGTATTCGAGCATGACGAAACAAGGAACATGACGAATAGAAGAAGTAAAGGGAAGCGGTTCATTGGGGGAGAGTTCTTTGAGTTGAGAGTTCTTTGAGTTGAGAGTTGAAAATTGAGAATTGAGAGTTATGATTACCTTTGAAGGTATACGTAATAAAAACGCATTAACAATAATGCATATCATAACTCTCAATTTTCAACTTTCAATTATGCAAGCAGCGCCTTTTCAGCCTCATCCACACGCTCGAAATGGAACTCGGCTAGCGTCTGGTCCATAAGTGCTGCAATACGGTCGTTGCACAGATTGCCCATTGAGCCTTCGTGAGTGTGATGAATGTTGTGGTCGGCATGGAAAGTGCCGTTCTCTATCTCTAGTCCTACCTGCTTGTAGGCATCACGGAACGGTGTTCCGGCGGCTGCAAGACGGTTGACCTCCTCTACCGAGAACATCGGGTCGTACATCGGATTGTCGAGTATGTGTTCGTTCACCTCGATGCGCTCAATGATGTAAGCAGCCATATCAAGGCAGTCCTTCAATTCGGCAAAGGCAGGAAGGAATACTTCCTTGATAATCTGCAGGTCGCGGAAATAGCCCGTAGGCAGATTGTTCATGATGAGCTGTATCTGTGTAGGCAGACTCTGCAGTTTGTTCGATTTGGCACGTATCAGCTCAAACACATCGGGATTCTTCTTGTGCGGCATGATTGACGAGCCGGTGGTGCATTCTTTGGGAAGTTTTACAAAGGCGAAGTTCTGGCTGTTGAACAGACATGCGTCGAATGCCAGCTTTGATACTGTACCAGCTACTGAAGCCAAGGCAAATGCCACGTTGCGCTCCATCTTGCCACGTCCCATCTGTGCGTACACCACATTATAGTCCATTGAGTCGAAGCCCAACAGACGTGTAGTCATCTCACGGTTCAATGGGAATGACGAGCCATATCCGGCAGCCGAACCAAGGGGATTGCGATTGGTGAGTCGATAGGCAGCCTGAAGGAAGAGCATGTCGTCGGCAAGCGACTCGGCATGAGCGCCAAACCACAGTCCGAACGAACTCGGCATGGCTATCTGCAAATGTGTATAGCCCGGCATAAGTACATTCTTATACTGCTCGCTCTTCTTCTGCAATTCGCGGAACAAAGCGTCAACTCTCTCTACTACCTCACGCAATTCGTGACGTGTGAAGAGCTTGAGGTCGACCAGCACCTGATCGTTGCGTGAACGACCTGAGTGAATCTTCTTGCCCATATCACCCAAACGGCGTGTAAGCATCAGTTCCACCTGCGAGTGAACGTCCTCAACGCCCTCCTCAATAACAAATTCGCCTCGCTCGCACTCAGCGTATATGTTTTTCAGTTCAGCCAGAAGCTGTACAAGCTCGTTCTTCTGCATGAGTCCTATCGACTCGAGCATAGTGATATGAGCCATTGAACCAAGCACGTCATACTTGGCGAGGTATATGTCAAGTTCGCGGTCACGTCCTACAGTGAAGCGCTCTATCTCCTCATTAACAGAGAAATTCTTTTCCCAAAGTTTGCTTGCCATAATAATTATAAAGGTTTAAAAGAAAGCCCTACCCCCGACCCCTCCCCCGCAGGGAGGGGAGTAATATGTTCGATTAGCTTAAGCAGGCAACGGCGAGGACGCCATAGCCTCCTATGCATACCACTCCCCTCCCTACGGGGGAGGGGCCGGGGGTAGGGCCTATATATTAGTTATAC
This sequence comes from Leyella stercorea, assembly GCF_021531655.1. Next base: position 34,296 of record NZ_JADYUF010000029.1, on the reverse strand, counting down.
TGAATCATCTGAAGCACGTCGGCAATCTTCTCGATGCCTTCCTGCAGGGGCTTCTTCACCATCTGCTTGATGAACATATTGAGTTCGGCCTTGATGGTGAGTTTCATCTTGCATGAAGTAGAAGTAACGGGCAGGAGCTGAATCCAGAAATTGAACGGGATAGGGCTCTGCTCGGTCTCAAACTTGATGCACTTGGGTTCTTCGCGATTTACCACACGCAACTTGATGCTGCCCACTGGCGGCACATTTACCGACAAAGAATCCTGGTCGAATTCCAGATCCTTGATTTTCTCTGCCTGCTTGCGAGCCTCCTCAGGCATGTTGTCCTTCATCAGCTCATAGCGTTCCTTAAGCTTCTGCAGATTGTTAAGGTCGCTTAGCTTGTCGTAAACGTTCTGCTGTGGGAATGGTATCTGTCGTATGGAACTTTCGAATGTTGTCATAATTTACTTCTTCCAGTTAGCGGGATCCTTGCGCCACTCAGCGAGCACCTCAAGGTCTTCCTTCTTAATATATCCTGTCTCTGCTGCGATAGCTGTGGTGTGCTCATAGTCAGAGAGTGTGATGAGGCGCACGTTAGCAGCCTTGAAAGCCTCTTCGGCTACGGGGAAACCGTATGTGTAGCTTGCCACCATACCAACTACCTCGAAGCCAGCCTTACGCAGAGCGTCAACAGCCTTGAGCGAAGAACCGCCTGTAGAGATAAGGTCCTCTACTACGACTACCTTTGCACCCTCAGGGATAGTACCCTCAATCTGGTTGCCCATACCGTGATCCTTCGGCTTCGGACGAACGTAGCAGTAAGGCAGCAACAGCTCGTCGGCTACAAGCGCACCCTGTGCGATGGCACCTGTAGCAACACCTGCAACGGCATTTGCCTCTGGGAACTCCTCGTGGATGAGGTGTACCAACTCCTGCTTAACAAACGAGCGCAACTCGGGATAAGCCAGAGTCTTGCGGTTGTCGGTATAGATTGGCGACTTCCAACCAGATGCCCATGTGAACGGGTCGTTGGGTTGCAGCTTTATAGCCTTTACTTCAAGAAGTTTTGATGCGAATAGCTTTTTAAGTGTACTCATAATTATATATGTTTTTTAGTTTTTATCTTACTTTGCAAAGTTAGTGCAAAAATCCGAGTAAGCGAGACAAAAGGACAATTATTTTCCCTACACTTTCTCTTATATCCTTGATATATCAGCGAAATCGTCGACAACGCTGTCTGCCCCTGCCTCAACAAGACTTTGGCGCGAACCGTTGCCGTAGGTAACGCCGATGGTGGCGCAGCCGGCATTGCGACCCATGAGAATGTCGAAATGGGTGTCGCCAACTACAAAAGCATCGTCGGCTGTCAATCCAAAATGATTCAATGTCTTCGAGACGGGTTCGGGATGCGGTTTGGCGTGACTCACATCTTCATAGCCGATGATGAACGTCACTATATCGTCAAGAGCGAAAGAACTGAGGAAGTCGGCAGCCGACTGATGGCTGCGACTGGTGGCAATAGTAAGAATCATTCCACGCGAATGCAGCAGTCGCAACGTTTCGTCAACATGCGGAAACATTGGCACACCTATCTGTGCATTCACGTCGTGGAATATGCGCCGGTAGGTGGCTGTACACTCAGCCGCCATACGCTCGTCCATCGGTTCGAGCACGGGGAAAGCCTCCATCAGAGGCAATCCGATGGTTGCCGCAATCTCGTCGTCGGTGTGCTGAGGCAGGTGCATGGCGTCGAGAGTACGGTGGAATGTGTTGAGTATTACGGGGCGTGTATCGGCTATGGTGCCGTCGAAATCGAGTATTGCTATTTTCTTCATAATGCAGACGTTGTGGTTTTAACGTCACTGCAAAGGTAACAAAAAAATGCCGAAAAAAGGGGCACACCCCGAAAGGTATGCCCCTTAAATTATCAGCTATAGGTTTTAGAAATTTCCCTTGTTGGCGTTGTCCCACCAAACGTGAGTACCGCCCTTGTCGCCAGAGATGCCATTCTTGCTGGTGTTCTCCTTGTCGAGGAGTTCCAGACCGCCCTTGATGCCTTCAGCATTGGTGTCGTAAGCATTGCTGCTGTAGATTACACGGCGAACGCCTTCCTCTGTATTGACAGCACCGTTGCTCTTGTTGACCAGTGCCACGAAGAACTTCGGGTAGCCAGTACGACGCTGCTCAGCCCAACCTTCGTTAGAGAGCGGGAAGAGAGCGATGTACTTCTGTGTCTGTATGCGTGCGAGCTGGTCTTCCTTGCTTGCAGCGTCGTCCCACTTCACACCGAGATGGTTGACAGCCTTGCAGTTGTTGGCAGAGTTGCCCGGGTCTACATAGTCAGCCTGTCCGGTTGTACCGTTGATGTAAGCGTCGATGTCGGCGTCGCTGATGTTCTCGATGCCAGCGAACGAACCCTTATAAGCAAGCTCGTTCTTGATAGAGAGGCGGATGCCCTTCTCGTAGAGGCTTTTTACGCTTTCAGAGCCGATGCCCCAACGCAACTTGGCTTCAGCGAGGAGGAAGTAAGCCTCGGCAGCCTTGAAGATAGGCAGCGGAGTGTTGTAAGCGCCAACCCACTGCGACATCTTGTAGCCGTATGAGCCGTCAGAACCCTTCTGTGCCATGCCGCTTGCGTAGCGGATGCCGCAGTAAACGGATCCCTTAGGAGTGGTGACGCCCTTCTCGTTGGTGATGTCGTCAGCATTCTTTGTCATGTAGAGAGGCAGACGCGGGTCGTTCATGCCCACCATGAGCGTTACGAGGTTAGCGTTCATGCCGCAGTCCTGCCAGTCGAACATACGCTTCAGCTCATTGCTCTGGTCCTTAACCACGATGTCCTTGCCCGAAACGGCGAGGGTGTTGGCAGCGGCAGCTGTAGCAATCGCCTTGAGGTCGTAGCCGTCGGCAGCCATCTCGCTCTCACGCTTTGACAAGCGGAGAGCGATGCGCAGCTTCATTGTGTTGGCTATCTGAACCCACACGGCAGGGTCGCCCCCACCCCAAGTGTCGTATGTTGCAAGTGAAGTTTTCTCTACATTGTCCATCTTCTGCAATCCGGCAATCGCCTTGTCAAGGTCGTCGAGCATATACTCGTAGAGCTTCTGCTGGCTGTCGAAACGATAGCTCGACTCGCTCTCGGCGTTGATGATTGACGAGTAGGCAAGCGGTCCGTAGGCGTCGGTTGCCTGCATAGTGCCTACAGCCTGCACGATGCGCATTGTGCCAGCCAGTCCTTCAAGATTCTGCTTGTCGAGGCTGGCGATGTTGCGGCGCGTATTGTTGAAGATGTGCAGATAGTAGTTCTCGTACATACCGCCACTGTGTCCGCGGTTCTCGCCCATATCGCAGTTGGTGAAGTTGCCGTGAGGAGTCTGGAAGTAGCCACCATAGAGGTCGATGGTAAGGTTGGTCCAGAACTGGAACATATTCTGATGAGGCGGATAGCAATAGTTCATTGGCTCGGCACACTGTGCTGAGAATGGCAATATATCAGGATCCACCTGCGTCTTGTTTGTATTCAGATCTTCGAAATCGCCTGTGCATGAGCTTAACATTCCGCCACCCATCACAGCCAGTGCCAGCATTGATGACACCGCGAATATATTTTTCTTTTTCATAATTCCTTAGGTTTTAAACGGTTGTAAAAATAGTATTTTACTCGCTCAATGATTAGAAGTTCAGCTTCAAGTTCAGACCTAAGCTTCTTGAAGAAGGAAGGTTGAAGATGTCAACACCCTGCACACCGTTGCCGGTACCCATAGATACGTCGGGATCGCAAGGAGCATCCTTGTAGAAGAAGAAGAGGTTGCGTGCTATAAGCGCTGCTGTGAGGTTCTTGCCGTTGCCGAAGAGGTTGCGGAAGGTGTAGCCGAGACTCAGCTCACGCATACGGACGTTGGTGCCCTTGTAAACGTAGAACTCGTTGGCATACGGACTGTTGAAGTTGGAAGCGCCAACTGTTGTGTACCATGCCTGCGGGTCGAACTCAACACCGTCAACCACTACCTTGCCTGCGTTGCGTGCATCGGCAGAGCGCTGTGAAACGCCCCAACCGTCGAGAGCAGCCTCAGTAGCTGAGAGCACTCTGCCACCGAACTTACCGTCGATGAGGAACGACAGCGTGAAGTCCTTATAATGGAATGTATTGCTCCAACCGAAGTTGACCTTGGCGTTCATGTTGCCTGCATACTTCATCTCGTCGATGTTGTCGCCCATAAGTATAGGTTCGCCCTTGTCGTTCTTGACTGGCTTGCCAGCCTCGTCGCGCTTGATCTGACGAACGTAGAGGTCGCCGTACGAGCCACCCTCGTTGAGCACAACCTTGGCACCTGACCATGAGGCAACAGTAAGACCGTTCTCCAATCCCTCTACGAGCTCCTTAATCTTGTTGTCGTTGTAAGAGATGTTGAAGTTGGTAGACCATGCAAAGTCGTCGTTGAACTGCTGATGCCAGCCAGCTGAGAACTCGAATCCCTGGTTCTGTACGTTACCGGCATTGACGTAACGGTTGCGCAGACCGCTCTCGTAAGGAGCCGATACTGAGAAGAACTGGTTCTTGGTGTTGGTCTTATAGTATGTGAAAGAGAGGTCGAGGCGGTTGTTGAAGAATGTACCGTCGAAACCGAATTCGAGAGAGTGGGTCTTCTCAGGCTTCAATGTGCGGAACGGAGCCTTGTCGGGAGCCGTCACTGCGCCAGCAGAGCCGAGAGTGTAGCGAAGGTTAGACATGTAGATAGGCACGTCGTTACCTACGATAGAATAGCTGCCACGGAGCTTGAAGAGGTTCACCTGCTCGCCCATAGGCATGAGCTTGTTGAGCAGCACGCTGGCGCCTACTGACGGATAGAAGAATGAGCAGCCGTCGGTGAATGCGAGAGCCGACGACCAGTCGTTACGTGCTGAGAGGTCGAGGAACACTGCCTCCTTGAAGCCTACCTGAGCTGTTGCGAATACAGCGTTGAGGCGCTTCTCTGTGTTCAATGCGTCGGTAGTAGACATATTGCCATAGTAGTTGTTCGGAGTGAAGATGTTAGGATAGTAGATGTTGCCGTCACCCGGACCTTTATACTTGTTGCCTTCGCCCCAGAGGTCTACGTGAGAAGTCTTGGTCTTTGTGAAGCTTGAGCCTGCTGTAGCTGTGAGTGCCCAGTCGCCCCATGTGTGGTTGTAGTTGACGAGAACGTCGCCATAGAGCTGGTCGCTGAAGTAGCGGTTGTCCTTCATGCGTCCCATCGGATAGAGGTCGCCTACAGACGAAGCGTAAGCGTTGTGTATGAAGTGGTCCTCGCCACGCTCGTAGCGAATACGTCCCTGAATGTTGATGTCGGGAGTGATGTCCCACTTGATAGAGCCACCAAACTCGTAGCGGTTGCGCTCAGAGATAGGTGTCTGACGGTTGAGCATCCAATATGGGTTGCCAAACTGCTGCTGCTTGGTATTGGTCCAGTTCTGGATGTTGCATCCACGCTCAGCGTCGTAAATCTCGAAGTTGTCCTTATAGTAGTTCCAGTCGGTGCCACGCGGTACGAGGTAAGCGCCTGTGAGCGGGTTCCACAGATAGCCGGCAGCAGCCTGGTTCTTAGAGTACTGGTTGCTGTACTTGGCAGAGAAGTCGACATGTATGGTTTCGAGCACCTTGAAGTCAACCTTCGAGTTGAGGTTGTGGCTGCGGTATGTATTCTCGGGAGTCATGCCCTGAGAGTAGACGTTGCCGTAAGAGAAATATGACTTGAAGTTGTCGTTGCCACCTGCAAGCGAGATAGAGTTGTTGGTGGTGAATCCTGTGCGGAAGAATTCCTCAGCATAGTTCTTCGAAGCGGCTGAGAGCTTGTCGCCCCATGACAATGTGCCGTCAGCACCGCCGCCATAAGTGGTCTGGAACTCAGGCAATACCATCGGGGCCTCCATTGTGGTGTTGCTTGATACGTTGACGCTCACCTTGCCAGCCATAGCCGACTTGGTGGTAATCATGATGGCACCGTTGGCAGCCACTGCACCGTAAAGAGCAGAAGCGGCAGCACCCTTCAGAAGGGTGATAGAAGCGATGTCGTCAGGGTTGATGGTCGACATAACGTCGCCACCGTCGCGCTCGCCACCGTAGTCGCTTGCCACCTGTGAAGAAGTGGTATTGGTCATTGTCGGCACACCGTCGACAACGATAAGCGGCTGGTTGCTACCCGAGATTGACTTGTTGCCACGGAACAGAATCTTTGAAGAGCCGCCTGCACCGGTAGAGTTAGGCGTAATCTGCAGACCAGCACTCTTGCCCTGAAGAGAGTTGATCATATTGATTGACTTGATGTCGTTGACATCCTTGCCGCCTACGGTCTGTGCCGAGTAGGTAAGGGTCTCCGACTGTCGCTTGATACCCATGGCAGTAACTACTACTTCGCCAAGGCTCTCAGCGTTAGGAACAAGAAGCACATTGATGATTTTGCGATTGCCTACACTCTCCTCAGCATCCTTCATACCGACATATTTGAACACCAATATATCGTTAGGAGCGGTTTGGATGGTGTAGTTGCCGTTCAGGTCAGTCATGGTTGCATTCTTCGTGCCTTTGACAGACACGCTTACTCCAACAAGGGGGTCGCCCATTTCTTTGTCTTTAACGAGACCAGAAACTGTATGCGTCTGTGCATACGCCCCTGTCATTAACATTCCTATCAGGAACATTACGACTGTAAGAAAAAGTTTTTTCTGCATAGTCTTAAGGGTTTGGTTAGTTATTTAGTTTGTGATAAGATGGTCTTAAAGCAATATCATTAATCTATCCGAAGATAGCCAGCATTTCAGCACATTAATCAATTCTATATTGATAATATGCAAGTAGTTCGTATTATTTTGGGCAAATATACAATTTTTATGAACACGTTGTTTCTAAAAACTGTGAAATAAAAGTTAAAAAGGCTGATAAATCTACGGCAAAGACCTTTTGTCGGCTAACAAAACCATTCAAATGGAATGGTCTTGTTTTTGTAACCATGCAGCATTGGTGTCTCGTCAAGATTGGGATACTAATGTCCGGATAGCAATATAAAGTTCCGTTCCGTGTCACTGAATGTACGTTCCGTGTCATTGAACGGCCATTCCGTGTCACGGAACGTACATTCAGTGACACGGAACGGAGATTTTAAGGGCGTGGAGAAATAATGGAATCGATTAATGCACGTTCTTGACAACAACTGCTACGGTCTTCATACGCACATAGTTTTCGGACAGATACATCAGTCCGCCGTATGGATTGTCGGTGCCATACGAGTTCTTGGCTATGTAGTAGCGGCGGCCTTTGTTGTCGTGAGCAATGCCGATGAGGCACATGCAATGGTCGTCAGTAGTGCGTCGTGTCTCGAAAGCCTTCTGTCGTTGCAGCTGTGTGCAGGGAATATCGTTGGGCAGTTCGGCTATGCCACGCTCAAAGGAGAATCCAGGTTCGGACACATCACCCTCCCAACATACAGGATGTCCAGAACGCAGCGACCTCTCTATGCGCCGCATCATCACATCGATAGGCACATTGTAGAAGAGTTCGTCGCTATAGTTGTCGGGCACTTCGATGGCGAATGTCTGGTCGAAGGGATGATGTGTAAAGCTTGTCAGGGCTGTATATTCGCCGAGCATATACACGCTATGTGCAAACTGTTGCGGGGTATATTCGGCTCCGAGCATATACACATTCTTAGGCATGTAGCCTATACGTTCGTCGAAGAGTCGCTGTGCGCGGTCAGACAGCTGGCTCAAGTCGTGAGAGGTTTCTGACATAGTCTGCAAGCGTCGTGCCAGAACCTTGTAGTTGAGCGACGGCGCATTGTAGGCGTCGTACGGCATCACGCCATACTCGCTTATCAGCCTCAGCAATAACGGAGCTGTGCCACGCAGCGTGATGCGACCGTATCCGCTTGAGAGGAAATGCTGCCGCGCCTGTTCGGCAAGGAGATGACGCACCACATAGTCTACCGACAGATTGACCGAGTCGCCCATCTGTATGTGTTCGGTCTCAATTGTGGCAAGCATAGCGTAAGCCCAACACAGCGGACTACTGCCCTGATGCTTCACGGGTGTGTATCCGAGCAATGTCTCGTTGGTAAATTTTCGCTTATTGCCGGCATCCGTGTTTCTACCTATATTGAAATCAGTACATGATGCGAGCAAGCAGGCTGCTATTATTATAAGAAATCTCATTTGTCGGACGTATTAATGTGTTGGATGTATGGCGCAGTATTACTTCACAGCTGACCTCATAGGTGTCTTAACACCTTTGGCACCTACGAGGAAAGCCTTTGCCGAGCCAAACTTGAGGAACATATCCAGACGTACGGGCACGTGGTTGGCATCATCGGTTACGAAGAATCGCACGATTTCCTTCTCCTTGTTGTCCTCACGCTCTTTGTATGAGAGTTGCAGACAGCGGTACTTGTGTCCGTTGTCGGCCTTGATAGTAGTCTTGCCTTTATATTCGAGCACGGCATTTATTATCTTCACTCCGTCGGTTATGGGGAAGTTGATGCGCTTGCCCTTCTCCCATCCCTCGGGATTGAACGAGCGTGCTCTGAGGAAGATGCTTATCATGTCGAATGTGCAAGCATCAGGAGTGTGGTTCTTCCACACGTGTGTGCCGTCCTTCTTCTGACGATGCTGCTTCACGTGTACTCTGCCGTTGGGATAAGTGTAGAAAGCCTCGTCTACGGTATAGCGGTCGCCCTCACGTGCTCCCTTACGGAAGTAGAGCGGTTCAAGCTCTGTAGTGTTATAACAGAGCAACGTGTCGCGCATGCTGAAGAACTTGTCGGCATTTGCCGACGTGCGTGTGATGAGCGAAGCACGATAGGCAGGCTTGCCATGATACTTGCTTTCTACGGTCGACATTGACGCGTTGCCCACCTTCACCCACACAAACTTCCAGTTGAAGTAGAGGTTGTATGTGAGGAACTCGCCCGACTTGAAAGCCGTATTCTTGAACTTGCACTGTGCCTGAACTGAGCATACGCCGACGATGAACAGTGCTATGTCTAGTATAAGTTTTCTTGTTTTCATATTATCATATTGTTTATAGGTTCTACACAAATCTCCAAGCGCTTAGAAGGGGTAAGGTATTCCCATCTGTCTTGCTCTCTGCAGATTGCGCTGTTGCAGTTTTTTCTGTTGTTCGGCTTTCTGCTTTACTATCTTCGACGGTTTCTGCTCGTTGAGCGGTCGTAGTGTCGGGTTCCAGTTGAGCGTGACGTCCCATTTTGCCTTGCATTCTATCTCGTCGGTATAGTAATATACCATTTCGGGTTGTCGGTTGGCGGCATACTCACCTGTGTCCCAGATGCCGTTGTTGTTGTCGTCGACAAACATGCGGGCATAGTAAGTGCCTGGTGTGACGTAGTAGAACTGTGCCGTGCCGTCAATTACCGAGGCTTTCTTCACAGCCGCATCCTGCTGGTTGAGCAGTTCAACGACAACGCTCTTGTCGGTGAATTGCGGAATGGTGAAGATTATCGAGCTGTACTCGTCGAGCGATTTCACCTTCACGCCTTCCTTTATTGCCGGCGACACGTTACCGTATATGTCTACGAAAGCCATTGAGTCGGCCTCTATACTATACTCGGTGTCGGGTTTCCATTCTGCCATCAGCTCATAGTTGAGCAGCGACGTCACTCCCTCGGCATTGAGGGTGTCGCCCTTTATCTTCTGCACAACGGGTCGGAAACGCAGCGGTATGGTATACCACAGGGTGTCCTGTCGTGCATATAGATGTATCTTTGACGTGTCGGCCACAGCTAACGGACGTTCGAATGCGAAGCCCACATTACGGTCGGGGTCGAGCGACGAGCCTGACGAGATGCGTGGTGTGAGCAGTTTGCGTGGCATTATCGAGTCGTAAGGCTCGCCGCGCTTGCGTTTCTTCTCCTGCTGCTTCTGCCAGCTTTCAAATTCCTTGCGCAAGTCTTTCTGCCGGCGTTCGTAAGGCAGCTTTGAGAGTACGGTAAGCGTATCGGTCTGGCTTACGAGGTTGCCCAGTGTATCGGTGGCCATATATGTCATCTGCAGGCTTAACGTGTCCTGATTGACAAGCATAGTGTCGCGCAGCCAATAGGTTATGGTGTCGCGATGTAGCGATGTCTGCACGAGGAATGCATTGTCGGCATTGAAGTTGAGCCCCTTTATCACCGGCAACTGCTTGTCGCCGTAGCTGAAGAATATGCTGAAACGGTCGGGTTGCTGTCGCTCCGCCTTCAGAAAATAGCGGTCGGTGAGCGTTTCGGTAAACGCTCGCAGAACGATATCGTCGGGTGTGAATCGTGTGTATCCCACACGTGCTATGTCTTTGATATGCAGCGAGTCAATCCAAGTGGTGTCCTGACGGAATGCATCACAGAACGAAGGTTTAATGCTGTCGTGCGTGAAGGCTATCTGTTCGGCCTTCTGCGAGAAGCGGTAGTCGCCGTCCTGGTCTTGCAGGGCGTAGATGCGATAGTTACCCGGTGCCACACCACGTATTATGAAGTGTCCGCGCGAGTCGGCACGGGCCACGCGCAGCATAGGTTTCTTTATGAAGCACGAGTCTTCCATCTCGCCATACAGTCCTACGAGTATTCCCTTTACGGGTTCGAGATTGTCTGCCTGCACCACGTGTCCCGACACTTCGAGCGTGTCTATGTGGTCGCCGGTAGAGAAGCTGTAGGTGTAATTGCCCAAGGGATTGCCCTCGTTGTTGTCGCTGATGGCATCGGAGAAGTCGATGGTGTAGGTGGTGTTGGCTTTCAGCGAGTCCTTCAGCTCCACCTTTATTTGCTTGCCGGTCGACTTTATCTCGGGCTGCTCCAATTGCGGTGGCGACACTACAACCTTCTCGGTGGCGTTGTCGAGCTTGATGAACTCGTCGAAGTAGATGTGTACCTTCTTGCCTCATGTGCCCGTATGGGTCGTCCCGACGGTGGATGGTATGACGAGACACCGCCAAGTGTGGTGGGTGCATCGCCTGCCGACGGCGGTGTGAACGTATCGGCAAAGAAGGTACACATCTACTTCGACGAGTTCATCAAGCTCGACAACGCCACCGAGAAGGTTGTAGTGTCGCCACCGCAATTGGAGCAGCCCGAGATAAAGTCGACCGGCAAGCAAATAAAGGTGGAGCTGAAGGACTCGCTGAAAGCCAACACCACCTACACCATCGACTTCTCCGATGCCATCAGCGACAACAACGAGGGCAATCCCTTGGGCAATTACACCTACAGCTTCTCTACCGGCGACCACATAGACACGCTCGAAGTGTCGGGACACGTGGTGCAGGCAGACAATCTCGAACCCGTAAAGGGAATACTCGTAGGACTGTATGGCGAGATGGAAGACTCGTGCTTCATAAAGAAACCTATGCTGCGCGTGGCCCGTGCCGACTCGCGCGGACACTTCATAATACGTGGTGTGGCACCGGGTAACTATCGCATCTACGCCCTGCAAGACCAGGACGGCGACTACCGCTTCTCGCAGAAGGCCGAACAGATAGCCTTCACGCACGACAGCATTAAACCTTCGTTCTGTGATGCATTCCGTCAGGACACCACTTGGATTGACTCGCTGCATATCAAAGACATAGCACGTGTGGGATACACACGATTCACACCCGACGATATCGTTCTGCGAGCGTTTACCGAAACGCTCACCGACCGCTATTTTCTGAAGGCGGAGCGACAGCAACCCGACCGTTTCAGCATATTCTTCAGCTACGGCGACAAGCAGTTGCCGGTGATAAAGGGGCTCAACTTCAATGCCGACAATGCATTCCTCGTGCAGACATCGCTACATCGCGACACCATAACCTATTGGCTGCGCGACACTATGCTTGTCAATCAGGACACGTTAAGCCTGCAGATGACATATATGGCCACCGATACACTGGGCAACCTCGTAAGCCAGACCGATACGCTTACCGTACTCTCAAAGCTGCCTTACGAACGCCGGCAGAAAGACTTGCGCAAGGAATTTGAAAGCTGGCAGAAGCAGCAGGAGAAGAAACGCAAGCGCGGCGAGCCTTACGACTCGATAATGCCACGCAAACTGCTCACACCACGCATCTCGTCAGGCTCGTCGCTCGACCCCGACCGTAATGTGGGCTTCGCATTCGAACGTCCGTTAGCTGTGGCCGACACGTCAAAGATACATCTATATGCACGACAGGACACCCTGTGGTATACCATACCGCTGCGTTTCCGACCCGTTGTGCAGAAGATAAAGGGCGACACCCTCAATGCCGAGGGAGTGACGTCGCTGCTCAACTATGAGCTGATGGCAGAATGGAAACCCGACACCGAGTATAGTATAGAGGCCGACTCAATGGCTTTCGTAGACATATACGGTAACGTGTCGCCGGCAATAAAGGAAGGCGTGAAGGTGAAATCGCTCGACGAGTACAGCTCGATAATCTTCACCATTCCGCAATTCACCGACAAGAGCGTTGTCGTTGAACTGCTCAACCAGCAGGATGCGGCTGTGAAGAAAGCCTCGGTAATTGACGGCACGGCACAGTTCTACTACGTCACACCAGGCACTTACTATGCCCGCATGTTTGTCGACGACAACAACAACGGCATCTGGGACACAGGTGAGTATGCCGCCAACCGACAACCCGAAATGGTATATTACTATACCGACGAGATAGAATGCAAGGCAAAATGGGACGTCACGCTCAACTGGAACCCGACACTACGACCGCTCAACGAGCAGAAACCGTCGAAGATAGTAAAGCAGAAAGCCGAACAACAGAAAAAACTGCAACAGCGCAATCTGCAGAGAGCAAGACAGATGGGAATACCTTACCCCTTCTAAGCGCTTGGAGATTTGTGTAGAACCTATAAACAATATGATAATATGAAAACAAGAAAACTTATACTAGACATAGCACTGTTCATCGTCGGCGTATGCTCAGTTCAGGCACAGTGCAAGTTCAAGAATACGGCTTTCAAGTCGGGCGAGTTCCTCACATACAACCTCTACTTCAACTGGAAGTTTGTGTGGGTGAAGGTGGGCAACGCGTCAATGTCGACCGTAGAAAGCAAGTATCATGGCAAGCCTGCCTATCGTGCTTCGCTCATCACACGCACGTCGGCAAATGCCGACAAGTTCTTCAGCATGCGCGACACGTTGCTCTGTTATAACACTACAGAGCTTGAACCGCTCTACTTCCGTAAGGGAGCACGTGAGGGCGACCGCTATACCGTAGACGAGGCTTTCTACACTTATCCCAACGGCAGAGTACACGTGAAGCAGCATCGTCAGAAGAAGGACGGCACACACGTGTGGAAGAACCACACTCCTGATGCTTGCACATTCGACATGATAAGCATCTTCCTCAGAGCACGCTCGTTCAATCCCGAGGGATGGGAGAAGGGCAAGCGCATCAACTTCCCCATAACCGACGGAGTGAAGATAATAAATGCCGTGCTCGAATATAAAGGCAAGACTACTATCAAGGCCGACAACGGACACAAGTACCGCTGTCTGCAACTCTCATACAAAGAGCGTGAGGACAACAAGGAGAAGGAAATCGTGCGATTCTTCGTAACCGATGATGCCAACCACGTGCCCGTACGTCTGGATATGTTCCTCAAGTTTGGCTCGGCAAAGGCTTTCCTCGTAGGTGCCAAAGGTGTTAAGACACCTATGAGGTCAGCTGTGAAGTAATACTGCGCCATACATCCAACACATTAATACGTCCGACAAATGAGATTTCTTATAATAATAGCAGCCTGCTTGCTCGCATCATGTACTGATTTCAATATAGGTAGAAACACGGATGCCGGCAATAAGCGAAAATTTACCAACGAGACATTGCTCGGATACACACCCGTGAAGCATCAGGGCAGTAGTCCGCTGTGTTGGGCTTACGCTATGCTTGCCACAATTGAGACCGAACACATACAGATGGGCGACTCGGTCAATCTGTCGGTAGACTATGTGGTGCGTCATCTCCTTGCCGAACAGGCGCGGCAGCATTTCCTCTCAAGCGGATACGGTCGCATCACGCTGCGTGGCACAGCTCCGTTATTGCTGAGGCTGATAAGCGAGTATGGCGTGATGCCGTACGACGCCTACAATGCGCCGTCGCTCAACTACAAGGTTCTGGCACGACGCTTGCAGACTATGTCAGAAACCTCTCACGACTTGAGCCAGCTGTCTGACCGCGCACAGCGACTCTTCGACGAACGTATAGGCTACATGCCTAAGAATGTGTATATGCTCGGAGCCGAATATACCCCGCAACAGTTTGCACATAGCGTGTATATGCTCGGCGAATATACAGCCCTGACAAGCTTTACACATCATCCCTTCGACCAGACATTCGCCATCGAAGTGCCCGACAACTATAGCGACGAACTCTTCTACAATGTGCCTATCGATGTGATGATGCGGCGCATAGAGAGGTCGCTGCGTTCTGGACATCCTGTATGTTGGGAGGGTGATGTGTCCGAACCTGGATTCTCCTTTGAGCGTGGCATAGCCGAACTGCCCAACGATATTCCCTGCACACAGCTGCAACGACAGAAGGCTTTCGAGACACGACGCACTACTGACGACCATTGCATGTGCCTCATCGGCATTGCTCACGACAACAAAGGCCGCCGCTACTACATAGCCAAGAACTCGTATGGCACCGACAATCCATACGGCGGACTGATGTATCTGTCCGAAAACTATGTGCGTATGAAGACCGTAGCAGTTGTTGTCAAGAACGTGCATTAATCGATTCCATTATTTCTCCACGCCCTTAAAATCTCCGTTCCGTGTCACTGAATGTACGTTCCGTGACACGGAATGGCCGTTCAATGACACGGAACGTACATTCAGTGACACGGAACGGAACTTTATATTGCTATCCGGACATTAGTATCCCAATCTTGACGAGACACCAATGCTGCATGGTTACAAAAACAAGACCATTCCATTTGAATGGTTTTGTTAGCCGACAAAAGGTCTTTGCCGTAGATTTATCAGCCTTTTTAACTTTTATTTCACAGTTTTTAGAAACAACGTGTTCATAAAAATTGTATATTTGCCCAAAATAATACGAACTACTTGCATATTATCAATATAGAATTGATTAATGTGCTGAAATGCTGGCTATCTTCGGATAGATTAATGATATTGCTTTAAGACCATCTTATCACAAACTAAATAACTAACCAAACCCTTAAGACTATGCAGAAAAAACTTTTTCTTACAGTCGTAATGTTCCTGATAGGAATGTTAATGACAGGGGCGTATGCACAGACGCATACAGTTTCTGGTCTCGTTAAAGACAAAGAAATGGGCGACCCCCTTGTTGGAGTAAGCGTGTCTGTCAAAGGCACGAAGAATGCAACCATGACTGACCTGAACGGCAACTACACCATCCAAACCGCTCCTAACGATATATTGGTGTTCAAATATGTCGGTATGAAGGATGCTGAGGAGAGTGTAGGCAATCGCAAAATCATCAATGTGCTTCTTGTTCCTAACGCTGAGAGCCTTGGCGAAGTAGTAGTTACTGCCATGGGTATCAAGCGACAGTCGGAGACCCTTACCTACTCGGCACAGACCGTAGGCGGCAAGGATGTCAACGACATCAAGTCAATCAATATGATCAACTCTCTTCAGGGCAAGAGTGCTGGTCTGCAGATTACGCCTAACTCTACCGGTGCAGGCGGCTCTTCAAAGATTCTGTTCCGTGGCAACAAGTCAATCTCGGGTAGCAACCAGCCGCTTATCGTTGTCGACGGTGTGCCGACAATGACCAATACCACTTCTTCACAGGTGGCAAGCGACTACGGTGGCGAGCGCGACGGTGGCGACGTTATGTCGACCATCAACCCTGACGACATCGCTTCTATCACCCTTCTGAAGGGTGCTGCCGCTTCTGCTCTTTACGGTGCAGTGGCTGCCAACGGTGCCATCATGATTACCACCAAGTCGGCTATGGCTGGCAAGGTGAGCGTCAACGTATCAAGCAACACCACAATGGAGGCCCCGATGGTATTGCCTGAGTTCCAGACCACTTATGGCGGCGGTGCTGACGGCACATTGTCATGGGGCGACAAGCTCTCAGCCGCTTCGAAGAACTATGCTGAGGAATTCTTCCGCACAGGATTCACCACCAACAACTCTATCTCGCTTGCAGGTGGCAACGACAACTTCAAGTCATATTTCTCTTACGGCAACGTCTACTCTCAGGGCATGACTCCCGAGAATACATACCGCAGCCACAACCTCAACTCGAAGGTTGACTTCAAGGTGCTCGAAACCATACATGTCGACTTCTCTGCCAAGTACAGCAACCAGTACTCTAAGAACCAGGCTGCTGCCGGCTATCTGTGGAACCCGCTCACAGGCGCTTACCTCGTACCGCGTGGCACCGACTGGAACTACTATAAGGACAACTTCGAGATTTACGACGCTGAGCGTGGATGCAACATCCAGAACTGGACCAATACCAAGCAGCAGCAGTTTGGCAACCCATATTGGATGCTCAACCGTCAGACACCTATCTCTGAGCGCAACCGCTACGAGTTTGGTGGCTCTATCAAGTGGGACATCACTCCCGACATCAACATTCAGGGACGTATTCGCTACGAGCGTGGCGAGGACCACTTCATACACAACGCTTACGCTTCGTCTGTAGGCGACCTCTATCCGATGGGACGCATGAAGGACAACCGCTACTTCAGCGACCAGCTCTATGGCGACGTTCTCGTCAACTACAACCACACATGGGGCGACTGGGCACTCACAGCTACAGCAGGCTCAAGCTTCACAAAGACCAAGACTTCTCACGTAGACCTCTGGGGCGAAGGCAACAAGTATAAAGGTCCGGGTGACGGCAACATCTACTATCCTAACATCTTCACTCCGAACAACTACTATGGCAATATGTCTACTACCGACGCATTGAACACAGAGAAGCGCCTCAACGCTGTATTCGCAACAGCTCAGGTAGGCTTCAAGGAGGCAGTGTTCCTCGACCTCTCAGCACGTAACGACTGGTCGTCGGCTCTCGCATTCACCGACGGCTGCTCATTCTTCTATCCGTCAGTAGGCGCCAGCGTGCTGCTCAACAAGCTCATGCCTATGGGCGAGCAGGTGAACCTCTTCAAGCTCCGTGGCAGCTATTCTATCGTAGGTAACGACGTGCCTATCTACATGTCTAACCTTCGCTACACTCTCGGCTCTGCTGGCGCAGTGACGGCTCCCGACAAGGCTCCGTTCCGCACATTGAAGCCTGAGAAGACCCACTCTCTCGAATTCGGTTTCGACGGTACATTCTTCAACAACCGCCTCGACCTCTCTTTCACATACTATAAGACCAACACCAAGAACCAGTTCTTCTCAGTATCGGCTCCTTACGAGAGCGGTCTGCGCAACCGTTACGTCAATGCCGGTAACGTACAGAACCAGGGATTCGAGTTCTCAGCTGGCTGGCATCAGCAGTTCAACGACGACTTTGCATGGTCTACCAACTTCAACATCTCTTACAACGACAACAAGATTAAGGAGCTCGTAGAGGGATTGGAGAACGGTCTTACTGTTGCCTCATGGTCAGGTGCCAAGGTTGTGCTCAACGAGGGTGGCTCGTACGGCGACCTCTACGTTCGTCAGATCAAGCGCGACGAGGCTGGCAAGCCAGTCAAGAACGACAAGGGCGAACCTATACTTATGGGCGACAACATCGACGAGATGAAGTATGCAGGCAACATGAACGCCAAGGTCAACTTCGGTTGGAGCAATACATTCCATTATAAGGACTTCACGCTGTCGTTCCTCATCGACGGTAAGTTCGGTGGCAGAGTGCTCTCAGCTACTGAGGCTGCTCTCGACGGTTGGGGCGTTTCACAGCGCTCTGCCGATGCACGCAACGCAGGCAAGGTAGTGGTTGACGGTGTTGAGTTCGACCCGCAGGCATGGTACACAACAGTTGGCGCTTCCAACTTCAACAGTCCGTATGCCAACGAGTTCTACGTTTACAAGGGCACCAACGTCCGTATGCGTGAGCTGAGTCTCGGCTACACCTTCCGCAACCTCTTCGGCAACGGCAAGAACCTCACAGCAGCGCTTATAGCACGCAACCTCTTCTTCTTCTACAAGGATGCTCCTTGCGATCCCGACGTATCTATGGGTACCGGCAACGGTGTGCAGGGTGTTGACATCTTCAACCTTCCTTCTTCAAGAAGCTTAGGTCTGAACTTGAAGCTGAACTTCTAATCATTGAGCGAGTAAAATACTATTTTTACAACCGTTTAAAACCTAAGGAATTATGAAAAAGAAAAATATATTCGCGGTGTCATCAATGCTGGCACTGGCTGTGATGGGTGGCGGAATGTTAAGCTCATGCACAGGCGATTTCGAAGATCTGAATACAAACAAGACGCAGGTGGATCCTGATATATTGCCATTCTCAGCACAGTGTGCCGAGCCAATGAACTATTGCTATCCGCCTCATCAGAATATGTTCCAGTTCTGGACCAACCTTACCATCGACCTCTATGGTGGCTACTTCCAGACTCCTCACGGCAACTTCACCAACTGCGATATGGGCGAGAACCGCGGACACAGTGGCGGTATGTACGAGAACTACTATCTGCACATCTTCAACAATACGCGCCGCAACATCGCCAGCCTCGACAAGCAGAATCTTGAAGGACTGGCTGGCACAATGCGCATCGTGCAGGCTGTAGGCACTATGCAGGCAACCGACGCCTACGGACCGCTTGCCTACTCGTCAATCATCAACGCCGAGAGCGAGTCGAGCTATCGTTTCGACAGCCAGCAGAAGCTCTACGAGTATATGCTCGACGACCTTGACAAGGCGATTGCCGGATTGCAGAAGATGGACAATGTAGAGAAAACTTCACTTGCAACATACGACACTTGGGGTGGGGGCGACCCTGCCGTGTGGGTTCAGATAGCCAACACAATGAAGCTGCGCATCGCTCTCCGCTTGTCAAAGCGTGAGAGCGAGATGGCTGCCGACGGCTACGACCTCAAGGCGATTGCTACAGCTGCCGCTGCCAACACCCTCGCCGTTTCGGGCAAGGACATCGTGGTTAAGGACCAGAGCAATGAGCTGAAGCGTATGTTCGACTGGCAGGACTGCGGCATGAACGCTAACCTCGTAACGCTCATGGTGGGCATGAACGACCCGCGTCTGCCTCTCTACATGACAAAGAATGCTGACGACATCACCAACGAGAAGGGCGTCACCACTCCTAAGGGATCCGTTTACTGCGGCATCCGCTACGCAAGCGGCATGGCACAGAAGGGTTCTGACGGCTCATACGGCTACAAGATGTCGCAGTGGGTTGGCGCTTACAACACTCCGCTGCCTATCTTCAAGGCTGCCGAGGCTTACTTCCTCCTCGCTGAAGCCAAGTTGCGTTGGGGCATCGGCTCTGAAAGCGTAAAAAGCCTCTACGAGAAGGGCATCCGCCTCTCTATCAAGAACGAGCTTGCTTATAAGGGTTCGTTCGCTGGCATCGAGAACATCAGCGACGCCGACATCGACGCTTACATCAACGGTACAACCGGACAGGCTGACTATGTAGACCCGGGCAACTCTGCCAACAACTGCAAGGCTGTCAACCATCTCGGTGTGAAGTGGGACGACGCTGCAAGCAAGGAAGACCAGCTCGCACGCATACAGACACAGAAGTACATCGCTCTCTTCCCGCTCTCTAACGAAGGTTGGGCTGAGCAGCGTCGTACTGGCTACCCGAAGTTCTTCGTGGCACTGGTCAACAAGAGCAACGGTGCTGTCAATACAGAGGAAGGCGTTCGCCGTGTAATCTACAGCAGCAATGCTTACGACACCAATGCTGAAGGCATCAAGGGCGGTCTGGAACTCCTCGACAAGGAGAACACCAGCAAGAATGGCATCTCTGGCGACAAGGGCGGTACTCACGTTTGGTGGGACAACGCCAACAAGGGAAATTTCTAAAACCTATAGCTGATAATTTAAGGGGCATACCTTTCGGGGTGTGCCCCTTTTTTCGGCATTTTTTTGTTACCTTTGCAGTGACGTTAAAACCACAACGTCTGCATTATGAAGAAAATAGCAATACTCGATTTCGACGGCACCATAGCCGATACACGCCCCGTAATACTCAACACATTCCACCGTACTCTCGACGCCATGCACCTGCCTCAGCACACCGACGACGAGATTGCGGCAACCATCGGATTGCCTCTGATGGAGGCTTTCCCCGTGCTCGAACCGATGGACGAGCGTATGGCGGCTGAGTGTACAGCCACCTACCGGCGCATATTCCACGACGTGAATGCACAGATAGGTGTGCCAATGTTTCCGCATGTTGACGAAACGTTGCGACTGCTGCATTCGCGTGGAATGATTCTTACTATTGCCACCAGTCGCAGCCATCAGTCGGCTGCCGACTTCCTCAGTTCTTTCGCTCTTGACGATATAGTGACGTTCATCATCGGCTATGAAGATGTGAGTCACGCCAAACCGCATCCCGAACCCGTCTCGAAGACATTGAATCATTTTGGATTGACAGCCGACGATGCTTTTGTAGTTGGCGACACCCATTTCGACATTCTCATGGGTCGCAATGCCGGCTGCGCCACCATCGGCGTTACCTACGGCAACGGTTCGCGCCAAAGTCTTGTTGAGGCAGGGGCAGACAGCGTTGTCGACGATTTCGCTGATATATCAAGGATATAAGAGAAAGTGTAGGGAAAATAATTGTCCTTTTGTCTCGCTTACTCGGATTTTTGCACTAACTTTGCAAAGTAAGATAAAAACTAAAAAACATATATAATTATGAGTACACTTAAAAAGCTATTCGCATCAAAACTTCTTGAAGTAAAGGCTATAAAGCTGCAACCCAACGACCCGTTCACATGGGCATCTGGTTGGAAGTCGCCAATCTATACCGACAACCGCAAGACTCTGGCTTATCCCGAGTTGCGCTCGTTTGTTAAGCAGGAGTTGGTACACCTCATCCACGAGGAGTTCCCAGAGGCAAATGCCGTTGCAGGTGTTGCTACAGGTGCCATCGCACAGGGTGCGCTTGTAGCCGACGAGCTGTTGCTGCCTTACTGCTACGTTCGTCCGAAGCCGAAGGATCACGGTATGGGCAACCAGATTGAGGGTACTATCCCTGAGGGTGCAAAGGTAGTCGTAGTAGAGGACCTTATCTCTACAGGCGGTTCTTCGCTCAAGGCTGTTGACGCTCTGCGTAAGGCTGGCTTCGAGGTAGTTGGTATGGTGGCAAGCTACACATACGGTTTCCCCGTAGCCGAAGAGGCTTTCAAGGCTGCTAACGTGCGCCTCATCACACTCTCTGACTATGAGCACACCACAGCTATCGCAGCAGAGACAGGATATATTAAGAAGGAAGACCTTGAGGTGCTCGCTGAGTGGCGCAAGGATCCCGCTAACTGGAAGAAGTAAATTATGACAACATTCGAAAGTTCCATACGACAGATACCATTCCCACAGCAGAACGTTTACGACAAGCTAAGCGACCTTAACAATCTGCAGAAGCTTAAGGAACGCTATGAGCTGATGAAGGACAACATGCCTGAGGAGGCTCGCAAGCAGGCAGAGAAAATCAAGGATCTGGAATTCGACCAGGATTCTTTGTCGGTAAATGTGCCGCCAGTGGGCAGCATCAAGTTGCGTGTGGTAAATCGCGAAGAACCCAAGTGCATCAAGTTTGAGACCGAGCAGAGCCCTATCCCGTTCAATTTCTGGATTCAGCTCCTGCCCGTTACTTCTACTTCATGCAAGATGAAACTCACCATCAAGGCCGAACTCAATATGTTCATCAAGCAGATGGTGAAGAAGCCCCTGCAGGAAGGCATCGAGAAGATTGCCGACGTGCTTCAGATGATTCAGTATAACTAATATATAGGCCCTACCCCCGGCCCCTCCCCCGTAGGGAGGGGAGTGGTATGCATAGGAGGCTATGGCGTCCTCGCCGTTGCCTGCTTAAGCTAATCGAACATATTACTCCCCTCCCTGCGGGGGAGGGGTCGGGGGTAGGGCTTTCTTTTAAACCTTTATAATTATTATGGCAAGCAAACTTTGGGAAAAGAATTTCTCTGTTAATGAGGAGATAGAGCGCTTCACTGTAGGACGTGACCGCGAACTTGACATATACCTCGCCAAGTATGACGTGCTTGGTTCAATGGCTCATATCACTATGCTCGAGTCGATAGGACTCATGCAGAAGAACGAGCTTGTACAGCTTCTGGCTGAACTGAAAAACATATACGCTGAGTGCGAGCGAGGCGAATTTGTTATTGAGGAGGGCGTTGAGGACGTTCACTCGCAGGTGGAACTGATGCTTACACGCCGTTTGGGTGATATGGGCAAGAAGATTCACTCAGGTCGTTCACGCAACGATCAGGTGCTGGTCGACCTCAAGCTCTTCACACGTCACGAATTGCGTGAGGTAGTAGAGAGAGTTGACGCTTTGTTCCGCGAATTGCAGAAGAAGAGCGAGCAGTATAAGAATGTACTTATGCCGGGCTATACACATTTGCAGATAGCCATGCCGAGTTCGTTCGGACTGTGGTTTGGCGCTCATGCCGAGTCGCTTGCCGACGACATGCTCTTCCTTCAGGCTGCCTATCGACTCACCAATCGCAATCCCCTTGGTTCGGCTGCCGGATATGGCTCGTCATTCCCATTGAACCGTGAGATGACTACACGTCTGTTGGGCTTCGACTCAATGGACTATAATGTGGTGTACGCACAGATGGGACGTGGCAAGATGGAGCGCAACGTGGCATTTGCCTTGGCTTCAGTAGCTGGTACAGTATCAAAGCTGGCATTCGACGCATGTCTGTTCAACAGCCAGAACTTCGCCTTTGTAAAACTTCCCAAAGAATGCACCACCGGCTCGTCAATCATGCCGCACAAGAAGAATCCCGATGTGTTTGAGCTGATACGTGCCAAATCGAACAAACTGCAGAGTCTGCCTACACAGATACAGCTCATCATGAACAATCTGCCTACGGGCTATTTCCGCGACCTGCAGATTATCAAGGAAGTATTCCTTCCTGCCTTTGCCGAATTGAAGGACTGCCTTGATATGGCTGCTTACATCATTGAGCGCATCGAGGTGAACGAACACATACTCGACAATCCGATGTACGACCCGATGTTCTCGGTAGAGGAGGTCAACCGTCTTGCAGCCGCCGGAACACCGTTCCGTGATGCCTACAAGCAGGTAGGACTAGAGATAGAGAACGGCACTTTCCATGCCGACCACAACATTCATCACACTCACGAAGGCTCAATGGGCAATCTGTGCAACGACCGTATTGCAGCACTTATGGACCAGACGCTAGCCGAGTTCCATTTCGAGCGTGTGGATGAGGCTGAAAAGGCGCTGCTTGCATAATTGAAAGTTGAAAATTGAGAGTTATGATATGCATTATTGTTAATGCGTTTTTATTACGTATACCTTCAAAGGTAATCATAACTCTCAATTCTCAATTTTCAACTCTCAACTCAAAGAACTCTCAACTCAAAGAACTCTCCCCCAATGAACCGCTTCCCTTTACTTCTTCTATTCGTCATGTTCCTTGTTTCGTCATGCTCGAATACGGACTTCGATTACTCGTCGCTTCATGCATACTTCGTGTTCGACAATAGTCAGCACCAGGATGCTACGTTGCAGAGTGCGCTCAACCCATTGTCACCGGGCGTATTCTGTCGTATTAGCGAGGGTCAGGAGGGAGCGGTAACATACTTCTATTTTGAGAGCAACGAAGGACTTACGACCAAGCAGAAAGCAAATGCCGATGACATGCGTCGTACGCGTGCCATCGGCTTATATAACAAAACCGGTATCATTGTGGGCTATGGCAATCTCTCGTCGCCTGCCATTCTCTATGTCTTCGACTCGCAATGTCCCAACTGCTATGACGAGACCAATATGCTTAACAACAAGCTTGCCTTCACGTCGAACGGTATAGTGTCGTGCAGCCGTTGCAAGCGTCAGTACAATCTCAATAACAACGGTCTGTGCGTCAATTCTGATGGCAAGAAACTCATAAAGTACCGTGCCACATGTAGCGGACCACTCGGCATCCTCTCGATTATCAATTAGCGGGAGGACTGATAGGGAGTGTTCTTTATGACAATATTTGCATTTCTAAGCGCTCAAAACTGCGAGTTGAACGCACAAGGAAATGTTTTGCCCGAAATTCTTGAGTTTTGAGCGTGCAGCCTTATGTGCTTTATTCACAATGCGTTAGGCGTATGTGAGTGGTGAGTGTGCAAGTTCTATCAATGCAATAGTTATCCTTTTCGCCCCCCAAAGGGCAACTTTAGGGTTACAATTAAGCCCCCGTTGCATTGCAAAAGTAGTCCTGTTGTGTACTAAAAGGACTGCCTTTGCAATGCAGCGGGGGCTTATTTGATTAAAAATATGATAAGAAGCGCCGTCTAAACTGATAAAAACGCGTCTTGAATTCTCTATAATTGAATTTTCATTTGTAACAGTTTTTTACTGCTTGTACGATATTTGCATACTGCAAACAGTGCCTTTATTCTTCGCCTCCGTTATAGTCCATTGGCATATCATTTTCGCTACCTTGGTTCTTGTTGGGGCGTTTCTTCTGTTTCATATTACCGAAGTTCCATGTCAGCGTCATGCTTACACGTCGTCCGCCACGTCGGTTAATCTGGTGGCGTGTGAAGTTAGGTCCGCTTGTGAAGGTCTCGAAGCGACGTGAGTCAAGCAGGTCGCGGCAGTTGACCGACAGCGTGAACATCTTGTTGAAGAAGTTCTTGCGAGCACCGAAGTCAATGCTATAATTGGCTTTGCGATAGCCCTGCGTGATTACCTGACGTGCAGTGTAGCGTCCGGTGGTCTGAATAGAGATGTCGTATGGCAGCATAAGCGATGCCGTCATGCGGGCGTTCCAAGTGAAGTTATGGTCGGAATTGCCCGTTACGGTCTGTCCGTCGATGTCGTACGAGAATCCGTTAAGACGATAATAGTAGGCATTTGCCGACGTTGTGAGGTCGAGGATGCGCCACAACTTGTTCTTTACCGTCATTTCCAATCCCGTCGACACACTCTTTGCCACGTTCATAGAGGTCTGGTAGAACAGTCCGTCTTCCTGGTTCTTATAGCTTATGCGCTGTATAACGTCTGTAGTAGGACGATAGTAGGCGCTGACAAGAAGCGAGTGGTCGTTCCATTGCTTAAGATAATTGAGCGAGAATGAATTGCTGAATTCCGGTGTCAGATACGGGTTACCGAACGAAACCGTTGTAGCATCGCGTGTGTCGCGGAACGAGTTGAGCTGACCGCCCCACGGACGGCGCAGACGACGGGTGTAGTTGAGCTGCAACTGCTGTGTCTCGGTCATCTGCCATGACATGAATACCGACGGGAACAGCTGGAAATAGTCCTTCTTGAATGGTTGTTCGCGTAGCGATGCGTCGTGTTCCTGTTCCCATGTGTAGCTCTCGGTATTGACACGCCAGTATTCGCCACGCAGTCCGCCCATCAGACTAAGCGCACCAAACTTATAGCTGAGCGTGGTGTAGAAGGCGTGCAGATCCTGCTTGTAGATGAAGCGGTTGAAGAACAGTTTGTCTTCAGAGGCGTTAGTTCCGTCAAACGACGTATTGTCCATATACGATTCCTGCGGTGTGTTCTCGCGCGAGAAATTGCCGTTATATCCAGCTTCTATCTTGAAGTTCTTGGTCACCTGGTTCTCGTATTCGAGTTTCAGCTCCTTGCGGTGGTTGTTGATATACTGCGGACGATACTGATAGCTGTACGTAACGTCGTCGATGCCCACCACTACGGTAGAGTCTTGATACCAGTTGTCGCCATTCATCTTCCAACTGCTCAAGTCGGCAGTGAAGTCAATAAAGTGCTTGTCGTTGAATGAGTGGCGGTAGTTGAACTCGCCGTAGCGCATGTCCATACCCGTACGTGAGCGGTTGATACGGTCGAGCTGATAGTTGTTCAGGCCGTTTGCCACTGCTGTATATATATAAGGTGTATAGCTGTGGCTGTTTCCGCCTCCGTGCATGAGCATGCCGCTGAGGCTGAAGTCGTCCTTTGTCGTAGCGTGCAGCGTCACACCGGCACGTGTGAAGAAGTTGTTGCCACGCTGTTTGCTGTCGCTGTCGTATGTTTGGTTGTACGTATCGCTGGTCTGCTGGCTCTCCATGTGTCCGGTATTGGCACGATGGCGGTAGCCGATGTTTAAGTAAGAGTCAATCAGTCGGCTGTTGTAGTTGACGTTGAAGCTTGTGTTGGCACCGCCGCGAGTGTCGCCACCAGCCTGCACCGAGCCGTAATAGCCAGCCTTGCGGTCTTTCTTGAGCACAATGTTGATGATACCAGCCGAACCTTCAGCCGAGAATTTAGCCGAAGGATTGTCAATCACTTCTACACGGTCGATGCTTTCAGCCGGCAGCTGCTGCAGAATCTGTGCACGGTTGTCCGAAGTCAGTCCCGATGCCTTGCCATTAATCCAAACCTCTACGCTTGAATTGCCACGCAGCGACACATTGCCGTCGTTGTCAACCTCGATAGAAGGTACATTGTCGAGCACGTCCGAAGCCGATTGTCCGGCATTGCTGATGAGCTGACCGACATCAAACGACTTTCGGTCAACCTCCAGTTTCATTGTGGCGCGCTGTCCTGTCACGGTCACTTCGTTCAGTTGCTTGGCATCTTCAGCCATATACAGTAACTTGAATTGCACATCACGCTTAGTGGGAGTAATCTCAAACTGACGTGTCACGTCCTTATAGCCCATAAAAGTAAGCGTCAGCGTGTACTTGCCGTCCTTGAGTCCCGACACGTTGAAGTTGCCGCCAGCATCAGTAATGCCACCGCCAACGAACTTGTCGCTACCTTGTTCAGTCACTTTGATATTGACAAAACCGAGAGGTTCAGACTTCTGTCGGTCCAATATCTTGCCTTTCACGATGCCTTGCGCCCATCCGGTGTATGCACACAGACAGAGCAGGAAGAATATTATAAAACGTTTCATATATGTGTATAAGACGGATTAAGTGTAACGAATGTTTAACCGGTATGTAGGTTTTTAATAAAAAACAGGCGTTTTCTTGCCGATATCGGCAAGAAAACAGCTATATTTGCATAAAGTTAGTTAGTTTCTTGCCGATAATATATGGAATACCCCATTACAAGGCTTTGCTCGATTATTTCAAGATAAAGTATTAAGCAA
The DNA here is from genome assembly GCF_021531655.1 of Leyella stercorea. The sequence goes on along the minus strand of NZ_JADYUF010000029.1, from coordinate 7,101 downwards.
CAAAACGCCCTGTAAGTGCAAAAGCATAAACAATCAATGCTTTTGCATTTACAGGGCGCATTGTTTATAAGCTTACAAAGCATACCACTCCCCTCCCTACGGGGGAGGGGCTGGGGGTAGGGCTTTTTAGAGCATTATTTATTCGGCAAATGCCGCTGCTTCGGCAGCAGCGATTATCTCCTCACGACTCTGTTGGCGTGCAGAGATATGGCTCAGGTCAAACTCCTTGTCGTCGAGATTGAGCATATCCTCGTCGCTGTTCTCGTCGTCCGAATTGTCGGCTGTTGTGTCAGCGGCATTGTACGGCAGGCTTTCAGCCGTTTCTTTTACAGTCTCGTCGTCCTCGCTTACGTTGCGATACATAGGCGAGCGTCGTCCTTGCTTTGTCTTCTTGCCGCCATTGAGAGCTTTTACAGCAGCCTCGGCATGGGCTTCCATCTCAGGATTCTTGATGATGAACTCGTCAGCCTCAGGCTCTATAGTCGGAACGTTCTGCACCGGTTCTTCCTCCATTTTTGTGCGGTCGGTCTTGGCAGCAAACACTTGGTCGATAAACTGTGGTTCCTTGCGCAGTCGTTCGAGCGTCAGCTTCGAAGCCATCTGCTGGCTTTCCTTCTTGCTGAAGCCCGTACCGGTGCATCCCTCTACTGTCTCAAGCATCACCTGATAGTTGAACACGGGCGATCCGGTCTTGTCTTTTTCCTGCGAGAGGACGCGGAAGTCAATGCGCACGCGGTTCTTCTGACTCCATTCGATGAGCTTGCTCTTGAAGTTTACTTCCTTATAAGCAACCTTGTCGATGTTTATCATTTGTGTCAGTATTCGCTTGCGCATAAACTCCATGCATGCGTTGTAGCCACGGTCGAGGTATATTGCTCCCACAAGAGCCTCGAAGGCGTTGCCTCCCATGTATGAGTTGTGCGACGAAGAGCGTCCGTTAGACAATATGAGCTGGTTGATGCCCATTTCCTGCGCCAGTCGGTTGAGGGTTTCGCGCTGCACGAGTTTGGAGCGTGTATTGGTGAGGAAGCCCTCGCGTTTGCCTGGGAAGTGGCGGTAGACTATGTCGCCAACGGTGGCGTCGAGGATTGCATCGCCAAGAAATTCCAGTCGTTCGTTGTTCACGGGTTTGCCCTTGGCGTTGCGCTTGAACATGCTTTTGTGCATAAGCGCCAGCTTATAGTAGCCGATGTCGTGCGGATAAAAGCCTATGATTTGGCGTAAAGACAAATAAAGCTCCTTGTCCTTACGGAAAGGGAGCTTCATTCTGTCGATGAGATTACTCAGCATATTTCTTGAATATTACACATGCATTGTGGCCTCCGAAACCGAATGTGTTGCTCAGTGCAGCACGTACCTCACGCTTCTGTGCCTTGTTGAAGGTGTAGTTGAGGTTGTAGTCGATTTCCGGATCCTGGTCGTCCTCAGCGTGGTTGATGGTAGGCGGAACGATGTCGTTCTTCACTGCAAGCACCGAAGCAAGAGCCTCCACAGCACCGGCAGCGCCGAGCAAGTGTCCAGTCATAGACTTGGTAGAGCTGATGTTGAGCTTGTAAGCGGCCTCGCCGAACACCTGCTTGATGGCCTTAGCCTCAGAGATGTCGCCCACGTGGGTAGATGTGCCGTGTACGTTGATATAGTCGATGTCTTCAGGCTTCATGCCTGCGTCCTCAAGAGCGTTCTCCATTACGAGGCGAGCGCCGAGACCCTCAGGGTGAGAAGCTGTGATGTGGTGAGCGTCGGCAGACATACCTTCGCCAACCATTTCTGCGTAGATTTTGGCTCCGCGTGCCTTGGCGTGCTCAAGTTCCTCAAGGATGAGGCATCCTGAGCCTTCGCCCATGATGAATCCGTCACGGCTTGCGCTGAACGGACGTGAAGCGTGCTCCGGATCGTCGTTGCGTGTAGAGAGTGCGTGCATGGCGTTGAATCCGCCTACACCTCCAGGTGTGATGGCAGCTTCTGCACCACCGCTTACGATTACGTTGGCCTTACCAAGACGGATGAGGTTGAAGGCGTCAGCAAGAGCGTTGGTAGATGATGCGCATGCCGAAGTAGTGGTATAGTTAGGACCGTGGAATCCGTACTGGATTGAAATCTGGCCTGCTGCGATGTCGGCAATCATCTTCGGGATGAAGAACGGATTGAACTTAGGACCGTTCTCCTTGTGCAGTGCATAGTAGCCTACTTCTTCCTCGAAAGTCTTGATGCCACCGATGCCAACGCCGTAGATTACGCCGATGCGGTTCTTGTCTTCTTTGTCAAGATCCATGCCCGAGTCCTGAACTGCCTGCATTGCTGCGATGATAGCGAGCTGTGCATAGCGGTCCATCTTGCGTGCTTCCTTGCGATCGATGAAGTCGTTCACCTTAAGGTTCTTCACCTCGCATGCAAACTGAGTCTTGAAATCAGAAGCGTCGAACAATGTAATGGGGGCTGCGCCGCTTACGCCGGCGACAAGGTTGTTCCAAGTCTCTTCAACAGTGTTGCCCAATGGGGTAACGGCTCCAAGACCTGTAACTACTACTCTTTTTAATTCCATTTAAAATAGTTTCGGGTTATGGTTGAAAAAATGGTTTATGGTTTATGTACACCATAAACTATAAACCATAAACCTTATTTATTTTGCGTTCTCCTCGATGTAAGCGATAGCGTCGCCAACAGTGCCGATCTTCTCAGCCTTATCATCAGGGATAGAGATGCCGAACTCCTTCTCGAACTCCATGATGAGCTCTACGGTGTCGAGTGAGTCTGCACCAAGGTCGTTTGTGAAGCTTGCTTCAGGCTTAACGTCTGCTTCGTCTACACCGAGTTTGTCAACGATGATAGCTTTTACTTTTGATTCGATTTCTGACATAATTTCTAATTTTAAAGTGTTTATAATGTAATTTCCTTTTAAAAAACTTTGCAAAGGAAATAATTTTTATTCATATAGGCAAATATTTTTCTACAAAAAGACATTCTGTGTGCACAAACACCCTATAAATGTGCATATTTTTTGCCCGTTTCGTTACTGTTTCAATGTTTTTACAATGACATTGAAGCAGTTACGGGTTGTGAGTTTTGAGTTTTGAATTTTGAATTTTGAGTTGGTTGCCGTTGGCAATTATGAGTTTTGAATTTTGAGTTTTGAATTGGTCGCTGCGCGATTTATGAATTAAGAATTATAAATTTCCAATTAAAAATTCAACATTCAACAATTCCAAATCGGCGAAGCCGACAAATTCAAAACTCAAAACTCAAAATTCAAAACTCGTATTATCCCACCTGTGAACCGGGCTTAACGTTGCCCAATACAGATGTCACGTTGAGTGTTCCGTCGAAGTTGACAGCCGAGAGAATCATGCCCTGGCTCTCGATGCCCATCATCTTGCGTGGAGCGAAGTTGGCTACGAAGAGCACGTCCTTGCCGATGAGCTGTTCAGGCTCGTAGTAGGCAGCGATGCCGCTGAGTATGGTGCGGTCTTTGCCCGAGCCGTCGTCGATGGTGAACTGAAGGAGTTTCTTCGACTTCTTCACCTTCTGGCAGTCCTTGATGTGGCCTACGCGGATGTCCATCTTCTCGAAAGTCTCGAAGTCGACGTTCTCCTTGACGGGTGCAGCCACGTACGATGCAGCCTCGTTAGCCTTCTTGGTGTCCTCAAGTTTCTGGAGCTGTGCGTTGATGGCGTCGTCCTCAATCTTCTCGAAGAGCAGGGCAGGAGTGCCGAGCTGGTGTCCGGGCTTGAGGAGTTCGGTGCTGCCGAGCTGATCCCATTCTGTATTAGCCACGTTGAGCATCTCGCGGAGCTTTGCCGAACTGAACGGAAGGAACGGTTCGAATGCTATCTCAAGGTTGGCTACGAGTTGCAGTGAGATATAGAGTATAGTCTTGACGCGCTCCATATCGGTCTTGGCAACGTGCCAAGGCTCGCAATCGGTGATGTACTTGTTGCCGATACGTGCCAGGTTCATTGCCTCTTTCTGGGCGTCGCGGAACTTGAATGCGTCAAGCAGTGCCTCCACCTTCTGCTTCACGTCCTTGAATTCCTTGATGGCAGCGCGGTCAACGTCCTGCAGTTCGCCACATTCGGGCACGATGCCGTTGAAGTATTTCTTGGTGAGCTGCAGTGCACGGTTGACGAAGTTGCCGTAAACAGCCACCAGTTCGTTGTTGTTGCGGTCCTGGAAATCCTTCCATGTGAAGTTGTTGTCCTTGGTCTCCGGAGCGTTGGCTGTGAGCACATAGCGCAGCACGTCCTGCTTGCCGGGGAAGTCAACGAGGTATTCGTGGAGCCATACAGCCCAGTTGCGTGATGTAGAAATCTTGTCGTTCTCGAGGTTGAGGAACTCGTTTGCCGGTACGTTGTCGGGCAGGATGTAGTCGCCGTGAGCCTTGAGCATGGTTGGGAACACGATGCAGTGGAACACGATGTTGTCCTTGCCGATGAAGTGGATGAGTCGTGACGACGGGTCCTGCCACCACTTCTGCCACGGTCCCCACTTCTCTGGCTGGGCGTCGCACAGCTCCTTGGTGTTTGAGATGTAGCCGATAGGTGCGTCAAACCATACGTAGAGCACCTTGCCCTCGGCTCCTTCTACGGGTACGGGAATACCCCAGTCGAGGTCGCGTGTCATAGCGCGTGGCTGCAGATCCATGTCGAGCCACGATTTGCACTGGCCGTAGACGTTGGGTCGCCACTCCTTGTGCTCGTCGAGAATCCACTGCTTCAGCCAGTTCTGATAGTTGTTAAGCGGCAGATACCAGTTCTTGGTGGCCTTCTTCACGAGTCCGTGTCCGGGGTTGTTCTTGTTGGTGGGGTTGATCAGTTCTTCTGGTGAGAGCGTAGCGCCGCACTTCTCGCACTGGTCGCCGTAAGCTCCCTCGGCACCGCAGCGCGGACATGTGCCCACGATGTTGCGGTCGGTGAGGAATTCGCCTGTCACCTCGTCGCAGAACTGTTCTTCGGTCTTCTCTACCAGTTCGTGCTTGTCGTAGAGTGTGCGGAAGAAGTCGCTGGCAAACTTGTTGTGAATCTTTGATGTGGTGCGGCTATATATGTCGAACGAGATACCGAAGTCTTCGAACGACTTCTTGATGAGGTTATGGTAGCGGTCTACCACTTCCTGCACGGTGATGCCCTCCTTGCGGGCGCGGATAGTTACGGGCACGCCGTGCTCGTCGCTACCTCCGATGAACATAACCTCCTGCTTCTTAAGGCGCAGATAGCGCACGTAGATGTCGGCAGGAACATACACGCCGGCCAGGTGGCCTATGTGTACGCCACCGTTGGCATACGGCAGAGCCGCGGTGACGGTGGTGCGTTTGAATTTCTTATCTTCCATTATAATGTGTGATTTTTGTTTTCTGGGTGCAAAGTTAGTGCAAATCGAACACAATTCAAAACAAGCAGCTCGTTTTTATTGTCAAATTGATATTTATTATATATAATAAGGTGTAGCCATAAGACTAACTATTTTCCCGTTTTTCTTATCTGCTTTCCGGATAAATGAGGGTGGCGGTTGCTCATTTCGGCTTTCTTTTGTAACTTCGCAGCGTAATTAGGATCCTATGAAACTTGACAGACAAAAAGACAGATTGCTCTCCATGATACGTCATGGCAAGCCGATGACGCTCGGCGAGCAGGCGCGTCTGGTGCTGAGTCTTGCCATGCCAGCCATTCTGGCGCAGCTCACTACCACCATGATGCAGTATATAGACGCGTCGATGGTGGGCAGTCTGGGTGCCGAGGCTTCGGCGGCTATAGGCTTGATAGAGACCACTACGTGGCTTATGGGCAGCCTCTGTTCGGCTACGGCAGCCGGTTTTTACGTTCAGGTGAGCCACCAGTTGGGTGCCGACGATGCCGCCCGGGCGCGTTCCACATTGCGCCAGGGCATCATGTCGGTGCTCGTGGTGAGTGCGCTCATCGGCTTGGTGGCGCTCGCCATCAGTCCGTTCCTGCCCTCGTGGTTGGGCGGCAACGCCAGCATCAACGCCACGTCGTCAGCCTATTTTGCCATCATAGCCATGGCGATGCCCGCATTCCAGTTCTCAATGTTCAGCCAGGGCATGCTGCGCAGCTCCGGCAACATGCTCGTGCCGAGCATAATGAGCGTGGTGATGATGTCGCTCGACGTGGTTTTCAACTTCTTTCTCATCTTCCACACGCGCACCGTCGACGTGCTGGGCATGTCGCTCACGCTGCCCGGAGCGGGCATGGGAGTGGTGGGAGCGGCAATAGGCACGGCTTCAGCCGAACTCGTTGCGGCATCCATAACGATGTACATACTCTGCTTCCGCAGCAAGGAGCTGTCGCTGAGGATTGACCGCGGCCGCTTCCTGCCTACATGGCAGGTGGTGAAGCGTGCCCTGCACATAGCCCTGCCAATGGGTATACAGCAGACCATAATGACCTCGGCATACATCGTCACAACCATCATCATCGCTCCGCTGGGCACCTTCGCCATTGCCGCCAACTCGTTTGGCATCATCGTCGAGAGTCTGTGCTACATGCCGGGCTACGGCGTGAGCGATGCCGCCACGACGCTTGTGGGACAGAGCATGGGTGCCGGACGCTACGAACTGATGAAGCGCTTTGCGTGGCTCAGCGTCGGACTGGGCATGGGCATTATGACATTGATGGGCGTAGTGATGTACGTCGGAGCGCCGTTTGCCATGGCTATGATGACGCCTTCGCCCGAAGTGCGTCTGCTCGGAGTGGAAGTGCTGCGCATCGAGGCGTTCGCCGAACCCATGTTCGGTGCAGCCATCATCTGCTACGGAGTGTTCGTAGGTGCTGCCAAGACCATAGCTCCGAGCGTGATGAACCTCATATCGATGTGGGGTGTGCGCATCACGCTTGCCGCCATGCTCGCACCGTCGATGGGACTGCGTGGCGTATGGCTCGCCATGTGCCTCGAACTGACGTTCCGTGGAGTGATATTCCTTGTGAAGCTGGCGAGATTCAATCCCACCCCCAAACCCGTCTCACGTAGCGAGGGGATGAATAGTACAACAGATGAAATAAGAAACAAATATTAATAAGCAACAATTTTTTTACACCTCTATCCTTATCGCCAATCAGTACATATTACTCCCCTCCCTGCGGGGGAGGGGCG
>NZ_JADYUF010000028.1 GCF_021531655.1 Leyella stercorea | reverse complement strand
CAAATGTAATATGCACCTATCGGAAATCTAGCATAGCAAGAAAAACGACAGTCGCTTATCCCGAACTCAGGTTATTAAAAATTCATGTGTTTCATGCAAAGAGACGAGTTTGTTCACAGTTCATTTCAAGCATCGGGCACAAGTGTATCGCGCATTGGTATATGACAAAAGTCAGAAACGCCAGCATTTAGCATTACCATTTTGTTGGCTATCTTTTCTCCTTTTCTTTTTAGGCATTTCTTGTAAATATTTAGAGATAATGGACAATCGTGTAAAATTCTATAGTTGGCTGATTGGCCTCTTGGATCGTAAGCATCTTACCTTTGAGGAGATTGCTAATGAGTGGCGTGATGCCAACGCTAATCAGGATGAGGATGAGTTGGACAAGCGTACCTTCCATCGTTATCGTGATAATATCCAGTCGCAGTTTGGCATTACTGTGAAATGCGACAAGAGCGACGGCTATCGGTATTATCTGAAGCGTGATCCGATTGCTAATGATGATGTGACGGAATGGATGCTGAGTTCCCTGCGGTTGGCTTCGCTTGGTGATATGCTGAAGTTTCACAATAAGGTGATGCTCGATACACCGCCATACAATACGGAATATCTGGATGATATTCTTGCAGCGATAGATAAGCAATATCTGCTGAAGTTTAAATACGTTTCGGGATTTGGAGCAGAGAGTGATATTATTCTGCAACCGGCTTTCGTGAGATATTTCAAACAACGGTGGTACGTTGTGGGAGTTAAAAATTCAAGTGCTGAACAGGATGGGAGGAAGCTCATTCGGGTTCTTCCTTTCGACCGCATCAGTTTTCTGAAGCTTATTTGCGAGAAGCATCCGTTGCCGGCAAAGATGAAGAAGTTCCTGACTCCAGAGAATTATTATGAAGATTGCTTTGGCATCTATCGGATGGAAGAAGTGCCCGTGGAGAAAATCCGCATCCGTGCCTTCTATCCGGAATACAACTACATCGAGGAGGTTCCGCTGCACGAGAGCCAGCAGAAAGTAAAGGAGTCGGAAGATGGAATGTATCGGGAATATACCCTCACCGTTCGGCCCAGCCGTGATTTCCTTCAGGAACTGTTGTGGCATGGCAGAAATATCATCGTACTGAAGCCTGAGAGCTTGAGGCAGGAGATGATTGGTATCTTAAAGGATATGACGAAGAGTTATGAGACGGGCGAATGCCTGAATGGGGAGGAATAAGGGCTTTAAGTTTCTCTCCAGGAAAATGGGAAATTCAAGGGGCTAAGCTACATTACTAAAAATCCCGGCAAGAGAATAGCTGCATGCTATCTCCTACCGGGATTTATTATTTTATGAATCAATCTTTTCCTACTTATTACTAACCATTCCCATACTTAATATAATATGTAAGGAATGATATGAGCAATGGCCCACATAGGATGAAGGGTGAAAATGTGGATTTTTTTCTGTTAAAGAAGAAAATTGTTTGATAATGAGGTAGTTATTGCGTTTTTTGTCGTTTTTGTTCCACTATTTTATTAATAAGGTTAGGAAATCTTGAAAAAACTATTAAATTTGCAATCGCAAAAATGCCAACTTGCACAATAAAATGCAGGATTTTAAGTTGTTATGAAAGTTTTTCTTGAATTAATAATAATGCTCATGAAAAGAATGAATAAAATGTTGTTGGTTGTTGCCTTGGCGGCAACCACACTTTCTGCTCAGGCAGAACAGAAGAAGGGACCGGCTTGGTTGAGTGATGCACTTTTCTATCAGATTTATCCATCTTCCTATATGGATACTGATGGCAACGGTATTGGCGATCTGCCGGGTATCACTTCCAAGTTGGATTACATCAAGTCTCTGGGGGTGAACGCCCTCTGGCTCAATCCGATCTTTGAGTCGGGATGGTTTGATGGTGGCTATGATGTCATCGATTTCTACAAGGTGGATCCTCGATTCGGTACCAATACCGATTTGGTTACATTGGTCAATGAGGCCCATAAGCGTGGCATGAAAGTTTGTCTCGACCTGGTGGCAGGACATTCCAGTACCAAGTGTGCCTGGTTTAAGGAGTCTTCCGCGAAAGATCCTAACCAGCGTTACAGCGACTATTATATCTGGATGAATGATATCCCTGAGAGTGAGAAGAAAGAAATAGAAGCCCGTCATCAGGAGGCAAGTCCGGAGTCTAGTACCCGAGGCAGATATGTGGAGGCTAATGCTCCTCGTGCCAAGTATTATGAGAAGAATTTCTTCGAGTGCCAGCCTGCCTTGAACTATGGTTTTGCTCATCCAGATCCAAATCATCCTTGGGAGCAGGGCGTAGATGCTCCAGGACCACAGGCTGTCCGCAGGGAAATACGTAACATCATGGCTTTCTGGTTTGATAAGGGTGTGGATGGCTTCCGTGTAGATATGGCGTCATCGCTTGTCAAGAACGACCCTGACAAGAAGGAGGTTTCCAAGCTTTGGAATGAGATGCGTGCCTGGAAGGATAAGTATTATCCAGAGACCGTCTTGATTTCTGAGTGGGCTAATCCGCAGCAAGCCATTCCTGCCGGCTTCAACATCGATTTCTACATCCATTTCGGTCTCAAGGGCTATGCCTCTCTGTTCTTCGACCGCAAGACTCCATGGGGCAAGTGGGAGCAGAGTTACCAGAACTGCTATTTCGACAAGCAGGGCAAGGGTTCGCTCAAGGAGTTTAGCGAGAACTATACCAAGGCATTCAATGCCACCAAGAATCTCGGCTACATCGCTGTTCCATCTGCCAACCACGATTACCAGCGCCCTAACATCGGTACCCGCAACACGCCAGACCAGTTGAAGGTGGCGATGACCTTCTTCCTCACCATGCCTGGTATTCCGTTTATCTATTATGGTGATGAGATTGGTATGAAGTATCAGATGAATCTCCCTAACAAGGAGGGTAGCAATGAGCGTTCGGGTACCCGTACTCCGATGCAGTGGACCAAGGGCAAGAATGCCGGCTTCTCTACGAGTGCACCCGATAAGCTTTACTTTCCTGTAGATACGGAAAACGGAAAGTTGACCGTTGAAGCTCAGCAGGGAGATCAGAATTCTCTGTTGTCATATACCCGTAAGTTGACCGCTTTGCGTCATTCTGCAAAGGCTCTTGACAATGAGGGTGATTGGAAGCTCCTGAACCAGAAGGGGCAGGAATATCCGATGGTATATGAGCGCACTTTGGGTGAGGAGAAGTATGTTGTTGTCGTGAATCCTGGTGCCAAGGCAGCCTCTCTCAATATCAGCTCCGTTGGTGGTAAGGCAGTTTCTGTTCTTTCCACAGGAAAGGTTGTGTATAAATCAGGAAAAAAGACTGATGTGATTAAAGCTTCTGGCATAAGTGCCGCCATATTCAAGGTGGAAAGATAGAGCTCCTGACTTCGTCACTCAAAAAACACTTATTTTATAACTGATTGATAAACAATATTTTGTATCTTTGCGTCACCTAATTTTGGGTGACGCAAAAGGTTTTTTAACTATGTTTATCAGAAAGAAAAGACATCGTTCTGGAAATATCGGAGTTATTGTTGTTGAGAAAATCGGTGGCAATATGAAGGAACTTGTCACAATTGGTGTTGCATATAATGAAGATGAGGTCGAATATCTTGTCAAAGAAGCAAAAGAAAGATGCCTATAACCGAGAAAAGGGAATACGCAGATTGGAAAAGGCTTACAAGCTTGGTGCGCTCACTAAAGGCAACATCAACAAAAGAGGTTACAATAAGTTTTTATCCATGGATGGTGAGGTGAAAGTCGCCATCAATTATGATCGTGTAGCTGATGACTCCAAATGGGACGATCTAAAAGGATATCTCACCAATACGGATATACCAATACAGGATGTATACACAGCATATCACAACCTTTGGCACGTAGAACGGGCTTTCCGTATAGCCAAATCAAAGATAGAGATACGCCCCATGTTTCACTTTACACGCAAACGCATCGAGGCTCATATATGTATCTGCTTTGTGGCTTTGAAAGTATACAAGGAACTGGAGCGTATGCTGAAAGTCTCAGAGATTAAGATGAGCGTAGACAAGGTGCTTGCATTGGCAAAGACAATAACAACCATACAAATTAAGCTACCTCTGAACAAGGAGGTTTACACCCAAACCATGCTGATGGCAAGGCATCAGAAAATAGCTAAACTCTTTGACAAAAATTTTTGGGTGACACGATAATGAAGTCAGGAAATTGTTCATAATGTATCGGGAATAGAATCACGCATTTGGTAATACAATTTTTGGTATTTGGTAATACTTTGGTAATATAAATACGTCAAAATTGCGTCCGAAACGCGCAGAAAGCCGATATATGCAGGTGTACTCGAACGCTGCGACGTAAAACGTTTTATAAACACGTACACGTATATAATACGCTTATAGTCAGCAACTTACACGAAGCAAAATACCGATAACGGCTTGATTGAGAAGCTGTTATCGGTATTATCAGATGTAATGCAAAATGTGTGATTGGTGATTCCGTTGGGGTTCGAACCCAAGACCCACAGCTTAGAAGGCTGTTGCTCTAATCCAACTGAGCTACGGAACCTACAAATCGAGTGCAAAGGTAATGTTTTTTTTCTAATCCACCAAAACAGACTCGACTTTTATGCAAAAAAATTGCTATAGAGGTATCTTTTAACTATAAATAGTACTATAGTTAGGGGCGAATATATTATTCTTCGCCCTTTAACACAGGCAGCGAGATATGATATTTCACAGCGAGGATGCGTATTGCCACGATGAGGAAGAATGCGATGATGACCGAAACTGTCATGTCACAACCACACTCCACGAGTCCCCAATAGGCTAAACCTCCTGTGACGCTCGCCATGGCGTATATTTCCTTCTGGAAGATAACGGGCACATTATTGAGCAACACGTCACGTATTACACCGCCTGCCGATCCAGTTATGGTTCCCATTATTATCGCCACCCAGAACGCATAACCGCAATCAAGCGTCTTCTGCAGACCGGCTACCGTGAAGAGAGCCAGACCTAATGTGTCAAAGAAAAACCATGTATTGTCCAATCGCTTTAGCGACCGGGCAAAGACGATGACAAACAGCTGTGCCATAAACGTACAGATGAGGTATATGGAAGATGTCATCCAGAAAGGCGTCACTCCCAGCATCATATCACGCAGCGTACCGCCACCAATGGCCACGGCAACGCCACATACAAATCCTCCAAACCAGTCAAAACGCTTAGCTGCTGCATGGCGTATACCCGAAATGGCAAAGGCAAATGTTCCCAAAAACTCTATCACATTGAGCAAAGGGCCGTAAAGTTCTTCGTTAGGCATCATATTTTGTTCACTACATTTTGTGGTGTTCCATTAAGAAAAGCCTTGATATTGTTCTCGGCAATACTCATAAGTCTGGTGCGTGCCTCTACCGATGCCCATGCCACATGCGGTGTGATGTAGGCGTGTGGCTCACGAAACAGCGGATTGTCGCCAGAGGGAGGCTCTGAGCACATCACGTCGGCACAGTAGGCTCCTACCTTGCCAGCATTAAGTGCTGCCGCCATATCGCTCTCGTCGACAAGAGGTCCACGACCTGTGTTCACTATTATCACGCCATCGCGCATATACTGTATAGTGTCGGCGCAGATGAGTCGGTTGGTTTCTTCATTTAGCGGACAGTGGAGGGTGATGATGTCGCTTATGCTCAGCAGTCCTTCCATCGTTGCCTTCTTTATGCCCTGAGGCAACTGGTCGGGACTCTTGCTTGTATATGCATACACGTTCATGCCGAAGCAGAGAGCTATAGCAGCCACCTTCATACCGATATGTCCCAATCCTACAATACCAATATTCTTGCCAGCCAACTCTACCAGCGGACTGTCCCAATAGCAGAAGTCGGGGCAACGGCTCCACTCTCCGTCGCGCGAAGCACGTGCGTAATGGTCAACCTGATTGGTTACGTTGAGAATGTGTGCAAATGTATGTTGCGCCACGCTGTCGGTGCTATAGGCAGGAATGTTTGTCACTACGATGCCGTGGCGTGAAGCCGCCTCAAGGTCTACCACATTATATCCTGTAGCCAGCACACCTATATATTTAGTATTGGTGAGGCGTGCAATGGTGTCGGCACTGAATACAGTCTTGTTGGTGAGCGCAATCTCGGCATCGCCAACATGACTCAAAACTTCATCGGGCGCAGTGCGCTCATATACGTTAAGGTCGCCAAACTGCTCTATGCCGCTCCACGACATATCGCCAGGATTAACACCTTTTCCGTCTAATACTACTATTTTCATTTTTTCAATCTTTATCTTTAAATCTATCGCCCCAAAGGCGCAACATCTGTTGATATGATTTTTCCTCTACTGGCGAGTGTTGGGCATGCCATAGGCGTTTGTCAACCAAAGCGTCGGGGAGGTATTGTTGGGGTGTGAAATTGCCTGGATAGTCGTGCGAGTATTTATATCCGTCGTGATAACCCAGGCTTTGCATGAGTTGTGTGGGAGCATTGCGCAGATGCAGCGGCACTGGCTGATTGCCGGTCTGCTTCACCAGCGACAGGGCATCGTTGATAGCTTTGTATGCCGAATTGCTCTTGGGGCTTGTGGCGAGATATACCACAGCCTCAGCCAGCGGAATGCGTCCCTCGGGCCAACCTATCTTCATTACGGCATCAAAGGCGGCATTGGCAAGCAGCAGGGCGTTTGGATTGGCAAGTCCTACGTCTTCGGCAGCAGATATCACCACACGACGGGCTATGAACTGCGGGTCTTCGCCAGCCTCTATCATTCGTGCCATCCAGTAGAGGGCGGCATCGGGGTCGCTGCCACGAATGCTCTTGATGAATGCCGAGATGATATCGTAGTGCATATCGCCCCCCTTGTCATAAGCCAGTGGATTCTGTTGCAGACGACTTGCCACGATGTCATCGGTGATGACAACATGGTCGTTGCTGTCGGCCTCAACCACAAGTTCGAGGATGTTGAGCAACTTGCGCGCGTCGCCACCGCTATAGCGCAGCATGGCGTCTGTCTGCTTCAGTTCGATGTGGCGCTTGGATAGTTCGGTATCGGTAGTAATGGCACGCTGAAGCAGTTCGAGCAGGTCGTCCTTGTCGAGCGACTTGAGCACATACAGCTGACAGCGCGACAGCAATGGGCGTATCACCTCAAACGATGGATTCTCTGTTGTGGCACCTATCAGCGTCACCACACCTCGCTCTACGGCACCGAGCAACGAGTCCTGTTGCGACTTCGAGAAGCGGTGAATCTCATCGATAAACAGTATTGGCGATGCCGAACTGAAGAAACGTCCGCTCTTTGCACGCTCTATCACTTCGCGCACATCCTTCACACCCGACGTTACGGCACTCAGTGTGTAGAATGGAGTCTCAAGTTTGTTGGCTATAATCTGCGCCAACGTGGTCTTGCCCACACCCGGAGGTCCCCACAATATAAACGACGATATGCGCCCTGCGTCAATCATCTTGCGCAAGACGGCCCCCTCGCCCACCAAATGTTTCTGCCCGACATAATCGTCAAGAGTGCGAGGTCTCATTCTCTCAGCTAAAGGTTCACTCATAAATCTTGACAAAATTATTAAATATAAATGATATACGCAACACTTGTATTCAAAAAACTTAACTCATGATTTTTTATAGCTTCGACCTATTATATTTTTCGATAAAAACTTGTGAATTAGGAGTAAAGTATATACTTTTGCAGCACGTTTTTCCATCGGAGATAGCGCAGATGAGCAAGATAGACTAAACAAAACAAAAAACGAAAACAAATTAATAATATATGAAACAACAGAAAGCTTTGACACTCAAGACTCTAACAAAGAGTAATGTATGGGAATTGCAGGAGAATGACATCTTACGTATGTGGGAATCGGCCAGAAAGGAATCTGATTTCAAGGACAACAAGAGACACTACTTTGATGTTATCAAAAGCGCTTTCGAGATAGAAGAGATAAAGATTGACCGCCCTGAAGTAATCAAGAAATACGAAGCTCGCGGCTTCAAGATTGGTTCGCTGGGTGCTGACGAAGGCGACAACAGCAAGTGGGGTATCAAGAAGCGTCAGATTATGCGCGTCACTGACCTTACATACGAGAACATACGTCACATCTCGGCTGCTAAGCTCATCGAAGTGCTCGACCGCAACTTTGGCGGTGGATGGGACTCTCTCTCTCAGAGCATTCAGGACATCATCGAGAGCGGATTCGACATCAGCACCACTACACTGCCTAAGGATCGTCTGCACAAGCCGGGCGGAATGTACGAGAAGAAGGTGAACGACGGCTTTGAGGTGCTCGAGATAGCCAAGGGCGCATGGGTTGAGGCCATCTTCGCTAAGGAGAAACCTGAAATGGAGAAGCCGGTTGCAAGCCTCGAAAGCGAGAGTACCAAGAAGAGCAAGAGCTACGACAACGAAGACGAAGAAGACGAAGAAGATCTCGACTTGCCAGCGGACAAGTACGACGATGAGGATGACGACGATACATTCGATGAGGACAAGCTCACAGAGGAGAGTTATCGCACCACATTCGATACTGACCCCGAAGACCTCAATCTTGAGGCTGAGGACGTTACCGACGACGACGACAATTATTAATTTTGAATTTTGAGTTTTGAATTGGTCGGCTAACGCCGATGTTGAATTTTCAAAATTTGAATACATTTAGATTATAACAATATTAAAAAGCGCTTGAACACAACATTTAGTGTTCAAGCGCTTTTTTTATTTGTATTTCTTTATATACTCATCGGCACGCTGGTCTCCCAGAGTTTTGACTCGTTGCAGGCACTCCATAGCCTCAGGTTTCTTCTTCAGTCCTACGAGGGCTAAACCCTTGATAAGTAGGGCGTCGGTGTTGTCGGCATCCAGCTGCAAGCAGAGGTCGGCAGTCTTCACTGCATTGTCAAGCATGTTTACACGAAGCTGTAGCGAAGCCATCTCAGCCAGATAGATGGGGCGCATCTGCGGCTCACACACATAAGCGGCGTGTGCGATGTCGTTGAGAGCCACCTGATACTGACGCATATTGACCTCACACTTGTAGCGTGTGAAGTAGAAATCGGCATTGGCACGACCATACATTATAGTATCGTAGTCGTTGTAGTCGGCCAAGGCGCGACGATAGTCCTTCATGGCATCGTACATCTGTCCGCGTGCAAGCACATACGGAGCAGCCACCGATGTATATGGCTTGGTGCATCGTGCCACAGCACTGTCAAGCAACACTATCAGTTCCTCGTTCTTGGCACCAAGCTGCGCCTTACACTGGGCAGCCTCGTAGAACACCTCGCTATTAGCAAACGAAGTCTTCGACAGTTGGTCGAATATTTCGTAAGCCTTGTCATACTCACGCTTCGAGAAGAGTATCTGGGCAGCGCTGTGGCGATAAGCCAGCTGCGGGTCAATCTTATAAGCCTCCTCAGCCTCGCCGAGAGCCTTGTCCAGAGTCCACTCCTTATACAGCGAGTCGTTGCTGTAGATAAGCTTCTGATACATCACGCGCGAATATTCGGCATGAGCCTCAGCCTTGTTTGTAGCATGCTTCAACGCCTGCTTCATGTCGGCATCGGCACCGGCAAAGTCGCCATTACTGCTCTTGCGCAAAGCACTCGTAGTATATCCGTCCACCTGCTGCGGGAACTTAGCAATATAGTCGGCGATATAGCCCACATACTTGGCTGAATCCTGACGCTCCGAAGTGAGCATAATCATCAGCAGCGCCTGCTTGCTGTCGTCGGGCAACTGCATGCGTATAGCTGTCTTGTTGTAATCGGGACGAGTCACATCCAAAGAATTGAATGCCAGTGTCGTTGCAAAACGCGGGTCTACGGCATGAGTCTCGATGTTGGTCTCCGACTGCTGCAACAGTCCTATCACCTGACCGTTGGCATTGACAAACGGACTGCCAGCCACACCGCTTTTGTCGTTATAAGCAAAGATGTAGTAGGCATACTTGTCCATAAACTTCTCGCTGCGCTCCACCGAATACTCGTCGGTCTTTACCTTCTTGTCGGCAAAGTTGACGAGCCACACCTTTGAGTTGGCAGGCACCGTTGCAGTAGCCATTGCAGCCGGCTGAGTCTTTGAAGCATCTACACGAAAACGGCACACGTCATACAATTCGTTTACGCCAACCAGTGTGCGTACATTATATGTCTTGCCATTGAAGTCGACCACCTCGGCACGAGCTGCCGTCGACAGTGCCGACCATGGTGCAACAGCCTCGCCGTCGGCCGATGTGAACACACCGTAAGTCTCGGCATTGCGGTTGCCGTTCGCGTCATAGCATACCAGACGGAACGTTGACTTTGCAGCATTCTTGACAGCTGACGGCTGGGCAAACGATGCCACCGCCATAGCAAAAGCTGCAAAGACAGTAACAAAAAATCGATTCATAATAAATATTCTATATACTTTTATTTCTTTTCTTTCATTAATAGCGACTTGGCGTTGTCTATAGCCGCCTGTGTCACATCGCTACCGCTAAGCATTTGGGCTATCTCCGTTATGCGCTGGTCGGGCGTGAGTTGTGTCATCGTGCTCACCGTGCCACTCTCAGCCTCGTGCTTAGCCACCTTATAGTGGGTAGAGCCGTAAGCAGCAATCTGCGGCAGGTGGGTGATGCAGATAACCTGTCGGTTAACGTCGCCCATGCCACGCATGATATGCGCCATCTGTTCAGCCACACGTCCGCTCACACCAGTGTCTATCTCGTCGAATATGATAGTAGGCAATCCTATCGCCTTGCTTATCATGGCCTTGAGCGACAGCATCACACGTGCAATCTCACCACCTGAAGCCACCTGCGATACGGGCAGCATGTCGGTGCTCTTGTTGGCACTGAATAGGAACATCACCTTGTCTACACCCTTTTGGGCAAGTTCGCCGGTAGTAATCTGCACCTTAAACCTGACATTGGGTATGCCCAGCGGAGCCAACAGTTTGGCAAGTTCGCCTTCTACCTCTACGGCAGCCTTGCGGCGCACCTCGCTCAGCACAGCAGCCTTCTGCGTGCACTCAGTCTTCAGCGCCTCAACACGTTGCTTGCACTCCTCCAATCGCTCGTCGCTATTATCGATATTGCCGAGCTGTGCGTCGAGTTCAGCCTTCTTGGCAATAAGCTCCTCAACAGTAGCCACATGATACTTCTGCTGTAGCGAGTAGATAGTATCGAGGCGTTCGGTAGTTTCGTTATACTTTACGGGGTCGAATTCCACATCGTCTATATGCGATGCTATCTCCTGCGAAATGTCCTTCAGCTCAACATAGCAGTTGTCCAGTCGTTCGGCCATTTCCTGCGCTTCGTGATAGATGTCGGCTATGCTTCGCAACTGCGACGCACGCTGGCGCACCTCGTTCACAATGCTCATATCCTCGCCAGCCAGACACTGGTCGGCCTCGTGCAGCACACGCTTTATGTCCTCGGCATGACTCATCATCTCAGCCGTCTGTTCGAGCATCTCCTGTTCGCCGTCTACAAGATTGGCGTCGGCGAGTTCCTTCTGCTGAAAACGCAGGAAGTCCTCGTTCTCACGATTGCGCTCAATCTCTTCCTTCACACGTGCCAGTTCGTCCTGCGCCTTGCGATACTTGCCGTACGACACCTGGTAGTCGGCCAATTGCTTCTTGTCGTGGGCGATGATGTCCACCACATTCAGCTGGAAGTCCTCGCGATTAAGCAGCAGATTCTGGTGCTGGCTGTGTATGTCGATGAGCTGTTCGCCCAGTTCGCGTATCAGCGCCAGCGTCACCGGCGTGTCGTTGATGAAAGCCCGGCTCTTGCCGTTGGCGTTCACCTCGCGTCTAAGCAGACATTCCTCAGGCTCATAGTCGAGATCGTTGCGCTCGAAGAAGTCCTTCAGCACGTCCGAGTGATACACACTAAGGTCGAACGTTGCCTCGACGATACACTTGTCGCGCCCACGCTTCACCATCTTGGTGTCAGCCCTATTGCCCAGCAACAGTCCGATAGCCCCGATGATGATACTCTTGCCAGCTCCCGTCTCGCCCGTGATAACGGAGAATCCGGGATAGAAGAGCATCTCCAGATGGTCTATAAGCGTAAAGTTTCTTATGTCAAGTTTTTTCAGCATAGTCTATTCCTTTATCTTTTCCCAAGCCGTGTTTTGGCTGGCATTGATACCAAACAATATGTCATAAACACTCTGTTTCTCCTTCTGCGTACCCTTGCCTCGATATATGTTGGCAAGTTCGTCGCGCTTGTAGTCGGTCCATATCTGCGGTAGCAGACTCAATGGGCGGTCGGCATGTGCCTTCTTAAGGTCTTCCTCCAGCGCCGTCGTTATGGCTGCACGTCCGCGGTCGGCGTTGGTCGCCATCACGTCGAGTCCGTTGCGATAATAGTCGTACTGCAACTGTCGGAATGGCTTCATCGCTCCGTCCAGGTAGTCGTTGATTATGGCGAATCGGTTACGGCTGCTGTCAAAAGCCTTCCATCCCGGATAGTTGAGGTTCTGAGCATTGTTGGTCAGATTCATGCACCGCTGCAACACATCCTCACCTCCCATCGGAGCAAACGAGTCGAGGTCGAGTCCGATAATCAGATAGGCATAATAAGCCATGAGCGCCGTGAGCTGGTTGTCCACCTGCTCCTCGTTAAACTGTATCTGGTCGAACTGCGCATACTCGAAGTTGAAGTCGTTGTCGGTATTGCTGTACAGCGTCGTGGTGTACGAGGCATTGTACACGGGTCGGTTGGCTTGCACCACAGCCTTGCATGTGAACACATTCGATGCCTTGTCGTATTTTGTCACCGTTATGTTGAAGCTGCATTGTATGCGCTCGTTCTTGTAGAACTGCATACTGGTCCACTGGCGCTCGTTGACAAACCGCGTCAGATTCTGTTCGAGATCGTCGAACACGCTTGCGTCAGTACCCTGCACCTGTGAGTGGTTGATGCTGATGCGTGCATCGAGTTCCTGAGCATGCACGTCGGCACACCCTACCCCACCCAACACGGCGGCGACAAACGATGTTAGCAATCGAATTGACATATTATATATATAATGTATAGTTATGACTATTTGCGGCTTACTGTGGTCTCAATCTCGTCCACAATATATTTAGCCGTTTCAGCCTTCGAGCACTTGGGATACTGCTTCTTGTCCGTACGACTGATTATCTCTATCTGATTGTCGTCGGTGCGGAAACACGTACCTTCGTTGCGCAGACTATTGAGCACGATAAAGTCGGCATTCTTCTTTTCGAGCTTGCGCTGTGCGTTTGCCTCCTCGTCGTTGGTCTCAAGCGCAAAAGCCACGATGGTCTGGCGCTCGGTCTTTGCCTGTCCCAGAGCCGCAGCAATGTCGTGCGTAGGACACAGACGCATCACAAGGTCGTCCTTCTCGCGCTTTAT
Organism: Leyella stercorea; assembly: GCF_021531655.1. The sequence continues at coordinate 34,664 of NZ_JADYUF010000028.1, read as the reverse complement.
CTTACGGTCGGCTATATCAGCAGGCTTGAAGTCGGCAACGGCAGCAGCCAGCACAGCCACGTCGGCATTGGCAAACTCGTGTGTAGCAGCCTGATACATCTCCTCACAGCTCTCCACATCCAAACGCCGTATGCCGTCATCGCACTTCAGGCTAACAGGTCCGCATACTATCGTCACGTCGGCACCGCGTCGTCGACACTCCTCGGCAATGGCAAAACCCATCTTGCCGCTCGAGTAGTTGCCTATGAAGCGCACTGGGTCAATACGTTCGTATGTAGGGCCGGCGGTTATCATCACCTTCTTGCCCACCAATGGCGAGTTGCAGTCCTGACGGTCGAAGTATTCGGATATGCGGCGTGCTATCACAGCCGGCTCCTCCATACGTCCCTTACCCTCCAGTCCGCTTGCCAGAAAACCGTCAGCCGGCTCGATGATATGGTTGCCGTACGACAGCAGAGTCTGCATATTGGCCTGTGTAGACGGGTGTCGATACATGTCGAGGTCCATGGCTGGAGCTATGAACACCGGAGCCTTCATCGACAGATATGTAGTGATGAGCATATTGTCAGCCACACCGTGCGCCATCTTGCCCATAGTGCTGGCAGTACACGGAGCTATCACCATTGCATCAGCCCACAATCCGAGGTCGACATGCGAGTTCCACGTGCCGTCGCGTTGCGAGAAGAACTCGCTCACCACGGGCTTGTGTGTCAGAGCCGACAGCGTAATGGGAGTGATAAACTCCTTACCGGCAGGTGTTATCACCACCTGCACCTCAGCTCCCTGCTTTACGAATTCGCGTATCAGCAGACACGACTTATAGGCGGCTATAGAGCCTGTTATGCCCAATACTATTTTCTTGCCTTTTAGCATAGTTTTGATTTTTGAGTTTTGAATTTTGAGTTTTGAATTGGTCGGCCTTGCCGATTTTGAGTTGTTCATTTTTGAATTGAAAATTCATAACTCAAAAATTCATAATCGCAGGCTAAGCCGCGACTAATTCAAAATTCAAAACTCAAAATTCCTAATTCATTTATTAAATCCCTTCAGGCGGATACGTGTCAGCACCTGCTTGGTGTTGAATGTGAAGTCGCCTGTCATCATCCAGCTATAGTAGCCAGGGTCGGCACGCAGCACGTCAGCCACCGAACGTCCCTTATACTTGCCGAAGTTGAAAGCCTCAAACTTGCGTTCCTTGCCGTCCTTGTCGAGCAATGGCTTGCCATCGGCACCGAGCAACGGTTTCCATACTATGCGACCGGCAAAGTCCACATTGTCGTTCTGCTTTGAAAATTCAGCCAGGAAGTCCATGTCGTTCTCCAGCACACGGTCGGGTTCATCCTGTACATCAGGAGCATACATGTCGAGTTCAGCCATGAGCACACGGTAGGTAGCCTCAGTATCCTCGTCGGCACGGTGAGCGGTGAAGTCGTCCTCCATCTTGCGTCCGCAGAAGAATTTGTATGCGGCAGCCAGATTGCGGCGTTCCATTTTATGGAATATAGTCTGAGCGTCGATGAGTCGGCACTTCGAGAAGTCGAAGTCGATGCCGGCACGCAGAAATTCCTCGGCGAGCATCGGAATGTCGAAGTGATTGGAGTTATATCCTGCGAAGTCGCAGTCTTTCATTTTCTCATTCAGTTTCTGAGCAATCTCCTTGAATGTAGGAGCATCCTTCACGTCATCATTGCTGATGCCGGTCAGCTCAGTTACTTCCTGCGGAATGGCCTTACCTGGATTTACGAGCAGGTTCTCGCGTCGTTCCTCGCCGTCGGGCATAACCTTAATGTAAGAAAGCTGGATTATGCGGTCGCGCACGAGGTCAAGTCCTGTTGTCTCAAGGTCGAAGACAACAAGAGGTCGTGTAAGATTTAGTTTCATTATATAATATAAACGGCAGAGCCGCTGTATTAATTTTGAATTTTGAGTTTTGAATTAGGAATGTTGAATTAGTCGGCTTTGCCGATTTTGAGTTGTTCAATGTTGATTTGATTGACAACTCTCAATTCGGAATTCTAAAATTCCTAATGCGCGAAGCGCACTAATTCAACATTCAACATTCCTAACTCCTAATTCTATTTAGTCGTTCAGCAACATTGGCATCATGAGCATCAGGATTTCCTGATTCTCAGGCTGCTCTACCGGTACAAACACTCCTGCGCGGCTTGGGTCGGCAAGCTGCACGGTCACCTCGTCGCTATTAAGATTGTTGAGAATCTCGCATACCGAGTCGCCCTTGAAGCCGATGTCCATAGTAGAGCCATTATATTCGCATGCAATACTCTCCTTGGCACTTGTGGCGAAGTCGATGTCAGAAGCCTGCAGACGCAGCAGCCCCTTCTCAAGGTGGAAGCGAACCAGACGGCTGCTCTCACTTGAGAACGGCAATACGCGCTTCAAGGCACCGAGCATGGTCTTGCGGTCGGCAGTCAGACAGTTGGTGTTGTTGGTAGGAATCACCGAGTTGTAGTTGGGATAGCGACCCTCGATCAGACGGCAGCGGAACTCGCCTCCGTCATACTTGAACTCGCAGCTGTTGGCAGCAAAGCGCACCACAACATCGCCCTCTCCCTTGGCAAGTACACCCTTCAGCAACTGCGCCGGCTTCTGCGGCAGGATGAACGATGTAGGCTCTTCCTCAGCCACAACATCGAGTATGCGGTTGCGCACCAGCTTGTGTCCGTCGGTAGCCACAACGGTAAGTCCGTCGGCCTTGAGGTCGAACAGAATACCGCCCATCACCGGACGAATCTCGTCCTGAGCAGTAGCAAACAGCGAGCGTGAGATGTTTTCAGCCAAGAGCTGCTGGCTGAGCGTGAGCACAGTAGCGTCGTCGCTCATGGCTGGCATCTCCGGGTAGTCATCGGCAGCCAGGGCAGCCAGACCAAACGAACCGTTCTGGTAGTCGACAACCACCGACAGACTCTGGTCGTCGATAGTCATCTGAAGCGGCTGCTCGGGCAGCTCCTTCACAGCATTGAGTATAGTATGATTAGGCAGGGCGAAGCGTCCCTCGCCTGTGCACTCGTCGAGTTCTATAGTGGCCTGCATCACATTCTCCGCGTCACTTGCTGTGACGGTGAGGGTGTTGTTGGCAACCTCGAAAAGGAAACAGTCCAATATACTTATGGCGTTCTTGCCACCGATAACCCTAACGAGGGTCTGAAGTCGCGCATTTAGCGTTCCGCTTGATAATGTGAATTGCATTGTTCGTATGTTTTTATATTATTGTTTTGGGTACAAAGGTAATGAAAAATGCTTAAAAAGCAACACCAAAAACAAAAACTACAACAAAAGTTTTTCTATCTTGAACAATTTTATTAATTTCGCACTCCGATAAAATATATACTACGCAATTATAACACATTAAATACAATCAAAGACAAATGGAGATTCAAGGAAAAGTTATCGCCGTAATGGAACCGAAAAGCGGTGTTTCAGCACGTGGTGAATGGAAGGCGCAGGATTACGTCATCGAGACTCACGACGCTTATCCGCGCAAGATGGTGTTCAGCGTATTCGGTGCCGACCGCATCAGCCGTTTCAACATACAGTTGGGCCAGGAAGTGAACGTATCGTTCGACATCGACGCTCACGAGTACAACGGACGCTGGTTTAACAGCATCCGCGCTTTCGACGTGCGTCAGGTTGATCCCGCATCAGTAGGCATGCAGCCTGGTGTAGTTCCAGGCGCAGCTTTCGGCCCGGCTCCTGCACAGCCCGCAGCTCCGGCACAGCCTGCTGCTCCCGTACAGTCTGCAGCACCCGCAGCCGAGCAGAGTTCAGAAGACGATCTGCCCTTCTAAGCCGCCGACCGCTTAGCAACGACATTTCGACAAAACCAACCAAATAAATATAGCCCTCTTGCCTTCAGCATGCTGAAAGACAAGAGGGCTTTTCGTGTACAATATTCCTACTCTTCAATCACCCAATCTTCGATATTTCCAGTGGTAGAGTCGAAGTTGATACCAACCTTGGAGACTGGCTTGCCACACAGGGCGAAACGCTGAGCATAGTTCTTGAGGTTGATTTGCTGCAATGCGGCCTGAGCGTTCTTGTTCAACTTCAGTTCGATGATGTAGAGGCGAGTGTGTGTCAGCATCACGATATCCAACCTTCCTTTTGGCGTATGAACCTCCACATCCACCACGTATCCCGTAAGGAGCGAGAATATGATGTAGAGCATCTGCTGGTAATGTCCCTCATAATTGGTAACATTGCAATAAGGCACGGTGCCGAGGAAAGTCTGGAGTAATTGTAAGGCTCCATCCATATTGTCCTGACGTATCAGCACAGACATCTGAGCGATGGCAACATCACCATTCTGTGCAAACATACCTTCCAGATAGTTAGGCAAGAGACTCTCGAACAAGCCGACCTTGATTTCCTTGTTTGGAAGGTCGAGAGTATAAAGCTTACTAAACTTATCATATCCCTTGATGGTAAGGTATCCGCTCTGATACAGCAAAGGAGTGATGGCAGTCATGTTCTCAGTCGGAGCATCAAAGGCAGAAGACTTGGCGTACATCTTGCTAATGTTTGTAGGCATGACCTTGAACTTACGCATCATTTTGATTAAATAGGTTGGCGTTCCCGAGGAGAACCAATAAGCTCCAAACTCTCTTGTCGAAAAACAGTTGAGCAAGCTGAATGGATTGTACACATCAGGCGATTTGGCAGAGAAATGATAACCGTCATAGTTTTCCTTCAATTCGGCAATCGTTTCCTCCCGAGTCAATTCTTGCGATTTTGCCAATTCGTCTATATCTTCCGACATCTGTGTCAGCAATTCCTCTTTGGTAATGCCACAAATTCCCGCATACTCATCACTCATTGAGATATTGATGATATTGTTAAGCTCACTGAAGATACTAACCTGCGAGAACTTCGTGATGCCTGTGAGGAAGACGAAACGAAGCTTAGCCTCGCTATACTTCAGCGGGCTATAAAAGTTGCGCATCATATTGCGAAGCATATCCAACTGTTCCTTCTCATGCACGACATCCAGCATTGGCGCATCATATTCGTCAATGAGCACCACCACCTGCTTGCCACTCTTCTCGTAAGCAGTATTGATGAGGTCTATCAAACGATTGTTTGCCCCTTTGACAGGTTTCGTGACACCCCATTTCTTTTCCTCTTCTTGCAGACGATAATCCAGATACTCTTCCAGTTGCTCCTTATCCATGTGCTTTCCACCGCTCATATCGAAGTGAAGCACTGGATATTCCGTCCATTCTTTTTCCAACTTTTCGATGGCAAGTCCTTTGAAGAGTTCTTTCTTGCCCTCAAAGTAGCTTTGCATCGTAGTGACAAGGAGCGACTTACCAAAACGGCGTGGTCGTCCCAAGAAGAAATAAGTACCGCTGGTATGGGCCATACGATAAATATATTCCGTCTTGTCGATATAGAGTTTGTCTTCCTTACGGATTCGCTCAAATGTCTGTATGCCTATAGGATATAACTTCAATGCCATAATTTTCTTGTCTTTAACTTCGTTGGACTTTCAACCTTCAGCATAAAAGTTGAAATAAAAGTCATTCTTGCATAATTAATATTTTGCAAAGATAGAAACAATTTTGACAAGAAGCAAGCCATAACGCAAAAATTGTAGGTGGCTATGGCGTCCCCGCCGTAGCTTACGTTGCAGCATGCCCAGTCCTTAAAATGGCATTTGTATGCACTCGCTGTCATTCTCGTTCACCACATTGCAATCCTGCAGAGCTTGCAAGTCGTCGATATGCTTGACAAGCCGGTCGTAGCTTGTCAGGTTTTCTATTTCCTCTCGCCGTGCCATGCTTAGTCGGCAGAACTTCTCTTCCTGCTCCAGTCCTGCAAACCGTCTGCCACACAAGTTGGCTGCAATGCCTGTTGTAGAGCTTCCGCTGAAAGGGTCGAGAATCCAATCGCCTTGGTTGGTTGATGCAAGAATCATACGAACAAGAAGGCGCAAAGGTTTTTGCGTAGGATGTTTGCCACACGTCTTTTCCCAAGTGCCTATAGCCGGCATACGCCACACGTCGGTCATTTGCTTGCCATCGTTCAGCTGTTTCATCAGACCATAGTTGAACTTATGGGCAACCTTCTGTTTCTTTCGTGCCCAAATCACAAATTCCGTAGAATACGTGAAGAAGCGACACGATATATTGGCAGGAGGATTGGTCTTCTGCCACGTTATCACGTTCAAAATCTTATAGCCAAGAGTAGTCAGACAGTTAGCCACCGAGAAAATGTTGTGATAAGTTCCGCTAATCCAAATCGTACCATTGTCTTTCAACTTGTCACGACACAGTCGCAGCCACTCCATATTGAAATCCATCATATCCTCTTGCGACCTGCCCTTGTCCCAATCGCCTTTGTCCACACACACCACCTTACCATTCTGCAACGAGATTCCTCCATTGGAGAGAAAATAAGGAGGGTCGGCAAATATCATGTCGAACTTGAAGTCAAACTCTTTGAGGAGTTTGAAGCAATCGCCATGAGCAAGAACAAAGTCATTTGTCTTCGATTGATAATATGTTTTCGGTTTCTGATATTCCATATTCGGACACAAAAGTATATCAAAAAACTTAAGCGAACCCGAAAAGATCAATCTTTGACTTTTGTGATCAAAAATGATCATTATCAATAAGTTACAAATGTTTACGCATCAGCCGTATAGCAACATCCACCGATATACGGCTGTGTTAATTATTGATCATACGAATCAGATAAACCCATCATTCTTCTGCAACTTACACATAAGTTCATATTGCTGCAAAATACTCTCGTAATTGTGAAACTTTATGCGCTCTCGCATATCTTTAAAAGCCGTTCTACTCATTACCTTATTGAATTGTTCCTCACGATTTTTGGGAGCAACAATCAAAAAACGACTGGAGAAATCTTGCAAGTCACAGAATTTTGCCACAGAATTCTGAATATCTGTAGAGTGTTCTACCTCAAAGAAACTGTCGGGCATATTGCGCTCATTAAACCATATCACATCTACAGTTCTTGCTCTATTCTTGATACTGTCAAACGAAAAGTCCGGTATATGAACCGTTGTACAAATATCTTTCAACGGCTTGTCAAGAAACTTATGATTCTGGTCTTGAGCTGGAGCATAGGTGCTATAATGCTTCATGTTGCCAATCTCAATGATAAGCCCTTGATAATAACTATGATTAAACTTGTCAACACTTTCTTGCTCTGTGGGCTGAATGTCAAACTTGCGCATAACCTCATCACGGCATTCTTCCAAAGCCCAAAGACCTGGCTGAATTCTGAAAATCTCATCCGACTTCTGCACAATTCTTCTTATAGACTCATTAGGTGTCTTAGTAGCCCATGATTTAGTATCAACCAAATGATACAAATTTCCAAGCGTAGCATATCCACCATACTTACGTAGGGTGTCTATCACCTGTTGGGTTTGTGTATATTTCTTCTGTCCCATTGTCTTACTTTATTAGAGAATAGTTTGTTCTATCTTTGTACTAGCTTCTTACAAAGGTAGCATTTTCATTTGAAAAACGGAGAAAGAAACATTATAATAATTACTACGAAGTTACTAATTAAATATCAGAGGTTGCAACATTTATAAGTTGTGAATGTCTCCAGTCTTCACAGCACAAGCCAAACATCTACTGGAACGGCGAAGTCCCATCCAACGAGCAAATAGCATTTTATAAAGTTTACACAATAAATGACAATGGGTAATTATATTTTATGTACCTTTGCGTATTATATATAAAACAAAACCAATAATTAAACTTAAATACCAAAATGATGAGTACTCGAACAAAATTTATTCTCACCTATGTTGCAGGAATTATCACAGGTGTTGTAATTGTATTTGCTATTAGCTTTTATACCGTTATGAATTTTTCTGAAGGGGAAACAAAAAATCAAGCTGTGCAACTTTTTGACAGCCCCAAACAAGAAATAAAGGCAACATCTTTCAAGGTTATACAGGTATTACCAGATGGTAGTGCATTAGCTACTTATGATAATATTATTCCAGAAAAAGATGCTCCAGAATATGGTATGGTTGTAATGTTTCAAGTTTCAGAAGAGAACTCTTATTACGATGATCAAGTGATTTCATTACCAAAGGGAAAGTGCTTTAAACAGGTTGGCACTTATCGTTATACCACCCAGCAGGATATGGTAAAGACGGTTCCGGTGATTGCTATCTATGACAAATAAGCACGGTTCAAGTCATTATTTCCCTTATGAACACTTAAGGAGTGAAATCAATACCAGAAGACCTGTGAATGACGTAAAGTTCAATAAACACACAAGAACTTTACGTCATAAATTATCTAATAGAATTTATACCATGGCAGAAGTAAAATATCAATATTCATTAGATGAAAATGGAAAACTCGTAAACATTAATAGTTTAACGAGTGAAAGTCGACACCTACATACATATAGGTGTATTGGTTGTGGCAATATTTTACTTCCTAGAGCTATAGGCAGTATGAAACGCCGTGCTCATTTCTATCATAAAGAATATATAGACTGTTCTGGTGAGACTTATTTGCACAAGTTAGGCAAGAGAATTATAAAAGAACGATTTTATAATTCTGAACATTTTAATATATCCTACCCAGTAACTATTGCTTGCGACAATTCTGCATGTGCGCTTAGACATGAACGATGTAAAGAAGACAATCTGCCACATGAAGTTAACTTGAAAGAAATCTATGACACCTGCAAGGAAGAGGTTTCTATTAACGGCTTTGTTGCCGATCTACTTTTATCAAGCAGCAAGAATCCAAATATCCCTCCAATATTAATTGAAATATGTGTATCTCATGCATGTGAAGAGGAAAAACGAAATTCTGGATTAAAAATCATCGAGATAAAAATAAAAGACGAAACTGATTTGGATAAAATCTTTTCAGATGGAATATTAAAAGAAATTGTACCATCTTGGGATGTAAAATTTTCTAATGTAGAGTTTATTTCATTCAAGAGAATATTTCAAAAACAACGAATAGTGCCAATAACAAGGTATATTTACAATCCACAGAGTATAGCAGAAGGATATTTAACACAAATAGATTGCTCAGACGCAAATTATCGTTTAAGAAAAAATTCTTTGTTTGAACTTAATGTATTAGGAAACTTTTATAGTAGCAATGAAATAATAAGTGTTTTACATTGGCTATACTGGAATAAGGGAATTCGACGTTGCAATATTTGCAAATTCTACTATGCGACAATACATGAAGAATACCCAATTTGTAGACTTAGCAAGAAATACGGCAAGCCCAAATATCCAAACACTAATTATGCAGAGCAATGTAGCAGTTTTAGCATTGATAATAATAGGATTTTTACAAACGATGAATTCCGCTGTTATGAAGCACCTGCAATACATAAGAACGAGAAAGAAGAATACAAAGTGATTATTGCAGGAAGTAGCGATTTTCATGACAAGAGTACTTTTCGGAAAAAAATAGATTACTATTTGTCAGGAAAGATAAAAACCCATAATGTAATAATCCTAGCAGGAACATCAACTTTTACAAAAGAACTGATAAATGAATATGCCGAGGAAAAGAACATCCATGTAGAACAACACAAAGCAAATTGGGGTAAGTATAAAGAAAGGGGAGCATTGGATTTCTTGGACGAAATGATAAATGAAGCAGATGCTATTATTGCATTTTGGAATAGACAAGGAAGAATAACTGGCGAACTTATAAATAAAGCAAAATTGAAAGGTATTCAGTGTAAGATAATAGAATACTAAAATTGGTATGTTCCTATTGGTCATCCCTTTGCTTGCTCAGGGCACGGCGAGGACACCATGCCCTCCTACACTACATTTTGTGTAAGCTGCACAACATCCTACAGCTATTAGGACTACTAAAACGACTATTGAGACTCTACTGATGAAAGCAGAACGGCAAGATCTAAAAGGTTATAAATATCCGACTGCAAGATCTAAGGTGATCTAAATGATTTGCAGATGTGCATTTGATCTACGACCTTTGCTATCACATTACAACAAACGGATAAAGACAATGAATAAAGAATGGATTACAACCGCTGAACTCATAGCCTATCTTAAGGCTCATCCCGACGATGAGAAGGAATGCCGACTTTACTTGGGCCATCGTCTTGGCTCTACTCATTACTGGTATTGGGACGCTCAGAAACGAACGTTTATGCATACGCGCGACTGGCCCTTCTCGCCAATCATTGAAAGCGAAGTCAAAGAATGGTACGGCAACAGCAAATGGAAGATTGAGCAATGAACAAACGTCGTATCAAGGCATGATACGATCGTTTCAAGGCACAAATGACCGATTAGGGTTAAATGCACTATACAACGTTATTATTCTCGTTCGGTCCTCGTTCGGTTCTCGTTCGGTTCTCGTTCGGTCCTCGTTCGGTTCTCGTTCGGTTCTCGTTCGGTCTTCGTTCATCCTTCGTTCATCCTTCGTTCATCCTTCGTTCGGGATTCGTTCGGGATTCGTTCGGGATTCGAAGAACAATAACAGAATCAACGAAGAAGCAACGGAAATGTATCTGAGGCACAACGGAGGCATAACATAGGATGAACGAAGCCAAAACGATGCCTAAACGATGCCTAAACAGAAGGAGTCCTTTTGCCTTTCAAAACGATTCGTTTTGATCACCAAAAGGACTCCTTTTACAGTCCAAAACGACTCCTTTTAGACACCAAAAGGACTACATTCGGAATTAGGAGTTTTGAATTTTGAATTTTGAGTTATTCTCGGCTTCGCCTGCGATTAAGAATTGACGATTTTTGAATTCACAATTGAATAATTCACAATCGCCGTAGGCGACCAATTCAACATTCAAAACTCAAAAATCCTAATTCAAAATCGGCGACCAATTCAACATTCAAAACTCAAAAATCCTAATTCAAAATCGGCGACCAATTCAAAACTCAAAACTCACAACTCTGCTTCGCCAGAAGCTACTAATTCAACATTCTACATGTTTTTTTGCGGAAACAATACGCAATACTGGAATTTTTCAGTACTTTTGCTTTGGCTGTTACAGCAAAATATTGTTTAATAGAAATCATACTAATCCGTATATATGACAGGAAAAGACTTTGCATGCTCTTTGGCTACATGTATTGTGTCGCTGACTGCAAGCGCCTATGAAAGACCACAGGTTTGCACTCTCCATACCAACTGGACCTTCTGCCAGGTGGGCGATACGCTATGGAGCGACGCCAAGGTACCAGGCACCGTACATCAGGACCTGCTGAACCACAACAGAATACCTAATCCCTTTTACGGCATGAACGAGAAAGCCGTGCAATGGGTGGAAAACGAGGACTGGATGTATCGCACATCGTTTGTCGTAAACGAACAGCAGCTCAGTCGTGATGCTGCCGTACTGGAAATGGACGGACTCGACACGTATGCCGACGTATATCTGAACGGTGCATTGATATTGCACTCGGACAATATGTTTGTAGGACACAAGATACAGGTGAAACCCGTGCTACGCAAGGGTGTGAACCATCTGCTTGTACGATTCCGCTCGACGGTGAAGGAGGTGCTTCCGCAACTGGCTACCAACGGCTTCGAATATCCTGCCAGCAACGACCATTCGCCATGGCGCACCAGCGTCTACACACGCAAGGCTCCATACTCCTACGGATGGGATTGGGGCATACGATTGGCTACGTGCGGGATATGGCGCCCCGTGCGCCTTGTGTTTTCGGACGTGGCAAGGATTGAAGACTACTACGTATGCCAGAAGTCGGTGTCGGCTAACAGGGCTGAGGTGGACAACCGTCTGGAGATAAACAATGTCACTTCACGTACTGTAACGGCATTGCTCAAGGTGGACTATCACTACTCTGCCAACGACACTAAAGAAATAAGCAAGCGTATAGAACTGCGCCCTGGAGAGAATACGGTCAGCCTGCCTGCAAGTATTGACAATCCGCACCTATGGATGCCCAACGGATGGGGTGAGCCTTCGTTATACAGGTTTAAGGCATCGGTGACGGTAGACGGAGCAGAGATAGCCCGACAAGAACGAGAGGTAGGACTGCGCTCAGTCAATGTGGTTATGGACGACGACGAACACGGCAAGTCGTTCTACTTCGTAGTGAACGGTCGCCCGATGTTTGCCAAGGGTGCCAACTTCATACCCGACGACGCCCTGCTGCCCAACGTCACGCCCCAGCGCTACAAGCGTATTTTTGAAGACGTAAAGGCTGCCAACATGAACATGCTGCGCGTGTGGGGAGGCGGCATCTACGAAGACGACGACTTTTACAGCGAAGCCGACCGCAACGGCATATTGATATGGCAGGACTTCATGTTCGCCTGCAGTACTTATCCACACGACCCGCTGTTCGTCAAACGCGTGGAGACTGAGGCAGAATATAACATAAAGCGTCTGCGCGGACATGCGTCGCTCGCCATGTGGTGTGGCAACAACGAGATATACGAGGGTATGCGCTACTGGGGATGGAAGAGAAAATACACAGCCGAGACATTTGCCGAAATGGAACGCGGATACGACGTATTGTTCCGTCAGTTGCTGCCGAAGATGGTAGAGCGTCTGGACAGCACCCGCTTCTATATGCACAGTTCGCCATACGAAGCCAATTGGGGCAGACCCGAAAGCTGGAAGATTGCCGACAGCCACAACTGGGGCACATGGCACGGACGCAAACCGTTTGAGAGTTTCGACTCCAGCATACCACGCTTTATGAGCGAATACGGATTTCAGGCTTTCCCCGAAATGAAGACAATACGGATGTTTGCCGAAGAGAAAGACTTTGAACTGGAATCGCCTGTGATGAATGCGCATCAGAAGGCCACGATAGGCAATGCGCTCATCAAGCAGACCATGGGGCTGTACTATAAGGTGCCTGCAAGGTTTGAAGACCTTGTGTACATGGGACTGGTGCTACAGGGACAGGGCATGCGACACGGCATTGAGGCCCATCGCCGCAATAGGCCCTACTGCATGGGCAGCCTCTTCTGGCAGCTTAACGACAGCTGGCCAGTGGTGTCGTGGTCGGCCATAGACTACTACGGCAACTGGAAGGCCCTTATGTATCAGTCGCAGAGGGCCTTTGCCCCTATCCTTATCAATGCCATAAGGGAGGACAACGACCTGTGCGTTTATCTGATTTCGGACGAACTGCACGACCGCGATGATGTAAGTATGACTGTAGAACTGATGGATTTCGACGGAAAGACACACGGCAGATGGACCTGCAACGGCAGGCTAACAGCCAACTCTTCCCTGCTCTTCATGAAGAAGCCTGTCGGCGAGTGGCTTGGCAAGCAGGATGCTACAAGCTCATTACTGCACCTAACGCTGAAGGCTAAGAACGGAGCGACGCTGGCCGACAATGTATATTATTTTGCTTATCCGAAAGAACAGAAGCTGCCCGAGGCCCATATAGAGACAAGCTTGAGAAGACGGGGCGACAGCGTAGAAATGACATTGAAGACCGACAGACTGGCACGCGACATATTCATAGAGGTGCCAGTACAAGGCGTGCGCTTCACAGACAACTTCTTCGACCTTCTGCCCGGACAACGTAAGACGATTGTCATAACCTCGACTGAAGGACTTTCGCTGAAGGACTTCACATTCAGACTGCACCAATTGGGCGGTGTAAGATAAAAAGGCGGCTTGCAGGCTTACTCCACTTCTACTACTGTCAGCACGCCATCTGCCACCTTGAACCGCACGTCGCGACCGGCATACGACATGCCGTAGATCTTATTGGGGTCGTTGTGATAATGCGGACGAGGGTCGAGCGATAGTACTCCGCGCAAGGCTTCAAGCTGGGCAGACGTAAAACGCGTAGCTAACGGCTGCGGTATGACGACCTGAAGGCGTTGCAAGGCGTGGGTGTCGACGAAGCCACTACGTGCATCAGGATGGGAGTCGGCATAGACCACGTAGGGCTTGATGTCGTAGATGGGGGTGCCATCCATGAGGTCGGCACCAAGAACGTGTATAAGCGGACCGTTGGAGGCATTGTATTCGACGTGCGAAAGACGCACCGACGAGAGTCCTATACGGTTGGGACGGAACGGCGAGCGTGTGGCAAACACTCCCATACGGGTATTGCCGCCAAGCAGCGGCGGACGCACTACGGGGCTGACGGCAGCATGGCTGTTGGCAGAAAACTCCCACACAAGCCACAGATAGTCGAAAGCCTCTATGCCTCGCAAGGCATCGGCATTGCGATACTGGGGCACAAACTCGATTGTGCCCTCCAGATTCTCTACCAGTCCGCTCTGCTTAGGAACGCCAAACTTCGTGGCAAACGGTGAGTGGAAATAAGCTATAGGTTCGATTTGCATGATTTGAATTTTGAGTTTTGAATTTTGAGTTTTGAGTTATTCTCGGCTTTGCCTGCGATTAAGAATTAACGATTTTTGAATTCACAATTGAATAATTCAAAATCACCGCAGGCGACCAATTCAAAACTCAAAACTCAAAATTCAACATTCGCGATTTCGTGCTATATTCCGTAGCTGAATCCGAGCGACACGTACTCTTTAAACTGGAAGAAGCCGTATTTGTCGTCGCGCTTCACACCGTCGTCGAAGCGCGGATAGAGGAAGAGGTTGCTCGAGATGTACTTGTTGACAACGAAGGTGAAGGTGTTCTCCCACTCCATCTGCATACGGTGGTAGGTGGTATAGCCATAGAGACGCGTCTTCCAGCGTACGTCCTTAGACATCTGCCATACAAGGTCGACTGTCACCTCCGAACCGAAGTCGTTCTTCGCATGACGACCTTCGTCGATGCCGAAGCGTGTGGCGAGTTCCTTGTCGCGCACATAAGTGAGATTGTAGGCTACGGGAGCAAGATGGATAGAACCCGTCATGCGACCCTTAAACCAGTTGACCTTGTAGTCCATACCGAGCGAGGGATTGACGTAGAGCGGCGAGAGGAAGCGCGAATACATCCTGGGGTCGTTGCTGCGCAATCCACGCATAAACTGGGTACTGGCTATGAGCTGGAATGTGTAATACCAATGCTTGGAGGCTTGCAGTCCGAGCTTGCTGGTGTAGCGTATAAGGTCTTCGGAGGCACGCACCGTGTGGAGGGTGTCACCACGAGAGTTTTGCAGTCCGAGACGCATCTCGAGCTTGTTGTTCCACTGGAATCGCTGCTTGTTGTTGTAATTGGCCTGTAGAGTCACGGCAGCTATCATAGAGTAATTGCTCTCGCCACCCTTATACCAGTTGTCGGACACATAGTTCTGGAAGAGCTGCAGGCTGTAGTCGCCGCTGAACTTCCAGAAGTTGGGCTTCTCGACGTATATCTGCACGGGCGACACCACATCGTCATCGTCTACCTTAGGCGATACAAGGTCGACTATGTCGGTTTCGGGCTTGACGGGAGTGGCAGATGGCTCGATGATAGGGCCTACACGGTCGAGCTGGCTCTGCGTGCTGACCACAAGGTCGGGACGATGCAGATAAACATCAAGCAGACTGCGGTCGAGCTCGGGAATGTTACCATCAAGCTTGAAGGCATTGCCGGCTATGCCGTGATAGAAAGTGAGGGGAACGAAGAGGCGGTAATAGCGGCCATCGGGTGCCGAAAGACTGTCGCGACGCATGGCGAAAAGCGAGTCGACACGCATGCGGCCCACCTGCAAAGAGTCGACATACGAACGTACAATGAACGGCACCGTGTCGGCATCATGCACCTTGGCATGACGCGAACGCACCTGTGCATCGGCATGACCCACAAAAAACAACATTGCCACTATGGCGATATGTAAGATTTTCATATGCATAAAAATAAATTAAATGCTGATAAATAATGGTGCAAAGGTAAGAATAAAAAATAAAAATTTTGTAGGTTTCGCATAATTATATTAACTTTGCACCTTGTATTTTTGTACGTATTAGAATATTTAATTCTTTATAATTTATATCACCGTGGCTGAAACAAAGTACATATTTGTAACAGGCGGCGTTGTGTCTTCACTTGGTAAAGGCATCATTTCGTCGTCAATCGGTAAACTCTTGCAGGCAAGAGGTTACAACATCACTATCCAAAAATTTGACCCGTACATCAACATCGACCCTGGAACACTCAACCCTTACGAGCATGGCGAATGCTATGTGACGGTTGACGGAATGGAAACCGACCTCGACTTAGGCCACTACGAGAGATTCACCGGAATCCAAACCACCAAAGCCAATTCGCTGACAACTGGCCGCATATACAAGGCCGTTATCGACAAGGAACGCCGTGGCGACTATCTGGGCAAGACCATTCAGGTGGTGCCGCACATAACCGACGAGATTAAGCGCAACGTGAAGCTGCTCGGCAAGAAGTATGGCTACGACTTCGTGATAACCGAGATTGGCGGAACTATCGGCGACATCGAGAGCGCTCCATACATGGAGGCCATACGACAGCTCAAGTGGGAACTGGGCAAGCGCGCCATTAACATCCACCTGACATACGTGCCATATCTGAAGGCAGCCGGCGAATTGAAGACCAAGCCTACTCAGCACTCCGTGAAGGAACTGCAGAGTGTGGGTATTCAGCCAGACGTTTTGATACTACGCACCGAGAAACA
This sequence comes from Leyella stercorea, assembly GCF_021531655.1. Next base: position 18,088 of record NZ_JADYUF010000028.1, on the reverse strand, counting down.
CTTGGATGAGGGGATAATGAAAAAGGTGGCAGGATTCTGCAATGTCGACCTCGACTGTGTGATACAGAGCGAAGACCTGCCCAGTATATACGAAGTGCCCATAAACATGCAGAACCAGGGGCTGGACACAGCCATTCTGCGCAAGATGGGCGAACCTATCGGAGAGAAACCGTCGCTCGGTCCGTGGCGCTCGTTCCTCGAACGTCGCAGCAAGGCTACCGAGACGGTGAACATCGGACTCGTGGGCAAATACGACTTGCAGGACGCTTACAAGTCGATACGCGAAAGCCTCTCGCACGCCGGTACGTACAACGACCGCAAGGTGAACATCACATTCATCAACTCGGAATATCTGACCGAGGAGAATGTGGCTGAGAAGATAGAAGGCCAGGACGGCATACTGATTTGTCCGGGATTCGGACAGCGTGGCATCGAGGGCAAGATTGTAGCTGCCCACTACTGCCGCACGCACAACATCCCGACTTTCGGCATCTGTCTGGGCATGCAGATGATGGTGATAGAGTTTGCCCGCAACGTGCTGGGCTATGCCGACGCCAACAGCCGCGAGATGGACGAGAAGACTCCGCACAACGTCATCGACATCATGGAGGAGCAGAAGAACATCACGAATATGGGCGGAACAATGCGTCTGGGTGCATACGAGTGCACACTGAAGCAGGGCTCGCGCGTGTTCAATATATATAATAAGGAGCACATACAGGAGCGCCACCGCCACCGCTACGAGTTCAACAACGACTTCCAGAAGGAGTTTGAGCGTGCCGGTATGCAATGCGTGGGACGCAACCCCGAAAGCGACCTCGTGGAGATTGTGGAGATTCCGGGCATGAAGTGGTACATCGGTACACAGTTCCATCCCGAATATCAAAGCACCGTGCTGCACCCCCACCCCCTGTTTGTCGACTTCATAAAGACAGCAGCAGCGCAACGCAGCGGAGCTGCGAATTAGAAATTAGGAATTTTGAGTTTTGAATTTTGAATTGGTCGCCTACGGCGATGTTGAATTATTCAATTGTGAATTCAAAATTCGTTAATTCTTAATCGCAGGCGTAGCCGAGAATAATTCAAAATTCAAAATTCAAAACTCAAAATTCAAAATTCGCATCGTCGCCCCTTGCGGGGGCAATAAAGCTATAAAGAAACAGAAAGAAAAAATAACAATAATAAAAATAGAAATTAAACAAATACTAATTAACAACTAAAAAAAGTGGACAAAAACAACATCATCGGTTTTGTGCTTATAGCCGCCGTACTGATTGGATTTGGCATCTGGAGCCAGCCTTCTGCCGAGCAGATTGCTGCACAACAGAAGCAGGACTCAATCGAGAACGTGGCACGGGCAAAGGCCGAAAATGCTGCAAAAATGGCAGCACAGCAGAAGACTGCTCAGGCTAAGGCAGCTGTCGAAGCCGACACTACTGCTCTGTTTTACGCTGCTCTGCAGGGCAACGCTACAGACGTTGTACTGAAGAACAAGAACGTGGAACTGACCGTCAACACCAAGGGCGGCGTAGTGTCGAAGGCTGTTATCAAGAACTTTGAGGACCGTAACGGCAACAAGGACGTCACTCTCTTCGACAGCAAGACTCAGAGCCTCAACTTCGCTCTGGCTGCCAAGGAGGTGAACATCAATACTGCCGACCTCTACTTCACACCGTCAAACCAGACCGACTCTACTGTGACTATGACTGCAACGGCTGGTGTCGGCAAGTCGCTCGTAATCGACTATGTGCTGGGCAAGGACTATATGCTGCACACTAAGGTGCAGGCCATAGGACTGGCTGGCGCTTTCGCTCCGTCGACTACACAGATGGACGTGCAGTGGAAGGACATGGCGCGTCAGCAGGAGCGCGGATTCACATTCGAGAACCGCTATTCTACTCTGACCTATCATAAGGCCGACGGTGGCACCGACTACCTGTCGGAAAGCAAGAAGGTGGAGAACGAGACCATCGAGAAGAAGATTGACTGGGTGGCTTTCAAGAACCAGTTCTTCTCGGCTGTGATGATTGCCAAGAACGACTTCGCCGAAAACTCGCAGATGACGAGCATCCCGCAGGAGAAGGGCTCGGGCTATCTGAAGCAGTATGAGGCTAAGATGAAGACCTTCTTCGACCCAAGCGGTAAGACACCGTCGGAGTTTGACTTCTACTATGGTCCGAACGACTTCCGTCTGCTGAAGCGTGTTGAAAAGGAATGTACATTCGACAAGGATCTCGACATGCAGCGCCTCGTATACCTCGGCTGGCCGCTCTTCCGCATCATCAACCGATGGTTTACAATCTATGTGTTCGACTTCCTCACCGGACTGAACATCAACATGGGTATCGTGCTGATACTTATCACTCTGCTGCTGAAGCTCATCACCTATCCTATGGTGAAGAAGAGCTATATGTCGTCGGCAAAGATGCGTGTGCTGAAGCCGAAATTGGAAGAGGCTACAAAGCACCTCAACAAGCCTGAGGACCAGATGCAGAAGCAGCAAGCCATGATGACCGAATATGCCAAGTATGGCGTAAGCCCGCTGTCGGGATGTCTGCCTATGCTCATACAGATGCCTATCTGGATTGCGATGTTCAACTTCGTGCCTAACGCCATTCAGCTGCGTGGCGAAAGCTTCCTCTGGATTAGCGACCTCTCGACATACGACCCCATCATCGAGTGGAACACCAATCTGTGGCTCATCGGCGACCACCTCTCGCTGACATGTATTCTCTTCTGCGTAGCCAACATCCTGTACTCGCTGATGACTATGCGCCAGCAGCGCGACCAGATGGTAGGACAGCAGGCCGAACAGATGAAGATGATGCAGTGGATGATGTTCCTCATGCCGCTGATGTTCTTCTTCATGTTCAACGACTACTCTGCCGGATTGAACTTCTACTACTTCATCTCGCTGTTCTTCAGCGCTGCCATTATGTGGACTCTGCGCAAGACTACAAACGACGAGAAGCTGCTCGCCATTCTCGAGAAGAAGTATGAGGAGAACAAGAACAATCCTAAGAAGATGAGCGGACTGGCTGCACGCCTCCAGGCTATGCAGGAGCAGCAGCAGGAAATGCAGCGCAAGCGCGAAGAACTGGAACGCAAGCGCAAGGGACTTTAAAAGAAATAGACAGTTGAGAGCTACATTAATTGAGAGTTGAGAGTTTAAAAACAACTCTCAACTTTATTTTTAAATATCTTACCCTAAACATACCTATAATGAACAAAGCTTTATCAATCGCTGCCGCTGCCCTTATAGGTTGCGCCAGCATCAATGCCGAAGCACAAACTATGATTGGAAAAACTACCAATGTTGCTGCTATCAGCAAGGGCGACCGTATGACACCCGAAACACTATGGGCAATGGGACGCGTAGGCGGAGCTGCAGCTTCGCCCGACGGCAAGACCGTAGTTTATCAGGTGGGCTACTACAGCGTTAAGCAGAACAAGAGCCACCAGATGCTCTATACCGTAAGCGCCGACGGAAAGCTACAGCGCACCCTTACCACTACCGCTGCCAGCGAGACTGACGCAGCATGGATAGAGGGCGGCAAACGCATCGCTTTCCTAACAAAGGGACAGCTGTGGTCGATGAACGCCGACGGCACCGACCGCCGACAGCTCACCAAGAGCGACATCGACATTGAAGGATTCAAGTTCTCGCCCGACGGGAAGAAGGTGATTCTAATCAAGTCGCTGCCTTATCACGAAAGCATACAGAAGAATCCCGATGACCTGCCACTGGCTACCGGTCGACGCATTACCGACCTCAACTACCGCCACTGGGACCACTACGTGGAAAGCGTAGCTCATCCGTTTGTGGCTGACGTAACTGAGAATGGTGTAGATGATGGCAAGGACATCATCGAGGGCGAGCCTTTCGAGTGCCCTATGGCACCCTTCGGCGGTGTGGAGCAGTTGGCTTGGAGTCCCGACTCGAAGACCATTGCCTATACATGCCGCAAGAAGACTGGTGTAAACTACGCCATCTCTACCGACTCTGACATCTATCTGTATGACGTGGCTTCAGGTTCGACCAAGAACCTCTGCAAGCCTGAGGGATATAAAGACCCCGAAATCAACGCCACCAAGACCATGAAGACCCAGGCCGTAAACCATCAGCAGGGCGACCTGAACATGGGATATGACACTAATCCGCAGTTCTCGCCCGACGGCAAGTACGTGGCTTGGCAGTCGATGAAGAACAACGGATATGAGAGCGACCGCAACCGTCTCTGCGTGTACAATCTCGCTACCGGCGAAAAGAAGTATGTGGCTGAGAAGTTCGACTCGAACGTTGACGCATTCTGCTGGAATGCCGACTCTAAGACTCTCTACTTCATCGGATGCTGGCACGCATGCATCAACATGTATCAGACCAACCTCAATGGCGACGTGCGTGCACTCACCGACGACTGGATGGACTTCGGATCAATACAGATGCTCGGCAACACCGGCAAGATTCTGGCTTCACGCCACAGCATCTCGCAGGCCGACGAGCTGTACGTCATCACTCCGGGCAAGGACGTGAAGAAGACCAAGGTGCAGCAGATTACAAACGAGAACAAGGCTTTCTACGACCAGCTCGAAATGGGTAAGGTGCAGGAGCGCTGGGTGAAGACCACCGACGGCAAGCAGATGCAGGTATGGGTGATTCTGCCTCCACACTTCGACCCCAACAAGAAGTACCCCACGCTGCTCTTCTGCGAGGGTGGACCACAGAGCCCCGTAAGCCAGTTCTGGAGCTATCGCTGGAACTTCCAGATTATGGCTGCCAACGACTACATAGTCATCGCCCCCAACCGTCGCGGACTGCCGGGCTACGGCCATGAGTGGAACGAGGCTGTATCGGGCGACTGGACCGGACAGTGCATGGACGACTATCTGTCAGCTATCGACGACGCTGCCAACAACCTGCCTTACGTAGACAAGGACCGTCTGGGATGTGTAGGCGCAAGCTTCGGCGGATTCTCGGTTTACTATCTTGCCGGTCACCACAACAAGCGCTTCAAGGCTTTCATCTCGCACGACGGTGCCTTCAACCTTGAGTCGATGTACACCGACACCGAGGAGGCATGGTTCTCTAACTGGGAGTATGAAGACGCTTACTGGAACAAGGACATGACCGACCGTGCACGCCGCACCTACGAGAACTCGCCGCACAAGTTTGTAGACAAGTGGGACACACCTATACTCTGCATCCACGGCGAGAAGGACTACCGCATCAATGCCAACCAGGGCTTCGGCGCATTCAACGCGGCACGTATGCGCGGCATACCCGCCGAGCTGCTCATCTTCCCCGACGAGAACCACTGGGTACTCAAACCGCAGAACGGTGTGCTCTGGCAGCGCACATTCTTCGGATGGCTCGACAAGTGGCTTAAGTGAATTAGGAATTTTGAGTTTTGAATTTTGAATTATCGGCAAAGCCGATTAGGAATTGTTCAGTTTTGAATTGAAAATTACTTATAGGAAAACAAAGAATCAACAACTCAAAAATCAAAATTGAACAATTCAAAATCGCCGCAGGCGACAATTCAAAACTCAAAACTCAAAACTCAAAATTCCAAATTGAACAACTCAAAATCGCCGCAGGCGACAATTCAAAACTCAAAATTCAAAACTCAAAACTCAAAATTGCGCACCGCGCAACAATTCAAAACTCAAAACTCAAAACTCAAAATTCCAAATTGAACAATTCAAAATCGCCGCAGGCGACAATTCAAAACTCAAAACTCAAAACTCAAAACTCAAAACTCAAAATTGCGCACCGCGCAACAATTCAAAACTCAAAATTCAAAACTCAAAATTTAAAATATGGTTCAACAAGTAAAACAATTATTGAACGATAAGGCTTGGGCACGTTGGACAGCCCTTGTGCTTGTCGCTTCCATGATGTTCTTCGGCTACATGTTTGTCGATGTAATGTCACCAATCCAGGCCCTTATGGAAAGCCAGAAGGGATGGGGTCCGGACACATTCGGTACCTATGCAGCATCTGAGTACATCGTCAACGTGCTCGGCTTCCTCATCATTGCAGGTGTTATCCTCGACAAGATGGGCGTTCGCTTCACTGGCGTTCTGTCAGCCTCAATGATGTTCATCGGTGCGCTTATCAAGCTTATCGGTATCAGTGACTGGTTCGCTCAGACAGCCTTTGCCGACTGGCTCAACTCATGGTGGGTGACTCTGCCTGCAAGTGCCAAGATGGCTTGCTTCGGCTTCATGCTCTTCGGCTGTGGCTGCGAGATGGCAGGTACTACCGTGTCTAAGGCCATAGCAAAGTGGTTTAAGGGTAAGGAGATGGCGCTTGCTATGGGACTGGAGATGGCTATCGCACGTGTAGGCGTGTTCGCTATCTTCTCTATCTCGCCAATCATCGCCAACCACTTCGGCACAGTAGTGGCCCCTGTAGCATTCTGCACAGTATTGCTGCTCATCGGCCTTATCACCTTCATCGTGTTCACCTTCATGGACAAGACGCTCGACAAGCAGTTGGGCACAACCGAAGAGGCAGGCGACCCCGAGGAGGAGTTCAAGTTCAGCGACCTCGGCAAGATTTTCTCTTCGCAGGTGTTCTGGATTGTAGCTCTGCTCTGCGTGCTCTACTATTCGGCCATCTTCCCGTTCCAGCGCTACGGTGCCAACATGCTGCAGTGCAACCTCGACGGTATCTCGCCTGAGGATGCTGCCAACATCTTCCGTTGGTTCCCTATTGGTGCTGCCGTAATCACTCCGTTCCTCGGCAACTTCCTCGACCGCAAGGGTAAGGGCGCCACAATGCTTATGGGCGGCGCATTGCTCCTCATCTGCTGCCATCTCGTGTTCGCCTTCGTATTGCCGGCAACAAAGAGTCCGCTCATCGCCTACTCTACCATCGTATTGCTCGGCATCTCGTTCGCCCTCGTGCCGGCAGCCCTGTGGCCAAGCGTTCCGAAGATTATCGACGAGAAGATACTCGGTTCGGCTTACTGCCTCATCTTCTGGGTACAGAACATCGGCCTCTGCTTCGTACCGAAGCTCATCGGCAACCTCCTCGCTTCCACCAACGCCGACAATCCAGCCGTTATAGCAGCCAAGGAAGCCGGTGCCGACTTCATCCCCTACGACTACACCGTGCCATTGATAGTATTCGCAAGCTTCGGCGTTCTCGCCCTGCTCTTCGCCATCTATCTCAAGGCTCTCGACAAGAAGCGTGGCTTCGGTCTGGAAGAGCCCAACATCAAGGGATAAACAGCGTAAGAAGAGTTATAGCGAAACTCACATAAACAGAAAAAGGGAATGTAAAAAGTGCAAAACTTTTACATTCCCTTTTTTATTATTGTAGCATAAAATGATTTAGCGTGTGAATTCTTTTATCTTGTCCTCTGCAAGTCCCGTCACTTGCACAATTTGTACAATGGGAAGATTTAAGGAAAGCATACTCTTGGCTATTTCTATGTTGCGTTGGGCAATTCCTTCCTGACGACCTTCCTTCAGTCCTTCAGCTCGTCCTTCCTCGCGTCCTTCTACATATCCGTCGTCATGGCTTGTATCAAGCACGCTGCGTTGATAGCGCAATGCTTCCATATGGCGGATGTATGCGCTACGCTCCGAAGCGCCTAGCGAGTCGATACGCAGACATTCACGCGCCTCGCTCAGTCCGGGTGCCGTTGACTCACGGGCTATCTTGCCCGTCTTAAGAAATTCCATCCACTCATCGAGCGGTGTGGTTGCCACCTTATCAAAATCGTTGACGCGCAACACATAATACTCAGGGAAGAGGTCGCCAGCTTCCTTGCGTTGCAGGATGTCTTTACTTGCAAGTCCGAAGAAGCGCCCGTTCTGACGTACCGATAGCTTTAGTATATCGTTTTCGTCATGCAATCCCTTGAAGAGGGTCTTGCCATGATAAACATAGTCGTTGCCCAATTCGATATAATCGGTTATCACCTTCGACACTCCATACAGCATACGGTGGAAATACGTCAGCTCACGGTTGTTCTGAATCTCAACGATGGCAAGCTCGCCCTCTTCGCTCTCGGCAAGTATGTCCACACGATTGAACTGTCGAGTTCGCTCTCCTGATTCGACCCGCTCTCCAAGAACCTTAGTATAGTATACTTGCGTCCAAGCAGCGAGGCCATCAGTCCTTCAAGCACGGCATGGTTGGCCTTGTTGCGAAGCAGGCGCTTCATAGCCCAATCAAATCGTATGTATATTCCCATAACTTTATAGGCGTTGATTTGTTAATTATCAGTTGAACGCTACAAATATAGAGATTTTTAATCGGAATGGCAAATATTATTGAGAAAAGGCGAAGCCATAGCCGACGCTGAATACAGCATCGCCATGACCTCGCTCATAACTGACTTGTTTGTTAAAACTAACTACTTACAAAATCATCCTCTTACTCTAATGTCAGCACGTGGCTTGTTCCATCCTGGGCTGTGAATACATTCAATCCAACCTTCATAAGATAGTCGCCACTATACTGCTTGCCGTCGCACTCAAGCTCCGAAGTCTTGCCTGGCATAAGGTTAGTTTCCTTGACGGTGTATGTTTTGCTTGCATCGAGTCCCTGAAGCTTGACGTTAAGCTGTGGTTCCTTGTAGCGTGGGTGCAGGTCGTAGGCAAAGAGTACGGCACGCTGCTTGTCCTTACTTACATAGTTGATGGCGCAGTGGCTGCCCTCGTATGGAGAAACCAAACGATATTGGTCGCCTTCAAGAATCATCGGCTTCATTTCATTATAGTTCTTTACAGCCTGCTGCACAAATTTGTAGTCGTCCTTAGAGAGCGACTTGAGGTCGATGTCGAAACCAAGCTTGCATGAGCTGCAAACGTCAGTGCGGAACTTCACGGAAGTGTTCTTGTTCCAGTTGGTAACATGCGAACCCATAGTCTTAGCCGGGAAGAACTTAGACAAGCTCCACTGTATGTAGATACGCTCGTAGGGGTCGGTGTCGTCCGAACACCAGAACTCGGTGAAGTACTTCAGCAACTCGTAGTCCATTCTGCCGCCACCACCAGAGCAAAGCATCATCGGGAGCTTAGGATACTTGTTGTGGATGCGTGTGAGCACATTGTATATGCCACGTACGTGGTCGATGTAGAAGTTGCCCTGATTCTGCTTGTGATAGGGCGAGTATATATTGGTAATAACGCTGTTGCAGTCCCACTTGAAGTAAGCCACATCGGGATTCTCGGTCATAATGCGGTCAACAATGCCAAACACATAGTCCTGAACCTTAGGATTAGAGATGTCGAGCACCAGTTGGTTGCGGTAATAATATGTCTCGCGCTGTGGCTGCATAATCACCCAATCAGGATGCTTCTCGAAGAGTTCGCTCTTTGGATTAACCATCTCCGGCTCAATCCATATACCAAACTTCACTCCTGCCTTCTTAGCATCTCTTACCAATCCTGGTATTCCCTCTGGCAGCTTGCTCTTAGTGGCTTCCCAATCGCCAAGACCGGCATGGTCGTCCTTACGAGGATACTTATTGGCAAACCATCCGTCGTCGAGCAAGAACATATCTACACCCAGGTCTTTGGCATCCTTCATCAGTTCGGCAAGACTCTGCTGGTTGAAATCGAAACCAGTGTTCTCCCAGTTGTTAAGAAGAGTGAGGCGGTCGTCCATACCCATATTCACCTGATACTGACGAGCCCAGTCGTGCAGATTGCGCGAAGCCTCACCCATACCGTTGTCGCTCATAGCGAAGATAAACTCAGGTGTTGCGAACACCTCGCCAGCCTTCAGCTTATAGTCGGAAGCATAAGGATTGATGGCAGGAATAACACGCAGAGCGCCCACGTTATCCACCTCGAAAGTGAAGCGGAAGTTGCCAGGCCATCCTATTGTACCGAGCATCACCTTGCCCTCGTTCTCCTTGGCAGGCTCGTCAAAACCAAGTTCGAAGAAAGGCTCTGCCTGCATTGCAGCACGTGTGCCAAGTTTAGTGTCGATAATCTTCTTGCCTGTGCTCAGCTGTGTGGTCTCGGGCTGTCCCTCCTTAGCCCAGTCACTGTGGTAATTGGTGAGGTAATATTTTGAAGATTTGAAATAGAGCATGGTAGAACTATAACGCCAAAGAGTGATAGGTGCCTTCTCATTATGTGAAATCTCGCTCCAAGCCTTGATGACGTTCTCCTTGGCATAAGCCACATAATGCAGCTTCACTGTCAATGGATAAACCTTGTCCTTAAGCGTTATTATGGTCTCGGTGCCACCCTTTACAGCCTTCTGCTCAGACGACTGATAATACAGGTATGTTGTCATATTGCCATCGGCATGAGTCACTGCCACAGCAGGCTCAAAGAAATCTTCGGCACCAGAAGTGGCATACACCTCATGTCCACGCTGGCAAACAGCTCCATCGGATGCTGCATATACGTCCCACTTCAGGTTGTCGTAATCAGCAGGATTCAGAAACTTGTCGCCAAGATAGACCTGATATAGGCGGCCCTTAGGCGATACTTTCATCACGAGGTCGGTCTTGTCGGTAGACACTCGGATTACTTTCTGGGCAAATGTCATAACAGAAGTCATGCACATCGCTGCAATCAAAATAATAGACTTTTTCATTGTCGAATGGTTTTTATTATTAAATTCTATATTTTCTTTAACTTCTCACTTAGAACTTTATGCCAGCACTGAACTCCACAGTGAACGGACGCATATAGCTGCCGCTCATATACTTGCCTGCATACTTGCCTGCCTCTTCCTTAGTGATAAGCTCCGAACCGCTGATTGTACCCTTGGCTCCCTTCTCGTTGAAGATGTTCACCACGCTCACACCGAGACTGAGCTTCTTGTTTACATTCCAGTTTACGCCTCCGAATGTCTCCCAGTGGCCATTGAAGTAGAGAGCCTCCTGAAGATTGGCGTATGTCTTGCCGAAGTAGCGGAAGCTGAGCCATGCATTGAGATTCTTGGTGATGTCGTACTTGGGGTCAAGCTCGATAAGCACCTGCGGAATCTCCTTGACAATCATATTGTTGGCATTGACACCCATCGACTGGCCGTCGCTGAACGTTACGCTTGCGTTATAGTTCTTGTACACCGGCTTCTGATAGGTGAAGAGGGCGTGCATGTGAAAATTCTTGAATGGATTGATCTCGGCAGAAGTAGTCCAACCCAGGGTCTGGATGTTGTAGATAAGCAATACAGTCTTGCCTTCAGACGTACCGGGCTTGGTGAGGTTCTGCTGATCGATATTGTTCGACTTTGAGATGTATGTCACCATTGATGAGAGGTCGAGCCAGTTGTTTCGGTAGAAGATACCGCCACGAATCAATGGAATTGTAACTCGCTTGTACTGCTCCTCAGTAGGACCTGTTCCGGCATACTCGCTGATGCGTGGAAAACGAGTGGCTACGGTAGCATCGGCAGTAAGACCAAACTGCTTGGTGAGATTGTACGTCATCTGTAATGTTGCAGCATAGTTGAGCTTATTCTTTGTGACATTGGCTGGCACTATATTATGCTCAGCAGCAACAATCGAGCCATCCTCTGCTCTTGAGTAGGTGTTGTAGTTGCCAAGGTGGAAACCACTGAAACGAGAAGTGGCTATCTGATCGGCAGACATACGATAGTATTCCAGACGACCGCCATAGAACACCTTGAACTTTGGCGACACGCGCCACTCGTCGGTAAAGTATACAGCAAGCTTATTCTCCGAACCCTTGGTATATTCAGGACTAAGCTCATTGTAACCGAATGTTTCCGAACGACGGGCAGTCTGTGTAGGGTCAAGCGGATTGACATACATCTGGCTCAATGTCTGGGGATAAGCCTCAACGGTACCCGCCCACTGGAACGACGACGAATAGTAGTTGAGATTATAATACCACTCGTTCAAACCGATCATAAGCTTGTGATTGTTGAGCTGCTTGCTCATCTCAGTTGTCAATAGAGCGTTGCTCACCTTGCCAAAGTGCAGCCATGTGCGGCGACCCTCAATTAGTCCGCTATAGGCTGAACCGTCAGAAAGCTGATAGCCGTCAGCAGCACTAACCTCAGAGATTGTACTGCCTCCATAATCAACATAGTTGGCACGAGGAGCATTCATATATTTGGCGTTAAGCTTCCACAACCAACCATTGTCAAACTGATACTGGCTGATAAGAGCCACCTCATTGGCACGATTGTCGTTGCCATCGGTCATATTCCACGTCTCCATCTTGCCGGTCTTGGTGTTCAGATACTTGAATGAGCCTTGACGCTGAACGTATGAGTCCATGCCAGGATCAAAACCTGCAAGCTTCTTTATGCTGCCATCGCCGACATAGATAAACGGTGCCGCATTGGCAAAGTTGCCGGGATTCTTGCTGTTGGAATACTTATATAATAAGGAGATGCGTCCCTTGCCATCACCAAGGATACGTGTCAAACCTAAGTGATAAATCTGTGTGCGGTCGGCATAATCGGTAAAACGCAGCTTGAAGCTACCCGGATCGAAGTTCTGATACATACCTGCGGTATACAACCATTTGTCGCCAATACCACCAGAGAGATTAAGGTCGAAGTTCTGCATGCCGAAATGATTGGCTTTGTAGTTGAGCTTGCCGCTGAATTTCTTCTCGCCCAACTCACTGAATGCCGATACAGCATAAGCAATGTTGCCCGTCTTGATAGCACTCTCAGATGGAGTCATCAGATCAGTACCCTTGAGCGATGCATCACTGCGCCAATGGGCAGAGAGCTTATGCACCGACGAAGAATATACAGCAGGTAGTCCGTTCTCGTATACGGTGACATCCTCACTCGGTAATCCTATCTGAATTTCGCGAGGCTTATTGGCATCAGCAGCATTGAGCATTACATTGCGCTCCTCCTTCTTAGTCTGCTCCGAATCATTTGTTGTTTTGTTATCGGTATGCGTTTGTGCATACATACCCGTAGAGGCAGAAGCCAAAAGGGCAAATGAAAATGTTTTGAGTTTTAGGTTCATATTCGTGATGTTTTGATTACGGTTGCAAAGTTACTCGCTATATTGGCTGTATGTATGGATGCGTAAACTCAAAGTAAATGACTATTAAGACTTATAAAATCATAAAGCATTAATTATCAATATATTTAAGAGATTATACTTTTTTATCAAAGTAGACAGTTTTATCTCGATAATAATAGCTAAATTTGCACTATAAATCCTTAAACCTTTCGTTATGCGCCTGTTTTTATATATAATTCTCGCCCTCCTTCCATTGCATGTAATGGCAAAATCGACATTGGCAACAGCTAATGCCGACAAAGAACAGCAACTGCTGAAACTTCTCGATAGTTATATCGACAAGCGCAATACATACTCTGAAATAAAGGAAGAAAAAATAAAAAAACTAAAACTGAGATTACGGACAGCCGACAATAACTCTTCTCGGCTCAACCTTCTGAATACGATATACCACGAATACTATACTTACAGCTATGATTCGGCGATGGTATACGCCAATCGCGGACTTGCACTTGCACAAAGCGTAAACAATGCCTATTACACAACACTCAACCGTATAAACCGCGCTGCCGTACTGTCTACCGGCGGATTCTATAGCCAGGCAGAAACTCTGATAAATGAAATTGGAGAGAATAATGTACCTCATCAACTCAAACAATACTATTATTATACTACAACATGGCTGTACAGCTACTGGGAAGCATTCTGCGACAAGTCTGAGTTTAAAGACTATTACCGCCAAAAGAAACTGCAAATTCTACGGCTAACGGTCAATACCACACACAGCAACTACGTTGGACTGTATGCCTATCTTAGTGGTGAGCTCGCTTATCTCGAAAACCCATTAGGCAAGAACGTGCTGCGCCATTACACTATAGCCATCAACAATAGCCCGGTAAACAGCCGCGTACATGCATCTGCCGCTTACTGCATAGCACGCTACTACCGTGAAATAGGCAATATGCAGCTTTACGAGAAATACATTGTAGAAGCTGCCATATCGGATATTGTGTGCCCACTGAAGGAAAACCTCGCATTGCAAGAGCTATCTACTTATCTGTATAAGAAAGACACTAAATATGCCGACCGTGCAGCACGCTATATTTATTGCTCAATGGAAGACGCAAAGTTTTACAACAATCGCTTACGTATGCTTGAGATTTCAAACATTCTGCCCATCATCGCCACTGCCAACCAAGAGGCACTGGCTCATAAGGAGCGCATTGTGCGTGGGGTGCTTGCCGTGGTAAGTTTCCTATCGCTCGTGTTGTTTGCTATGGCAATATTCGGCTACAAGCAGAACAAATGGCTTGTTACAAGCCGACGCGAGGTGAAGAGCCAGAACCGTCAACTCACCGAACTGAACGAAAAACTGATAGCCACAAACCACCGACGCGAGACTTATATGCGACTGTTTATGGACATCAGTGCCGTGTATATACGCAAAATCATTGAATATCGCAAACTCGTAAGCCGTAAGATAAAGGCTAATCAGGCTGCCGATTTGTTGAAGACTATCAACAGCTACAAACTTGCCGAGGAGGAAGCCACTACCTTCTATACACGTTTCGACCGAGCATTTATCGAACTATATCCTGGCTTTGTTGATGAACTGAACAGTCTGCTTCTGCCAGAATCAAAAATAGCGCAGCCATCTCCGAACAGTCTCACCACCGAAGTCCGTATCTATGCGCTTATGCGACTTGGAGTGACCGACAGTCAGGAGATAGCCACGCTACTGTTTTACTCTACCCAAACCATCTACAACTACAAGTCGTCGATGCGTGCCCGTGCCATCAACCGCGACACTTTTGACGATGACATCAACCGACTGTGTCATGTAGGGTAAGCTGTTCAAATATTCGTCTTAATCCATTTCGCCACCTCTTGCAGCACTTCCGGTGCAATGGTTTCTTCTATTTGTTGGTATTCTGTAACAATGCCAGTATTGCAATGTTGGAACAGATGGTTGACACCGTCTATTTTCTTTATAGAGTGCTTGCAGTCGGCAAGTCCCTTTTCTATTCTTGTTGTATTGGCATCACAATCCACCTGTGTGTCTTTGTTGCCGTTGAGAGCCAATACCGGGCACTTTATTTCAGGCAGCAGCTTGCCTACGTCTACAGTCAGGAAATGGCGTATGTACGGTGTGTCAGCTTGCTGCAACGCTTTAATGGTGACAGGTTTGAGAGCTACAGGCACATCATCGATGTTTATTTCGCTTGCTTTCTTGCCACTGGCAATCTCGTCGAGCGCCTTGCTGATGCTATTGCAGTAGGAGTCGACCGTTTCCTTTGGCAGTCCTATGGCCGACATGGCTTGACGGTTCTGCATGATGAGCGTCTCCTTGCCCGATATGGCCATTCCTGCAAGCGACACAATGAAGTCGGCTTTGCCTTCTGCGGCAAGCATCATGGCAATGGTGCCGCCCTCGCTATGGCCGAGTATGCCCACTTTGTTGAAACGCTTGCGCAGTAATGGTATTGCAGCAGCTGCGTCCTGACGGAAATCGTCAGTAGTGAAATCAGCGAAGTTGACGCTCTTGTCGCCCCATCCGCGGTCGTCATAACGCAATGAGGCGATGCCTTGACGAGCCAGGGCATCGGCTATCACGGCAAATGGCTTATGGCTGAACAGTTCTTCGTCGCGATTCTGTTGTCCGCTACCAGTCACCATAAGCACCACAGGAGTGTTCTTCGAGTAGTTCTCCGGTAATGTTAGTGTTCCGTTAAATGTATATTGTGCATTCGTGAAGCTCACAGGCTCTTCCTTGTATGGGAATGGCGGAACGGGCGTTTGTGGACGTTTCACCACCAGCTTACCAGGTTTTAGTGTCAGCGGCAATGGGAAACCATTCTGTACGTACGTTCCCTTTATCTCTCCGTCTGTCATCTTTCCTTCGAAGGTAGCTCCTATCATCCCCACTTTCACGCTTATCGTGCCGTCGTCCTTCACGGTCTTCTCAGCCTGAATACCGTTCACTCCTTGTGATGGTGAGTCGATGGTGCATCCGTTAGTAGAGAAATTAAATACCAAGGGCACTTTGTTTCCCATAACGTTAAGTTCGCCATTCCATGTGCCTTCCTGGGCATTGGCAGCGAATGCCATCATTGCGAAAACAACGGATGTCAATGTTCTTAATGCTTTCATATTTTGGTGTTTTATGGTTTTATATGTTGCAAATGTAAATAAAATAATCAGAACATATAAAAAATTGCGGTTAATATCTAATAAATCGAAACTAATATCTAACAACATACGTTAAAATCAATATTCCACAAACAGTTTTTGTTTGTATCCGCAACCAACGAATAGGCATTTAAAGTATCTTTGCCAATAGAAAATCTAAAACATTAGATAAGCCCATAAACCCCACAATAAACTACAGAAAAAAAATGAAAGATTTCAATACATTGACACGTGCCGAGATGCAGATAATGAACATTCTGTGGGACAAGGGTTGCGGTATGACTACGCACGAGATAATCGACGCTTACCCCGAGCCACATCCTGCCTACTCCACTATCGCCACGTTTATGAAGATACTCACCCACAAGCAGTACGTCAGCTCTTACAAGCGCGACGGCGGCGGTAAGACATACGTATTTTCGCCACTCATAACAAGAGCCGAATACACACGCCATGCCATGAAGGAAGTAAAGAAATCGTTCTTTGGCGGCAGTCTTCACTCGCTCATTTCGTTCTTTGTGAAAGAAGAAAACATCTCGGACGAGGAACTGGAGGAGATACTAAGTCTGATAGACAAAGGTACGGAGAAAAGAGATAATTCAAAAACAGAATAACTATGATACTACCTTATATTATTAAATCAGCCATGGCATTGGCTCTGCTATATGCTTGCATTATACCATTGCTTGAAAAGGAGACATTCCATCGGCTCAACCGAATATTAATACTTGGATGTCTGATTATGTCGTTTGCTATTCCATTGGTTCACTTCACCGGTGGCACAAATCCGACAGTAGACATGGTTCGGCAGGCGGTGCAGTTGCCTGAAGTACTGATAGACGGCGATGCAAAAGAACAGTCAGTATGGAGTTGGGCTGACATTATGACCTGTATATATATAATAGGTGTAGTGGCTATATTCACGATGACAGTGGTTCAGACCGTGCGTCTGACAAGACAGCTGCGCCAGTGCGAGCATATCACCGACAACAGAGGCAACACCGTTGTTCTCACCGATTGTGCAACGAGTCCGTTCTGTCTATTCCACTACATCGTGATGAGCCGTGACGACTACGCCAACAACCGCAGCTACATACTGACGCATGAGCAGGAACATATACGCTTAGGGCACAGCATTGACCTCGTCGTTCTTCAGGCAGCCACTATCATACAGTGGTTCAATCCGTTCGTGTGGCTGATAGGCAAGAATCTGAAAGCCATACACGAGTTTGAGGTGGATGAGGCGGTATTAAACAAAGGCATTGATGCAACACAATATCAGAAATTTCTTGTAATAAAGGCGGTCGGCAATCGTCTGCAGCCATTTGCCAACAACCTTAACAAAGAATCACTAAAACGAAGAATCATTATGATGAACCAGAAGAAATCAAACAGATGGATGATGCTTAAGGCATTGTTCGTTATCCCAGTGGCAACACTGGCAGTGAGTGTATTTGCCAACGGTACAGACGTGAGCAATATGGCAAAAGAAACCACCCCCACAGCAGCCGCCCTATCAACAACCAATATGCAGACACAAAAGTCTGACAAAAAAATCTTTAGAGTTGTTGAGGAGATGCCAAAATTCAAAGGTGGGGATGCTAAACTGATGGAATTGCTTATGATGAATATGAAATATCCAGAGTCTGCAATCAAAGCCAAACAGCAAGGCAGGGCTATCGTAGGATTTGTTGTCAGAAAAGACGGAACAGTTAGCGACGTCTACATTGAAAAGTCAACCGGATATGATGTGCTTGACAACGAGGCTATGCGTGTGGTTAAGTCTATGCCTGCGTGGGAACCTGGCAAACAAAAAGGCAAGCCTGTAAATGTGAAGTACTTTGTGCCGATAACCTTCAGTCAGAAGTAGTTGAGAAAAGAGGGTGTGTCAAAAGTCACAGCAGTACGCCCCGAAGGGGCAGAAGCTCATAGCCCAGGGCAACACCCTGGGTAAAAGT
>NZ_JADYUF010000027.1 GCF_021531655.1 Leyella stercorea | reverse complement strand
GGATGTTTCAAAGAGTTTGTGACATTCGTAAACAATCCTGACGGCTCCCCAAAATATGAAGATACCTGTGTTTATGCCATTCTCGAAAAAGAGTGGAATACCATCCGTCAGTGGTGACACACCAAACCTATTATGAATTAATACAAAACAAGAAGAAAATATGAACAAGCAATTCATTATCACGAATTTCGCCGCATTTGCTCTCATGCTGTTCCTGCCGACCGGATGCAGGCAGGCGGACGGCAAGCAGGATGCGGTGCAGAGTTATCGGGTCATAAAGGTCGCGGCAAGTCCGGTGGAAATCTCCGAGTCCTATTCCGCCGCCATACGCGGACGGCAGGATGTGGACATCCTGCCGCAAATATCCGGGCGCATTATCCGTCTGAAAGTGAAAGAGGGTGAACGGGTGAAGACCGGTCAAGTATTGGCTGTAATTGACCAAGTGCCCTATCGGGCGGCATTACGCACGGCGCAGGCCAATGTCAGCGCGGCACAGGCAAAAGTGGAAACGGCAAGAATCGAGCTGCGGGGCAAGCAGGCATTGTTTGACGAGAAGGTCATATCCGACTACGAGCTTTCTCTCGCCCGGAACCAACTGGCAGTGGCGTGTGCTGAACTCGAACAGGCAAAGGCACAAGAATCGGATGCACGCAACAATCTCTCCTATACGGAAATCAAAAGCCCGAGCAACGGAGTAGTAGGCACATTGCCCTATCGCATCGGTGCGCTTGTCGGTCCCAATATGGCACAGCCTTTCACGGTCGTGTCCGACAATGCGGAGATGTATGCCTATTTCTCCATTTCGGAGAATATGCTACGGCGATATTTGGCTCGCTATGGCTCGATTGACAGCATGATAGCCGGGATGCCGGAAGTGGGCCTGCAACTCAACGACGGCAGCCTGTACAAGGCGAAAGGACGTATTGAAACCGTAAGCGGCGTGGTGGATCCTGTTACCGGAACGGTACAAATCAAAGCCCTGTTCCCCAATCCCGACCGCGAACTGTTGAGTGGCAGCATCGGCAATGTCATCCTTCAAAACCCGAAAACGGAGGCCGTAACCATTCCCATGACCGCCACCGTGGAACTGCAGGACAAGATTATCGCTTACCGTCTGAAAAACGGACAGGCGGAAGCCGCCTATCTCACGGTGGACCGCCTGAACGACGGCAACCGGTTTATCGTAAAAGAAGGTCTTTCGGTCGGTGACACCATTGTCGCCGAAGGCGTGGGACTGGTGAGAGAAGGCATGAGCATAACCCCTAAAAACGAAACGAAATGAACCTGCGATTTTTTATAGACCGCCCGGTGTTTTCGGGCGTTATCTCGGTGGTGATTGTACTGTTGGGCATGATTTCCATGTTTTCCTTGCCGGTGGAACAATACCCCGACATCGCACCTCCGACCATCAACGTATTCGCAACTTATCCTGGAGCAAACGCTGAAACTGTGCAGAAGGCAGTGATAACCCCTCTGGAAGAAGCCATCAACGGCGTGGAAGACATGACCTATATGACTTCCACGGCATCGAATACGGGAGATGCTTCCATCAACATCTATTTCAAACAGGGAACCAACGCGGACATGGCGGCGGTAAACGTGCAGAACCGCGTGAACGGCGCACTGAGCCAACTTCCGGCGGAAGCCACCAAGACCGGTGTCACCACTGAAAAGCAGCAGAATGCCGAACTGATGACTTTCGCGCTCTATTCGCCCGATGACCGCTTCGACCAGACCTTCCTGAACAATTACGTGAAAATCAATGTCGAGCCGAGGCTGAAACGTATCAGCGGCGTGGGAAAGGCACAGTTGTTCGGTTCCAACTACAGCATGCGACTTTGGCTGCGTCCCGACAAGATGGCGCAATACGGGCTTATCCCCGATGACATATCCACCGTACTCGCACGACAGAACATCGAGGCCGCCACCGGCTCCTTCGGTGCCAATCATCCTACCGCCAATGAATACACGATGAAATACCGCGGACGCTTGTCCGGCGCGGAAGAGTTCGGTGAGTTGGTCATCAAGTCACTGCCGGGCGGCAATGTGCTTCGGCTGAAGGAGGTTGCCGATGTGGAACTGGGCGATGAATACTACAACTATTCCTCCGAAGTGAACGGGCATCCGGCAGCCATGATGCTCATCAACCAGAAAGCCGGGTCCAATGCTTCAAGCACCATCAAGGAGATTCACGAAGTGCTTGACGACCTCAGCCGGGACTTGCCCGAAGGGACGGAATTCGTGGTGCTTACCGATACCAACAAGTTCCTGTATGCTTCCATCAATTCTGTTATCCGGACACTTATTGAAGCGATACTTCTGGTTATCGTGGTGGTATATGTATTTTTGCAAGATATTAAGTCCACGCTTATTCCTACGATATCCATTTTCGTCTCCATTATCGGTACGTTCGCCGTGATGTCCATGATCGGCTTCTCCGTCAACCTGCTCACCCTGTTCGCGCTTGTGCTTGCCATCGGAACTGTGGTCGATGATGCCATTGTGGTGGTGGAAGCGGTGCAGGCGAAGTTCGACGAGGGCTATCAGTCTGCGGTTCTCGCGGCTGATGATGCCATGAAAGGCGTTTCGTCGGCTATCCTGACCTCTACCATCATCTTTATGGCAGTGTTTTTCCCCGTTGCCATGATGGGCGGGACTTCGGGAGCGTTCTACACGCAGTTCGGTATCACGATGGCTGTTGCCGTGGGAATCTCGGCAGTTAATGCCTTCACACTCTCACCGGCACTTTGCGCGCTGCTGCTGAAACCCTATATCGATGAGCAGGGTAACACCAAGAACAATTTTGCAGCCCGTTTCCGTAAAGCGTTCAATGCCGTCTTCGACCGTCTGAGCCGACGCTATGTACGTGGAGTGATGTTCATTATCCATCGCCGATGGCTGTTGTGGAGCATCATAGGCATTTCTTTCGGGTTGCTGGTGCTGCTGGTCAATGTCACAAAGACGGGACTTATTCCCGAAGAGGACACCGGGACGGTCATGGTGAGCATGAACACGAAGCCCGGCACATCCATGGCTCAGACAAGTAAGGTGATGGAGCGTATCAACAGCCGTCTCGACAGCATCGGCGAGATTGAATACAGCGGTGCGGTCGCCGGTTTCTCTTTCAGCGGTTCCGGTCCCTCGCAGGCGATGTATTTCGTGACACTCAAAGACTGGGAGCAGCGTAAGGGAGAGGGGCAGTCGGTCAATGATGTCATCGGAAAGATTTATGCCGCCACTTCGGATATTCCCGATGCCACGGTGTTCGCCATGTCGCCTCCGATGATTGCCGGGTACGGCATGGGAAACGGTTTCGAGCTTTATTTGCAGGACAAGGCGGGCGGAAACATCGCCGCCTTCAAGGAAGAGGCAGACAAGTTTGTCGAAGCCTTGTCGCAGCGACCCGAAATCGGCGAAGTCTATTCCTCCTTTGCCACGGATTATCCGCAATACTGGGTGGATATCGATGCCGCCAAATGCGAACAGTCGGGTGTGTCGCCCGCAGATGTGCTTTCCACATTGTCGGGCTATTATACCGGACAATATGTTTCCGACTTCAACCGGTTCTCCAAGCTCTACCATGTGACCATGCAGGCTCCGGCGGAATATCGTGTGAATGCGGAATCCCTGCACCACATGTATGTGCGTGCCACCGATGGCGGCATGTCGCCTTTGAGCCGGTTCGTGCGCCTGACCAAGACCAACGGCCCGTCAGACCTCACCCGTTTCAACCTGTTCAACGCCATCTCGATTAGCGGGTCTCCGGCTCAGGGCTACAGTTCGGGGCAGGTGCTCGAAGCCATCGGCGAGACGGCACGTGAAGTGCTTCCGTCAAATTACACATACGAGTTTGGCGGCATTTCGCGTGAGGAAAGCAAGACGACCAACAATGCCACGCTTATATTCCTGCTCTGCATGGTTCTGGTCTATCTGATTCTGTGCGCCTTGTATGAGAGCGTGTTCATACCCTTCGCGGTTCTGTTGTCGGTGCCTTGCGGACTGATGGGCAGTTTCCTGTTTGCGTGGCTCTTCGGTCTGGAGAACAACATCTACATGCAGACCGGACTTATCATGATTATAGGCCTGCTTGCCAAGACAGCGATCCTGCTTACCGAATACGCCGGTAAACGGCGGTCGGAAGGCATGACGCTGGCACAGGCGGCATACAGTGCGGCAAAAGTCCGCCTGCGCCCCATATTGATGACTGTGTTGTCCATGGTGTTCGGTCTTGTCCCGCTGATGATGGCGCACGGAGTGGGTGCCAACGGCAGCCGTTCGCTTGCCACAGGTGTAATCGGTGGAATGATTGTAGGTACTTTGGCTCTGTTGTTCCTTGTGCCGTCATTGTTTATTGTATTCCAATATATCCAAGAACGTGTTAAGCATAATTAAATGAAGAAGACAGTAATATATATCATATTGTCGGGATGGATGCTTGCCGGCTGTGGCACATACAGCCGGTATCATCGCCCTGACCTCTCAACGGAGAATCTGTATCGGGACATGCCGGCGGACATTGATACAATGACCATCGCGTCCCTGTCGTGGCGGGAAATGTTTACCGACCCGAAACTCCAGTCCTTGATTGAAACCGGACTTGAACGGAACGCAGACCTCAATGTGGCACGGTTACGCGTGGAAGCGGCAGAAGCCGTCCTGATGACTGCCAGACTATCATATCTTCCATCACTGGGACTGACTGCCGAAGGTAATGCCAATAAACATGACGGAGCAACGGCAAAGACATATAATGTGGGAGCGTCGGCAAGCTGGGAACTGGACATCTTCGGCAAACTTACGGCGGCAAAGCGTGGCGCAGCCGCCGCATTACAAGGAAGCCGTGCCTACCGGCAGGCCGTACAGACACAGCTTGTCGCCACTATTGCAGACAGTTACTACACCCTTGCCATGCTTGACGCACAAATGACAATAAGTAACCGGACTTTGGAGAACTGGCGGACTACCGTACGCACTCTTGAAGCGTTGAAAAAAGTGGGGAAATCAAACGAGGCTGGCGTATTGCAGGCAAAGGCGAACGTGATGCGACTCGAAGCATCCCTGTTATCCATACGCAAGAGTATTTCCGAAACAGAAAACGCCCTGTCTGCGATACTTGCCATGCCGTCACACTCGATTGGACGAAGTGATCTGGCCGAGGCTGCTTTCCCCGATACTGTCTCGATCGGAGTCCCTTTGCAACTGCTTTCCAACCGTCCCGACGTGCGTCAGGCTGAAATGGAACTGGCGCAAGCATTCTACGCCACCAATGCGGCCCGTGCCGCCTTCTATCCCAATATTACCCTCTCGGGAATTCTTGGATGGACTAATAACGGCGGTGGCGTAATCGTAAATCCCGGACAATGGTTACTTAATGCCATCGGTTCCCTGACACAGCCGTTATTCAACCGGGGCGTAAACATCGCCAACTTGAAGATAGCCAAAAGCCGTCAGGAAGAAGCCAAACTGTTGTTCCGGCAATCATTACTGAACGCAGGAAAGGAAGTGAACGATGCTCTGACCGCATGGCAGACGGCAAAATCGCAAATTGAAATCAATGCTCGGCAGGTTGAAACATTATGCGACGCTGTGCGAAAGACAGAATCGCTGATGCGTCATTCCAATACCACCTATCTGGAAGTGCTGACCGCCAAACAGTCTCTTCTCGAAGCGGAAGTGCAACAGTTACAAACTCGTTTTGAACGCATACAAAGTATAATTAAACTTTACCATGCGTTGGGAGGAGGAATGTAACTTTACAAGAATTATAACCTAATACTGAACCATGTTGTGTAATTTTTATATTTCAGTCGTCATAAACTTATAAATAAGTAATTTAGTATGCAAAAACAAATTAAAAAGTCTTCTCTTTTTTTGAAGAGAAGCAACACCTGACCCACTTCGCTACCGAACAGGATGTAGCAGAAGAATTGTTTGAGTTACTCTTAGAAGCGAGAGAACTCTATCTTCAGGATGTGATTTTGAATGGCAAGCGGTATGACCGCTATGTGGATGACTTCATCAACAGTCATCGGTATATCAACTGCAACAGTGCAATTTGCCGAAACTGCCACGAGATGAACATCCACATCGTCAAGGGACTGCTGAACGAATGCGCCCACCTTATCCAGCCTCTTTTTGAGGCATCCGACTTCTCCTTTGAGAAGTGTATGGAGTTACAAAGGAAGTATGACCGCTCGGAACCGTTGCCGCCATACAGTTGGCACGGAGCAAGGGGGCTTTTGTGTATGGCATCTGCAACGTCGTGGGTGCCTCTATCCCAAGAAATACGGATTCCGGGACATACATCCATGTAGGACCTGAGATAGGTGTGGCTTCTACCAAGGCTTTTACAGGACAGGTAACGGTGCTGATGCTGCTTGCCCTCTGCGTGGGACAGATGCGTGGTACTGTGGATGATGCAACCGTAGAGAGGATTGTCCGGGAGTTGAAGAACATGCCCCTATATATAAAAGATGTGTTGGGACTTGCTGACAAAATCAAGAACTTGTCGAAGATATACACCTATGCCCGCAACTTCCTTTATCTCGGTCGTGGGTACAACTACCCCACCGCCCTTGAAGGTGCGTTGAAGCTGAAAGAAATATCCTATATCCATGCGGAGGGTTATCCTGCTGCGGAAATGAAGCATGGACCGATTGCACTTGTAGATAGCGAGATGCCCACGGTGGTCATTGCTCCAACGGACTCGCTGTATGACAAGATAATCAGTAATGTAAGGCAGGTGAAGGCGCGTGGCGGTACGGTTGTCGCCATCATTACCAAGGGCAATGACGCAATGAAGGACATCGCCGACCATTGCCTTGAAGTGCCCGACGTACCCGAATGCCTTACACCTCTCGTTGTTTCCGTCCCATTGCAGTTGCTGGCCTATTACATCGCCATCAACAAGGATAGGAATGTTGACCAGCCAAGAAACCTTGCTAAATCAGTTACCGTAGAATGAATAGAATATTATCACTTATTGTTACCATCCTCTTTGCGTTGTGCATTGAGGCTGGCATCTTTATGCTTATTGCCCACTGGTGGGGCATGACTGCGGCCATTACCGTGATAGCCATTGAATGTGTGTTAGCCTTATGGACAGTTTACGAAATGAGACATGCGAGTGATGAACCAGTTGATGAATAACATTGCAGGCTGTGGTTAGAACGAAAAAGGCTAAAAACAAAAGGACGGGTCGATGATTCGTCCTATTTTTGTGTCTTTTTGGTGGCAAAATGTAGCGATTTAGCAAAATAAACATAAATTCCAGTGATATTCAGCATGAAAATTCGCCCATTTAAGTGAAAATGTGTAATTTTGCAACGCAAAATTGTGCCTAAGCATTTGCATCAAAACAACAATAGTTCAATCGAGGCTGATATGAAAGTAGAGATTAACAAGAAACGTTTAGAATACCTGCTGGCATTATACAAGATGTCGGTGGATGACTTGTTGTCTCTTCTGAACAAAGGCAGGAAACGGATAACAGGAGCCGCAGACATCAGTGGAGATTCTATTGATTTGGGGGTGTTGAAGCGTATAGGTGAGATATTCGACAAAGAAGTCAGTTTCTTTCAAGACTATTCTAAGTTGTCAACCAATGCAAGCAGCAGTATCTTCTTCCGCAAGACCTCATTCGGAACAGAGCTGAACTTGGAGTCGATCCGTACTGTAAACCGATTCGAGAGTCTGAAAAACGCTTTGGATGCATACAACAAACTGTCGCAACTGGATGTGAAGTTTGACATAGAACACTACACCCTACAAGATGACCCTAAGACAGTAGCCGTACGTGCAAGAGATTTTTTTTATCCCGGGGAAACTGTCAATCATAGGCAGTTTCTTGTGAAGATGATAGAAAAAATCGCCGATCATGGCATTTTTGTCTTTGAATACATAGAGACATGGAACAAGAAAGAGAAAACCAACATTGACGGTTTTTACCTTAAGCCCAATGTGATAGTGCTTAAGCATCATAAGCATTACAAGCGAGAAATATTCACTCTGGCGCATGAATTGGGGCATTGTCTATTGGGGATTGAAGAAGTGGAGTCGGTGGACATGATGGACATCTCGGCACAGACTTCATACAGTGATGTCGAAAGATGGTGCAATGATTTTGCATATCAGTTCATTATGGGACAAGAAGCAGAAACACTTGCTAACATAGCATGTGTAGATTCCCGTAACGACTACTGCATTGACCTCTTCAAGGCTATCAGTGCACGGACGCACATTAGCCGTCTTGCCTTATATACAAGGATGTATATCGACAGGAAAATCAGCTATTCGAGCTACAGCAATGTCAAGAGTGAATTGGCAGAGGAATACAGAAGAAGAGAGGAACAGGAAAAGTTGAAAAACTCTGAGAAGAGAGGCGGGCGAACACCAAAGCCCATCATTTCTCCGCTATTCTTGAAAACCATGCAATATGCCTATTTCAATGGAGTGGTCAACGAGACCACTTTCTGTTCGAGACTCAATGTCAAACCAGCAAATTTTGAGAGGGAGTTATGGCGATAGTTGTTGATACATGCTCATTGGTGATGATTGCCAAGAATTATCTTCCCTTGGATAAGGACGGACAGTTGTACTCATTCCTGGAAGAGGCGTTCTCCCGCAAGGATTTGATGCTACTTGATGTGATTCTGGATGAATCAAAACGCACCTCCAAAGGAATTGCAGTTGAAAAGATGCCTTTCCTCAAAGACAAGAAATTGGTCATTCCGACAAAGGATCTATTTCCATGTGCCCCAGAGAGATTCAGCAACATGATAGACAACAATTTCTGTGTAAGACTGAAGAAGCAGGAACTGACTGAAGAAGAATACATAGAGCAAAAGGAAGAATACCTTAAAACAGGTGATGCTAAGATTATCATTTATGCACTGAATGTACGACACTCGGACGCTATCCATCTGGAAGAGATGCAAGTAATGACGGAGGAAACAAGGCAGCAGAATGACGGTAAGTTGTTCAAGAAACTTCCTTTGTTGTGTGAGCAGATAGGGATTGGAACACTAACCGTTTCAGAATATCTGCATAGAAACGGGTTCTTTATTGACAAATAGCATAGATATTAGTATCATCTTATGACATCTTTCACGAAATCATATTATATTCGTGAATAAAACACTTGTTTTTCAAGAATAGAAATTGTTGAGGATTAGATATTTAAGACATTATTGCAATGCGGAAGGGGTGATGTGAACGACAAAAGACAAGGCGTTCTATTAGAGTGGATGCTTGATAAGATTGAGAAGAATGGACGGGTCGATGGCTCGTCCTTTTTTTGTGTCTTTGAGTGTGAGGTGCAGGTGGGGACCAGTACTGCGACCACTGTTGCCTGTCAGCGCGATGATGATGCCGGGACGGACGTGGGTGCCTTTGGTGACGAGAGTTTGGGAGAGGTGGCAATAGCTGACGGTGAAGTCGCCGTGACGGAGGGTGACATAGAGGCCTGAACGTTTGTCCTTGCCTACCTTGATGACCTCGCCGTGCATCATGGCGTATGTGGGTTCGTAATTTGCCTTCAAATCAAGCCCGTTGTGTAGGGCTTTTCTTTTTGTAAATGGGTCTCTGCGGTAGCCGAAAGGGCTGGTGACAGAGATATGACGGAGTGGACTGACAAGTGCCGTGTGGCGGTCGGTCTGCTCCGTTTGGGTTTGTAATGGGGCAAAGGCAAGAGAGTCTCGCCGCTGATGCGGCGAGCACGGAGGCAGTTGTTCGGATGTTGCGGACTGCGTCGTTTTTGGCACAGCCTTGCGGTGTACCTTAGTCTGTGTGACGGTATTGAACTGAGCGCATACTGTTGCTGATGAACAGAATATTGCTGCTATTGTGATGAGTAGAAATCGTTTCATGGTGCAAAAGTAACAAGCAATTCTTTGACTGGCATAAAGAACAAAGGGAAGACAAGAAGATTGTAACATAATATAGCAATCGAGTTTGATTTTTGAGCAGAAATCAAACTCAAATAATAATAATCGTCAAAAATAACACGCATTATCTTATGCAATTCTGCTTGTCTCTGAATAGGTATATAACTTTGCATGAGTTTAATTTCAAATTCAAAGTTAAAGTATGAAGCAAGTACGATTTGAAGAGAGCGAGGTGCCTTATCAGACACTGGCTCGTTTTGGTCTCACACAAGAGAAGATTGAAGACCTGCCCATGTGGGCGTTGGAAGATATTGGTCAGGGACGACGTTCACCGTTGCTGCCCATTCAGGTGAATAATGATGAGGGCGAGACATTGAAGAGCCGCACCCGATTTGCGTTGGTCCGTATGGAGGACGGCAAGGTGGATGTGGTCTTCTATCCGCAGTTGGAGAAATCACCATTGGAGGCTTTTACTCAGGAACAGCAGGAGGACTTGCTGGCTGGAAAGGCTATCCTTGCCGATGTTAAGGATGCTGATGGCAGGAGCAGCAAGGCTTTCGTGCAGATTGACACGGAGACCAATCAGGTGATGTCGGTACCTACGCCTGTCATCGGGCGCAACTTGGAGGTGCTGAAGGATGAACTGAAACTGAGTTCGGCAGAACTGACCGTGATGCAGAAGGGTGAGCCGCTCACGCTCATCATGGAGGACGAACAGGTGACGGTGGGTATTGACCTGAACGATAAGACCGGCATAAGGATTAATCAAGGCGACAGTCAGAAGTGGAAGGAGAACACCAAGCGAGAGTGGGACAAATACACCTTCGGGTGCTATGGCTGTTGGGTAACGGGCGATGACGGTAATCTTGACTATGTGCCTGAAGAGGAATACACGGAAGAACTTTGGAATGAGCAGAAGAAGAATGGAGAGCGCAACCGCGCCTCTTTTTCCATGCACAAATAATCTACACATAATATAATAAGTATATGGCATCAAATAAATATTATCCAGAGGATGTGCTCGTCGAGAAGATACAGAGCGGCGAGTACGGTTGGTTGGAGTATGTCAACCATCATTCTGCTGAATGGCAGGAAGAATATGAGAGCTATTGTCTGAACAACGGACTCTGCATTTGTGAAGAGAGTGCGGAGCAGTTTGTCCATCACAAAGATGAGGAACTGGAGAAGGCAATAGAGAACGGTGAAGCATGATAAATGAAGAGTGAAGAATGAAGAGTGAAGAATAAGTATGGCGATAAGAAAGAATACGAATCCCCAACAGATGGACCTGCAACCAGAGATGCGTGACTTGCTCATGCGCAATGGTATGCAGGCTCATGTGGTGAGTAATGGCAGCGGCTATCAGCTTGTGGTGCAAGGGCATGACAGTCCGCTGCTTACCTATAACATCACCGAGAAGCAGATGTTGGCTCTGACCGACTGGGGTACGAATCATGCCAACAAGTTAGCCTACAATACCTTTACGGGCATTGTGGGCAACGACTTCTATATGCCCAAGAACTTCGTTCATGCACGCAATGCCAACGGTCGTGTAGCTATGGGGCTGCACGGCTATCGTGTTGGTATCGGCGAGTATGGACGGATGGGGCGCATCGATATGCCACCACCCTTTTTAGGTTGGACACCACGCAGTCAGGAGGGATTCCATCTTCGCAGAGTTGGAGGACGATTGTTCTTCCCCGAAGCCCCGATTGTGCCTGAACGTTGGGACGGCAGAATGAAGCCTGGCGAATTGCAGAGCGGCGGTTATGGGTTCTATTATAAGGGACAGCAACAGAGTTATAGCCCTCAGCAACAGGATGTGCTGAAAGATTTGGAGGGAATCATAATGCCTTCCATCAGCCGCACGAGAAGCACGGAGCCAGCCAAGCCTTATAAGGAACTGATTACCTCGCCTGTCTATTTCACCAATGAGAAGTGGCAGGAGTGTCTGGCATCGCATGGCATCATCATTGATGAGAATGCGAAGACGCTGACCATTCAGTCGAACAGCGTCAATGCCGACATGGTGTATGACCTGACAGATGAGGAACTGAAGAAACTCACCTCCAACTCCATCAAGGAAGTGCCCGTCGTTCAACGCTTGGAACTGCTGAATGGCATCATCAAGGACGACTTTGCTGACAAAATCCTGATGGACACACTGAATAGCAAGGAGCGCATCGACCTGCATCTGCATCCCGAACTTGAACAGGAGTTGCAGCAGCGTCAGCAACAAGACGAGGAACGGTTGCTTCCGTTGGAAGAGGACGAGACTGTCAGACGTGACGTGTTGCAAGGCGATGCCATGGTGAGAGGTGAAGACCTTGCCTTGATTAATGAGAACAAGGGTTGGTATCGTGAGGGAGCGCATGGGCGTGAAGTGAAAGTCGGTGACATCATGGTGGAGAAAGTGCCTCCGATGGAGGGAGATAAGAAAGGCGAAGATAAGTATCGCATGACCGCCATTATCAATGGAGAAGCCATCACGCACGAAATCAAGCAGAAGGACTACGACAAGTTCTTGGCGGTGGATGACTACCATCGCATGAAACTCTTCTCCAAGGTTTTCAGTGAAGTGGATATGAAGACACGCCCCGAAACCAACGCCGGACTGGGCACGAAGATATTGGCGGCTCTGACGGCAGGAGCAGTCGTTACAGCAGAGGTGGCGCATGACATAAGCCACCATCATCACCATCCAGCCCCGGAGTTCTATGCAGAGCATCATGGCGGTCCACGTCCTTACTTCAAACCGGGAGTGGATTCGCCACAGGAGATTGCGGCAAGGTACTTTGAGGCAGAAGCAAATCATGTTGCCACGGAGATAAGGAGAGGATATTAACAATGTATAATTTACAATTTATAATTTATAATGAGTAGTGAACTGACATACGATGACTTTCTGGACAGGTTGAGCATACAGGAAGTACTGGTGGACGCAGGGTATCATCTGAACAAGAGAGATGGCTTGCGTTATCCGTCGTATGTGCGTACTGACAGTGAGGGCAGACGGGTGCGTGGTGATAAGTTCATTGTCACGCAGAATGGGAAATGTTGCTTCCAACCACCGCAGCAGAAGGTGTATAATGTCATTTCGTTCATCAAGGAGCATCCAGAAATGTTTTCAGAGAACAAGGTGGGAATGTCTCCTGACCGACTCGTCAACCTCGTCTGCAACCGACTGCTCAACCAACCCATAGAGGACAGACCATCGAAGATTACAGAACCAAGAAAGGACGGAAAGCCATTCAACCTGAATGACTACGACATCCACAAGTTCAATCCGCAGGACAGGGAAACGCAGAAAAGGTTTTATCCCTATTTTAAGTTCCGAGGCATCGACCTCTATACGCAGTATGCTTTTCATCGGCATTTCTGTCTGGCTACTAAGCATCGGACGGATGGACTTACCTTTGCCAACCTTGCCTTTCCGCTTGTACTGCCCAAGACACCCGACAAGACTGTGGGCTTTGAGGAACGAGGACGACCGAAGATGGACGGTAGCGGCGGTTACAAGGGCAAGGCAGAAGGAAGCAACAGCAGTGAAGGACTGTGGATTGCCAACCTCACGGGCGAGCCGTTGGATAAAGCAAGCGAAATTGTATGGTTTGAGAGTGCCTACGATGCCATGGCAGAGTATCAGATAAATCCTGTAAAGATGGTGTATGTATCTACGGGCGGCACACCCACCGAGGGACAGATGCGAGGACTTCTGTCCGTTACTCCCAACGCACGGCACTATTTGGGTTTTGACAAGGACGATGCAGGGCGGCAGTTTGTTGCAAACTTCAGGAAGGTGGCAGCAGAGATGGGCTTCCGTCACGAGCATGTGCAAGCCTATCATCCATTGGGTTGCTACAAGGACTGGAACGATGCGCTGCTCAACAAGAAATCAGCAGAACTGATTGCCAAGGGCGAACCAGATACCTTCGACTATGCCGAGTTTATCGCAGCCGGCAAGGCAGAGAAACAAAGGGAAAAAGAAGAAAAGAACACATATCATAGAAGCGTATGAGACAAGAAGATAATAGCATCATCACCTTGTGCCCCAGCATCGGACAGTTTTTCATCAACGAACTGCCTCTGTTGCTGTTGTGCGTGGCAATGCTCCTAATCGGAGGATTGCCCGGTTGTGCATATAGTACCCTGTTGCTTGTCTTCAGCCTCCTGTTCTCCCTCTGTTTACTCTACCGATTCATCTATCTGAGGAGTATCCGCTACCATATCGGGAGCGAGCAACTCATCTGTGAGCACGGAGTGTTTCAGCGGAGCGTGAACTACATGGAGTTGTACCGAGTGGTGGACTTTGCCGAGCATCAGACATTGATACAACAGTTATGCGGACTGAAAAGCGTGACCGTGTTGTCGATGGATAGAACGACACCGAAACTGGAAATGACCGGCATCAGCAACAGCTATGACGTGGTGAGTGTGATACGAACAAGAGTAGAAACGAACAAACGAAGAAAGGGCGTATATGAGATTACGAATAGATAAGATTTGGTTCATTGTCGTGGCATTGGTACTGAGCGTGCCGTCAGCCCATGCACAGATTGTGACTGCCAACCCTTTGGAATGGATGGCATTAGCAGAGGGCAACGAAGCCATCAACGGTGAGATAGAGAAGGAAATCAAAGGTCAGACCAAGACTGCCCTGTTGCAGAATACCATCGCCGCAGAGTTCACCAAGATACACGAATGGGAGAAGAAGTACAACAGTTATCTGAAAACCGCCAGTGGTTATGCCTCTTCCCTCAAAGCCTGTACCTATCTGTACGACGATGGAGTGAAGATATTCATCACCTTGTGTAAGATGCGCAAGGCCATCAACAATAATCCGCAAGGCATCGTTGCCACCCTCTCGATGAACAACCTGTATATGGAGACCGCCACGGAATTGGTGTCCGTCTTCACACTGCTGAAAGATGCAGTCGCCAAAGGAGGCAAAGAGAACATGCTGACTGGTGCGGAAAGGAGCAAGACGCTGTGGGCACTGAACGACAAGCTGAGTGCCTTCAGCAAGAAGCTGCATCGTCTTTATCTGTCTATACGATATTACACCATGACCGATGTGTGGAACGGCGTGACGGCAGGGATGATAGACCGAAGCAATGGAGAGATAGCCACCCAAGCCCTTAGCAGATGGCGCAGAGCAGGACGTATGACCATCAGTGATTAACGATAAAGGAATCAGTCATGAAGTATTTCATATCAATTGCCATTTTTATGTTTATATCATCTTTTGCAGGAGTGCGGGCGCAGAACGACCCGACTCTTGCGGGGATGATTCTGATGTACACCAACAAGGCGGAGAAAGAACTGAAGAATCAGGAGAAAGTGATGCTGCTACAATCCACCGGCCATATCTGGACCAAGGAGGAAGTGGAAGCCACTACCGACCTGCAGCGGGAGTTCAACAACTATCTGGACTCCTTCCGTTCCATCGTCAGCTATGCCGCACAGATATATGGTTTCTATCACGAGATAGGTCAGTTGGTGGACAATATGGGTGGATTGGTGGCGCAGTTGGATGCCCATCCTGCCAACGGACTTGCCGTAGCCCTGTCAGCCAAGCGCAACAAGATATACCGCGAGCTGATTATGAACAGCATCGAGATAGTTAATGACATACGCACGGTATGCCTGTCGGGCAACAAGATGACCGAGAAGGAGCGTGTGGAGATAGTCTTCGGCATCCGACCCAAACTGAAGAAGATGAACAAGCAGTTGAAGCGACTGACGAGGGCGGTGAAATACACCACCATGGGCGATGTTTGGATGGAGATAGACGAAGGGGCAAGACCCACCAAAGCGAACAAAGCCGAGATAGCAGCGGCTGCCAAGAGGCGGTGGAAGCAGGTGGGCAAGAACGTAAACTGATGGAGCAGCGAGAGCAGAGCCGAACTTGTTCGAGCTATGCCGAGTCGTGACAGAAGAAGACGAAGTCAAACCGTGATTAAAAAACGATAAGATATGGGATTTTGGAGTTCATTATTGAAATATGGTGGCAAGGCGGCACGAGGTACTGGCCATGTCATCGGAGTAACTGGAAAGACCTTAGGCAGTGCGGCACTCCACCCGCAACGCACCCTTATGGGAGCCGGCAAGGCTATGCAGACGGCCGCAGTGGGTAGTGCCGCAGGCTATGTGACATGGGAGAAGCTGACCACAGACAAGAGCGTGGCACGCATCGTAGGTGATGCTGTCATCGGCGAGAATGCCACGGAAGCGGTGGCACAAACCGCCAACGATGTGCAACGTCTGACGGGCAAGGCTGGTGAAGCCGTTGATGCGGTGAACACTGTAGCCGGAAAGATGGACACCCAGTTCAGCGGCATCAGTGATTTCTTTAGGAATATGTTCGGAGGCGTAGGATGCGACATGATAGGCAATCTCTTTGGCAATATCGGCAAGGGCAACGTGTCGGGTATGAGCATCGTCGGACTGGTGGCTGCCGCCTTCATGGTATTCGGACGCTTTGGTTGGATGAGCAAGATTGCGGGTGCCCTGCTTGGAGCGATGATCATCGGGAACAATTCTAAGGTGGCGCAAACTCTGCCTAACAGAGGCGGTACGTCTTCACATGGGCAGAACATGAAAGAAGCAGAGACCCAAAGCAGAGGGATGAAACGATAACCAATATACAGTGATATGAGATATACAGAAGAAATGATACTGCGCTCATCGAGCGGCTACTGTATGCCGTTTGAGGAGCCTATAAAGCAGGACGTGCAGATGTCCTTGGGTTACGGAGAGCAGAAAAATCCCGTGACGGGAGAAACATTCTTCCATCACGGCATAGACTTCTCAGTGAACCATTACCTGCTGTCGGCGGTGGCAACGGGAACCGTCTCTGCCATTGGGTCGGACGCGGAGCATGGCATCTACCAGACCATCCGCTACGGCAAATACGAAGTGACTTACAGGCATCTCTCCAATGTCTTCGCCAACTTCTCCCAAAGCGTCAAGGCCGGTCAGACCATCGCCATCAGTGGCGACCTGCTGCACATGGAGGTGAGGTTTGACGGAGAGGAAATCAATCCGTTGGAGTTCCTCACCATGCTCTACGGCAATATCAAGGCATTGGAGCACAATTCCCAAATGGGCATCAATGAACTGGACATGAACATCCCTTCACCCTACGACACCGACCGTCAGGAGATAGAGGCATTGATGCTCCGCTTCCTTCCCTCCTACTTCGAGGACCTTCAACAAGGAGCATACTCTCTGCCCGAACATACGGAGCAGTCGTTGAGAAACATCTTCTCGTTGGGAGCGAGCAAGCATTATTTCTACGAGACCATGCCGAGCATGGCTAATCCCTTGGGCATCGGCAACCGCTGTATGCCTTTGGCGACTAAGGTGCAGAACCTGCTCATTGCCGACTTTCTCAACTATCTTGCCATGCGACATCAGGTATATCTCTCCACGATGGACGAGGTGTTAAAAAAAAACTCCAAGAGCAAGCCCTGACGCATGACGGCATCATCGACCCTCTTGCCGACTTGGACGTGGATATCCAGAGCTTCGACATTCCGAGGATAGTGAGCGTCTATCCCGACCGGGCTGGCGTGAGATGGTGGACAAAGGCATGGTTCAATGGTAAGGAAGAGGGGGAACCCTCCGTGGAGATTGAGGAACGTATGGCCGTGCAGTTCATCCACTGCCAAGTGGACAAGGACGCATGGTTGGAGGAACACTATCCTAAGCAGATGGAGATATATCACAATGCCATCGAGCAGACAAAGGAACAGATATTACAGCAGTATAATATATAAACAAGGTATATGGCAGTTAAGAACAGTCAGCGATTCGCAGAGATAGAGCGTCTGATGGGCGACTACTTCGGGTGTCACCTTGCCCCCGTGATGGGCAGGGTGCAACGGGACTTGTCCAACAGACAGGCAGACGAGATGCGAGCCTACTCCAACAGTACGGCTGGCATCCTACGCTCATTGGCCACTGCCAATATGCCTGGTGATGACCCATACGCCACGCTGAAGATTACAGGCAAGTGGAACAGCAAGACCACCGAAGACTATCTGGCGATGTGCAAGGAGGCTATTGTCGGCAACAAGGATATGCAGCGTGACCTTGCCGTGATGGCTGAGGAATGGCGCAAGGCGGTGGTGACGGAGATAGGACGAGAGCGGTACGATGCACTCTCTAAACAACTCGGTTGTGATTTGGCATACGCCTATATCGATCACCGCATGGAGCAGCTGATGATAGAAAAAATGGTGAAAGACCGTATGCCAACATCTTCTGCCGACTATATCATCCGCAAGGCGGCACAAAGCAGTCTGTTCGGTCTGCCCTACGAACTGAACAAGTCACCCCTTGCCGCAGAGATAGAAGCCAAAGGAGAGGCAGCCTATAAGCCCTCTCGAACAGAGAAGGCAGCGGGATGGGCAGCCGGAGCGGGTGCCGATGTCGTGGCCATGGGAGGGATTGGCTCATGGGCAACCTTCGCCAAGTTTGTCGGTATCGATATGGTGATGAATGTCGGCATGGAGCACCTAAGCAAGAAAGGTAGCAGCCAAGAGGTCTGTGTCGAGGAGTGTATCAGCAAGGGAGTTTTCGGTACGGGCACCAACGTCTTCGCCTCATTCCGCAAACAGGCAAAAGTCATCAAGAACCACGAGAACAGCTATATCAAGGCTACCAACAGCCATTTCAAGAACAAGATTCCCACGAGCAATATCACTTTTATGGATTGGACGAAACAAACCGAGCAGACCTCTTTTCCTTGGAACAAAGGTACGTTCCTTGACCCTCAGAGAAACGAAGCAACCAAACGTACAGGCAAGTACAAGGATGTGCCCTTGATAGTTGCGCCTGGACAGGAAGACGAGTATCTGGAGGTTAAGGCGAGACTGGATGCAGAGGCTGAGAAGGAGAAGAAGGCAGAACCGAAAGAAACTCCTGATTCATCGACTGAAGAGGCAACACCATCTGTAGTCCAGCAGGAGGAAACAGCCTTACAAACAAACGAAAATGGATGGGACGGGCTGTTGCAGAGTTTTGGACTGAACGGCTTTTCAGACATCGGCAAGAACCTTGGTTATGTGTTGGCGATGCTGCCCGATGTACTGGTGGGACTGTTCACTGGCAAGACAAAATCGCTGAATATGGACAATAGCCTCCTTCCTTTGGCCTCTATCGTGGCTGGAATGTTCGTGAAGAATCCTATACTGAAGATGCTGTTGATGGGTATGGGAGGTGCCAATCTGCTCAACAAAGCGGGACATGAGGTGCTGGGCAGGAAACAGCAGGAAGGCATTGCACCTACAGTTAGTCCTGCTGCATCTCGCATTCAGTACCGCCAATATCCTGATGAACCACTCAATCCTCGTATCAGCAACCCGATGCTGCAAGGGCGGTGTCTCGTTGCCAACATTGACCATGTGCCTTGTACCATTCAACTGCCTGACAGTGTGATTGGGGCGCATCAGTCGGGGGCATTGCCGCTGAATACATTGGCTAACGCCATACTTGCCAAGAACGACCAGATGCGACAGATGGCAGCAATGCAGTACGAAGAGCAGGCACGGGAGAGCGTGGTGCGACCGAGGGGAATACAGTGAAGCCCGACAACAAAATTGTCGGGAACGGTGGCTTGGTAAGCCAATTATAGAATGTGATTGAGATAAACAAAAAGATAAAAGCATGAAAGAGAAATCAGAATTTGAGAAGCGGACGGCGGAGAAGCAGGTGTCGCTGCTCACTGAGGCACTGACGAGTGCGGTGGATGCCAAGGGACATTGGTTGAATGCAAGCGGCAAACTCTATCCGAAGCTCTATCCCAAGGGCTTTTCGGTCAGTCCGTTCAATGCCCTTGTCCTTGCCCTTGACTCCGATGCCAAGGGTTGCAAGAGCAATCTGTTTACGCAGTTCTCCGAAGCGAAGGCACGGGGTGAGAGCGTGAGGGAGCATGAGAAAGGTGTGCCGTTCCTGTATTACAATTGGAATAAGTACGTCAACCGCAACAATCCCGACGATGTCATCACCAAGGAGGCATACGCAGAACTGTCGGAACAGGACAAACAGCAGTACAAGGGAGTGAAAAACCGTGAGATCCGTGTGCTGTTCAATATCGACCAGACGCTACTGCCTATGGCTAACGAAACAGCCTACACTACGGCATTGAAGAAGGATGGCACGGTGGAGGATAGAGGTTATGGCGACAAGGAGGACAAGCAGCTGCATGGGTGCGTCAACGGATTCCTTCAGAAGATGAAGGACAACCTCGTGAATGTACGTCAGGACGGCACGGGTGTGGCGCACTACGACACCGAGAAGGATGTCATCTACCTGCCACGGCAGCGTGACTTCGAGCACTACAATGACTATGTACAGGAGATGATGCGTCAGTTGGTGTCTGCCACCGGTCATCAGCAGCGGTTGGCACGTGAGGGCATGGTCATGAAGAACGGCAAAGCCCCGTCGGAGGATGCCGTGAAGAAGGAACGACTCATCACTGAGATAGCTTCGGGCGTGAAGATGCTCGAACTGGGACTGCCTGCCCGTCTGTCAAAGGACAGCCTTAGCATGGTGGACTATTGGACGAGGGAACTGAAGGAAGACCCTTGTCTGATTGATGCCATCGAGAGTGAGGTGAACGGTGCGCTGAAGGTGTTGAAGAAAGCCGAACTGGGTGAAAAGGTGGAGTATGCCACCGACCAGCATCAGCGAGAGACGGCGCAGATACAGGTGCAGTTGCCCAACCACTACTTCGTAGCAGACGAAATCAAGCAGCATCCCAACGAGGAGCAGCGTACTGTGGTCATCGTGCGTGATGATGCCAGCAAGACCGCCGATGTGGTGCTGCCACAGGGTGCATCGTTGGAGGTGAACAACGAGATCAAGGGCATGAACAAGCAACGCTTCACCAATGCCTTGCAGAAAGAGGGTTATGACAACGTGCGTTTCTACAATCCCGACGGAGCCTTGGGCTTCCGTCCCGACGACAGTTATTTCGCCGACAAGAAAATCACGGTATCAAGACTGCGCAACTGGTCTATCGAAGACCTATCCTCGTTGGATGCTTCTGAGGCCGTAACCCACAGCCGTGACATCGGTTTCGACAATGTGCAGTTGGTAAAGGATGACAAGGAGCGGTGGGCATTGTACATCAAGCCCGAAGGTAAGGAGGGCTTTGCCGTCTATCCCGACAAAGGAGACCTCAATCATTTCTTCACCACCTTGAAGCAGTCGATGGACAACATCGAGCGTGTGCGTGAGGAACTGGCACAGAAGTATTATGCTATGGCAGAGGCGAAACCCGACCTGAAGGTGGACATCTTCGGAGGTAATGAGCAGGAGGTTGATTTGAACCGCATCCAGCGTGTGGCAGTATTCCGTGCCAAATCGGGCGAATGCCTGTGTGCAGCCACTATTGACGGCAAGAAGTTGCAGCCGAGAAGTGTCAGTCCGTCACAATGGCAACGATTGTGGGTGGCTCCTGACAGGGATTCCTACAAGCAGAACCTTGCCGCCTCGCTGTTTGCTGATGTATTGCAGAAAGACAACAATGTCGAGCAAAGTACACAAGAGAAGCAGGAAGAAGCGACGGAGGTGAAGCAAGCGGAGACGGCAATTGTCGATAAGCATGATGAACAGAAGGAAGTGGTACTTAAGGAAGATAAAAGCTCTGAACAAAGGGAAGAGAAGAAACAAGAGGAAAAGAAAGAAGAAAAGAAGGATGAAAAGGCTGTCAAGGCTGCTGTCTCTCCCCTTGTCCAACAATATCTTGACTTGAAGAAGAAGCATCCTGATGCCATTCTTTTGTTTCGCTGCGGTGACTTCTATGAGACCTACAAGGATGATGCGGTGAAGGCATCCAAAATATTGGGTATTACGCTGACAAAGAGCAATGGGCGCAAGGATGATGAAGGCAAGCCGTTGGCAATGGCAGGATTCCCATATCATGCCCTCGACACCTATCTGCCGAAGCTCATTCGTGCTGGTGAACGGGTGGCCATCTGTGACCAGTTGGAAATGCCGAAGCAGACAACATCATCGAAGCGTGGAATTACGGAGATGGTGTCACCTGGAAAAGAGACAGGAAAGCAGATGGCACAGGAAAGTCAAGAAACAGAACAACACACCAGTCTAAGGAGATAGGCTTATGGGAAAGAACGCAGCGTATGCCGCACAATATGCGGAGGAAGCCAAAGAACAGATGCGGATGTATGGGATTCCTGCCTCCGTCATCTTGGCGCAAGCCATACTGGAGAGCAGCAACGGACAGAGCCAACTGTCGCGCGAATGCAACAACCACTTTGGCATCAAGGCTACGGCATCGTGGTTGAAGAATGGCGGAGAGTATGGAGTCTATACGGATGATAGGCCCAACGAGAAATTCTGTA
The DNA here is from genome assembly GCF_021531655.1 of Leyella stercorea. Next base: position 27,264 of record NZ_JADYUF010000027.1, on the reverse strand, counting down.
AGTACAAAAGCGTGGGTGACAGTTATGAGCATCACTCGCAGTTCCTGAAGCAGAACAAGCGTTATGCGCAGTGCTTCACGCTGTCGCCTGACGACTACAAGGGATGGACGAAGGGCATTGAGCGTGCCGGCTATGCCACGGGCGGCGGTTATGCTGCAAGTCTGCAGCGCATCATTGAAGCCAACGGACTGGACAAGTATGACAGTGAGGTGATGGCTGAGATGCGGGCAGAAGGTCGGTCGTTCGGGGTGGAGAATAATCCTCGTAGAGAAATGCCTGCTGCCCATGTACCGCAGTCTGCCGGGTATTCCTTTCCTGTGGAGCGAGAGGAGTTTCTCTTCATCACCTCGCCTTTCGGCAATCGCCAGGATCCGATGGATGCCACCAAGCAGCAGATGCACAAGGGCATTGACATCAAGACGAACCATGAGGCGGTGTTGGCCACGGAGAACGGCGGCAAGGTGGTGGCGGTGAACCATAATGCGAACACGGCAGGAGGGAAATCCGTCACCGTGGAATACAGCCGTGAGGATGGCAGCAAGGTGCAATGCTCCTACCTGCATCTGTCTGACATAGCAGTAAAGGTAGGTGACGTGGTTAATGCCAGTCAGAAGTTGGGGGTGTCGGGAAATACCGGCACCAGAACCACTGGCGAGCATCTGCATTTCGGAGTGAAGAGTGTATCGGCTGACGGCTCAAAAAGGGATATGGATCCAGCCGCTTATCTGGCAGAAATCGGACAGAAAGGCAACATCAAGCTACAGGCCCTGCATAACGGCAATGACCTGTTGGCAAAATACAAGAGCAATGCGCCACAGGAGCAGAAGGTTTCGTCGGAGGACTGGATGAAGAAAATCCTTTCCTCGGAGGACAGCGGCGTGGGCATTTCGGGAACGAATGACCCTATACTCGACATGGCGATGACCACCTTCATGTCGCTGATGATGTTGGCAGCGCAGATTGACAGCAATGATGAGGAACGACAAAAAGGACTTATCTCTGCCATGGCAGCCAACCGGCTCGTAGATTTGACCTCGCTTGTTCCAGGCATGAGGCAATGCACCATTACTGTGGGTGAGAACGGCAAGACTGTGCTTCATGCAGAGAGCGGTACGGTGAAGATTGACCGTGAACTGACCTCCTCGGAGATGAACCGCCTGTCGCTCATTTTGGGCAATGCCAATCTGTCGGAAGAAAGCAAACGGACGAAGATTGCGGGAATGGTGACAGGCATCGTGGCGACACAGCAGGCTTCGCAGAACTTCGAGCAAGGGATGGAGGCTGAGAGTCAACAACAAAATCTGCAAAGGAAATGAAAAGGATAGCAAGTCATCTGTGTACATTGCTGGTGGGTATGGTAGCTGTGGCAGGACACTTCATGCTTACCCAATGGCTTTTCGGTCAGACCGTGGCCATCATCTATCTCGGCTTCCAACTTATCATAGCAGCGTGGATAGTCTATGAACTGATACGTGCGCTAGTATATGATGATTGAAAAGAGATTATTGTCATTGCTAAGACATTTCACTTGGACGATGGATATGTATAATTCAAATAGTATCGAGCAATGATCAAATGTAATGTAACAGTGTGCGGAACGGTCAGCAAGGCTGCGACCTGCCGCACGAACAAGGAGGGCAAGGCATTCGTGAGCTTTGCCATGAACGTAGTCATTCCAGCGAAGAGCGGGATTAACAAGACCATCGAGGTGTCGGTCATCAAAGATGGGACACTGACGGAGGTGGGCAGCTGCAACATCGGCGAACGCATTGAGGTAGCCGGTGTATTGGTACCAAGAAAATGGGGCGATGTCCTTTATTTCAACCTGTCGGCAAGCAGCATCAGCCACCAGCCTGACGAGGCAGAGGACTGCATCAAGGGCGTGATGGAGTTCCGCGGCAAGGTGGGCAAGAGCATTGAGGACAAGACGGACAAGAATGGTGTGCCGTACTGCCAGTTCTCCGCTTTCAGCGCAGAGAAAGTACAGGACGGATTTGAATACATCTGGGTAAGTTTCTTCCTATTCGATGGCAAATGCGAGGCATGGCTGCAACCAGGCGTGAAAGCGAACATCAAAGGGGCATTGTCTGTCAGTGTCTTCAATGACAAACTGGACTTCTCCTGCCGAGTGTCTGAAATGAGCGAATATGTTCCGCAGCCCTATAATGGTTAATTGACTATGGGAAAGCCTTATGCTAAGGAAGGTCCGAGTGCCGAAGACAAGGCACTCGACCTGTTTGCCGATATGATGATTGAGCGTATTCAGTCGCTGTCGGGCAAAGACGGATGGAAAAAGCCCTGGTTTACTGAAGGTGCGTTGCAATGGCCGAAAAACCTGAACGGACGAGAATATAATGGCATGAACGCTATGATGTTGCTCCTGCATTGCGAGAAGGAGGGTTACAAGATTCCTCGCTTCTGTACCTTCGACCGCATACAGCAGTTTAACAAAACTGGCAAGAAAGACGAGGAACAGAAGCCCCGTGTGTCAGTACTGAAAGGTGAGCATTCTTTCCCCGTGATGCTCACCACGTTTACGGTGGTCAATAAGGAAACAAAGGAACACATCAAGTGGGAGGACTACAAACTGCTCTCTCAGGAAGAGCGCGAAAAGTACAATGTATATCCAAAGCTTCAGACTTACCATGTCTTCAATGTGGCGCAGACCAACCTGAAGGAGGTCAGACCAGAGTTTTGGGAGAAACTGGAACAGGAATACTCGATGCCCAAGGTAGAGAAGGACGAGCAGTTTGCCTTTGAACCCGTGGATAGGATGATAGCGGACAACCGTTGGATATGTCCCATCAAACCGATGTTCGGTGATTCCGCCTATTTCTCCATCAGCAAGAATGAGATTGTGATGCCTGAGAAAAGGCAGTTCAAGGATGGGGAGTCTTTCTACTCGAACCTTTTCCACGAGATGGGACACTCCACGGGTGCGGAGGGACAGTTAGACCGCATCAAGCCCGCTACCTTCGGCTCGGCAGAGTATGCACGCGAGGAACTGGTGGCAGAACTGACGGCTGCGCTGACCGCTCAGCGGTATGGCATGACAAAGCATCTGAAAGGAGATTCGGCTGCCTATTTGAAGTCTTGGCTGGATTCGCTGAAGGAGTCGCCGCAGTTCATCAAGACCACGCTACTCGATGTGAAAAAAGCTACCTCAATGCTCACGCAGCATATCGACAAGATTGCTATGGAGATAGACCAGGAGAAAAAGGCTGAGCAGGAAAACGGGCAAGGGAAAAGTTATCTATCCATAGATGACGGCGACCATGCAGTCTTGGCATATAATGGTTCTGCTGTATATATCCAGCATCATGAGAAGGAGGACTCTGTAAAGATTGCTGTGCCGACGAGTAACGGTCTGGAAGTGAAACTCTCTGTTCCTTACGACCACGGCAAAGACCTTGACACCAATTATCAGGAGGCTTTTGCCCAGTACAAAAGCCTGACAGAGCCTTCACAATCGAAAGAAAACGTCTATTATGCCTCCATCGCCTATCTCCAATCAACGGATGACACATCGGAACTGGATAAGCTAAAGGAGAAAGGTGACTATCAAGGACTGCTGACGCTTGCCAAGGAATACTATGACGGGAACGGCATGGACGAGGAGCAGACCTACAGGAAGCCGTGCCAGAACAGAGGCGATGACCTGCTAATAGAGGACAAGGACTTTGCAGTGGTCTATAACGGGAGTGTCGGCGGTACGTATGAGGTGTTCCTGAAGCATACGGAGCAAGAAGTGCGTGACCATATAACTCGCTATGGCATAGGACGTGCCAGTGAGGACGTGAAGGCTGTGGCGAGGGAGATGACCGCCGAAGAGTTTTCGGAATTGGCGCAGCGAAAAATGCCGATATTCCAAATGCCGAATGGTGGTTTGCTGAACCTGCAATATAACAAGGATAAGGATAGCCTGGATGTGGGGACTGTGACCAATGCAGGACTCTCTGTGAAGCATACCTTCCCTTTCAGCCACAACCATTCTATGGACGCAAACATCAGCTCTGCGTATGAGCAACTGCTTGACATGGAGGAGTACCAGAAGGAAGAGGTACAAGAGGAGCACGTTGCCAAGTCCGCTTTCCGAAGATGAGAGTAGTATCGTAGTATATACTAATCGTAGGCTTTACTACTCATAGTAGGTACTAACAATAGTCAGCCGCAAGGAGTAATGTCCCTGCGGCTGATTTAATTTGGGGTCATTCCATATTATGAAGGAATGCTTGTAAATCCTCGTCTGGAATGCTCTTCAGTTTCACCGGCTTGAAGCCGTCCAACTGCTCCACTTGAAATATCTCGTCCACTCCATATTTGGAGCCATCCACCTTTACGCTCTCCATTTCATTGACGGAGGTATAGCCATACTCCGTTTCATGCAGACCGCATACGATGGTGAACAACGTGGTGTCGTTACCTTCCGGCTGTCCTTCAAGTACGAACCAACGGACGTGTCCGATGAAGAATATTGCCACACAAACGGCATCCTTGCCTTTGCCGTCCTGTGAATACAGAGGATAGGATTTCAGTATCTCCTCCAATACGGGTGTAATCAATCTGCTTGCCATAGTCAATCGTTGTTAAGTGTTCTGTAATACATTCTGTTCTCTACAAGGTGTTCGATGGCCTCTGCTGCCAATCGGCACACCCACTCGTCACGCTGGTCATAACGACCTTTTTGATAGTCGTTGGCAAGGCGTTCCAAGAAGGCAAACACCACCTTGCCCTTTTCGTTGATAAGATAGCGATGGTCATCTGCAAGGGCATTGCCTACCTTGGCGGCTGACCCCATCTGACCGTTTACGAACCGTGAGAAGCACTCGACAAATGCCTGCTCGTTTTCTGATAATCTGTGTAATTCCATACGCAAAGAAATTATTTGTTCAACTTGTTTTTCTTCCCTCCTTTTGAAGCCTTTCGGCTCCTCTTGTCGGGAACTGATTTTTCGTGCATCAAAAGACTGCGGAATGAGGGCGATAAGGCAAGAAAACAGACGGAGGAGTTAATGAAATACCCAAATCTTTGATTTGCGGAAAGCTGTCGTTCAGTCCTCTGCCTGTTAGCATGGCGGTACTTGACCATTCGCCCGGGCAGTAACTTTGCAAAGAAAAATGGGCATCGGCAAGTGGAATAGACACTACAAAACAGGAAAATCATTGATTTTTAGTGCATTTTTCTTTATTTCTTTCTTTGATTTAGGATAAAATATATAACTTTGCCTCCGAAAAAGTGTCACAAGTGACAGTTTTTCGTAAAATATGATAGTAAACAGATATAGATACATAGAACAGTTGAGCCGTTCAAAGAACAACGGGCTCATAAAGATAATCACAGGATTGCGACGTTCAGGCAAGTCGTTCCTTCTGAAGAAACTCTTTCATCAGCATCTATTGGATGAGGGCGTGAGAGAAGACCATATTCTCGTCATCGACATGGAGAGTAGGAAGAACAGAGAGTTCAAGAACCCGGACTACCTGTTGGACTGGGTGGAAAAGATGATGATTGACTATGAGACTTATTATATCATCATCGACGAGGTGCAGGAGGTGGAAGACTTTGTAGAGGTGCTCTCTTCCTTGTCAGTTACCGAAGGGGCGGATGTGTATGTCACAGGCTCCAACTCGCGTTTCCTGTCCTCTGACCTGGTGACGGAATTCCGAGGCAGAGGTGACGAGATACATGTGTGGCCACTATCCTTCAAGGAGTTCATGACGGTGTATGATGGTTCGAAAGAAGACGGTTGGGCTGAATACAGACTGTACGGAGGTTTGCCGCAACTACTTACACAGGTTGGGGATGAGAAGAAGGCTGATTTCCTGCGTCGCCTTTATCGCACGGTATATCTACGTGACATCTACGAGCGGAACAACATAGAACTGAGACCTGAATTTGAAGAATTGTCGAAGACCGTAGCATCCAGTATAGGAGCACCTGTCAATGCACTGAATATAGCCAATACGTTCAAGTCCGTAAGCAATGTGCAGAGCATAACCGACAAGACAGTGTCGGCTTATCTGGAATATATGCAGGATGCTTTCCTTATCGAAAAATCCGAAAGGTTCGACATCAAAGGACGGAAATACATAGGTTCGTTGTCCAAGTATTATTATCAGGACGTAGGTCTGAGGAATGCTATTCTGTCGTTCCGTCAGAGCGAGCCGACACATATCATGGAGAACGTCATCTACAATGAGATGCGTATGCGAGGATGGCTCGTGGATGTGGGTAACGTCTATCATCGAGTGAGGAATACGGAAGGAAAGCAGCAGAGGGTGACATTGGAAGTGGATTTTGTCTGCAACAAAGGGAGCGAGCGGATCTACATCCAGTCGGCGTGGCGTATGCCCGATGCAGAAAAGATGGAACAGGAGAAACGGTCGTTGCGTCTTGTAGATGACTCTTTCCGCAAACTGCTGATCGTGGGAGAACATACCAAGCAGTGGAGCGACGAAAACGGCATACAGATAATGAGTATATATGACTTCCTGCTTGACTGGTCAAGTACTGAGAAACACGGATAAAAAAAAGATATGCGCATAGAATATGCGTTAATACATATATGATTAAGGGAGGGCCTATCCATCACGGACAAGCCCTCCCTTTCTAAAATTTATCAATGAAAAAAAAGTTTTAGTGCTCTTGTTCGGAGCTGTATGTCTGGCTATAGATACAGCAGGATTCTGGTATGGCGGTTCGCCTCATTGGGCGAGTAATCGTCAATGCCGCCATCGAAAATCTGAGAGATGGTGCCATTTTCCATACCACGTTTCATCAGTTCCTCTGCAATGAATCTGGCACGGGAACGGCTGAGGTTATCATTGATGGCTTCACTGCCTGTGGCACTGTCGGCAGCGCCGATGACCTTAACTTTCAAGCCATATTTCTTGGCGATGCGTGCTACTTCGTCGAGATTGACGAGCTGTGACCTGTTGAGCAACCTGTCAGTGCCAAGTTCAAAGAAGAAATAGATGGGCGCACCTATGCAAGCCTTTCCTGAGTGGATGAGCGATAGGTAATCGTCTTCCGGCTCACCTTCAGCATTGCCATATTCTTCTGTACAAGAGGCGGACTCCATGACCTTTGTCTTTTGACCATTACCATACTTGTCTCTCATTCTTGCACGCAGCGAGTTGAGACCGCTGTAGTCGTTTCGAGGATAGCCATTTGTGACGGAAGAAGCGGCATCGTCAGAAAAGAGGTGGCCGTACTTGTCCAGAAGTCCCTCGATGGCAAGAATCTTGCGCAGCTGCTCCAGAGTCTGACAATCTCGATCGTGCTGGGCGTGATAGCGGCTGTTGCTGTCAGAAAGGGATGAGGCGTATGCCGAAAGCCATTCGTTCTGTGCGATGTACGGGCGAGCGTCTATCACTCGCTTCCAGCCAGTCTTGCCGATGCGGACAGAGAGGCCGAGGGATGCGGACAGCAGATGGTCGCCAAGGCGGTGTGCCTTGCCATAGCCGTCAAAATCCTGCATGGTGGTCATGTTGCCTATCTCTGCCGTAACAGCAATGCGTGGGGAGAGATGATACTGCCCCTGTATGCCGTAGGAAATGGCAAAGGGCTTGTGGGCATTCACCTTGTTGTGCAGCATACCCACGCCCACGTATGGAATGACACTCCATCTGGCAAGAGTGTGTACATCGTCCTTGTAGAGGTTGCCGAGGACATTCCACATGAAATCAGCACGCAGGTACTGGTAGTCCTGCGAGGAGTTGTTGCAGTCGTTGAACTGCATACCGCCATAGTTCAGACGACCGCCGACGGAAGGTGTGAACCATTTGCCGATCGACACGGAGAATGCCGGTTTCATGCGACCGAATAGGTCGTTGCATCCGAGCGGTTTGCCGAGGAAGACCGTAGTTCCTCCTGCCGCTTGGACAAACCAGTTGTCCGTCCATGGCGAAGCTACCAATGCCCCTTTCATGTAGGAAGGTTTAAGCGGACGAAGCATACCGTCTGCCGAAAGTCTGCATACAACGGTGGTGGTGTCCGCCGTGCGGTGATAGTCTTTGGCTTGCGCACCCAATGAAAGGGCGAAGCCAAGGGATAGAATAAGTATTTTTCTCATGTTGTTCAATTTAATCTGGTGAATACTATAACAGGTGATACGTGACAGTGCCGCTTATCGTTTCTTCCTTTTGCCGGAAGAGGGGCGCATCATGCGTGCAGCTTTCATCATGCAACGGCGTGCCCAAGCGCGTTCATCCTCGTCATCGTCACGTCCCCATTTGAGGTCGGACGAACTGCCGCCACCGCCATGACCTTCGGCAAAGGTGGTGGCATCATCGACGTAGCCGAGGAATAGAAGCGTGGCACAGTACATCACCTCCGTTCCATTCTCCGCAAAGGCCTGAAGCAGGGAACCGTCAAACACGTCCTTGCCCTCATTGGAAAGCCGTGCCACACGTTCGGAGAACTCGCTGACCATGTTTTCGAGAAGGGCATTTCTGAGAACGGTGTCCGCACCTTGTCGGATAGTATCGGAATATCTGTGTGCCTCCTGCCGCAACTCCTCCGTGCGCTCCTTCATGGCGGTCATCTCCTCACGCAGGGCATCGAGCTTGCGGTCAGCCTCTGAGAGCTTCTCCTGCTTGTCGTCCAGTTTCGACTGGATAGCGGACAGTTCCTGCTCCAGCTCTTGGACTTGCTGACGGAGAGCATCAGGATTGTCGTGACCTGCAAGAATCTGCCGATGCAATTCAGCAAGTGCCGCCTCCTTCTCAGCCTTCTCCTGCAAGAGGTTGTTGACCATTGAGGTGAGTCCTTTTACTCTCCGCTCTGCCAGACGGATGTCCGATTGGAGCGAGGCGAGTGTCCGCTGATGGGTGGCGACGGACTGCTCAATGGTGGTGCACTGTTCTGACAGCTGGCGGCGGTATTCTTCGGTGGTGCGGTGGCGTGCTCCCGTCTCTGAGACGGAAGTTCCGCGCTCCATGCCCCAACGCTTGTTGACATCGGCAAATTCGCTGTGCAGGGCTTTCATCCTGGCAGAAAACTCGTACTTGTCCTTTCCGGCGAATATCTGTTTGTATGCAAACTTGCCGTCCTTGATTGGCAAGAGGGTGCAGTGAACGTGCGGATTGGTTTCGTCCAAGTGTAAGATGAAAGCGACGATGTTCTCCTCACCGTATTTGTCCGCAACAAAGCGGTAAACATCCTTTGCCCATTCCTCAATGTCCTTGCATCGGGTTAGATGCGAATTGTCCGCTCCGTGAGTGAGATTCACCTTCTGGTCACCGAATGCCAATTCTGTCATACGTTCTCGTGAGCCTCCGAAGATGAAATTGACCACTGTGCGGAAGCGTGGCTCTGCCAGTCCCTCGTTGGGGTCTTTGATTCCACGGCTCCGCAGGATGTCTGCCATGCGCTCCGGGATGCTTCGGCTCTTGTCTATAGGACAAACCTTGCCGCCCCGAACCTCGAAGTTGAGCCGCTCACGGCTGCGGTCGTAGTTGCCTGTTGATTCAGCGGATCCCCAACCCTTTTCCGTCCAACGGCGTTGGTGCTCGTTGCTCTGTGCTGTGGTGATTCCCTTAGATGGTCGGAAATCCATAACCTGTTTTGGTGTTGCCATAACCTATTTCCTTTTATGTGTGTACAACTCTCCTGTCTCCAGCTTGCTGCTTGTAAGGACAGCCTCCCGATGGTCGGAGACCAAGAGGGGTATTAGGCTACCCAAATTCCCTCATTTCCGACCAACGGGCAAGCCCGATTATTTTACAGCAATGGCAGACGTGTAAACACTGTGCCAGTAGAAAAGAAGAAGCGTTGTACGGTGATTATTAGAGGTTAATACAGCCTTTTGATGGACAGGAGCCCTCTTGGTTGGCTACAATGGCAAGGAACGGTCGGCAGAGTGACTGAAACTGTGACTTGATGGCTGCGCTTTCCTGATGCAAGGCTGGTGAGCTGCCATCCAATGCCAATTCTGATATTGCCTTTGCCGCCTCGATGAATGAGAGCCAGTCTCCTCCCAGGTCTTTGTAAAAGAAGGGAAGAAGGGAGGTAACGAGGGCGTTATCTGTTTCCTGCGAAAGCACCTGATGGAAGGTGGCTTCGCAGACAGCTGTGAGTGCAGTCATACAAAAGGCGTGTCCTACAGATTCGGGAATGTTTCTTCCGCATGGCACCTTGCCAATTGAATTGCCATTGTCGGCTTTCTGCAAGATAATGGCTACTTCCTCTGTTGCATCTTCGTAGAGTTGTTCACATTCCGAGGCGCAAGCCGATGCGGACATCTTGCCGCTTCGCCATTCGTCCAATGCGGTACACATCTTCTGGCGGAACACATCCAAGGCTGCGTCAATCGGAGAAACGGCAGGTGTCTCAGCCAACATCGGGATGGTGATGATTTGGCTCTTCGTGAGACGGGTGACGGAAATCTGGTTCATCTTCTCCAACTGCTCGATGAAGGTGCGGACAGTGGCGCGGTGCCAATGCCAGCATCCTGCCAGTTCGGTAATGGTGATTACAAACTGCCCGTTGGACAGGCTGAACTCCTGCTTGCACAGATCCTTGGGGATGTACTGTACAGAAGCCTTGTCTACAAGGTCAAGGTAGGCTTCGAGCTTCGACAGCCTTATCCCGGACCTCTCTTTCAAGAACTCCAACAGGGACATCCGTTCAGACATCTTGCCGGAACTCGTTCTATGTTTCTGTTTCTTCATTTCAATAATCTGTTTGGTGAATACTGTTGTTTGTCGCCAGCTCCATTATACAAAAGGAACGGCATGATACAGGTGATACTTAATAGTAGTATATGATGAGCATTTCTGTGTCTTCGAGGAGCATCTTGCGGTCAGCCTTGTTCTTCCACAGCGATATGACTATGCGCGAGGGATAGAACAGTGATGCCAGAAGGACAAAGGAGATGGTGACAGCAAGCGTGAACAGATGAGGAGTGAAGACAAACACCACTGCCGCCAACGCGGCGATGCAGAAGGGTGTCCGCTCCTCGTGCAGACGCTGTAGCCACCTCTCCACATCCATAAAGACAAAGAATATGGCAAACGCTATGGTGGAAGCCACTACGCCTATGTCGTTATAGTGTACACAGAGGTAGAGGAAGTGGAACACGTACAGCAGGATGAGCAGCATCAACCGGTAGAGCTTCCTTGCTGTCACAAGCGCGGTCATGCGCAGATAGAACCGTGTCATAAACTGTCTGCGGCTTCTGTGCAGAATCATCGTCACAAAGAAGAACGCTGACATCAGGATGAGAAACAGTATCTTACTTGTCATAATATGTATAGCATGTGAATAATGGAAGTGGACTCAGGTCGGGCTGGACGACACCGTGTGTGGCAGTGGATATGATACGCTCCACATCCTCCAGTGTCAGTTCTCCCTTGATTATTCTCTGACGGAAAGCTCCGTCGGTTGTCCGAAGGCTCTTGATAGCCTGTTCCAAGTCGTACTCGGCTATCTGCCACACTTGCCCTCTCGTGTAGGGGAAATGATGGTGGATGGCCTTGACCACAAGCACACGGCTGAGGATGTCGGTCATTCTGCCGTTCCTGACTATCGTGTGGTTGCGGACAGTGGCGATGCTCTCAATCTCCAGCCATGTGCGGTGACGGTCGAGAAGATGGATAATCTTCATGTAAAGCGTTTCCTTCATCAGATGGTCGGGAGCTTGTGGCATGACTTTGGCCTTTGTTGTGGACAACAGAATGGAGCGTTGTTGCGGTAGAACAGGACTGTCATCTGGCAAATGTAACTTTCAAATGAAGTCGAGCAGGACTTCCTCCTTGGGCTTCATGTATTTGAAGAACCCGTTCTTGCAATGCAGACTGAGGTCGAGGCATACATCTGCCGACATGTGCTCCAGCGAGTCATAGATGGTCACTTTTATCTGGCTGACCATGCCACGCTCATCTGTGGAGCCGTTGACCTTGAACATCCGTCCGAAAGAAGGGTTGGAATAGGCACAGCAGCTGTGTCCGAACTCCGTATGACGGCTTGGAATGTGGTGATAGAGGATTATCATTTCCATCTCGTCTTCGAGCATATCCATCACCTCCTCTATCGTGAAAGGGGTGTTCAACTGGAAAGTAAGAAGCACGTAATCGTCATACTTGACAGGCTTCTCCATCTTGCGCTTGTCCAGCAGTTCTGGCAACTGCAAAGGCACGACGGCAAGGAAATCATCGCAAAACTGTTCTAACATAATCGTATTCTCTGTTTGGGGTGTTTATAATCTTGTGACATAAATCTTCATCATGAGCATGGGCATATCCGACAGGCGTTGCTTGTCGAGGTGCAGTTTCTTGGCCAGACCGTCCATCTCCTTGGGGAGCGCATCGGCTATTTTGTAGAGGTCTGCCTTGTCCTTGTCGGAGAGCACGCTCACGGAAAGGTCATCCATCGTCATGAACGGCTGCATCATCATCAGGAGGTAGGCGTGCATGGTGTGCTCGTCCTTTACCCTGCCACTATTCAGATCCTCGATAGCCGCTTGTGCGTTGCGCAGCAGACGGTGGTTGGTGCGCATGGAGAGGTATATCATTGCATCCTTGTGGGACAAATCCTTGCGGTCGGCGGCACGGAGTATCTCCCGACAGCAGTGTTCGGTGTTTCGTCTGATGTCACCGATGTCATCGTCAGCAAAATCCGGCAGGTATTGCAGGAAGGATTTGAAATACAAATGCTCTTCCTTGATGAAAGCGAGCAGGTCTTCCTTGCCGTGAATGCCTTGCTTGGCGGATTTTTGCAGGAACAGCAGGTAACGCTTCAGTACCGCCTGTTTACCACCTTTATTATATATAGGCAGGCTATCCAAGGAAGCGAAGAATGGCTGTGCTTCCTTCACGGCTTGCTGTAGTTCCTCATCACCAACATGGGAAGAGGTCTGTTCTCTGAGATAGAGCAGGTCGTGAAAGGTGCGTTGCTTAGACATCGCCATACGGCACAGCTCGATGTGGATGGAGTCGTTCAACTCATGATATACCGTGAACGGGTATGAGTGGGCTTTCCTGACAGTGTCACGTGAGATGCACGATGTCACGGAATCGTCCAACACGCGCCATTCGTTGACAATCTTAACTAATGTCTGAATTGAGACCTTGCCGTTCTGTCGAAGAGTGGTCAGAAAGCCATGATACTCTCTGATGGCTTCATCGCTCGAATGGAACGACTTCGTGCCGTTTCCGTCTGAACATGCTGTCAGCATGACTACGGCAAACGCAGTGGCAATACAAATGGCAAGTCTGATACAGCCATGCGAGTTTGATTTTGCATTATGCAATATTTGCTTCATGCAATGGAGGTTGGTTTGTCCTCCGAAAAGTTGGGTTTCATATTTCATTGTTGTCATTATTTTGAGTCTGATTTTGAAATTGACGGTGCAAAGTTAATGCGTTTCAGCGATATATTTGCAAGAATGACAGTAAGTTTAATCTTATTTGTGTATCATACTTGCGAGTATGATTTTCAATGAAATCAAGTGAAAAGAAAATGGCAAATTATCGTGTTTAAGTATGATTTTTTGTTCAAGTATGATTGTTTCTCGGAAAAATAGTGTACCTTTGCACTTGATTTCATTTAATAGCGTACAACAGTATGGCAAAAGTAGGTTACATCTTTATCGCCACCAATGGCGAAGAGTATGCAGAAGACAAGGCTTGGATGCAGCAATACGGCTGTGTTCAGGTGATAGAGGAACTGTCCGAACACGAGAGGCTGCGCCCGATGTGGAAGCAGCTCATATCGAGTCTGGAGCGCGGCGACGAGCTGGTGGTGTCGAGGTTCAGTAACGCACTGCGTGGCACCCGTGAACTGGCTACATTCATAGAATACTGCCGTGTGAAGGTGGTTCGCATCATCTCCATCCAAGACCGCATCGATACGTTTGACGAACTTTTCCCCGACACCAAGCCCTCACAGGTCATCCGTATGTTCGGGTCACTCTCTGAGGAGTGTGCCGTGCTGCGCAAGGCATCGGCACACATCATCCATCTGCAACAGAATATCCGGCCGCCCAAGAAGTCGGAAAGGGCACTGTCGAAACTGGAGCGTGAGAAGAATATCGTGAACATGTACAACGAGGGGCACAGCATAGATGACATCTTTGCCATCAGCGGCTTCACAAGCCGAAGTTCCGTGTTCCGCATACTCAACAAGCATGGTGTGACGCTGAACCGTGGACCTCATAGTGGACCGCTGAAGAAAAGGAATAAAGAATAAACAAAAAACAGATACAATGAATAAGACATTCAACATCTACTGTGATGAAAGCACCCACATGGTGCATGACGGTCATCCCTACATGCTTTTGGGATGTACAAGTATAGCATACACACAAATCCGCATGGCAAAAGATGCCATAAAAGATATTAAGAAGAAGCACGGCTATAGTGATGAGCTGAAATGGACAAATGTCCACGAGGCCACGTATAAAGTCTATGCAGAGCTTATAGACTGGTTCTTTATGAATGACATGGAATTTAGGGCTGTGGTTGTTGACAAGAGTCAGATTGACGAGAAACGAGAAGACTATACGTTTAATGATTTCTACTTTCGCATGTACTACCAATTGCTGCATCACAAGATGGACATGGATTATACATATAACATATATATGGATATCAAGGACACATGCAGTAGCGATAAGCTGGAGAGGCTCAGAAAAATAATGGAATACAACTCTTCCATTGGCAGGTTTCAGTTTATACGTTCACACGAAAGTGTCTTCATCCAATTGGCAGATGTTCTAATGGGAGCCATCAACTACAACCTTAGATATGAAAAGGGAGAAGTTGAAGGAAGGGTGAGAGCCAAAATGAAGCTGATTGAAAAGATAAAAAAACACAGTAATATCAGTCTCAACACCACAACTCCCAAATTTAGAAAGAAGTTTAATTTGTTTTTTATCGCACTGAAATAGCCAATGAGCAGTTTGAATATTATCAAGAAATACCCTGAGCTGCTGGAACTGGCATATCTCAGTGAACGAGAAAGAGAGCATGATCTTCATGCAATATTCAAGCGTGATATAGAAGATAACTGTCAATTCTCATTCAGAGGGTGGCGCATCTATCCTATAAAGACAGATGGCGAGATTGACATGGCAAGATTGTTCAAGCATCTTACCTGTGAAGAAATCATGGTTGAGAACGAAGACGGTACGACTTATCCAAAGCGAGTATTCGAGATGGCTCGTTCACAAAGGCTTCATTGGATAAATCACCATGTGAGAGAATTGACACCAGACAATCTGGATGTATTTACCATAGAAGAGAGGGACGGCAAAAAGCGTAAGGTCAAGAAAACATACATCTATGATAAAGTGGAAAAGTATGTTATTGTCTTGGAACAACAACGTAGCAACGGATTCTATCTGTTGACAGCATACCATCTTAACAAAGAGTATGGACTAAAGGCTTTGGAAAAGAAGATGAAAAAGAGATTGCAGACACCACTATAAAACGCAAGACCCGAATTGCATCAAAGGCAACCGGGTCTCGAAACTCCTTCTATCTATAGATGAGCGCTGCAAAGGTACGAATATTCTTTGAAATAACGAAGGTTTTTCATTGAATTCTTCTCGATTTTAACATTTGCAGGGCAGTATTGTAAGATAACAGGAAAGAAAATAGCATAATTTTACAGAAAATCGTAATGGAAACATTCAAAGACGTTATATCAAGTGACCAACTTGTCTTGGTCGATTTCTTCGCCACCTGGTGCCAGCCATGCAAGATGATGCACCCCATCCTTGAGCAGGTGAAGGAAGTGTTGGGTGACAGAATCCGCATCATCAAGGTAGATGTGGACAAGTATGGGGTGACTGCAAGTCAGTATGGCATACAGTCTGTGCCCACATTGATGCTGTTCAGACGCGGCGAAGTGTTGTGGAGGACGAGCGGTGTGATGCAGAAATCAGAGTTGCTGGCAACGATTGACCCGTTTTTAAGATAAAAGAGCAGAAATGTCAAAATCTAAATTAAAGTCTGTCCTCATGTCCATGGACAAGAGTGAAATAATAAAAATGGTATTGGAACTTTATTCTGCACGGAAAGAGGCAAAGGAATATCTTGACTTCTATGCAGAGCCGAATGAGGGCCAGAAGCTGGAAGAGTATAAGCACATCATACGGGAAGAGTTCTATCCGAGCAGAAACAGAGAGCCAAAGACACGCTTCTCAGTGTGCCGCAAGGCATTGTCCGACTTCAAGAAACTGAAGCCTTCGGAAGATTCAGTCGCAGAATTGATGGTGTTCTATATGGAGAATGCCTGTCAGTTCACTTATGACTATGGAGACATGTGGGAGCAATTCTATGATTCTGTTGAGAGTAATTTCGACAAGACATTGCGCCACATCGTGCTTTATGACCTTTGGGACAAGTATGATTCCCGAATCAAGCAATGCCTTCGTTGGGCAAGCCCTTGTGGATGGGGATTTCCTGACGCACTGAATGATATGTATGAGGAAATGAAGGCGCAAAATGAGGAACTCCGAAAGAAATACAGGAATTTCAAGATGCCCATCAACGCTGATTATTAAACGAATATACTCAAATGGGGAAACCAAAGAAAAAACATAAGAAAGCGAAACAACTGCCCTTAAGCAAAGAAGAGCAGATTTTTCAAGCGGCAAGAGACCTTGCAGCTGAAATTGGCATATCCTATTCTGAGGCATTAGGGTTTACTTTGGGCATAAAGGACGTAACGTATGGTTGGGAAGAAGACTATACGGAAGAAGAGTTTCAGGCACTGATTGACCACGCTGTGGGAGACACTGATTATGAGCACACCCTCTATTGAATCATCTACACGAGAGGAACGTTTGGATTACGTTCTGAATGAATGGAGATGTCTGCACAACTGTGTACTGTGCGGTAAGTGCCATATTCTGAAAGGCAGAAGCGAAGAAATACTCTATGCAGACTATATAGACGGCAAGCGGTCATATATGGATATAACATTAGAAATCAGAAGCAACAGATAATGATGTCACAGAAATACATATATCCATCGTTGTTCCAAGAGGAAGAGCCGCAAGAAAGCGTTCCTGGTGATAAGAAAGAGTATGACCTGACGAATCTCTTTGAGAGATTGGCAAAGTCTGATTTTCGCAGCCGGTTCCATCTGTCCAAGCAAGACAGGGAGTATGTAATGGAAAAGGGATTGCCGACGATACGAAAACACGCAGAGGACTTTGTGGCAAAAAGACTTGCTCCGGCTGTCATACCGAACGACGGCAAGCAGACTCCCATGCGTGGGCATCCTGTTTTCCTGGCTCAACATGCCACTGGCTGTTGTTGCCGGGGATGCTTCTTCAAGTGGCATCACATCTCAGCAGGCAGGGCACTGACCAAGGAAGAACAGGAATATGCTGTTGCCGTATTGATGGCATGGATTGAAAAACAGATGAATAAAGGATGAAGATAGAAGAAGCCATAGTATATGTGATGGTAAAGCGAAATGGCGGCATGACAACCGACCAGATTGCCGATGCCATCAATCGTCATAGGCTGCACCTGAGAAAGGACGGTCAGCCTGTGACAAGCAAGCAGGTGTATGCAACAATCTGCCGTTTCCCTGAAATGTTCACAAAAGAAGCTGGCAGAATCATGTTAATGATATGACGTAACGATATGACAATAGATACAACCAACATGTGCTCACACCTTCAGAAGAAGTTGTTTGAACCAGAAGGTGTGTATTATCCTATATGGCAAGCCATGCAGGATGATGAGACCTTGACAGCAGTGGTACGAAGCAGACAGCTGCACATCTACAGAAACGGGAAGAAAATTCTCGTTCTGGCAGGTAAGGCACAACCGAAGATTATAAGGGAAGACAAAATACAAGAGTTAATAACAAGATTATAAACAAAACATCAAATCATCAAAACAATGGACGCAAAAGAAAAAGTATTGGCAACAATGAAAGAGGCTGGTCAGCCTCTCAACGCAGGTAAAATCGCAGAACTCAGCGGTCTCGACCGCAAAGAGGTAGATGCAGCCATGAAGCAGCTGAAAGCAGAGGGTGCAATCGTCTCTCCTGTGCGTTGCAAATGGGCACCTGCAGAGTAAGGTTTATACTGCTGTCTTGAAATATAGGCAGCAGTATCTTTATTTTTATCAAAATGTTAAGGTGAGGAATCTGAATATCCTTGCCTACGGACACAATTATCCGCTGCATCTTTTTGGGGTAAGGTGCAGACGTATGGCTGTCAGCGTATCTTGGTTTAAAGACGCTTAGCGGTCACGGCGGAAGTCGTTTCGTCTCTCTCCGCCGAACAAAGCTCTGAGCACATTGCCCAAAGCTCCGAACACGAAGTAGCAAACGATGATTGCAACAATATCGTCCATAAGCATTTTCTGTTTTATGGGTTATACACTATTATGAAGATTCACTATGTCCAATCCCTGCCTCTTGGCTTCTCTGACGGTGTAGAACGTGCCGCCCTTGGGATTGCCATCGAAGTAGGCTATGAGACGTGAACTGCGGTTGACCATATAGTCGTTGCGCCTCAGAAGGCAGCCATTGTAGTATTGCTCGCTCAATACGACCACGTCATCCACGATGCGCAGGATGGCATCATACTTGGCTTGCTCTTCCTTGCTCCACCGGTCAGACTGACCACGGAACGGCACAACGGCTATCACCTGCAAGTCCTTCAACTCGCATTGCAACGAAAGGGCGGCTTCTGCCGCCAGCAGGTCAAATCCCATTGCCATGCCACAATAGAAATACCGGTAGCCGTCGGCATACGCCTTGGCTATCTCCGATTTGAGACATTGCTTCAACTCCCTCCGCTTGGCGAAAGGTACGCTGCGGTGTCCGCTGAAGCATACGGACACTGCCTTGTCGTACTTTGTCATACTTTACCTTACTTTATAATGTGTGCGTGCGAGGAACATACCGCCAATAACACATGCCCCGAGCCTTTCGAGTTGGTTGGCATACTTGGCATAGCTGAGACCCTTGGTTATCACATCGTCAAAGACCAACACCATTTTGTTGTCGAAGAACGGCTCATCAAACTCAACGACATTCGCCTTGCGGACTTCATCCTCGTTCTTGCGGTTATCGTGGATGGTCTTACGCTCTCCGCATACCCTCACGTGCTCGTAGCCGTTTTCCGCTCCTGTCAATTCACACACCCTGTGGCAGAAAGCCTTGTAGCGGAGTTCGTTGCTCTCGCTTGTGGATGCTGGAACGGGGGCGAAGACGATGTTCACGCAACCCTTGCCGTAGAGTGTCAGCATATTCTCTGCGGTGCGCTGCGCCACTTCCTCGTAGGCTCTTCCGTCCTTGAAGTCAAACACTAATTGTCTGTCGGCAATCTCCTTCTCACCCACATTGCGGATGCGTGCGGGATAGTATTTGCAGAACCAAGTCTGAGGCTTGTCTAACTGCTTTTGGATTTGATAGTCATTCTTGTGTGCCATTGCTCTTATGTTTTTTCTTCCCTTATTTCGGAGGCTTTTCCTGCCTGCCCAAGGGATATTTTTTGCTTTCCAAGAGTGATGGCGATCAAAAAGCCAAATCGGGAGCGAAAAATACGCTCTGCACGCAGAGGAAGATTTTTCGGTCAAATGCAATGGACGATTTGGTGTTTGAACAATCGCCAGCATTACCTTTGCAAAACAATATCCGCAGCGGCAAGGCAGGCGAAAAGAAATCTGTTATGTAAAAGAGGAAACGGGCGGGATGGCGTGGGGCGAAGCTGTATATGGGGAAGGACGATAGTTGATATGAGGGAAAAAGAGAAAATCTTGTAATAGGGAACGACATTGCCTTTTATCAGCATGGAGACAGTCCTACAAGCAGAGAAAACTATTGCCCTAAAAATGAGTTGGATAGTATTTTCTAAAAGTAGTATCGACTACGAATAGTATAATAGTCGAATAGTTTTTACTACCATACTACGGATAGTAAAGTCTGTTTATAGAAGAGATAGCGGTATCATCGTCTGTTCGGCGATGATACCGCGCGGCACTCATGTGTCATGCCGCTTTAGGTATTCTGTCATTGCCTCATTGACAATATCACGCAAGGACATCCCTTTCTTGATGGCGAGGTACTTCATCCTCGTGTGGATGCTCTTGTTGATAAGGAAATTGCAATGCACCGGCACTTCGGTAGTCTCAGAAACAGACACAGGTGGTGCTGGTGTAGTTTCTGTGACTATCTGCTCCTTACTCGGCTTCTTTGTGGAAGAAAGGAGTCCGTTGAGACCGCCTTTCATTCCCTCTTTCAACATACTGCTCTTGCTCATGGCTATGCTATTTTAAGTTTAACACTTCTTTTGCCAAAGACATATAATCACTGGCACCATTGGATTTGGGATTATACTCAAAGATAGTCTTGCCGTTGATGGGTGCTTCTGCCAAAGCCACATTATCACGGATGACGGTCTTGAAAACCTTCTCGTGAAAACTGTCATTGACGATTTCCCTCACGCTTCGGTTCAACGTCTTGCGGCGATCGAACTGGGTGATGACGATGCCGCCCACTTTAAGGTTGGAGTTGAGCCGCTCCTGAACGATGCGGATGATGTCCATCAACTTTGCCATACCTCTCATGGCAAGGTATTGCGCTTGAACAGGGATGATGATGTAGTCGGCTGCGGTGAGGGCATTCAAGGTCAGCAAGCCCAATGACGGTGG
Source organism: Leyella stercorea (assembly GCF_021531655.1). Next base: position 6,637 of record NZ_JADYUF010000027.1, on the reverse strand, counting down.
ACAGTCGATGATGATGTAGTCGAAATGCTCTTTGGCGATGGCTTTGGTGATAAGTCCCTTCAAGATAAGCTCCCGTCCCGGCTCGCTGATAAGCTCTAACTCAGCCGCAGACAGGTCAAGGCATGAGGGTGAGACGGTGATGCCGTTGTGCAACTTGACCAACGGCAAGGTGTACTGTCCACACATTGCGCCATAGACTGTCTGTTCTTCCTCGATGGACAATCCCAAGGCTTCCGTGAGGTTGGCTTGTCCATCCATGTCAATAGCCAAGACGTTCTTCTTACTCAGTTGCAGAGCTGCCGCAAGGCTTACTGCGGTCGTACTTTTCCCTACACCACCCTTGTGATTTAATACTGCAATTATCTGTGTCATAACATGATACTACTATTAGTGAATACTACTTTACTATTCTACTACTGATAGTACATACTAACCATAGTAAAAGCGGATTTACTACGATTAGTACGTACTACTCTCAGTTGATACTACCCTCAGAAGGGAAGGTCTTCGCTCTTGTCCTGCGGTGCATCGGCTGGCGGTACGGGAGCCTCGCCCTCTGCCTTGGCTGCCTTGCGTGCCTTTGTTGCAGGTGTGTCGGTTGCATCCTTCTTCCCTGCATTGACAAAGGCGATGGAGTCAGCTATGATGCTATGCTGTATGTGGTTCTCTCCGTTGCGGTCTGTCCAAATGGAAGAAGTCAGTGTGCCTTCCACAAGCACCATACGACCCTTGGTGAGGTATTCAGCCAAACGGATATGGTTCTCCTTGCTGCTCTTCACCCTTACCCAAGTGGTGATTTGCTTGCCCTTACTGTAGTCGTCCACTGCGATGTCAACAGCCATGAATGTTCCGTGTGTACCTGTGATGACGCGGCAATCCTTTGCTCCGATGCGTCCGATAGTGTGAGTGTAAATCATAATGTGAAAATGTTATAGTGGCAAGTTGGTTAGACTTGCCGTTACCTTGTTATTTAAATGACTTTTCTTGTTGATTGAACATAAGCTATTGCTTCATTCATAATTTCTGCTCGTGACCTACTCTTGTTATCTTGCATCCACTCATCAATTTCAGATTTGAGGAACATGATACGTTTCCCCTTCTTATGGAATGGTATTTGTTTATTGCTTGTCCAACAATAGATTGTGTGTTCAACTGGATGGGTAGGGAGATACTCACTCAATTCGGAAACACTAAGCCATTCCAATCCCTTATCGGGCTGAATTTGAGTCATTAGTGTGGAAAACTTTTCTTCTAAAATCTCCAGCTTGTTTATTACTAATGACAATGCTGATGGCAAGTCATTAAAACTCAATATTTGCTTTTCCATATCAATATATGTGTGGCAAGTTGGTTAGGCTTGCCGTTACCTTGTTATTAATATCCTTTCTTCGTCTGCCTTGTATTGGCGACAAAAGACTTGTTGCTGCCTGTGAGACTGATAGAGCCGCAATTAACAAACTCTCCGTCGGAATAGACTCTGTACTTCTGTCCGCTTACCTCATGCTTCTGTTTGATGCGCTCTCGCATCCACTTCTTGGCTGCGGTCAATGAGCAAAAGGTCTCGCTCTCCTTGGTCGTCTCGTCATATACGATGCACTGGGTCATACATGCTCCTACTTCATCCATGCACCTATACTCGACGTGACATAGTCCAACTGACCGCCAAATATGTCGCTTGGCTCTATGTCGTATTGTCCATCCCTCACTTCCTTGTCCTCTCCAAGAAGCGACAAGTTTCCGTCGGCATCCAAACGTGCTGCGTCTATGACGATGTCACGAGGCTCGTCAAAGAGATAACCTGCCACGATGGGCTGCTCTCCCTCGAAATGCACCTCAAAGCCTCCGTCCACCTCCGTGCCGTACTTGCGAAGAGCCGCTTTCAGCTCGTCCTGCTCCCGGTGCTGCAATGCCTGGAGTTGTCCGTGGATAGTGAGGTCTTGCAGTTCTGCCTCTCGTTTGGTGTGGGTTGCCTCGCCGGTCTTGCAGTCGATGTCATACTTGTGGTAAACCACTGGGATATGGTCTGCCGATGTGACAAGCCATGTGATGTTGTTCACTGAGAAGCCCTGTCTGGTGAGGAACTCCTCGATGTCTGAGCCGAGAAGGTGGTCGGCTACGTCAAGATACTCGATGCGTGCGTCAGCATCATGCAGGATGATAATCTTCATTGCCTTTCTATTTTTAGTGATACAAATAAGTTTGTCGCCCATGTCGCTGGACTTGTTTAACTACGTTGAAGAAACTTACGCTCAGCATAGTGAATAAATTCCCTCTGCGTTCGCTTAACCGTTTCTTTCTCTTCCCTCCTTTCGAGACCTTTCAGCCTGTGGAGGGATATTTTCTGCTCCCACAAGCCGCAAGAAAAGACATAAAGACAAATTATGTGTGAAGAATACTCTTTTCCGAGGAAAAGGAAGATTGTTCACAGTCACAAGACCTCAAGCAGAATTTGACGATTGTCTCAGACGCGGCTAACTTTGCAGGAAATATGCCTACCACTGCGCTGATTGGAAGAAGATTATTGATATTGGCTGCAAGAGGAATGATGTGTTATATATAAAGAGGTAAGAAGAAAGATTGAAACAGTAAGGGTGGGCAGTGAAGTGTTTGCAGGTCTGCTGTACCGACATAAAGCGAGTGTGTTGGCTGACCGGGATGCAAGTCATCAAAGCTTCAGCCTTGATAGCTTGTAGCACGGACAGACAATTCTCTCGCGTCGGTACTTCGGCATACTGTCAGCTTTGGCTAATAGCAACGTGTTGCCATCAGCCAAGGATGTCTGTATGACGACAGACCATGTAACGCTTCGCAAAGGCGTGGGGCAAAGCAGTATAATTTAGAAGTAGATAGTAACGTATATCAGGCAAGAAGAGACAGTTGCGCAACGGACAAATCGGGCACTCCTGTCAGCATGACAAATGTGCCTTGTCCTTGCCGCAGGACACTGAGGCAGATTGGACGTAGCAGACATGTCTGCCACATTCAATATGCCTGAGTGGACAAGAACTGCCTCTTGTATAGCAGAAGAGAAATTGTAAAACAGTTGATTAGTGGTAAAGGTGGTATGGGTGGGCAGAATGGCATTACACGGACATTGCCGAAGCCCGATAATGGGACAGCCAGACAGCAATAAAGGCAGTTATCAGAAGTGTCAGTTTCTGATAGTGACATTGTTGGCTGCCTGTCACATGGGATTCGTGCGGTGTCCGTACAGTAATGCCGTTCTGAAGGTGTGGGGCGAAGCGATACAACGCACTTGGACGAAACCACCGCTTATAACAGAAAATATTTTGCAGTCAAAGAGAAGAAGAATAGTAAAGCAGGTGTGGGTGGGTAGTGAAGCTGTCGCAAGATTGACGGTCTGAATATCAAGGCGAGTGGATAGCCAGTAAAGGACACAATTATCAGAAGCCTCGGCTTCGGCATCTTGTGGCATAGATGGCAGTCCTCTCGCGTTCAGACCTTGGCATACTGTCTTTCTTGGCTAATAGCGACTTTGTCGCCATCAGCCGGGAATATCTGTATGCCAACCATCTTGGTGACGTTTCGCAAATGGTGAGGGACGAAGTGGTTAGAATAAAGGAAGACGGCGTTGCCGTTATGGTTAATAAATGCACATGGTTGTTATTAGAGAAGATTATCACACGCTATAACAGCAGATTGATGTCCCTGAGCAAAACAAAAGCGACCCGAAGGTCGCCTTGTTATGGAGAGGAAAGGCTATTTCTTGCCTTTCTTGGTTGCTGGCTTGGCCGGCTCTTCCGCAGGAGTCTCCTCCTTGTCGGGACACTCGTAGAACTTGGTTGCAACCATGATGATTCTGGAGTGCTTCACGCCATCCTTGTCTGTCCACTCCTCTGGCTTGAAGAAACCCTCGACGGTGAGCAACGTGCCCTTGGTGAGCTTGTCGAATGATTCGGTGTGCTCGTTCTTGCGCCATGCCTCCATATTCATGAAAGCCGATACGCGGTTGGTTTCCTCGCCGTTCTTCTCCTGACGGCCTACTGCCAATGAGAAGCGTGCTACGCTGGCGTTTGCGAACTGACGGATTTCTGCATCCTTACCTACGAAACCTGAAACTGTGAAGTTGTTCTCGATCTTTTTCATTTTGAATTGAATTTAAAAGTGAAACTTAATTTTTACATGCATTCAAAAGCAGGGATGTGGCACCATGTGGGAAGCACCATGAAAATCGTTCGCAATACTCTTTTTGTCGTTGGCGGTAAGGGAGAAAAAGGAAGATTACGCACTATTTTATTGGTCACAGCGATAGCGGCCACACAAGAAGGAGGAAGTCCTTCGCAGCATCACGCTACCTTTGCATGGTAAAAATAAGTGGCTTTCAAATAGCTCAATTCAGAAAAAGACGGGGCCAAACAATGGAACAAAGGTTGTAAGCAAGGAGGCAATCCGTATGCAACAGACAGGGGCACTGCTATGGCTGTATGCCTGGAGAAACGAAGCGGGAAATCCGACCTTACAGCTGTATCATCAGAAGAGTGAGGAGCATGAACACTGATGCACGATGAACGACAAGCCTAAGGGTCAGCTTAGCAATAGAGGCATCAAGCCAAAAGAGGACAGACATCAGAGGATTGGCGATAGCACTGTCATCATGCTAAGACCAAGTTCTGTGTCCGACAAGGAAGAGTCGCAAAAGACAGACGAGTAAAACCAAAAGGCGAAATGACCATTCCTATAACAAGGTACAGAGACGCTTAAAACGGCGAAGGGACTTTGGCGACGTATCGCTATACAGGTGTCGAAGCATCGCTTCTATAACAGGACTGGAGCAAGTGAGCAAACCGCACAACTTGCTCCCAAGGTATTTCAGTTACAACAGCCATAACCTCATTGGAGGATTGTCCTAAAAGAGTTTTTGCAGTCAAAGGAAGAAAGAGTCTGCAAGCCACATAGCCAACAGACTCTCTCCTGATTATTCACAGATGACAACATCATCCTTGTACTCCGTCACTTCCTTGCCGTTGATGAGCTGGACAATGACCTCACAACCCAAGTCCTCGACAATCGTTCCCTCTGTCTGACCTCTTCGGGGATAAAGCAAGGTGCAGAAACACCCTACAACGCCGTCCAACTGCTCCATGTCTATCGTTGCCATATCCGTTCCTCCTTGTTAGCCGAATGTGATTGGATTGATGCAGAAATTCGTGTCCTCTGCCTCATACTCGTATTCATTGATGAAGTCAATCATCTTCTGTTCGCTTCTTCCGTCCTGTGAGACACCAGTCTTCTCACACCACAACTTGATAGCATCACCAAAGGTGGAGTAAGCACCCTCACAATCCTCAAAGAGTTCTCCGTATGCAGTGACGTAGCACTCTTCGGGGAAGAAGTCGTTCTCATCGTGCGTATAGAAGATGTCGCAACCTGGCTCAACCTCTCGCCAACTGATTGAAAGTTCATCGCCAAGTGCCTTGTTCACCTCCTCAAAGAACAAGTCGCATGAAGACCAAGCACTTTCGGTGTCAAAGGACAAGAGGGCATAATCGTCTTCCACGTTCTCCTCATACTCTGCCCAATAGATGTGTCCTCTCACCGAGATGCCTTTCTTCTCGTAGTCAATGCCATAGTGTTCTGCCAAGAGATACAGATACACATTATTACTGTTCACCTCCAACTCTTGGAGTGTGTTCCAAAGGTCTGCCACGGCTTTGCGTGAGCCTGTCACCTTGTACTGAGTGTCGCAAATGTTAGCCATAAGATAAAATTTTTATTTTCTTCCCTTATGTAGAACCAACTACCATCGGGATTGATTAAAGAATTATGTTGCCCCAAAAGGTGTTATGGCTCATCAATGCAAGGTTTTGCCGTCAAATACTACCTCTGCCACAATCAGAGCGTGGAGATTTCACGGACAAACCACAGGCACCGACCTTGCAGGATGAACGCCATGACAGGTACCTTTGCAACACAATTCTTATCAAAGCCCGATGGGGTGGTACATGGCAGACTGCATGGTACAGCAGTGTGAAGTGACGTTATAGGTGGAGATAAGGCTATAAGAGGTTTTTGCAGTCAAAGGAGAAAAGAGTCCACAAAGTGCAGTATCTACAGGACAAAAACACTTTAGTTTACCTTGGTTAGCTCTTATATATATGCTAACCTAAAGTAAACTGTATATATGTCCGTCTAAAACCCGAAAACCGTACGGGTCAGCTTACGTCAGAAACAGAAGTATAGAACCATAGAAGTGGTTCAAGAAGTCTTTCTTCCTTTGACTGCAAAATATTATCTTTGCACGAATCATAATTGCCCTGTAGGATTTAATATAATTTAATACTCTTTGTTGAATGCAAGGAAGAACAGCTTCAATATGCTGAATATCAGTAGTATAACATTGTGTTAACCCTTAATCTGTAGAAAAGGATGTTATCATACAAAGTAATGTCCATTTGTACTTTTTCTATATGGTTTTATACTTACATTTGCATATCATTTGTATCTTGATAACAGTAACTAACTGATTATCAATATACTTTATATTTGAGGAGGTTAAGTAAGCTTGACTTTTAAGGATAGACATTCTGAATAAGAATAAATAATGAGGGCGTGTCAAAACTCCCAATATAAATAAAAAACTCGTTGTACGTTCTTGTGTGGATGTACAACGAGTTTT
>NZ_JADYUF010000026.1 GCF_021531655.1 Leyella stercorea | reverse complement strand
CTATAAAGATACAAAATATTTGTGAGACTACCAACTTTTTTATGAACTATTTCTTATCCCGAACTGGGGTATAAGTTATTTTTTCATCTACAAATTTATATAAAAAGTCCGAATTATAAGCTAGTTGGGATAAAAAAAAACAGAAATGAATATCTCCGAGTACTCGCTGCTTGCGTTGAAAATGTCAAGACCAACATACCTAAATACTCAAGTTTCGGATTTAGACTTTGAGATTGAATTTATTGCATAAAAAAGGCTTTGAGTATTTCAGTATATCACGTTATGAGGTTGGAGCATAGAGCGCATGTTTCATTGGTCATGATACGCTACAACTTACTTGCCTCAATAATTACAATAAGCTTGATGCACGCTTCCAGTACCGTTTACAGTACCGCCTAACTGATACTGGAGTTTCATATAGGTGGTACTGGAGTTTCACTTATGTGGTACTGGAGTGTTACTTATGTGGTACTGACAAAGAACTTATATGCATAAATCAGGCTTCCTAATTGATGTGTTCCTCGTATTTATCAAAGTCCATAGAGGAGTCTGCTCCTACCTTTTGGAGCACAAATTTTATTACTTCTTGTTCCTCATGAGGAAGAAGAACTGCACCACGTCTGCGCTTGAAATATTGGTTGCGTCCGAAGTGGAGAACAAGTGTTGGCATGAACTGTTCGTACTGCTGTGGGAAGATATGCTTTTGTAAGTTGATGAATCCTCTGGCGTATTTCACGGGGGGGGGTGAGCAGCGGTAGTATGGGAATTGTGTGTAAAGATTATAACATTATAGCCAAAAATCCCTTTGCTACATTTCTTTTTCAATTAAATAAATCGTAAATTTGCAAATACAATAACAAACACGTACGAATATGATAATACATGTAGCCAATCCTATTTACGACTCCGTATTCAAATATATCATGGAGGACGAGCGTATTGCCAAAACCATTCTGTCGGCACTGCTGAAGAAAGAAGTGGTTCATGTCACTGTGCGGCCACATGAATATTGCAACACTACACGCGACACGCTGTCGATGTTCCGTATTGACTTCGCGGCTACCGTGCGCGAGAAGGAAGGCAATGAGATTAAAGACCGCATCGTGCTGATTGAGTTGCAGAAGACTTGGCTCAACACCGAGACGCTGCGATTCCGCCAGTATCTTGGCGCACAATACAACAACAAGAACAATATACGCGAGGCTGACGAAAAAGGATATGCCTATCCTATGGTGGCTGTCTATCTGCTTGGCCATAAAGTGGGCAATATCAAGGAGCCGATAGTATACGTAAACCACGACGTCTTCGACTATAACGGCAACGTCGTTGCCGAGGGCAATGCCGAGCCTTTTGTAGAAAGTCTTACGCACAACAGCATCATTGTGCAGATACCGCGTCTGCAAGGCAATGTCAACAACCGTCTGGAGAAGGTGCTGAGTGTGTTCGACCAGACTAATGTTGAGGGCGACACACAGCAGGTGCTGAAGATTGACGAGGACAAATATGCCGACGACAACGACATGATGTATGTGCTGCACAAGCTCACTGCCGCTGCCGCCAACTCTGAAATGAGACAGGACATGAATGTGGAAGACGAATTCTACAAGGCGATTGAAGACCGTGACACGGCTATCATGCAGCGAGACAAAATACTGAAAGAGCAAAGCGAACAGCTCTCGCAGCAAAGCGAACAGCTCTCGCAGCAAAGCGAACAGCTCTCGCAGCAAAGCGAACAGCTCTCGCAGCAGAGCGAACAGCTATCGCAGCAGAGCGAACAGCTATCGCAGCAAAGCGAACAGCTGAAGAATATGGCTAAAGCTCTGTCGGAAAGCGGACTGAGCAACGAGCAGATTTCGCAAATGACGGGGATAAGCATTACTCAGATTGCTTATTTGCTGGAATGACACATTACCTAAGAACAATTTATATAATAATAGAAAAAAGGAGACTATGGCATAACAAACCATAGTCTCCTTTTTCTATTATATATACTGATTATGTAGTTTACTCAGCACGGAAGCTCGGGAGGTCCTCCTTTACGAAGTTTGTGATGTAGGCATGCTCGCCAAATACGTTGGCCTGAGCCATGCGAACATATACATTGGCACTCTTGGCAAAGAGCTCTGCCGAACGTGTAGCGTCTTCGAGGATGAGGAGCGACATGATAATCTCGCAAGTCATGTTGTAGAGGCGGCGTGCGAGGAAGTCGTGCATTTCCTGATCCTGTGCCTCCTTGACGTACTCAAGAGCCTGCTCGTAGAGATTCACCATCTCAACTACGCGAGCCTTCAACGGCTTCAACTCATCAGCCACTTCCTTCTCGAGCATCTCCTTGATGATGCCGAGGTATGTACCGTTAGAGATATAGCGGATGGCTGCCACAACCTGAAGCTGTGTCGTACCCTCGTAGATAGAGAAGATACGTGCGTCGCGATACAGACGCTGACACTTATACTCCATGATGAAGCCCGAACCACCATGCACCTGGATAGCGTCGTAAGTGTTCTGGTTAGCATACTCAGAATTCATGCCCTTTGCCAGCGGTGTGAAAGCATCGGCAAGACGTGAGAACTTCTTCAGTTCCTGACGCTCCTCGGCTGTGAGCTTGCGCTCGCGCTGAATGTCCTCAAGAGCCTTGTAGATGTCTACATAGCGTGCTGTCTGATAGAGGATAGAGCGACCTGCGTCGAGCTTTGCCTTGATGCGGGCAATCATATCGTAAACGGCAGGGAACTTCACAATCTCAGTATCAAACTGCTTGCGCTCGCGTGCATACTTCAGAGCCTCGTCGTAGGCTGCCTGGCTTACGCCTACCGACTGTGCGGCGATGCCAAGACGTGCACCGTTCATAAGAGCCATAACGTACTTGATGAGTCCGAGACGTGTAGAACCGCAAAGCTCTGCCTTGGCATTCTTGTATACAAGCTCGCATGTAGGTGAGCCATGGATGCCAAGCTTGTGCTCGATGTGACGAACAGTAACACCACCGTCGCGCTTGTCGTAGATGAACATTGACAGACCGCGACCGTCGCGTGTGCCTTCCTCAGAGCGTGCAAGCACGAGATGGATGTCAGAATCGCCATTGGTGATGAAACGCTTAACACCGTTCAAGCGCCATGTGCCGTCTTCGTCCTGAGTAGCCTTGAGCATAACGCGCTGAAGGTCGGAACCTGCGTCAGGCTCGGTCAAGTCCATTGACATGGTCTCGCCTGCGCAAACACGCGGTATATACTTCTGGCGCTGCTCCTCCGAACCGAACTCGTAGAGAGTCTCGATACAGTCCTGAAGCGACCAGATGTTCTGGAAGCCTGCGTCTGCACACGAAACAATCTCCGAAGCCATTGAGTACGGAGTGATAGGCATGTTAAGGCCGTTGTAGCGGCGAGGCATAGAGATGCCCCACAAGCCAGCCTGACGTGTAGCCTCGATGTTGTCGTAGGTCTTCGATGCGTAGTGCATACGACCGTCTACGAGGTGCGGACCCTCAAGGTCGACATCCTCAGAGTTAGGCTCGATGATGTTGGCGGCGATGTCGCCGGTAATCTCAAGCACACGCTTATAGTTCTCGATAGCGTCCTCGAAGTCGACGGGCGCATCCTCAAATTTGTCTTTGTCGGCGTAGTTGCGCTCCTTGAGTTCAACGACGCGCTGCATTTCCGGGTGATTAAGATAGAAATCGTACTCCGGATGGTCGGTATAATAGTTAGCCATTTTTGTTTTATTTTAGAAGTTAAGAAGTTAAGGAGTCAGAAGTTAAGCCATATGCAGATCTTCTCTTCATGTTCCATAATGTTATTCCAATATATTACTAAAAGTAGAATTAAGCATTGCTTTGCAATAACCATTTAAAAGTTTGCTCGCTTCCTCTATTTTTTAATAAAGAATATTATAGACTTCATTATCTATATATCCCAAATCTCGTGATAATATTACGTAACACCTACATTCTTCGAGACTGCCTTGAGAAATATTCATAAAACGAAGTTTATCAGCTTTGCCCATTTTCTTATAGCCTTCCGCAATATTTGCAATAATAGAAACAGCAGCTCTTTGAAATTGGGATATTAACCCATATTTCTCAGAATCGGGAAATAATTTTGTATATTTGTATACATCTAATACAAAATCATAAGCTTTCTGCCATGCCAAAATATTTTGAAAAGTTTGTCCCATAAAAACAAATGGCTTAACTTCTTAACTACTGAATTCTTAACTACTTATTATTCGCTTTATAGTACTTGATGAGTTTCGGAAGCACCTCTTCAACAGTGCCGGTGATGACGTAGTCGGCAATCTTGTTGATAGGAGCGTCGGGGTCGTTGTTCACAGAGATGATGATGCCTGAATCCTGCATACCGGCGATGTGCTGAATCTGACCAGAGATACCGCAGGCGATGTACACCTTCGGGTGAACAGTCACACCGGTCTGACCAATCTGACGGTCGTGGTCGCACCATCCGGCGTCAACAGCTGCACGACTTGCGCCTACCTCACCATGGAGTTCCTTGGCAAGCTGGAAGAGCAGGTCGAAGTTCTCCTTTGAACCTACGCCGTATCCACCAGCCACAACGATGGGAGCACCCTTGAGGTTGTGCTTAGCAGCCTCAACATGACGGTCGAGCACCTTAACTACATAGTCGGCATCGGGAACATACTTGGCAACGTCGGCATATACAACCTCGCCCTTAGCCTTGCCCTCATAGAGAGCCTTCTGCATCACGCCGCTACGAACGGTAGCCATCTGCGGACGGTGGTCGGGATTGACGATGGTAGCCACGATGTTACCGCCGAATGCCGGACGAATCTGATAGAGCAGGTTGTCGTAGTGAGTGCCGCTCTTCTTGTCGTCGTAGTCGCCAATCTCAAGCTCTGTACAGTCGGCTGTCAATCCGCTGGTGAGCGATGAAGAAACGCGCGGACCGAGGTCGCGACCTATAACTGTAGCACCCATGAGTGCTATCTGCGGCTGCTCCTCCTTGAAGAGGTTGACAAGAATGTCGGTATGAGGAGCTGATGTGTAGGGGAAGAGTCCCTCTGCGTCGAATACAAAGAGTTTGTCGACACCATAAGGGAGTATCTGATCCTCCACCTTGCCCTTGATGCCTGTTCCGGCAACGATGGCGTTAAGGTCGACGCCAAGCTGGTTGGCAAGCTTACGACCCTTGGTGAGAAGTTCCTGAGACACTTCCTGAACCTGAGTGCCTTCTATCTCGCAATATACAAATACGTTGTTCATATTTTCTGATTTAGGAGTTTTGAATTTTGAGTTTTGAATTATGCGCTCTGCGCATTTTGAGTTTATCATTTTTGAGTTATGAATTCTTCATTCAAAAATTCAAAAAATCAACATTGCGGCTGTACCGCAACAATTCAACATTCAAAATTCAACATTCAAAATTTAACCAATAATCTTTTCGTCCAACAATTCCTTAATCAGACCCTCAATGTCTGCGTCGCAGCCTGTGAGAGTCTTGCTTTCCTTAGCCTGGAACACGATGTTCTTGACAGCCTTCACCTTAGTAGGCGAACCGCTCAATCCGCACTGCTGCGGGTCGCCATCAACATCGGCTACTGTCCACTGGTTGAGTGTGAGATAAGGACGCTCCTCATAGAGGTAGTTGTACTTATTCTCCGAATTGCGCTCCATAGGAGCTGTGGCACGCTTGTACTTCATCACGAGCTTGGCATTGGCCGGACGGCACGGAGCTGCAGAACCTGTCACTGTGACAACGAGCGGCATGGGAGCCTCAACTGTCTCTACGCCACCATCAATGTGACGACGGATTGTGAGCTTGCCGTCCTCGCACTTGAGTATTTCCTCAGCATATGTCACCTGCGAGAGACCGAGCTTCTGAGCAACCTGCGGACCTACCTGAGCTGTATCGCCGTCGATAGCCTGACGACCACCGATAACTACGTCTACATCGCCAATCTTCTGAATGGCTGTAGCAAGAGCATAAGATGTGGCGAGGGTGTCGGCACCTGCAAAGAGACGGTCGGTGAGCAACCATCCTGTGTCTGCTCCACGATACAATCCCTGACGGATTATCTCAGCAGCACGGGGAGGGCCCATTGTCAATATACCTACTGTTGAGCCAGGATTCTGCTCTTTCAGACGCAGAGCCTGCTCCAATGCGTTCAAATCTTCTGGATTGAAGATAGCCGGCAAGGCCGCACGGTTGACAGTGCCTTCGGCTGTCATTGCATCCTTACCGACATTTCGTGTGTCGGGTACCTGCTTGGCAAGTACAACTATTTTCAAACTCATATATTAATAAATTATTGTAATATCTAAGTTGCAAAAGTAATAACTTTATGTTACGCAGCCAAATATACGGCTCAGAAAATGCTATTTACGCATAACAAAATTAACCTTTATTTCAGCTAATGCGTTCATTATGATATGTAAAAAGGTAGGTTTCAATATCTATTGTACCAAAAATTATAGCTAACTTTGCAGAGTTTTTCAATAATAACAAAAGTACTGAACTTTCGCAAGTTCAGAGAATTCAGTAGTTAAAGGAGTTAAGAAGTTAAGCCAAATGCTTATAATGCTATATCAAGCAAAAAAACTAATGGCTTAACTCCTTAGCGACTGTAGGGCGCGACAACTCCTTAACTTCTTAACTACTTTCGCTTGCGAAACTTAAATAAAAGTAGTAATAATGATTGTCTGTATAGCCGAGAAACCAAGCGTAGCCAAAGATATAGCCCGCATATTGGGCGCAACGAGTGCCCATAATGGATATATGGAGGGTAATGGCTACCAAGTGACATGGACCTTCGGCCATCTTTGTACGCTGAAGGAACCTAACGACTATACCGACATGTGGAAACATTGGAGCCTTGCGTCGCTGCCTATGATTCCACAACGTTTCGGTATTAAGCTTATTGACGACGACGGCATAAAACGACAGTTTGCCGTTATAGAACGACTCATGCAAGCCGCCGACGGCATCATCAACTGTGGTGACGCCGGACAGGAAGGTGAGCTGATTCAGCGATGGGTGATGCAGAAGGCTGGAGCGAAGTGTCCCGTCAAGCGATTGTGGATTTCGTCAATGACCGACGAGGCGATACGCGAGGGCTTCAACTCGCTCAAGGACCAGGACGAATACCAACCGCTGTACATTGCCGGACTGAGCCGTGCCATCGGCGACTGGATTCTGGGCATGAACGCCACCCGTCTTTACACTCTGAAGTACGCACAGAACCGTCAGGTGCTGTCCATAGGACGTGTGCAGACTCCTACGCTGGCACTCATCGTAAACCGACAGAAGGAAATCGACTCGTTTGAGCCGGAGCCTTACTGGGTTCTTGCCACCGTATATCGCGACACCACATTCACCGCCACCAAGGGCAAGTTCACAACCAAGGAGGAGGGCGAGGCTGCATTTGCAACCATAGCCGACAAGCCTTTCACGGTCAACGCAGTAACGAAAAAGAACGGCACGGAGGCTCCGCCACGCCTGTTCGACCTGACTTCGTTGCAGGTGGAGTGCAACCGCAAGTTCGCTTACAGCGCTGAGACCACCCTGAAACTCATACAGGGACTGTACGAGCGCAAGCTCACCACATATCCGCGTGTAGACACCCAATACCTCAGCGACGACATCTACCCCAAGTGTCCGTCGATACTTTCGGGCATAAGCCGACACTACGAAGCACTGATGCAACCGCTCATGGGCAAGAAACTCACCAAGTCGAAGCGTGTGTTCGACTCGTCTAAGGTGACCGACCACCACGCCATAATTCCCACCGGCGTGCCGGCAACAAGCCTGACGGACATGGAGCGTAACGTGTACGACCTCATAGCACGCCGATTCATTGCCGTGTTCTATCCCGACTGCAAATTCTCTACCACTACCGTACTGGGTACTGTGGACGAAGTGGAGTTCAAGACAAGCGGAAAGGAGATTCTGTCGCCGGGCTGGCGCGCCGTCTACGCACAGCAAAACGACTCTGCAACGAACGATGATGAGGAGCACAAGGACGAGGAACGCACTCTGCCAACATTCACCAAGGGCGAGAGCGGACCTCATACGCCTACGCTGAGCGAGAAGTGGACCACGCCGCCCAAGTACTACACCGAGGCAACGCTGCTCAGAGCTATGGAGACGGCGGGTAAGTTTGTCGAGGACGAGACTCTGCGTGCTGCGCTGAAGGAGAACGGCATCGGCCGACCGTCATCGCGCGCCGGAATCATCGAGACCCTCTTCAAGCGCCACTATATACGACGCGAGCGCAAGAACCTTGTGGCTACGGCTACCGGTATTGAACTGATAGACATCATTCACGAGGAACTGCTCAAGAGTTGTGAGCTGACTGGTATATGGGAGAAGAAGCTGCGCGACATCGAACACCGCAAGTACGACGCTGCCGACTTCATAAACGGACTGAAACAGCAGATTACGGAGATTGTATACGACGTGCTGCGCGACAACAGCAACCGCCGTGTCACTACCCTGACCGAAGAAGACCTGAAAAAGAAAACAAAAAAGAAGGCTTCTACAAAAACAACGAAGCCGTCTGCCAAAACTGCCACTGCCAAACAGCAGCAGTCTGCCGCCGCCACTCCTACCCCACCTCAGTCAGAACAAACGCCAACTGCCGACGACAGCATAATAGGAACGGTGTGCCCGCTATGCGGCAAAGGCACTATAATAAAAGGACGCACGGCATACGGATGCAGCGAGTGGCGTAACGGATGCACCTACCGCGCCCTGTTCAAGCAATAACCCGATTGAGCAATGGATATAATTATTAAGCCCGATGCCAGCAATTGACATCGGGCTTATTTTGATTAATACGCTCTTTCTCCAAATATGTAAGTGCCCACACGCACCATAGTCGACCCGCACTCGGCGGCTATATGATAGTCGTGGCTCATTCCCCACGAACGCTCACAGAAGTTGTCGTCGTCGGCAAAGTAGCGCTGCTTCACCTCGTTGAAGAAGTCGGCAGCCATACAGAACTCGTCGTGTATGAGTTTGGTGTCGTCGACATGCGATGCCATCATCATCAGTCCGCAAATCTGCACGTTCTGCATTTCGCGCCATTCGCCAGCCTCAAGCAGCTGTCGGCAAGCGTCGAGTGTCAGTCCATACTTGGTTTCTTCTTCGGCTATGTGCAGTTCCAACAGCACCTTAATGACACGTCCGTTGGCCTTTGCCTGCTTGTTTATCTCGCGCAGGAGCTTGAGCGAGTCAACGGCGTCAATCATCGAAATGTATGGAGCGATGTACTTCACCTTATTGGTCTGCAAGTGTCCGATGAAGTGCCACTCTATGTCATTAGGCAATTCACCCACCTTACGTGCAAGTTCCTGCTCACGGCTTTCGCCGAATAGGCGCTGACCGGCGTCGTATGCCGCCTTGATACATTCAGACGGATGAAACTTGCTCACAGCAACCAGCCTTACACCTTGCGGCAGGCTGCTCTTGACTTCGCCCAAACGGCGTGCAATGTCTGTTGTTTCCATAGCCTAAACTTACTTTCAACTCTAAATTCTCAACTCTCAACTGATCTTAGCCTTCAAACTCTGGCTTATCGTTCTTCTCCTCCTTCTTAGCAGGAGCGTTGTGCTCGAATACATCCATAATCTTTGTTTCAGATATGTTTGCAATGATGTAGTCGATGGCAGTCTTGCCCATAGCGTCCTCAATATTCTTTACGGCAGCATTGAATGTAGCGGCCTGTACGAGGAAGTTAACAGCCGAACGCTTCTCCTTGGCAGTCTTTTCGTCGATAGTGATGAACGAGAGTTTGGCCTTGTACCAGCGGTCGTCGGTATCGCTGTCGCTGAAGAAGATTTCGCCATACGAAGCAGGTGAAATGTTCTTCACCTCAAATTCGCCAGTCACGAAAGGCTCCATCTCCTTTGTGATTGTCTCCTCGGCCTCGCCGAAGGTCAGAGCGTCAACTACATATATCTCATTAACCTTCTTCTGTCCTGCATCTTCTGTCTGGCGCTCATAGCGCACGGTGGTCTCAAACCAATTTGCTGTTCTTGATCTCATTTTCCTGATATGTTATGTTATTATTATATTATTTCACTTACTTTTGTTTCGAACGACAAAAGTAGCAATTTATTCTGACATACGAAATAACATACAGCCTTAAAATTACTTATAAATGGACTCCTTTGCTTTATTATTCGGGAATTTTTGTATAAATTTGTGGGTTAACTATAACAAGCAAACCTATTTATTCTATGAACAAGTCATTATACACAATCGCTGTCGCCGTAGGCTCTCTGTTGATGGCTACGGACGTCAACGCCCAGAACCTCTTGCCTAAGCCCCAAACGTTTAAGGCTGGCAAGGGTTATTTCAGTACCAGTACACCAACCGTTAATATTGTCAACGAGGCAGGACCCGATGCCGAGAACATCTACACACGCTCTTGGCAGCAAACCAACAGCCCCACAGCCAAGCAGACCATCAAGCTTATAAAGCTACATAACGCATCGTCGCCCGAAGCCTACCGACTGCACATCACAGCCGATTCTATCGTCATGAGCGCTGCATCGGCAGACGCTTTCCGCTACGCATGGCAGACCATAGGCCAGCTCAAGACCAAGCAGGGCATCATGGCTTGCGACATCGACGATGCGCCTGCCTACAAGTGGCGCTCGATAATGCTCGACGTGTCACGCCATTTTGAGCCTGTCAGCTTCATCAAGAAGCAGATTGACGTGATGGCACAATACAAGTTCAACCGTCTGCACCTCCATCTCACCGACGCTGCGGGCTGGCGCATCGAGATCAAGCGCTATCCGCTCTTGACGCGTATGGCTGCATGGCGACCCGAACGCACATGGAAGGAGTGGAGCAACAACGGAGCCAAGTACACTATGGAAGGCTCTGCCGACGCTCACGGAGGCTACTACACCCAGGACGAGCTGCGCCAGCTCGTAGCCTACGCTGCCGAACGAGGCATTACGATTGTTCCCGAAATAGAGATGCCGGGCCACTCAGCCGAAGTGATGGCTGCCTATCCCGAACTCTCGTGCACGCATAAGCCATACGAGCAGATGGACTTCTGCGCAGGCAGCGTGGCTACATACGACTTCCTTGAGAACGTGCTGAAGGAGGTGATGGACATTTTCCCGTCTAAATACATTCACGTCGGAGGCGACGAGGCTGCCAAGCAGTCGTGGGGCGACTGCCCCCTGTGCCAGCGCAAGATGAAGGAACTGGGATGCGACAAGGACGGACTGCAGGCAAATCTTATTGCCCACTTCGGACGCTTCCTCAACTCTTACGGCCGTCAGCTTGTAGGTTGGGACGAGGTGATTGCCGGCAACTTGGCTCGCAACACTACCGTCATGGTGTGGCGCGGACTCGAAAAGGCACACGAGGCCATCGAGCACGGCTACGACGTGGTGCTTTCGCCTGGTGCCTACTGCTATCTCGACGCTTATCAGGACGCTCCGCTCTCGCAACCCGAGGCTATAGGCGGCTACCTGCCGTTGGAGAAAGTGTACAGCTATGTGCCGGGCGAAGACCTGCCTGAGGCTGAACGCAAGATGATAACAGGCATCCAGGGCAACCTATGGGCAGAATACATCCCCACTCCCGAACACATGGAATACATGCTCTATCCGCGTGCTTTGGCTATAGCCGAGATAGGATGGAACGGCACCGAGCATAAGAACTATGCAGACTTCCGCCGTCGCGCCATTGCACAATGCGACCTTCTGCGCCATCAGGGCGTCAACACATTCGACATCAGACGCGAGAAGGGCGAGCGACCGGAGTCAGTCAAGCCCACCAAGCACAAGGCTTTTGGCTGCAAGGTAATCTACAACCGCCCTTATTCTAAGCAATACGTAGCCGGTGGCGACCAGTCGCTCGTGGACGGAATACGTGGCGGATGGACCTACGGCGACAAGAAATGGCAGGGCTTTATAGGCAAGGACTACTGCCTCGACGTCACTCTCGACCTTGGCTCGGTGCAGAATCTGTCGTCTGTTTCGGTCGACTTCATGCAGGCTTATGGCGCATGGGTGTTCTTCCCCGAGAACTTCAAGGTGTCGGTAAGCAACGACGGCAAGAACTTTAACGAGGTATACTCTACAACGTCAACAGTCGACAAGAACATCCAGTCGGGCTATCGCACACTGGCATGGAAGGGCCACAGCAAGGCTCGCTACGTACGTGTGCAGGGCAACACGACAATGGACGGCGGATGGCTGTTCATCGATGAGATTGTAGTGAAGTAGCCAATGGCATAGTGGCGACAGTCACTATATATAATAAGGTATAATACATAAAACGTTTTTATTTTATGAAACAGTATATATTAACAATGTGTATGTTGATAGCTACGGCGGTTTCGGCAAACTGCCAGACCTCCGTAGTGAAGCCGGGCGAGCGTCCCGAGGTGCTGATAGAGACCACGATGGGCAACATACGTGTACAACTGTACAACGAGACTCCGCTCCATCGCGACAACTTCCTTAAGCTGATACGCGAGCACCACTTCTACGATTCGCTGCTGTTCCACCGTGTCATTCCCGACTTTATGATTCAGGCGGGCGACCCTTGGAGCAAGAACGCCAAGAAGGGTGAGGAACTTGGCGAACACTCGCTCGACTATAACATCCCTGCCGAAATACGTCTGCCGGGTATTTACCACAAACGTGGCGTCCTGGCAGCAGCCCGCGAGCCGGACAATGTCAACCCGAAGCACGAGTCGAGCAGTTCGCAGTTCTACATCGTCTACGGTAAGAAGCAGAGCGAAAAGGCCATTGCCCGACAGCAGCACCGCCTCGACTCCGTCTTCAACGACAGTATCAAGATGACTCCCGAAATGATTGAACAGTACACAACCGTTGGTGGCACGCCACATCTCGACGGAGGATACACGGTATTCGGCGAAGTATTGGAGGGAATGGACGTAGTAGACAAGATTCAACGAGTAGAGCGCGACAAGAACGACCGCCCCATAGAAGACATACGAATAATAAAGGCAAGAATAATAAAAGACCTGCCTGGTATGGCGAAGAAGCCCAAGGCTGCAACAAAGAAAAGACGCGGATTGCGTGTGGTGGGCTAACTATCAAACGCAAACTATATTCGTGTGATTAGTGAAATTCGTGGTGAAAGACCGAACACGAATCACTCGAATTGAACGAATTAATTCATGGTGAAATTCACGGATAATTCATGATAATTCGTGACTGAAAACCTCTCAGCAATCATAAAGTCTTTTAAGTCACGAATTACCACGAATTGTCCATAAATCAAGCCAACCGATTGTAACGCAAACTATATTCGTGTGATTAGTGAAATTCGTGGTGAAAGACCGAACACGAATCTCTCGAATTGAACGAATTAATTCATGGTGAAATTCACGATTAATTCATGATAATTCGTGACTGAAAACCACACGATACAAAAAGGAGTCCTTTTGAACTCCAAAACGAGTCCTTTTGCCTTCCAAAACGAGTCCTTTTACAACGCAAAACGAGCCCTTTTGGAATGCAAAAGGACTCGTTTTCAATTTCTTACTTTTCCAGTTTCTTCAACACCTTCTCAAGTTCTGCCCAATGCTCTTCAGTCATGTCATTGGGAGTGAAGATGCTGATGCCGTTGGCACCGGCAGCCATCGACGACTCAACAGCCTCGGCTATCTCCGACGGAAGGAGTCCCGAGTTCTCAGGATCAACCACCTTGTCCTTGTTGCGCCAGTCGTGACAGATGAAGATGCCACTATATAATAAGGTGTTGCGACCCTTAAGCGACTCAGCCTCTTCCTTCGTCACCTTGCCAACCCATGATGCCGGCTCCATATAGAAGTCGTTGTAGTTCATGGGGAACACAGCGTCGAGGTTCCACTTGTTCCACTGCTGGCGCACCATCCATTCGGCGTAGCTCTTCGGACCGGGGAACACATCGGCACTCAACTTCTTGCCCTTGGCATGAACAGCGTCGCTAATGCGGTTTACAAGAGCCGTGATGGCGTCGCAGCGGAACTGAGCCCACTCCTTGATCTTCGACGGGTCGCACACCTTGGTGATGTCTATTCCGCTCTGCTTCTTGAATGCAGCCACACAGTCTGGGCAGTAGCAGAAGTCGGCCTTGGCATACTCGCCGTTCATCACGAGTCCGTACTTGTCCCAAAGTCCGCGCGCCAGGATTACGTCGGCATAGCGGATATAGTCGAGCTGAACATAGTCAACCTCAGGAATTTCGGCAATCTGCTCGAATGTTGTAGTGAGGAACTTCTTCACTTCCTCGTTACGAGGGTCGAGCGTAGTATAATAAGGTACGTAAGGAGGATTGTCGTAGGCCGACTCACCCAGTCGGTTTACGGTG
Organism: Leyella stercorea; assembly: GCF_021531655.1. The sequence goes on along the minus strand of NZ_JADYUF010000026.1, from coordinate 36,389 downwards.
TACCAGCTCTTCGGCTTGCCGCCAGGAGTCATAGTAGGCACCCATGCGTGATACTCCAGTCCTGCCTTCTTGGCTGCTTTCGACGCTGTGCGAATCTTCTCCAGATCCATTCCGGCGTTGATGCACACACCAGTTACACCGTGCTTCTTCCACGCCTTGAAGTCGGCAGTAAGCGACTTCTCAGTTGCGTTGTCGGCAAAACCTGCCCAAGCATACACAGGAATCTTGTTGCCCTTGGCGCTGGCACACAATGCTGTGAGCGCTACGGCAAGAGTTAGAAATAGTTTTTTCATGCTGTTTGTTCTTTTATTTATAAATAGATGTTTATATAGCAAATGATGTTAGAATGCAAAATTAAAAAAAAATATTGAAATAAAAGTCAGTTACCTTAAAAACACATTATTTATAACCAAATTGAATATTTTTTGTCTTCAAACTCGATTTTTATGTTAAAAGACTACATTATTCTGAAAATTTTATTACTTTTGCAACATAAAATTTGAGAACAATTGTGTGCGTACAGACCATACGCACATACAACGGAATTAAAACCATATCAAAAGAGTAAAAAAAATTTTATTAAGAATTAGAAAGGTACTATCTATTATTGCGTCCTATCGACCAATTAAGTTCTATCTATTATTAATTCTAACTAATTATAAATTCTAACTAAAATTTACATCTATGTCAAAACGAGTACAGACAGTCGGCATGCTGTTGGCTCTTACCTCAATGGCTATTGGGGGAAGTAGCACGGCTTATGCCGGTACGGTGACTGCTTCGAATGCTGCACAGAACATGCAGCAGGACGCAGCGTGCAAGGGTGTCGTTAAGGACGCTACTGGTGAGCCCATTATCGGTGTATCGGTTATCGTCAAGGGTACTACCAACGGTGCTGTTACCGACATTGACGGCAATTTCAGCCTTGCCAATGTCAAGAAGGGCGCTACTCTGCGCTTCACTTACCTGGGCTACAATCCGCAGGAAGTAGTTTACAACGGACAGCCGCTCAACATCACTCTTGTTGAGGATTCTAAGGCGCTTGACGAGGTTGTGGTTACAGCCCTCGGTATCAAGAAGGACGCAAAGAAGCTGGGTTATGCAGTAAGTACTGTAAGCTCAGCCGACCTCACCAAGACGGGTTCAAGCAACATCGCTGCCGGTCTTTATGGTAAGGCTACTGGTGTGCGCATTCAGTCGGCACCTGGTGGCGGCACTTCTGCCGTTTCAATTTCAGTACGTGGTCTGTCTTCTATTTCTGGTAACACACAGCCATTGCTCGTGCTCGACGGTGTGCCTATCCGCAACGGCAACGCCAACAACAGCGACTACTGGGGAAGCCAGCGCATCGAGTCGAACGGTCTTGTAGATATCAACCCTGAGGACATCGACAACATCTCTATCCTTAAGGGTGCTGCCGCTTCGGCACTTTACGGTTCGGAGGCTGCCAACGGCGTTGTGATGATTACCACAAAGAAGGGCAAGAACGGCGGCGGTACACACGTCGACTTCAGCGCTAATCTTAGCATCGACCGCGTAGCATACATGCCTGAGATTCAGAAGGAGTTCGGTCCGGGCTACGACAACTACGTTCTCGGCGACAAGGACATGACAGCTCTTACCGGTTTCCGTCAGGAGCGCTTCGACCGCAACGGCAAGACTATCACCACAACCAACCGTGAAAGCTACTACTCATACGGTGCACGTTATGACGCAAACAAGAAGGTGACATATTTCGACGGAACCGAGCGTTCGTTCACTCCGATTGACCACAACCAGTGGAACGACATCTTCCGCACAGGTGTAAACCAGACCTACAACCTTGCGCTTACCAATAGTACCGATCGCAACAACATCCGTTTCTCTTATACATACAACGATGTTCTGCCGATGCAGTACAACTCAAAGAACCGCAAGCACAACTTCAACCTCAATGGTTCGTTCGACGTTACCAAGACCATCAAGTTGAACTATAGCGCTACATACACCACACAGTACATCAAGAACCGTCCGTATCGTATCTCGCGTCTTACCAACAACTACAGCGGTATGTTCGGTGGATTCACCGACGTGGAGTACATCCGCAAACACACCGTAACAAGCGACGGCTATATGAATACTGTAGCCAAGATCAACGGCGGTACAGACGAGACGCTGACTCCCGACGAGCAGTTCCTCTACTCTCCAATGGGTTCTACATCATTGGTTAGCGAGTACTTCTGGAACATCTTCGGCAAGACACAGGAAGAGCAGCACCACCGCTTCATCGGTTCAATCAACCCGACTTGGGACATTATCCCTGGATTGAAGCTGAGCGCACGTGTGGCATCTGACCTCACCTCCGACAAGACCGAGAACAAGAACAGCGCCGAGAAGGCTCACTCGTTCTCTACCGACGGTCACTACACTGACTCTTACGGCTTGACCAACTATCAGTACAACATCGTTTACGGCGATGCCATGTTGATGCTTGACAAGACTTTTGCCGAGAAGCACAACGTTACTGCCAACTTTGGATGGAACGCACGTACAGAGCGCCTCTATCAGAGCGCTGTAAGCACACAGAACGGTCTGCTTCAGGAGAACTGGTTCGACCTTGCTGCCTCTGTAGGCACCAAGAACTCCAAAATGAACAAGCAGGAGCTGCTCCGCACCGGTATGTTCCTCACAGCAAGCTACGGCTACGACAGCTGGGCTTATCTGGAGGGTTCTATCCGTCAGGAGAAGACTTCTACACTTGCCAAGGGTCACAACTCGTTCTGGTATCCTTCTGTAAGCGCCAGCGTACTCTATACTGAGTTGCTCAAGGACAAGCGTCCGAGCTGGTGGAACTACGGTAAGATCCGCGTGTCATACGGTATCGTAGGTAACGCCCCCGAGCTGTACAAGGCAAACCTTGTATATAATGTAGGCTCAATGAACCGCGACACTAACTATCCTTACATTTACGTTCCGACAACCCTCGGCAATGAGAACATCGTTCCTGAGAAGAAGCACGAGTTTGAGATCGGTATCGAGAACAAGTTCTTCAACAACCGTTTGGGATTTGAGTTCAACTTCTACTCTAACGACATCAAGAACCAGATTCTGAAGACTTCGGCTGCTGCCTCTATGGGTGGTCAGGCTATGTGGATGAACGTAGGCGACATGACCAACAAGGGTATTGAGTTCAGCGTTAACGGAACTCCTATCGTCAACAAGGATTGGCAGTGGGATGTACGTGCCAACATAGCATGGAACCAGAACAAGGTGAAGAAGCTTGCCGACGGACTCGACCGCCTCGAGCACTTCAACACCGACGGTGCCGTTCGTCTGGAGTCGCATGTAGGTCAGCCTATGGGCGACTGGTACGCATGGACATGGAAGAAGGACGAGAAGACAGGACAGTATCTCATCGGTGCTGACGGTCTGCGCATTGCTGACAAGACTGAGATGCACAAGGTGGGCAACGCTATGCCTAAGCTCACTGGTGGTTTCGGCACAAGCCTTAGCTACAAGAACTGGACTCTCGACATGAACTTCGACTTCCGCATCGGTGGCGACGTGCTCAACTTGCCGTGGCAGTACATGAAGTCAGTAGGTAACATCACCGACGCTGTAGGCGTACGCGATGCTGCTTCGGGCGGTATCTTCTACTACAGCACAACTGATAAGGTTACAGACAAGGCTTCGCTCGTACGTGTTGATCCTTCACAGATTCAGAACTACAAGCGTGGCGAGACCATGATCGGCGGTCACTACGTATGGGACAACGGTTTGATCCTGCCGGGTGTAAAGGAAGACGGCACACCTAACGACATCATCGTTACTCAGTTTGAGGCTAACGACGGTATGTACGGTTGGGGTTCAGGCGCTACACAGAGCTACGCTGACGCTGTGCAGAAGAACACCTATATCAAGTGCCGTGAGATCAGCTTGGCTTACACATTGCCTAAGATGCTCACCAAGAAGTTCGGTTGCACCAACCTTACTGTTTCGGCATTTGCACGCAACCCGTTCTACATCTATCGCACAATGAAGCTGTTCGATGCTGAGACCACCGACGGTACAAACTGGATCTATCAGTCAATCATCGGCGGTTCTACCGCAAGTGCCCGCACATTCGGCGTTTCGCTGCGTGCAAGCTTCTAAATTCGTAAGAATCAAAAAGGATAATAAAAACAGGAAAAGTATATGAAAAAGAATATATTTTCATCTATAGCGGTAGCAGGACTGGCACTTCTTACCCTCGGTGCCTGCTCTGATTCTGATTACACAGCTAAGTATCAGGATCCGTCTACCACAAGAACTGCGAGCGTGCCTCAGGTGTTCTCAGGTGTTCTGAAAATGGGTAACACATGGATGAACCCCATGTACTATCGTTACTACTGCCAGATGACTACTTCGGGCATCTTCTCTGGTGTTTTGGGCAGCAACAATGGCAAGGGCCGTTTCCAAGGAGCCGGTGAGCCACGTTACAACGACCGTTGGAAGAATTTCTACGACATGCTCACACAGCATCGTCTGCTGGAAAAGACATACGAAAACCTTCCCGAAATTGAAAAACCAAATGCAAAGGTAATGTTGCTTCTGTCGCGCGCATTGATTGACGGACAGCTTCACGAGATGCTTTCGCTCTTCGGCAGCGTTCCTTTCAACAACAGCTGCACAAGCACCCTTTGGGCTGAGAGCGACTACAACGCCGCCAAGGAGAAGGACAAGTTCGAGGACGACACCAAGCTGTACAAGCAGATTCTGGATGAACTGAAGGAGACTGCCGACTATCTCCACACTGGCGGAGTGAGCGCTGTAGCCCAGACCAACCTCAAGTTGGCTGACATCACAGTAGCCAAAGGCAGCATCGATATGTGGGAAAAGTACGTCAACTCGCTTCGTTTGCGCATCGCTCTCCATCTGTCTACCAACGGTAGCCTGACCGCAGAAGCTCACAACGTTATCAAGGAAATCCTTGAGAACCCGGCAAGCTATCCTGTCATCGACAGCAACGACGAGAACATGGGTGTAACAGCAAGCACCAACAACGACGACTTCAACTTCGGCAAGAGTCTGTCGCAGGCTCTGCACGGTGGCTACACAGTATCGCAGACCTATCTCGACGCGCTCAACGTTCCTGCCAACGGTGTGCCCAGCGCAGCAACCGACCCACGTACTTCGTATCTGCTCGATCCTAACCCCGACGGCGAATACGTTTCGTACGACATAACAAAGTCGAACCAAGAGATTTCAACAATTGCTGCCGACAAGCAGAAGGAGTATCTCGCCAGAACCCCGAAAATCGCTGGTGCAGGCTACTATTGCACACTCGACTCTACCGCTTATGCAGGTGTAAAGGAGTATGAGGGCAACAACAACCTGTTCGGTCTTTGGATTGGTGCAGCTGAGGTTAACCTTACAAAGGCTGAGGCTTATCTGATGGGCTACGGTGTTGCAAAGAGCGAGCAGAAAGCCAAGGCTTGCTTCATTGAGGGCGTTAAGCAGTCGAACGAGTACTATGTAAATCTGAAGACTACAAGTACTCTCTTCAATGCCAACACTGGCAACGACAGCTACAAGAGCCAGCGTTCGCTCACATGGAACGGCGTAAAGGACATCGATACTTATGCCGAGGGCATTTGGGAGCCTACTCAGAAAGCTATCAACACACAGCTCTGGCTCAACTACAGCTGGACCAACTGGCTGGAGGCTTGGAACACCGTTCGCCGTACTGGCTATCCGGAAATTAAGTTTGCCGAGGATGGCATCATGAGCAACTATCCTACTCCTCCTAACCGTCTGCCCTACCCGAGCGACGAGCAGAACTACAACCAGACAAACTACAAGGATGCCGTGTCGAAATATTACGACTCAAACGACACTTACGGCTACTACACTAAGTTGTTCTGGGCTAAGGATGGCAAGTACTACTCTATCGTAGCCAAGCAGTAAACTGATAATACTGGTAATAAACCGAAATAATTAGGATGTGGCATAAGTCGTTGGCTTATGCCACATTTTTATAATAAAAACATTTGTTTATGAACATCATAAAACTTACAACTCTTAGTCTGGCACTCACAGCATCAATTTGCAACGTCAATGCGCAGGACAAGAACGAACAAAGCTTCGTACACGAGCAGTCGGAAGCATCCGACTATGTGTGGCCCGAAGACCATCAGGTGCTGCAAAATCTAAAACATTGGCAGGACCAGAAGTTCGGCGTGCTCATGCACTGGGGACTCTACAGCAAGGCAGGAATCGTCGAGTCATGGTCGATTTGCTCGGAAGACTGGATTCGTCGCGAACGCTTCAACGACTACGAGAAGGACAAACAATGGTACTGGAGCCTTAAAGACAGCCTCAATCCCGTCAAGTTCAACCCCGACCTGTGGGCAGACGTGATGAAGAAGGCTGGTATGAAATATATGATTTTCACCACCAAGCACCACGACGGATTCTGCATGTTCGACTCCAAGTACACCGATTTCTCTATTGCCAACGGTCCGTTTGCCAACAATCCGCGCAAGAACGTGGCTAAGGAGGTGTTCGATGCCTACCGCAAGCAGGGCTTTATGATTGGCTGCTACTTCTCCAAACCCGACTGGCACTCTAAGTGGTTCTGGAACCCTTATTACGCCACTCCGCGCCGCGGCATCAACTACAGCATCAAGCAACACCCCGACTGGTGGCAGAACTACGTTAAGTTCACACAGAACCAACTGTCCGAACTCACCACCGACTACGGCAAACTCGACATGCTGTGGCTTGACGGCGGATGGATAACAGGCGAACAAATCGGACTCGACTCGATTCTCGTTGAAGCACGCAAACGCAACCCCGGACTCATCAGCGTTGACCGTACTATACGTGGAAAGAACGAAAACTACCAGACTCCAGAGCAAGGCATTCCAGCCAAACAGCTCAACATCCCGTGGGAAAGCTGCATAACGCTGAGCCATGCGTGGGGCTACATTCCTGGCGCCAAGTTCAAGTCACCAGCCAAGGTGATTGCCATCCTTTCGGAGATTGTGGCTAAAGGCGGATGTCTGGCGCTCGGCGTTGGTCCTACTCCTGACGGAACTATACAGCCCGAGGTGCAGAAGATACTGCTCAACATAGGCTCGTGGATGAACCGCAACGGTGAAGCTATATATAATACGGTGACAACGCCTCACTACAACGACGGCAAAACGTGGTTTACAGCATCCAAAAACAAGAAGACCATTTATGCTGTGTACGCCATAGAGGACGGCGAGACAGCTCCGCAGACAATCACATGGACCGTCAACAAGCCTAAGGGCAAACTCGTATTGCTCAACACCGGCAAGGCAGTAAAATACACTACCAACGGCGACAAGGTGACTGTAAAGATTCCTGCAGGAACAAAGGCAGAGCCATTGGCGTTCAAGTTTGAGAAGAAATAAAAGTGAAGCAAAGACTTCATATAAACAATAAAAGGGGCGATTCATCACAATCTGCCCCTTTTATATTATAATATAAGGTATAAAGATGTACCATTCATTATAATCAATGGATTTTTTTGATTATCTTTGCAATAAATTATCTAAATATCAACTTAAGAACTAACAATTTACATTTATGAAAATCAAGCGCATATTGTGCTCCATGCTCTGTGCGGCTGCCATTACCGGTGCAGCAGCACAGACTGCTATACCGGGCGAAACCGAGGAGCAGAAAGACAAAAGAATGGAGTGGTTCGACCACGCCAAGTTGGGTATATTCATACATTACGGCATTTACGCTGTCAACGGCGTATCGGAGAGCTGGTCGTTCCACAATAAATATCTGCCATACGAGCAGTATATGGGTCAGTGTAACGGCTTCACAGCCAAGAACTACGACCCTAAAGCATGGCTCGACCTCATCAAGGAGAGCGGCGCTAAGTACGCAGTTCTCACCACCAAGCACCATGACGGTGTGGCTCTGTGGAACACAAAATACAGCGACCTGAACACTATCAAGGCTACAGCAGCCAAGCGCGACATCGTCACTCCGTTCGTTAAGGAAGTGCGCAAGCACGGACTGAAGCTCGGACTCTACTACTCGCTCATCGACTGGTCGCATCCCGACTATCCTAACTTCACACGCACCGAAACCCGTTACAACGTTAAGGACGATCCTGCACGTTGGCAGAAGTTCCTCAAGTTTGACTTCAACCAGCTCGACGAGCTCAATCAGTACAAGCCCGACCTCTACTGGTTTGACGGCGACTGGGAGCAGGATGCCGAGACATGGAACGCCAAGGGAATGTCAGAATTCCTGCGCAAGGCCAACAAGAACGTCATCATCAACTCGCGTATCCAGGGCTATGGCGACTATGCCACACCCGAGCAGGGCGTGCCTGTAGTTCGTCCTGCCGACAAGCATTGGGAGCTCTGCATGACTATGAACGACTCATGGGGCTATCAGCATGCCGACACCAACTATAAGTCGCCCTACATTCTGCTGCGCACATTCGTCGATTGCCTGTCAATGGGTGGCAACATGCTGCTTGACATCGGCCCGAAGGAAGACGGAACCATCCCCGAGGAGCAGGTGGCAATACTCAAAGAGTTCGGCCGCTGGACCAAAAAGCACAAGGAAGCAATCTACGACACACGTGCCGGTATTCCTGCCGAGCACTTCCAGGGCTACACAACCCTCAACAAGGCTGGCGACATCCTCTACCTCTACCTCCCCTACAAGCCTAACGGTCCGATCGAGGTGAAGGGCGTTATGAATAAGGTCAACCGCGTTTGGGTTGTAGGCGACGGCGAAATAATCCAGTCGAAGGTCTACAACAAAAACTATTGGAGCGAAGTTCCAGGCAATCTCTACATCAATGTGCCTGAGCGTTCACTCGACCCAATGATAACCGTAGTAGCAGTATTGCTCGATGGCCCGATAAAGCTCTATCGCGGAGCTGGTAAGGTTATTGAGAGTAACTAAAAAAACAACAAAGCCCCAAACCACCCACAAAGCCCTACCCCCGGCCCCTCCCCCGTAGGGAGGGGAGCGGTATGAACCGACTACTAATAGTAAGAACAAAAAGCCCCCCTAATATTCCCACAAAATCATATCACTCCCCTCCCTACTGGGGAGGGGCCGGGGGTAGGGCTTCTATTTTTTTATCTTATGAAACATTTCCATTTCCCCCATATTTCCCTATCTTCCATTTTCTCCTTTATCTTCCTCTTCGCCCTTTCCTCACACGCTGCCAACCATAAGGAGTACGCAGCAAAGGGCAGCAAAACGATAAAGGTATTCGAAAAGACAAACATTCATTATGCTCCGTCGAAGCTTGAAGGCTTTAATGCAGCCGATGCTGACGGCATAATACGTCTTGTCAACGGACGTATAATTTTGAAGAAAATCAACGTTCCGCACTACGAACGCAACGTCAAGGTGTACTTGAAGACTACCGTAGCATCCAACGGCGACCGCTGGGACAAGTCGGGCTCGGTGTTCGTACTGCCCAAGAAGTCGGCTATCAACCTTATGACCATAGCCCAGGGCAAGAACAAGTTTCCTGCTGTTGACGCTTCAAAGCACGAGAAGCTGGTCGGTATCGTAGCCGGCAAGGACTATCTGCCTACTGTTGAGTTGATGCGTTTTATGACTCCATTCGGTGTAGGACATTTCAGCGGCAAGGACGACAAGCTCTCAGCAAAGCGCCGCCCAGTGTACATTCCGAAGTGGGCAGACTGCGTAGAGTGGCAGCAGGACATCACCGACCGCTACGCTGAGCTTGAAGGCGAGGCTTACGTGGGCGTATTTATCGACACATGGACCGATGAGGGCTATCTGGCAAGCGTCGAACTGCGTTTCAAGGAAAGCCCTATAAGCTGCGACCCTATGCCCCGTACTCACGTATTGCCACTCGTCAACACAGTATATTATATTGGTCAGGAGTATCCCGACATCTTCGCTCGCAAGCCGCTCGTAGCCGACTTCAATCTGCCTAAGGGTGCCAAGAACGTCAAGTTGAAGTATATCGTAACAGGACATGGCGGTCATGATGGCGGCGATGAGTTCACTCCGCAGGAGAATGTTCTGTCTATTGACGACAACGAGGTGTATAAGTTCACTCCGTGGCGCGACGACTGCGCATCGTTCCGCCGCTTCAATCCCGGTACAGGCGTATGGCTCGAAAAGCGCATTGCTTCATACATAGGCCCTGACGGCAACTATACTGAGAAGGAAATAGAAGAACCTGTAGGTTCGTCAGACTTTTCACGCTCCAACTGGTGTCCTGGCTCAGATGTCGCTCCAGAGGAAATACCTCTCAATAGCATTACTCCTGGCCGCCACACTCTCAGCATTGCCATTCCAAAGGCTCAGCCCATCAAGGGCAACGAGATGAACCACTGGCTCGTTTCAGCATATCTGGTTTGGGAAGAATAATATAAAAACGGAACGTCGGACTCCCGTCCGCCGTTCCGTTTTATTTTCACTCATCGAATCAATATTCGATGTTCTTTATTTCACTTCAAACTTTCCGTTCTGGTCTACCACATAGCGCTTGCCTGTTCCGCCAACAAGAACACTGGCTGTGAACTGTGTGGTTGTAGCCTCAAGCTCTACGTTGCTGCCCTTCGGCAATGTAGCAAGGTCAGCATCGGTCAATCCGAGCGAGGCTGGCGAACTGGTGTAAGCACCTGTCTTCTCACGCTTCTCAAACTGAGCATGGAACATCGCCCACAGCAATTTGTAAGCCTCCATGTTGTACGGACAGCGGAACTCGTCGGCACCTGTGCCTACAACTTTGTCGGAGAACTGCAAGAATCCCCACTGATTAGGCGCATGCATGTTGATTTCGCCAGTAGGAGTCCACACCCAGTTTTCCTCAGGTCCGCCCTTCTTCAGCCATTCCACACGCGAGAAGTTCAGTCGCCAGATGTTTCCGGCAACAAGCGGATTGGTGAAGTTGCGGGTAATAGCCTTGTGCGGAATAGCCATCTCCACGGTCCATGAGCGGTCCTTGTCCTTAGGCTTATTGAGCGTACCGTCGTGATTAACGGCGAGCTTCAGTCCCGGACAATCCCACTGAACGTAGAAGTTGCCGCCCGAACGATAGGCACGGTCGAGCATAAGGTCGAACACAACGCCACGTGCGTTGTTCTCAATCTCGAAATAGCACTGTCCGTCGCCAGTAGGGTCGAGGAACACCTCGAAGTCGTTGTCGTGATAGATGATAGTATCGCGCTGCGTGAGGTTAGCCACGATGTTGGGTTCCTCCATCACAGCCGACACGTACAGATATTCGTCGTCCCACATCATTCGGGCCTTGGTGTCGTAAATAGGCTTGGGAAATCCGTCGCCGCTGATGTCGACAAACGACTCCGTGTCGGCAGCCTTTGCCCACGACTTTTCGTTGAGCTTGCCGTCAATCTTAATCTTCTCGTTAGTACGACAGCACACATAATGTCGTGGAGTAGACAGTCGCTGGGCATATTTCTTGAGCAGTCCGTCCTGAGCAGAAGCGGGCATAGCGAAGGCAAAAGCAAGAGCTATTGCCGAAAGAATTGATTTGTTCATTTAATTATTAGTTTATTATAATTAGTTATAGGTTGAAATTTGAAAGTTGAAAATTGAGAATTGAGAGTTGAGAATTTGAAGTTGAGAATTGAGGGTTGAGAATTGAGAGTTATGATATGCTTTGTCATTAAAACATAAAGCCGAATATTAATCCTTGGTGATCATAATTTTCAACTCTAAATTATAAACTCTCAACTATATGCAAATCATAACTCTCAACTTTCAACTCTCAACTATCAACTGTTTATCCATATTACTTCTCCAGCAGGTCGGGACGCAGACGCTTGGTGCGTTCCATAGCCTGCTCCATTTCCCAGTTCTTGATTTTGGCCTCGTTTCCGCTCAGCAATATGTCGGGTACTTTCCATCCCTTGTAGTCGGCAGGGCGTGTATAGATAGGAGCCGACAGAAGGTCGTCCTGGAAGCAGTCGCTCAGCGCACTCTGCTCGTCGCCTATCACGCCCGGCACAACGCGCACAATAGCGTCTGCCATGACTGCTGCAGCCAGCTCGCCACCCGTCAGCACGTAGTCGCCGATGCTTATCTCGCGAGTGATGAGATGGTCGCGCACACGCTGGTCGATACCCTTGTAGTGTCCGCAGAGTATGATGATGTTGCCCTTGAGCGAAAGGTCGTTGGCTATGTGCTGGTCAAACTGCTCGCCGTCGGGCGAAGTATAGATTATCTCGTCATAATCGCGCTCTGCCTTCAGAGCCGATATACAGCGGTCGATGGGTTCGCACTGCATCACCATACCTGCAAATCCTCCGTAAGGATAGTCGTCTACACGGCGCCATTTGTCAGCCGAGTAGTCGCGCAGATTGTGCAGGTGAATTTCTGCCAGACCCTTCTTCTGGGCACGGGCAAGTATCGATTCGTTTACGAAGCCCTCAAGCATTTCGGGCAATACGGTTATTATGTCTATTCTCATACGTGCAAATTTACATAATTTAGTTCATCCGACCAACATTTCTGCCAACTATCTATAAAACATTGCCATTCAAGCCCCCTGTTGTTTGGCAGATAGAATAATTCGGCGTACCTTTACACCTGCATTCAACCCAATATATTCTACGTACAAAGAAATGAATCCTAACATTGACAAGCAACTTGCAAGCCGCATCCGCCAGCTTGCCGACAAATACGAAACGGCAGATTTCCTCGCCGCCGACCCAAGCTCCTTCATGCACCGCGTGGCGGGAGCGGCTAATCAGGAGGCAATGGCATTCATAGCCTCGTGCCTAAGTTACGGCTCGCGCAAGCAGTTCTTCCCCAAGATACAGTTCGTGCTCGACGCTTCGGGAGGCGAGGTTGACCGCTGGGTACGCTCGGGCGAATGGCAGAACGACATAGCCAACACCGCCGAATGCTTCTATCGCCTGTACACACGACACGACATGTGCTGCCTGCTTGCCGCCTATAGCCGCATGCTCAACAGCTACGGCAGCATGAAGGCATACGTGGCAAGCCATGCAACGACGGGAATTGAAGCCGTGGAAGCCATCTGCCGATACTTTGCCGAGCAAGGAGCCAGCAAGATTGTGCCCAAGAACACAGCGTCGGCATGCAAGCGCGTGTGCATGTTTCTGCGATGGATGGTGCGGTCAGATTCTCCAGTCGACCTTGGATTGTGGGCCGACATCATCAGCCGCCGTTCGCTCATCATGCCGCTCGACACACACGTTGTGCAGGAAAGTCTGCGAATGGGGCTGCTCAACAGTCGCACAGCCTCAATGTCGACAGCCCGACGACTTACCGACGCAATGCTCGAAATATTCCCCGACGACCCGACAAGGGGCGACTTCGCATTGTTCGGTCTGGGTGTAGACGAAGAAAAAGAACAACAATAATAACTAAAAACAAACAGCAAATGAAAAAGACAATTACACTATTCTGCCTGCTCATGCTCGTGCTTGTACCGGCTCCGGCACAGGTACGCCGGACAATCGCCGTACTGGGCGACTCGTATTCTACATTCCAGGGATTCATTCCCGAAGGCAACGCTATATGGTACTACTCGCCTGCCAACAAGAAGCAGACCGACGTGGAGCGCGTAGAGCAGACATGGTGGTGGCAGGTGATAAAGCAGGGAGGCTACAAGATGGGGATGATCAACGCCTACTCGGGTGCCACTATATGCAATACGGGATATGACGACGCCGACTTCAGCGACCGCTCGTTCGTGACCCGATGCCGCAATCTGGGCAATCCCGACATCATACTCATCTGCGGAGCCACCAACGACTCATGGGCTGGAGTGAAGATGGGCGAATACCAGTACGGCGACTGGCGACGTGCCGACCTCTACTACTTCCGCCCTGCCATGGCAAAGATGCTCAACGACATACGCCTGTACTATCCAAACGTCGACGTTTACTTCATCCTTAACAGCCAGCTCAAGGACGACATAAACAAGTCGGTTGACGAAATATGCCGCCACTACGACGTGCCCGTAATCAAACTCAAGGACATCGACAAGAAGAGCGGACACCCGTCGATAAAGGGAATGAAAAGCTTTGCCGAACAAGTTCTTAAGGCTATCAAATAAGGAAAACCTCTGATTTACAAAGCCTTAAACACTTAACATTCCACCCACATAACACTTAACATTTAGCACTTAACATTTACATTTTAAAAAGGAGTCCTTTTGCCCTTCAAAAGGGGTCCTTTTGCACCTCAAAACGAGTCCTTTTGGATAGCAAAACGAGTCCTTTTGCAACCCAAAAGGACTTCTTTTGTTTTTTATCTGTTCCGTTCTTCTGTTTTTATCTTCGATTTTAGCAATCATTATTTATTTACAACACCCGTTGCTTTGCGCTTTAAAATTAATCAACTAACTTTGCAACAGTTTAAACTTTATTATTTAAAACTCATTAATTGATATATCAAAACACTATGGAAAAGAAAAAGCTCATTACTGGGATAGTAGCGGGTGTGATTGGATTGGCACTCGTTGGCACAATAGCCTATCTTTATGTCAACCTTGACAGCCAAAGAAAAGAAAACAAGGCAATGCAGGAACTCGCCGACCTCGACAAGAAGGAGATGGAGAACGAGTACCAGCAGTTTGCCAACCAATACAGCGAGATGAAGACGCAGATAACCAACGACTCCATCGTAGCACAACTCACAGCCGAGCAGGAGAAGACCGAACGACTGCTCAAGGAACTGCAGGACACCAAGTCGAGCGACGCTCGCGAGATAGCACGCCTCAAGAAGGAACTGGCTACAGTACGCGCCGTATTGCGCAGCTATGTCATCGAGATCGATTCGCTCAACCGACTCAACCAGAACCTCACCGCCGAGAACACTCGAATCAAAGGACAATACAACGAAGCGACCCGACAGATTGAGGGACTCAACACCGAGCGCGCAACGCTCTCGGAGAAAGTGGCGATTGCAGCGCAGCTCGATGCCACCGGCATCTCGATGCAGCTGAAGAACAAGCGCGGCAAGAATACCGACAAGACTTCAAAGTGTACAAACATACAGGTTAACTTCACCATAGCCAAGAACGTGACAGCACGGAACGGACAGAAGACATTCTACGTGCGCATAACCACTCCTGCCGGAACAACACTCGGAGGTGGCGCATCGTTCAACTATCAGAACCGCTCGCTCGAAGCCACAATGCACAAGACTGTCGAATACGGCGGACAGGAAATGGCTATAACCACATATTGGAACGTGTCGCAGTCACTGCTTGCCGGAACCTATCAGGTAAGCATTTTCGCCGACGGCAACATGATTGGCTCACGCAGCTTCACATTCAAGTAAGCCACCGAGGCTGACAAGCCATACACTCCAACTAACAAAGAAAGATGAAACACAAGTTATTAATATTGGCCCTTACTACGCTTGCCACAAGCGCTCAGGCACAACAGACGCTGACACTCGACAGTTGTCGCGCAATGGCATTGCGCAACAACAAGACCCTGTCGGCATCACGCCTGCAGCTCGACATGGCTCGCTACAACAAGAAAGCGGCCAAAACAAAGTATCTGCCGCACATAAGTGCACTCGGCGGCTACGAACTGACAAGCCGCGAGATATCACTACTCAGCAAAGACCAGAAGTCGGCACTCGCCAATGCAGGCACCAACACCACCGGTGCGCTGCACAACGACATTGCCGGTGCTCTGACAAACCTTGCCCAGCAAGGCATACTCACACCCGAACAGGCATCCAATCTCGGAGGCATGTTCGGACAGGTGGGCTCTAAGATAGGCGAAGCCGTCAACCATGTAGGACAGAACATCGTTGACGCTTTCCGCACAGACACACGCCAGATGTACGCCCTCTCGGTCATGCTCACACAACCTGTTTATATGGGTGGAGCCATAATAGCAGCCAACCGCATGGCTGCCATAGGCGAAGAGATGGCACAGAACAACATCGAAGCCTCGACGCAAAACACGCTGCACTCAATCGACCAGGCTTACTGGACTGTAGTGTCTGTACACCATAAGAAGCAGTTGGCAGAAAGCTATCTGTCTGTAGTGAAGAAACTCGACGACGATGTGAGCAAGATGATACGCGAGGGAGTGGCCACACGAGCCGACGGACTGAAGGTGGACGTCAAGGTGAACGAGGCTGAAATGTCGCTGACACAGGCCGAAAACGGACTCGCTCTCGCCAAGATGCTGCTCTGCCAATTGTGTGGCATGGATGTCGACTCAGACATTACACTTGCCGACGAGAACGCCGACAACATAGTAGAGCAAGCCGACGACGCTCAAGCCGACCGCGCTGTGGCTATGGAGAACCGCCCCGAACTGAAACTTCTGCAGAATTCTGCCGACATGAGTCGCCAAGCCACCAAGCTGGTGCGCGCCGCTTATCTGCCACAGGTACTTCTTACCGGCGGATATGTAGCCACCAATCCCAATGTCTTCAACGGATTTGAACGCAAACTCTCGGGCATGTGGAATGTCGGAGTGATGGTGCGTGTGCCGTTGTGGAACTGGATGGAGGGCACATACAAGGTGCGCGCAAGCCGCATTGCCACAACTATCGTCGAACTCGAACGCGACGACATCCGCGAGAAGATTGATCTGCAGGTGAGCCAAAGCCAATTCAAGGTGAAAGAAGCCAACCGCCGTCTGGCTATGGCAATAAAGAACGTGGAGAACGCTGAGGAAAACCTGCGTTGCGCCAACCTCGGATTCAAGGAGGGCGTAATACCCACTACCGACGTAATGGCTGCACAGACAGCATGGGTGCAGGCACAATCGCAGAAGATAGACGCCGAAGTAGACGTAAAAATGAGTCAAGTTAACTTAAAGAAGGCACTCGGTGTCTTGCAATAACAACACACATTATATATTATTATGTCAGAAAAATCGCAACATAAGAACATACTTATCACCATAGCATGCTCAACAGCTGTGGTGGCAGCAGTAGCTATCATCGGTTCGCTGTCGCTCAAACAAGAGCCTGAAACAATACAGGGACAGGTGGAAGTGTCTGAATATCGCGTATCGAGCAAGGTGCCCGGACGCATTCTTGAACTCCGTGTCAAGGAGGGCGACTATGTCAACGTAGGCGATACGCTTGCCATTCTCGACGCTCCAGAGGTGCGCGCCAAGATGACTCAGGCACAGTCGGCAGAGAACGCCGCTTCGGCTATGGACGAAATGGCAAACAACGGCGCACGCAAGGAACAGGTGCATGCCGCATTCGCCGTATTGCAGCAGGCCAAGGCTGGTCTGGACATTGCACAGAAGTCGTACAATCGTGTACAGCGTCTGTTTGACGAGGGCGTGATGACAGCCCAGAAGCGCGACGAGGCATTTGCCAACTACAAGGCTATGGAGGCTCAGGTGAAGGCCGCACAGAGCCAGTACGACATGGCAGTCAACGGTGCACGTATGGAAGAGAAGAAGGCTGCAGCCGCACAGGTGAACCGTGCTAAGGGCGCAGTGGCCGAAGTCAGCTCTTACATCAACGAAACCATGCAGATAGCACAGATGGCTGGCGAAGTGAGCGATGTCTATCCGAAGGTGGGCGAGCTCGTTGGAACAGGTTCGCCGATTATGTCAATATCAATAATGAACGACCTCTGGGGAACATTCAACGTTCGTGAAGACCAGCTCAACGGTATGACAGTAGGCAGCGAGATTAAGGCTTTCGTTCCGGCATACAACCGCGAGATCCGTATGAAGGTTTACTACATCAAGGACCAAGGCTCGTACGCCGTATGGAAGGCCACCAAGTCGAACGGACAGTACGACCTCAAGACATTCGAAGTGAAGGCCCGACCGATTGACAAGATTGAAGGTCTGCGCCAGGGAATGTCATTGGTGCTGAAGAAGTAAAAAAGGCATCTCCCCCAACCCCTCCCCCGTAGGGAGGGGAGAGATGTGTTTAGTTATAATAAGTCGGAACATATAGCTCCCCTCCCTGCTGGGGAGGGGCTGGGGGTAGGGCTTTTCTCTTTCCGATAGATTATCTCATAAACGATTCCCCAAATCATTTTTGTTAATGTCTTTCACCAAACGAATCATACAAATATTCTTACGCGAGTGCCGCCGACTGAAGGAAAATCACATATATCTATTCTCAATGGTGATTTTCCCGATATTCGTGACCTTCTTCTTCACGTCGCTCATGAACGAAGGACAGCCGCAAGACATGCCTGTAGGCGTTGTCGACCTTGACAACTCAGCCACAACGCGCAAGCTGACACGTATGCTCGACTCGTTCCAATCGACAAAGGTGGTGGCACACTACCCCAATTTCGAAGAGGCACGACTCGCTATGCAGCACAACGAAATATACGGTTTCCTGTATTTTCCACAAGGCACCACAGCCGACCTATTGGCTTCGCGACAGCCCAAAGTGTCATACTACTACAGCTACGCTTCGCTGACAGCAGGCTCACTCGTGTTTAAAGACCTCAAGACCGTAACCACTCTCGGCACGGCAGGTGTTGGCAAATCGGTGATGTCAGCCAAAGGTTACACCGACAATCAGATTGCAACATTCCTACAACCCATCGCCATCGACCTGCATCCCGTAGGCAATCCGTGGGTGAACTACAACATTTACCTCTCAACGATGCTCGTTCCGACGTGTCTGTTGCTGTTCATTTTCCTCGTCACCGCCTACTCTATGGGCTCAGAGCTGAAGATGGACACGGCACGCGAACTCATGAAGTGCGCTGGTGACAATCCGTTTGTTGCCATAATAGGCAAGATGCTGCCACACACAATCATATGGCTCATCATCATGCTGGGCTATCTGTACTACACGTTCGGCATCCTCGACTTCCCACATCCGGGCGGTTGGGGCAGCATAATAGGCTTGGGCGTGCTTACAGTATTGGCATCGCAGGGTTTCGGCGTATTCATGTTCGGACTGTTCCCTTCAATGCGAATGGCAATGAGTATGTGCTCGCTGTGGGGCGTACTGAGCTTCTCAATGGTAGGAACAGCCTTCCCTATTCTTGCTATGGATCCTGCTCTGCAATCGTTGGCACAACTGTTTCCCATGCGCCACTTCTTCGTAATATACGAGATAGTGGTGTTCGGAGGCAATCCGTGGACCGATGTGGCACTCAACGCAGCCGCACTCACTCTGTTTGCCTGCGCTCCCGTGTTTGTAATCATGCGATTGGGCAAGGCTCTGAGAGAATATGTATATTTGGAGTAAAACTGTATTTAGATGAACAAGATAAGAACTTTCTGGGAAGACACGGCCAGAGTATGGCTTCACGAGATGCGCGACATGTTCAAGGACGAGGGCGCGCTGCTCTTCGTGATACTTTTGCCCTTAGCCTACCCTATACTCTACTCGTGGATATACAACAACGAGGTGGTGCGCGACGTGCCTGTGGCGGTGGTTGACAATTCGCATAGTCAGACGAGCCGCGAATTCGTTCGCCACGTAGATGCATCGTCCGACGTTCGTGTGGCAGCCTACTGCAACAACCTTGAGGAGGCAAGCCTACTCGTGGGCAAGCAGGAAGTGTACGGAATAATACTTCTGCCCGAAGACTTCGATCGCAACCTCGGACGCATGCAGCAAGCCCACGTCAGCGTGTATTGCAATATGGGACTGATGCTTACCTATAAGGCTATATTCCAGACCTGTACAGCTGTGGCTGCCGATATGAACTCGCACATTCAGATAGCGTTGTCGGGCAACTACACAAACCGCGACGACCAGCTTACAACACAGCCTATGCAGATTACCGACGTGCCTATATTCAACAATACAGGTGGCTATGGCAACTTCATATTGCCAGGCGTTCTGGTGCTCATCATACAACAGGTGATGCTCCTTGGCATAGGTATTGCCTACGGAACATCGCACGAGAAGCGCCGCTTCGTACGCCTCATACCAATGTACGAACGCCGTTTCGGACTGGCACGCATCATGGTTGGCCGCATAATGGGATTCTTTGTGCTCTTCCTGCTCATCGCAGCATGGGTATTGCTGGCGGTTCCACGGCTGTTCCATTTCGTGCAGATACTACACGCACGCGACTTTGCACTATTCGTAGTACCTTATCTACTGTCGTGCATAGGCTTTGCCATCACCTTCTCTTACTTCGTGCGCAAGCGCGAGAATGTGATGTTGCTCGTAGTGTTCACCTCCGTGCCATTCCTCTTCATGTCGGGCGTATCGTGGCCCAAGAGCAATATACCCGAAATGTGGCAATGGTTCTCATGGCTGTTCCCGTCTACATTCGGCATTCAGGGATTCGTCAAGCTGAACACAATGGGTGGAGTGTTCGGCGACATTCTGCCCGAAATCAAGGGCCTATGGATGCAAGCCATCGTTTACGGAGCATTGGCTACCTTAGTGACACGTTGGCAAGTAAGACGAGTTATGGAGAAATAAGAGTTTGCCGGAATAAAAACAAATAGGCAAACAAATAGCATAGATATAGAGGGTGTGCAAAAGTCACAGCAGTACGAGCCCATAGCCCAGGGCCGCTCGGCTCTGCCGCTTGCCTAAGCAAGAACACCCTGGGTAAAAGTATCACAAATACCAATGCGCCCTGCAAGGGCAAAAGCGTTAATTATCAATGCTTTTGCCCTTGCAGGGCGTTTTGCTATTTTCCTTCCGTACACCCAAGGCGCTGCCCTGGGCTATGTGCTTTTTGGGCTTTCAGCCCGCTTTGTTTGACTTTTGACACATCCTCTGTAGAAGTTATAGAATTTAAAGCCGTATGTCTTATAGCTGGATATTCAGCAAAAAGGGTAATGGCTATAAATTCTAGCGACCGTAGGGAGCGCTAACCTCTTTAACTTCTGAATTCTATGAACTTGCTAAAGTTCAGTTAAATATATTATAGAAGTGTTATCTGTAAATATTCTATGAATTCACTTTATTCAAACACCACATCACCGAAGAAGTCGGGACGATGGAAGTCGGGCTTAGGCAGGTCGATTGGGAAGAGCGAGAGGAAGTGAGGATGAGGCAGCATGTCGCCACACTTATACACATTGCCCTTCACGTGCAAGCCGTCGAAGCTCTTAAGATTATGACGATAGTAAGCCTCAACGGGCACAGCCAGACACAACTGCCATGTACGCTCACCCTCAATGTTGTCGAACGGCTCACGACCCATTGTCGACCAGCGCTGCACCTTGTCAAGAACAGCCTGCTGAGCACGCTCGCGTCCCTCACGACTGGGACCGAAACCGATGAGCAATGTGCCGGCTGCGTTGCACTCCATATTATAATAGGTGCCGTCAGCGACTGGCGAGAGGAACAGTTCGCAGCACGAATCCTCCCAAACGTTGCCATCGTCGTGCGGTGCAACGGCACGCACGCACTCCTCAGTGACGCGATAGTTGATGAGCAGCTGGCTGCCATTGTGAGCCATACGCACCTCAAACTTCGGCTTGTAGGAGAAATCGGCAGCCCAACAGTGGTTGTCTACCTGAACGAACTCAATTTGAGCCTCGTCCATAATACGGCAAATCTCAGCCGCCTCGACCGAGGCAGCTGAGATTTTCTTTATGTTCAATGCTTTAGGCATAGACGTAATAGGATTAGAGGTTGTTCTTCTCGATATCCTTGAAGTAGCGGTATGTTCCAACCTTGAGCTCCTCAGTAGCAGCCTCGTCAGCTACGATGATACCGTGCTGGTGCATCTGCAGAACAGAGATAGTCCACATCTGAGTAACCGGACCCTCAACAGCAGCCTGGAGAGCGCGTGTCTTGTTGTGGCCATTAACGAGGATCATAACCTCACGTGCAGACATTACAGTACCTACACCTACTGTGAGAGCTGTTGTAGGAACCTTCTTCACGTCGTTGTCGAAGAAACGAGAGTTGGCAACGATAGTGTCAGTTGTAAGAGTCTTCATACGTGTACGTGATGTGAGTGAAGAACCCGGCTCGTTGAAAGCGATGTGGCCGTCAGGACCGATACCACCGATGAAGAGGTCGATACCACCAGCCTCAACGATCATCTGCTCGTAACGTGCGCACTCAGCCTCCAAGTCCTCGGCGTTGCCATTGAGGATGTGGATGTTCTCCTTCGGGCAGTCAACATGGTCGAAGAAGTTCTTAGCCATGAATGAGTGGTAGCTCTCCGGGTGTGACTCGGGCAGACCTACATACTCGTCCATATTGAAAGTGAGGACATTCTTGAACGAAACACGTCCCTCCTTGCAAGCCTCAGCCAATGCATGGTACATTCCGATAGGTGAAGAACCAGTCGGCAGACCGAGCACGAACTTGTGGTCGGGTGTCGGATTGAACTTGTTGATACGCTCAATTACATGCTCAGCAGCCCACTTTGAGAGCTGATCATAATCCTTTTCAATAATAAGTCTCATAATATTTTTGTTTTAATAAAATTTGATTAGCGTTTTGAAAGCGTGTCCCGAAGTCACATCGGGACACGCTGTTGATTGTTGTAGTAGTTGTAACTAAATAAGCAGTCATTTGTTAGTTGAAAATCGGTTTTTCCAAACTAATACGACTTGGCGCCCTATTTATTCAGGCGTCACAATTCATAGCTTGTCTTTATCCATACAAAGATACTCATTTAATCTATAACGTCAAAGATTATCAAACAAAATTAGTTGCTTAACATCAATTTTTAAACACAATTTCGTATTTTTGCACCATTCATACACATAACAGCACCCAATGGCATGCTGTTTGTGACAAATAAAGCGTAAGAAACACTTCACGCAGAAGTGACTTATTAAATTTATTCAATAACATTAGAATTTAAGACATTATGGTTTATACCAACAATCCGTGCCCTCGTACAGAGAGCACACAAAACAACGAGCGCGAACGCAAAATCTACCGCGTCACGATATATGGAGCCGTGGCAAACATACTGCTCTGCCTCTTCAAACTGCTGGCTGGCATCATTGGACGCAGCTCGGCAATGATAGCCGATGGCATACACTCGCTCAGCGACCTTATCACCGACTTCATCGTTATTGCCTTCGTGCGCATATCGAGCAAGCCGCAAGACCGCGGACATGAGTACGGACACGGCAAGTATGAGACTCTCGCTACAACCATTATCGGGCTGATGCTGCTGTTTGTTGGATTGGGCATCATGTGGAACAGCATCACTCAGATATGGTCGTGCCTTAACGGTGGCACGCTGCAGTCGCCGGGCTGGATAGCGTTCGTGGCTGCCATATTGTCTATAGTAGTCAAGGAGGCGTTGTTTCAATACACGCGCAAGCAGGGCAGACAGTTGCAGTCGCAAGCTGTCGTAGCCAATGCATGGCACCATCGCAGCGATGCCCTCTCGTCAATTGGCACGGCAATAGGCATCGGTGGAGCCTTGGCACTTGGCTCACACTGGACCATACTCGACCCCATTGCAGCCCTTATCGTGAGCATTCTCATCATCCACGCATCTATCGAACAGTTGCGTCCGAGTCTTGGCGAACTTGTGGAGAACTCTCTGCCCGAACCTGTTGAAGAAGATATTATCAAGACCCTGCTCTCGTTCGACGGCGTAAAGGATCCACACAATCTGCGCACACGCAAAATAGGCAACCGTTCCTCTATTGAGGTTCATGTGCGTATGGACGGACAGATGACTCTCGACAAGGCTCACGACATCACTCGTGCCATGGAAAAGAAACTGAAGGAGCAACTCGGCGAGGGTACATTCGTGATAATACACGTCGAACCTATTAAATAAGATTCTGAACTTTCGCAAGTTCAATTAAAATAACAGATGTCCGCTCATAATGCGCCATGTTCGGTTTGAAGCATATAAGTTCTTTGCCAGTACCACATGAGTAACACTCCAGTACCACATAAGTGAAACTCCAGTACCACCTATATGAAACTCCAGTACCAGTTAGGTGATACTGAAAACGGTACTGGGAGCGTGCGTCAAGCTTATTGTAATTATTGAGCACACTCTCCTCCTATATATGTAAAGATAATTTTGAACTGTTACTTAATGTAACAAGTTAATATAGTAGTGGGTGTGCAAAAGTCACAGCAGTACGCCCCGAAAGGGGGCAGAAGCACATAGCCCAGGGCCGCTCGGCTCTGCCGCTTGCCTAAGCAAGAACGCCCTGAGGTAAAAAGCCACCAAAAACAATGCGCCCTGTAAGGGCAAAAGCATTGATAATTAATGCTTTTGAGGGAGTTTTGACACACCCTCCTATGTGCTTATTGGGCTTTCAGCCCGTATAATTGAGTTTTGACACACACTCAGCAATCAATGATACAAATACTATTGTTAGTAATGATGATTTGTATTCGACTTGGTGCTGCGGAGGCCGGAGACCTCCGCTACTTATAGGTTCATAATTGAATCAATACAAATATCGTACAGGCAGTAAAAAAGTGTTACAAACGAAAAATCGATTATAGAGAATTCAGGGGCGGATATTATAGGTTTTGACAGTTGTAGAATATCTTCTATACACGCAAAAAGGGCTTCTTTGCCTTCCAAACGATAACATCTGGAAGTCAAAGAAGCCCTTTTGTGTTGCAGCGGAGGCTCAATTGGAGTGCTAAAGTTGTCCTTTCGGAGTGCTAAAGTTGCCCTTTTGCAAAGAAAAGGAGTCCTTTTGCGTCTGCGTTTTTTGCACACCTCACTCCACTAATGCCGTAACATTATGTATATAAAAAGGTTAAGTTCTGCACGCTCAAAACTCGAGAATTTCGAGCAAAAGATTTCGTTGTGCGTTCAACTCGCAGTATTGAGCGTTAGAAATGCAAATATTGTACATCAAAACTCCAATACCATGGTCTGGCGCGGACGTAATTTCACGTTATGACTGATTACGACGTTGCATCCAGTTGTCACGTCTACAGCCTTTTGGGCATCGCCTATTATCTCGGCATAACGCTTCACATCGAGTTCGGCAGTCTCTTTCTTACCGTTGATAACGGTCATAACGCTCTTGCCTTTATACTGGCGTGCTACGACGTAAATGCCCTTATGCGTGCAGAACTGTGTCTGTGTGCCCTTTGTTATCACCTCGTTGCCCTGACGCCAATGCAGCAGTCGGCTTGTCCAGCGGAACATATCGTTCTGCGCCTTGGTACGTCCTTCTGCCGTGAAGGCATTCTGCTTGTCGTCAGCCCAACCTCCAGGGAAGTCCTTACGCACGTTGCCGTCAGTAACGCTCTTGGTTCCGTTCATCAGCACCTCAGTACCGTAGTATAGCTGTGGGGTACGGTTGATGGTCAACAGCAGCGCCAATGCCTGCTTAAGAGCCAGAGTATCCTTGCCATCGCCTAAGAATCGGTCGGTGTCGTGATTCTCTACGAAAGCCATCACGCTCTTTGGGTTAGGATAAAGGTAGTCGTAGCACAGCACGTTGTATATGCGGTTCATTCCGTTCCACCAATCATCGGTCTCCTCACGCTTAGCCTGATTGATGCGGTCGAAGAAGGCGAAGTCCATGACAGTCTTCAGATAGCTGTTCTTGTCCGACAGTTTGCTGTCCTTCTGCCATGCTGCCGTATAGGCAGGTTCGGTCACCCACGTCTCGCCAACGGTGTTGAAGTTGGGATATTCCCGGTCGAGTGTCTTCATCCAGAGTGCCATTCCGTCGCGGTCGGCATACGGATATGTGTCCATACGGATGCCGTCTATACCTACAGTCTCTATCCACCACTCGCTGTTCTGTATAAGATATTTCATGACGTGCGGGTTGCGCTGGTTGAGGTCGGGCATTGTAGGCACGAACCATCCGTCTACTGTCTCACGCAAGTCTACCTTGCTTGCATACGGATCGAGCACGGGCGTAAGCTTATAGCTGGTCTGCAGATACTTGTCGTTGACCTTGGCGTTGCCGTCCATAGTGTCCAGTTTCTTCTGATGCTCGGCTGTCTGATATTCGGGCGAGAGCCATTCGGGAGCGTTAAACCAGTCCTTCGAGGGCATATCGGCTACCCATGGATGGTCGAAACCGCAATGATTGAAAATCATGTCCATCACCACCTTCAGTCCCTTGCTGTGAGCCTCGTCCACAAGACGCTTATACTCGTCGTTGGTTCCGAAACGTGGGTCTACACGATAGTAGTCGGTAGTGGCATAGCCGTGATAGGTTGAGTTCACGCCATTGCTCGGACTGTCGTTCTCAAGAACCGGTGTAAACCACAGCGCCGTAACTCCAAGCTCGTTGAAGTAGTCGAGATGCTGGCGTATTCCCTCAAGGTCGCCTCCGTGGCGCAGACTTGGAGCCGAGCGGTCGCATGTCTTGTCGCGCATGTTCTTGAAAGCGTCGTTCTTCACATTGCCGTTGGCAAAGCGGTCGGGCATGAGCATATACAGCACGTCTTCGTTGCTGAAGCCTATGCGTTTGTCGCCTGCCATAGCGCGGTCTTTCAGCTCGTACTTCACCTTCTTGGTCTGCTTGCCCTGCTTGAAACTCAGTGTCATCTCGCCAGCCTTTGCACCCTCAAGGTTGAGGTAGACCAACAGATAGTTGGGCGAGTCGAGTCGTGCTATAGAATCGATACGCACTCCGGGATATTTCACTTCCACATCGGCGTTGCGCACATCCTTGCCGTACACCATAAGTTGCAGTGAGGCATCCTTCATGCCTACATACCAGTTGGTAGGTTCGATGCGGTCGACTGTCACCGCTGCGTTCAAACTCATAGCACTCATAAGCATCATTAATGATACAAGTTTTTTCTTCATTATCTTATTAGGTTTAATTTAAGTTTCGCAAGCGAAAGTAGTTAAGAAGTTAAGGAGTTTTTCGCAAGGCTCAAGGAAACTTCGCGCCCTACGGTCGCTAAGGAGTTAAGCCATTAGCATTGTTTTGCTTGATATAGCATTATAAGCATTTGGCTTCGCTCGGCTTTGCCGCTTGTTTGCAAGAACTTCTTAACTCCTTTAACTACTGAATTCTCTGAACTTGCGAAAGTTCAGAGTTTATGATAAATTAATTAGTTCTACTTCTGATAGAGTATCAATGCCGACTGGGCATCAACCTTAGCCTCGGAGGCATTGAACGAGAGTCCGATGCCATGCTCGTTTATCACTCCGTTGCAGCAGGCTACGGTGTATTCGCCTTCGGGTATGGCTATTGTCTTAGCCTCCTTGTTGGCATTGAGCACTACGATGATGTCTTTCCACGAGTCGATACCTTCAAGGTTCTTCAGTCGGAATGCTACAAGACAATCGTCGGTAGCAATAAACTCCAGATGCTCTCTCACGGCTTCTGCCTTGCCAAGGCGGAATGCGGGATGATTATTACGAAGCTGTATCAAGCCACGATAATACTCAAACACCTGCGGATATTGCTTCAGATTGTCCCAGTTGAACTCGTTGATGCTGTCGGGTGACGAAAAACTGTTGTGCACGCCTTTCTTGTCGCGTAGCATTTCCTCGCCTGCCAGCATGAAGGGCACGCCCTGCGATGTGAATACTGCAGTCTGTGCCAGCAGGTCGAGGCGTATGAGTTCGGCCTGTCGGTCGGCTTGGCTGCGTGTCATGTCTTTCAGTCCGGGCACGCTCGCCTTCAATCTGTCCACCAGACACATGTCATCGTGACAGCTGACATAGCTTATCTGCTGTGTTGGCTCGTTGGTCCACGGCTTCTTGTCGTAGTTGACGCGAGTCATGTCCACCTGATTATGGGCTATGCCGCCAACTATTCCGAACTTCAGACTCTCCTCCTCGCCCTTTATTCTGGCAAGGAATGCTCCCTTAGTGTCATCGGAGAACGGACCACGAAGAGCATCGCGCATGTCGTCGCTGAACGCTCCGATGCCGTTAAGCTTGTAGGTAGAAGCCTTCATAGCAAGCTTCTCCTGCGGATAGGCACACGTTCCGGCGCTCCATCCCTCACCATATATATATATTGTGGGGTCGATTGCATCGACAGCAGCACGTATCTGGTTCATCGTTTCGATGTCGTGAACGCCCATAAGGTCGAATCGGAATCCGTCAATGTGAAATTCGTTAATCCAGTACTTCACGCTCTCGATCATAAACTCACGCATCAGCGGACGCTCCGATGCCGTCTCGTTGCCACAACCCGAACCGTCTGAATAACGTCCGTCGGCTGTCTTGCGATAGTAATAGTCGGGATAAGTACGCTGGAAGTTGCTGCCTTCGATGTCGAACGTATGATTATACACAGCGTCGAAGATTACGCGGATGCCTGCCTTGTGCAATGCCTGCACCATTGTCTTGAACTCACGTATGCGCACCTCTGGCCGATATGGGTCTGTCGAGTAGCTGCCTTCGGGCACATTGTAGTTTTTCGGGTCGTAACCCCAGTTGAATTGTGGGTGATGGAGTTGTGTCTCGTCTACAGAAGCATAGTCGAAGAGCGGCTGAAAGTGGATGGCATTGATGCCGAGACTCTTCAGATAGGCTATGGCGCGAGGTTCGGCAAGAGCCAGATACTTGCCCTGGTGCTGCATGCCCGAAGTAGGGCTAATGGAGAAGTCGCGCACGTGAAGCTCGTAGATAACCTGGTCGGCAGGCGATGCAAGAGCCGGACGACGGTCGTCAGCCCATCCTTCAGGATTGGTGTCAGCCATATTCAGTATTGCGCCACGGTTGCCGTTGACGCCTACAGCCTTGGCAAACGTGCCGGGACACTCGCCCTTGCCTATGTCGAAGGTGTAGAACATGCCGGCAAGATTGCCCTTGACTGTGGCTTCCCAACGGTCGTTGCCTATAGCCCGCATCTTAACGGTCTTGACGGGTTTGCCTCCCTGTCCGCTCTTGTACAGGCGAAGCTTGGGGGTAGAAGACGCGTTGAGATGGAATACGGTTTGTGTCTTGCCGTATTCCATCTCATTAAAGCACCCCTGAGCATTGGCATTCAATGTAAACATTGCGGCAAAAAATGCCGTAAACAAATAATTTCTGTTCATGTCAGTAGCGTAGTGTATTGTTATTATTTAGCAATAAGCGAAACAGCGAAACCGCCACCGCGTGCCTCCTTAATCTTCAGCACATCGCCCTTCTTGACGGTCTTGTGCAGAATCTGATAAGCCTTAGGATTGTACTCATAGTCAGCGTTCTTAG
Organism: Leyella stercorea; assembly: GCF_021531655.1. The sequence goes on along the minus strand of NZ_JADYUF010000026.1, from coordinate 7,411 downwards.
CATCCTGGTAGATGGCGCAGTCATACTTGCGGCCCTTATCGAGGAAGTCGAGACGTACCACAGCGGTGCGAGCCTCTTCGCCTGTCTTGCCTCCTACAAACCAGTTGTCTGTTCCCTTTGCCTTGCGTGCTACGGTGATGTATTTGGCTGGTTCTGCCTCCAGATACTTCGAGTCGTCCCAATCGTAAGCCACGTCGCGTATGAATTTGTGCCTACAGACATCTTTTTTATCTGCCAGCCTGACTGAAGTTATCTGCCAGCTTGACCGATGAGCGTGCTAATGTCGTTGATAAACTCACCGTTTGCCATGAGATCCTCAATATTCAGGTGCATGCGATAGCGCCAGTAGTGCTTTGGATTGGCAGGTATGTTGATGCGCTCGGCATCGGCATCGGGCAGACGCAGACGGTCGTACATTGCGAACCAGTCCTGAACGCTCAATACGCAGAGCATCGACGGCGAGTCGAGATGACGTGCAATGATGTCCTTGGCAAGCCATCCTGGCAGCGGATGTGGGGCAGGTCCCTGACGATGAAGCATCGAGTTGTAATAGTCTTGCGTACGTTCGTAGTTCTCGTCCCACCACTGTCGCAGCGTAGGCATGTCGTGGCTGGATATGGTACATACCGAACGATATGGGTTCTGGCTGAGGTGTCCGAAACGAGTAGTGGTCGACTTGGGCATACTCTGCAACTCAAGGCTAAGGATTTTCAGCTCGTTCATCACCCATGGCACGCAATCGGGCACCATGCCAAGGTCCTCGGCACACACAAGCATACGGGTGGCTTGTACCAGCTTGGGCAGCTTCTTCATTGCCTCACGATACCAGAACTGGTTGTTGCGACGATAGTAATAGTCGTTGTAAAGGCGGTTGAAAGCCTGCTTGTCGTTGTCGTAGAGCGACTCGTAAATGAAGTCGAGCTGGGCTGAAATGCGCGGATGGAACATGTCGGCATTGTTACGGTCGCGCACGAAGAGCACGTCGCTGACAAGCGAATAGAGTCCGTCGCGCAGCCAGAGGTCTTCCTGATGGGTTACACCTGCAAAACGTGCCTCTATCTTGCGCTGTGTATTTACCTCGGGCTTCATGCGGTAGCGCTCGTCGTCGATATGTTCGAGATAGTTGCAACGCACCTCATCGGCACGCTCATGGAACACGCGGTCGAGCACCCAATCGGTAATAAACGGCTCGGTGAATCGCTCCTCCTGGAAGTTCAGTCCATACTGCATTATCTCCTCACGACTCATTGCCTGCGATGGAGCAAACTGTCCTGTCAGTCCGTGAACTCTGTCGATAGGTATCTCCCAGATGCGGAAGAATCCGAGTACGTGGTCGATTCGATAGGCATCGAAGAATTGCGACATGCTCTGGAAGCGACGCACCCACCACTGGCAGCCGTCCTTCAGCATCTCGTCCCAGTTGTATGTGGGGAATCCCCAATTCTGTCCATTAACCGAGAAATCGTCGGGTGGTGCTCCTGCCTGTCCGTTAAGGTTGAAGTATTTGGGTTCCATCCACACGTCGCAACTGTGTCTGTTCACTCCAATAGGAATGTCGCCCTTCAGAATTATACCCTTCTGCTTGGCATACTCGTGTGCCTCCTTCATCTGCGACGACAGTATGTACTGTACGAAATAGTAGAAAGCCACCTCATGATATGCCTTTGTGCGAGAATCAGACAGCATAGCGCGGTCGTCCTCATTCCATGTGTTATGGTCTTGCCATTGTGTGAAATCGGCAGTACCATACTTGTCTCTCAGCGATGAATACTGAGCGTATGGTACGAGCCAATTCTGTGTTTCCTGGAAGAACGCCTTAAATTCTGCGCTCTTCATAATCTTTTTACCTTCTTGAAGAAAGACCCTCTGTAAATATTCTGATTTGAATGCGTTTACCTTTTCATAATCTATCTGCGACAGGGCGTTTAGCCGTTGACGCTCTGCTTCCATCTCTGTGCGTACTTCTTCGTCATCCAGCTGCGGCAACGTACGCAAGTCGGCATACTGCGGATGTATGGCGAAGACACTGATACAGCTGTACGGATAAGAGTCGGTCCATGTGTGGGTGATGGTGGTGTCGTTGATGGGCAGGAGTTGCAGCACACGCTGTCCGGTCTTTGCCATAAGGTCAATCATCATCCTCAAGTCGCCAAAGTCGCCTATACCGGCACTTGTCTTGCTACGGAGTGAGAACACCGGCACAAGTGTGCCAGCCAGTCTTCGATTCCACATCTCGAAGAACGCCTGATCAAGACTGTACACCACCGTCTGACCGTTCTTGAATTGGGGCAGAGTGATGGTGCGGTTGTTTCCGCACTCCCACATCATCACCAGTCCCGAACCATTCACTACAACTAACTTAAACTCTATACTATCATCATGCAATAACGAGGCATCTATATCGACCGCCCATTCGCAATGGTTGTGCAGCGTCATAGGCAGCGCTTTGTCATATTTCCACTCGCCCAAAGCCTTCTGAGCACCTACTACAGCCAATCGCTGACCCTCGCGCAACTGCGGTGCACGCACCACAAGGCGAAGTGTACGGTCGTATGCGGTAGGCTGCATTGTCTGCGGCTCAAGATGGTTGATGCAGTCGGTGAAAGCACTGCTGTAGAGATAAGAGTCATCGGGCATTGCATTCCAGCGGTCGTATACGGTGTAGTCGGTAGCTGCATCGCACGTCAGGTCGAGCACATGCTTCACCGTCTGCCATTCGCTACGCTCTACAGAACCGCCCACTTGAACCTTATAATAATACTCAAGTGCACGGTCTGCTTTACTATAATTCAAATCGCACCACCACTGCACACCGTCAATGGTGGTCATGCGATAGGTCTTCACTTCATTATCCTCGATAATGTTAAGTGACAACTCCTCACCGAATGCAGTACGGTATTCTATATGAAAATGTATTGTCATTGTGAATTTTGGTTATTGGTTTGTTGGTACAAATTATATCATTGGTTTTCACAATGCGAAATTATTAAAAAATGTGGTACACTTTCACTCAAAAACCAGACATTCTTCACATAAACACATGCAAACGATTGCATTTTGCTATACCTGTTTATGGCTTTTAATGGCCGCTACAGCCATTGCGCCGCAAACAAGCAATACGCCTGCAACTATCATCATATTGCTCTGATGCGAGCCTACAAGATGCAGCAGGTGACCTCCACACACAGCAGCTACAATCTGCGGTACGCATATAGTGCCGTTGAAGAGTCCGAGATATGCACCCTTGTGGCTGTAACCCTCAAGAGCATTGGTGACAAAAGCAAACGGCATGGCAAGCATAGCAGCCCAAGCGCAACCTATAAGCAGGAAGGGAAGCACAAGCAGATTCTTATCGCCGACGAACGGCACAAGAACGAAACCGATGCCACCGATAACAAGACTTATGGCGTATGCCATCTTCTCGTTCTTGAACTTAGGCAGCGCCATAGCCCAAAGCACCGAACCGATGGCTTGCCAGAAGAACAGCACACCAACCCAGTTGCCCGCCTCCTGATATCCCTTTGAGGCGACATCAGTGGTATGCCATACCGTATCGGCAATAGTACCGTTGGTGTAGGTCCACATATACATAAAGGCTGCCCAACAGAAGAACTGCACAAGTCCTACCTTCCAGAACATTGAAGGTGCATTCTTGAGCAACGTTATCCAGCCTGCACTCTTCTCCTTGGCTTCAGGGTCAGCCTCGTTATATTGAGCATACTCTTCTGGATTCCATTCCTTCACCTTCAATGTAGTGTAGATGACACAAAGAATGAGTATAGCTGCACCTACATAGAACGAGTAGATAACCGAGTCGGGGATAACACCTTTCGGAGCCTCGTTGGCTATGCCAAGGGCTGTGAACAAGAACGGGAACATATATCCGACAAGCGAACCGGAATTACATAGGAAAGACTGTATAGAATAAGCGAGCGACTTCTGCTTCTCATTGACCATATCGCCCACAAGCATCTTGAAAGGTTGCATTGCCATATTGATGCTTGTGTCGAGAAACATCAGCGAGATAAGACCGAACACCATAGCCGTGCCCACTGCCATACCAAACGAGCCTGCATTTGGCAACAGACACATTACAAGCACAGCCACTGTTGCACCAACGAAAAAATACGGAATGCGACGGCCGAAACGACACCACGTCCTGTCACTAAGCGTACCTACTATAGGTTGCACCAATATTCCCATCAAAGGAGGCAATATCCAGAAATAGCTAAGATTGTGAGGGTCGGCTCCCAATGTGGCAAAAATACGTGATATGTTGGCGCTTTGCAGAGCGTAAGCTATCTGCACGCCAAAGAATCCGAAACTCAAATTCCAGAGTTTCCAGAACGAAAGATTAGGTTTTTGGATCATTGTTATTTGGTTTAATTTTTATTTTAGTTTCAAAAGCAAAAGAAGACGACTTCTGAACTTAGCGTGTCGTGCCTCTCACCACCAGACGTGTGCGCACCACACGCATCACCACCTCATTGCGCGGCAGCGTGCCTTCAACCTGGCCTATAAGTATATCAGCTGCCTCCTCGCCTACCGTCACACCACGCTGTTCTACCGTGGTGAGCATCGGATCGCAAGCTATTGCACGATTACCATTGGTAAATCCACAAACACTGATATCCAATGGAACACGAAATCCCATGCGCTTGGCTGTATACAGTAAGCCTATAGCAGTATCGTCGTTGATGGCAAAGAAGGCATCGGGACGCTCTTCGGCTGGCAACGAGAGTATTTCAGGAGTGATTGCTTCAGCTTGTGCACGGTTATCACATAATCTGACAAGAGCCTCGTCCACCTTCAGCCCGTGCTTCACAATTGCGTCATGATAGCCGTTGTATCGGTTCTTCGACAACTCCAGATTCATGGGCGAGCCATAAAAGGCTATGCGCTTACACCCGGTTTCTATCAAATGTGATACGACTGCGTATGCCCCATTATAATCGTCGACCACAACACGCGATCCATTCACGCCCGTACATATACGGTCGTAAAACACAAGTGGAACACCACTGTCCATAAGCCGTTGGAAATGGTCGTAGTGCTTGGTATCCTTGGCTTGCGACACAATGATGCCACACACCTTGTTTTTATAGAAGTCGTCGCAGATAGCGACCTCCTTGTCATATCGCTCATTGCTCTGTGCCACCATCACACGATAACCACGGGCACGAGCCTCCTCCTCAATGCCAGACAACACCGAAGCAAAATAGTAATGCACAAACTCGGGAATGATGACCCCTATCACCTTCATAGACTGGCTGCGACTATGACGCAGTGCTTCACCAATTACGTTTGGATAGAAGTTATGCTCCTTGGCATATTCCTGAATGCGCTTGCGCTGCACTGAACTGATACGCGGACTGTCATTGAGTGCACGGCTCACTGTAGCCACGGAAACGCCCAAAGCACGGGCTATATCCTTCATTGTTATAGGTAAATTCTCTGGCATGGTTATAGGTAAATTCTCTGGCATGATTTTATTTTACGACACAAAAGTAATTATATTTTCCGAACGAACAGAGCTATATGTATACAATATTGTAAAAAGAAAATGCAAACGTTTGCACTAAAAATACTTCCATTTTATGTACAAAACGATACAACAAAAAAGTAAAGATAATAAATTTGCACTCGGAAATACAAACAAATGTAAAAAAATACATCTTAAACCTCATACGATTACAAATCATTCTACCCTTAGCGAAAGTTCAATTACACTTCACTATTAAGGCAAAATGTTTATGATGAGATCGAATTGATTAAAACAACATAGTAATAACTAAAAACATGCAAACAATGAAGCAGTTGAAAATCAAATTGCCTCTGAGGACGCTGGCATTGGCTGGTGGTCTTCTCCTTGCAACAAGTTCCTTCGCGCAAAGCAACGCCATCAAGGGACATGTTAAAGACGCTTCGGGCGAACCGGTCATGGGCGCTACCATCACCGTTAAGGGTAAAGCAGTTGGAATTACCGACATTGATGGTAACTTCTCTATCGATGCTGCTCCCGGTACTGAACTTACATTCACCTTCCTTGGTATGTCGCCGCAGACCGTTAAGGCATCGGGCAACATGACTGTAACAATGTCTAACGATGACAAACAACTTAATGAGGTTGTCGTAATCGGTTATGGTGTGGCAAAGAAGAACGACCTTACAGGTTCGGTTACTGCCCTCAAGCCAGATGAAAAGAACCATGGTATCATCACTTCTGCACAGGACATGATCCAGGGCAAGATTGCCGGTGTAAATGTAAACACAGCAACTGGCGCTCCTGGCGAAGGTGCTCAGATTCGTATTCGTGGTGGTGCTTCTCTTACCGCAAGCAACAACCCGTTGATTGTTATCGATGGTATGCCAATGGATAACAATGACACTAAGGGTGTAAACAACCCTCTCTCGCTCGTTAATCCTAATGATATCGAGAGCTTCACCGTATTGAAGGACGCTTCGGCAACCGCTATTTACGGTTCGCGTGGTTCGAATGGTGTTATCATCATTACAACAAAGAAGGGTCGCAGCGGTCAGAAGCCACAGATTTCTTACAATGGTACACTTTCAGTAAGCACCATCGCCAAGAAGCTGGATGTGATGAACGCAAAAGAATATGTTGACTTCATCAAGAGCTATTACGGCGAAGATTCTGCTGCTTACAAAGGATTGGGCTGGAAGGAATACAACGCAGACGGCACACCTAACTATGCTGCAGGCACATACGACACCGACTGGCAGGACGAAATATATCGTGCAGGTGTCAGCCATGAGCATAATGTAAGCCTCTCAGGCGGCATTAGCAAACAGTCTTGGTCAATGCCTTATCGCATAAGCGTAGGCTACACAAGCCAGGACGGTATCTTGAAGGGTTCAGAATACGAGCGAATTACAGCAGGCTTCAACCTCAATCCTTCATTGCTCAACAAGCATCTCAACCTGAATATCAACGGTAAGTACTCTTACTCAAAGACAAATCCTGGTGGACAAGGCGCTGTTGGGGCAGCTATCACTATGGATCCTACTCGCCCAGTGAAGAGCAGTGACGAGCAGTTCAAGAACTGGGGCGGCTATTGGCAGTGGACAAAGGCTACTACATCATATGATCCAACATACCTATATGACCGTATGTCAGATCAATCTCCTTCTAACCCAGTTGAGTTGGTTGACCACTACAATTTCTACAAGAGTGCCAACATTTTCCTTGGCAACGTAGAGGCTGACTATAAGATTCATGGTTTTGAAGACCTTCATCTGCATGCCAACTTAGCCGGTGAATACACTGATGGTGGCGAGTACGACCACAAGAACCCGCAATCTACCTACGGATACTACTATACCCCAGTTCGGGATAAGAAATAGTTCATAAAAAAGTTGGTAGTCTCACAAATATTTTGTATCTTTATAG
>NZ_JADYUF010000025.1 GCF_021531655.1 Leyella stercorea | reverse complement strand
ACCCAGGGTGTTGCCCTGGGCTATGAGCTTCTGCCCCTTCGGGGCGTACTGCTGTGACTTTTGACACGCCCTCGTCGTTACACCGTTTGTGTTGATATAGCATTTCATTCTTTCTCGCTCCGTTGTTCCTTCGTTCGTTATTCGTTCATCCTCCGTAGTGAACTCGATCTGCCTCCGTAGTGAACTCGATCTGCCTACGTTAACGAAGCGAAGGCATAACGGAGGCATAACGGAGATTTAACGAAGGTATAACGAAGGTATAACGAAGACTTAACGAAGACTTAACGAATAATTTAATCACTCCAAATTCCGGATAAACCTTTTTATATACCAAATATTCTCTTAACAGTAGCATTTGTAGTATCAGCCACACATTGCAAATCGACCCCATAGCACTCAGCAAGTTTCTGTAATACATATGCTACATAAGCGCTTTCGTTGCGCTTGCCACGCATAGGCACAGGTGCCATATACGGCGAGTCGGTTTCGAGAACAATACGGTTGAGTGGCACCACACTGGGCAACACTTCAGGCAGATGGCTCTTCTTGAATGTCAGCACGCCACCAATGCCAAGAACAAAACGTTCAAACTGCAGCAGTTCTTCAGCCTCGTGCTCATTGCCTGTGAAGCAATGGAACACTCCTCCTGGCAATTCGTCGGCATAATGACGCAACATACTCACCATCTCGTTCTGCCCCTTACGACAATGAATCATAAGCGGCAGACGAGTCTCTATCGACCATTGCACCTGACGCTCAAAAGCCATAAGTTGCTCTTTCTCAAACTCACGCGACCAATAGTAATCAATTCCCACTTCGCCAACTGCGATGAAAGGATGGCCAGGCTTCAGGCGCTTGTACATTTCATCGAGAACGCTGCTCCAGTCGGCCCTCACCTCCTCGGGATGCAATCCTATCATTGGATAGGCGTAACCGGGAAACTGATTGCACGTTTCTACCACAGTATCCACCGACTTAAGGTCAATAGCCGGCACAAACACCTTGCTAACTCCAGCCTCACGAGCCCTGTCGACAACCTCATGCAGGTCGGCTGCAAATTCCTCGCCATCGAGATGTGTGTGTGTGTCTATGAAATTCATATCTTGTTTTCTCCTTTACGATAATAATATATCAAGCCATATTTGCGACATTCGTCGTAGCGTATCTCTGGTGGCAAATCGGCAAAGTGAGCCTCCACCGTATTCCAAATATCCACTGTCAGCACATCGACCTGTGCACGCATAGCCTTCAACTGGGCGAGTGCACGGTCGGCCTTATCATTCAATATGCGCTGTTGCTTATAAATGTCGGCAAAAATATCGAAATGCGTTGCCACCATACCGATGGTTGGATTGTAAATGGGCCGGCCACCGGCAGCTATGCGTTTTTTCTCGCCTTCTATAATCATTGGAGCTATTTTACAGGCATCATCCACTATGTGCAGCTGACGCAAAGTCTCCTCCGGATCATCAATGGCATAGAATTCGCTGAGTGCCGAACCCTTTATTTCACCACGCTCTACGCTCATCAGCAACACACGCACAAAGTGCTGCAAATACATCATCATATGCTTCTGCGGTTTTGCCACACGCTTATAATTGCGCATTTGGGCTTCATAACACAACAGAAACTGTTTGCTCAACGTCTTCAGCTGGTCATGCAAATTCTTTGCCTTAGCGATTACGTCCATGCTGATAAACCTTGTCTTGGCAGCATAAACATCATTATTGTCAAGCAATTCTCCGAGCGAGCGCAGGCGAGCAGTATCTGTCTTTGGAAATCTACGGTAGGGCACGTTTAATGATTAATTAGTAATGATTGATTAGTGATTGGATGAAACACAGAAATTAATACTTGCGCTTCATCATACGCTGTGCATAAGCTGCCAGTTCTACCTTGCGGTCGTCCGAAACACTCACGGCATCAAGATACTTTCGACTTTCGCCGAAGTATTGTGCTATCTTGTCCTGTGCCAAACGGTCTACGCCTATCTCGTTGTACAACTTTGTCACGGCAGCAATCTTCTCCTCACGGTCGAATGTTTCGGCATTCACCCAGCGCTCCAGTTCAGCACGCTGCTGTGCGTTGGCACGATTGAAGGCATTGATAAGCATGTAGGTCTTCTTGTTCGACATGATGTCTCCACCAATTGCCTTACCGAAAACCTTGGGGTCGCCATAAACGTCAAGATAGTCGTCCTGCAACTGGAAAGCAAGACCTATGCGCTCACCAAACTTATAAAGATTCTCGGCATCTTCCTCAGACGCTCCAGCCAGCACAGCACCTATCTTGAGCGCACAAGCAAGCAGTACGCTCGTCTTTAGTCGTATCATCTCTATGTATTCGTCTTCGGCTACATCGTTGCGATGCTCAAAGTCCATATCGTACTGCTGACCCTCGCCTATCTGCAGAGCTGTCTCGGTGAATATGCCAAGCACCTGTGCCAAGTGAGCCTTGTCACATTGCGCCATGCGCTGATATGCCAGTACAAGCATCGAGTCGCCCGAAAGGATGGCTGTATTGGCATTCCACTTGCAATGTACTGTCTGATGGCCACGACGTATGGAAGCGTTGTCCATAAGGTCGTCGTGCAGCAATGTATAGTTGTGATAGGTCTCAAGAGCGCAAGCCGGCATCAGGATGCTTTCGGGATTGTCTTTGAACATATTGTAGCCCAAAAGCATCAGTACAGGACGTATACGTTTGCCTCCCATAGAGAGCACATAACGTATTGGTGCGTAAAGCGACTCTGGTTTGCGATCGTAAGCAAGATTGTCGAGAAAATCATTCACTTGCTTCAATATTTCATCAGCTGTCTTCATAATATCTTTTTGAATATCTTAAATTTCTATATAAAAGAATGTATGTTTTTAGTATGTTACAATGCGAACTCAACGGGTATTGCCATCATGGTGCGACATGGTCGATTGTTGGCCACACCGGGCTTCCAGCGCGGCATCATACGCATTACGCGCAGGGCCTCGCGGTCGAGAATGGGATGTGCCGACTTCGAAACCTTCAGGTCGCTTGTAGTTCCGTCGCGATTGACTATGAACGTTACAACCACTCGTCCCTTTATCTTCTGGCTTTGTGCCGAGTAGGGATACTTCAGGTTGTCGGTCAGCCATTTTACGAATGCCGACATACCGCCTGGAAATTCGGGCAACTGCTCTACAATGCGGAAATTGAGCGGATTGTCGCCCATATCTACAGCTATGGGCTGTGGCGTCGTTTTAGTGTCGCCTTCAGCCTTTTCGCCGCCATTACCCTCATCGCCTTCTTCGCTTTCATTGCGACTTTGGGCAATATTGTCAAGTCTATTCACTGGAGTCTTATGGTCGACCACCTTCAGCTGTTGCGTGTCTGGCTTTTTAGGCTTAGCATGGGCAGCAGCAGCCATATCTGTCCGTTCGGGCGAAGGCACGGGAATATACTCGTTCTCCTTAGACACGTCATCCATAAGGCTCGACATGTCAATTTCAGGCTCTGCCAGGGTTCTGTATTCAAGTGCGGCAAGAAACAGCAACAGAGGCATTACGAGTCCCGCTACAAAAAATATAGGACGCCATCTCTCCAAATCAGCACGCCGTGACTTTTTCTGTTCCACTCCTCAATATTATATTGTTGTTTTTATCTTTAATAAGCGGCTGGGGTGAAGCCTCTATTTTGCAAAGTTACACAATGTCTGGCACAAAAAGCAACGAAACATCATAAATTATTCTTTATGCCAACCGCTTTTCCCGTTTTTGCTTGGTTACTATTTTGCCATCTTCTAAAAAATGCTTAATTTTGCAGTCGTTTACAGGAAACTATTGTTTTATATTCAATTCATTTCAACACTAAAATTTTGAGGATGAAGACATTCGATTTCAAACCCCAACTGTTTACGACGCTAAAGTCGTACAACCGTAAGACGTTCATGAGCGACCTCATGGCGGGCATCATTGTGGGCATTGTCGCCCTGCCGCTTGCCATTGCATTTGGTATCGCCTCGGGCGTAACGCCTGAGAAAGGCATCATCACGGCTATCGTTGCCGGATTCATTATCTCGCTGCTCGGCGGCAGCAAAGTACAGATTGGAGGTCCTACTGGTGCTTTCATCATCATCATATACGGCATTATACAGAAATACGGACTTGAAGGTCTTACCATAGCCACTCTCATGGCAGGTGTGTTCCTTATTATGTTCGGAGTGCTTAAGCTTGGCACTATCATCAAGTACATCCCCTACCCTATTGTAGTAGGATTCACCAGCGGTATTGCCGTTACCATCTTCACCACACAGATCAAGGACCTCTTCGGACTTACCATCGACTCCGTACCGTCCGACTTCATCGAGAAATGGGGCTGCTACATCTCGCATTTCTCTACAGCCGACCTGTGGTGCTCGCTCGTGGGCATCGTGAGCGTCATAATCATAGCCATCACCCCAAAATTCAGCAAGAAGATACCTGGCTCGCTCGTTGCCATCATCATCATGACCATCGCAGCCTTGATACTCAAGACTTACTTTGGCGTCAGCACCATCGAGACCATCGGCGACCGCTTCAGCGTGAGCAACGATATCCCGGATATGCAGGTTCCGGCAATGACATGGGAAACCATCAAGAGTCTTGTAGCTCCGGCGCTCACCATTGCTGTGCTCGGTGCCATCGAGTCGCTGCTCTCTGCCACAGTAGCAGATGGTGTCATAGGCGACCACCACAACTCCAACACAGAGCTTATAGCACAAGGTGTAGCCAACCTTGCTTCGCCTCTCTTCGGCGGTATTCCTGCCACAGGAGCCATAGCCCGTACAATGACCAACATCAACAACGGCGGACGCACACCTATCGCAGGCATCATCCACGCCATCGTTTTGTTGCTTATCTTCCTCTTCCTCATGCCGCTTGCCAAGTACATCCCTATGGCATGTCTTGCCGGTGTGCTCGTAATCGTATCGTACGGAATGTGCGGATGGCGCTCGTTCGTAGCGCTGATGAAGAACCCTAAGAGCGACGTCACCGTGCTGCTCATCACCTTCTTCCTCACCATCATCTTCGACCTTACAGTTGCCATTGAGGTGGGACTCATCATCGCCTGCCTGCTCTTCATGAAGCGCATGTCGGAGACTACAGACGTGAAGGTAATCATGGACGAAATCAACGAGGAGTCAGACATCGTCAAAGGTAATCTTGAGCACCTTACAATACCACAGGGCGTTGAGGTGTACGAAATCAACGGTCCTTACTTCTTCGGTGCCGGCAACAAGTTTGAGGAGATTATGGCCACATTCGGCGACCGTCCGAAGGTACGTATCATCCGTATGCGTAAGGTACCATTCGTCGACTCAACAGGTATTCACAACCTCACCAACCTCTGCCTTATGAGCAAGAACGAGGGCATTCAGATTGTGCTGTCGGGAGTAAGTCCTAAGGTACACAGCCAGCTCGAAAAGGCCAAGTTCTACGACCTTATCGGCGAGGACAACATCTGCAGCCACATCAACCTGGCACTTGAACGTGCTAAGGAAATCATAAAATGATGATGATAAAACGAGACAATAAAATGAGGTATTTATCGTTTATTTACTAACTTTGCACCATATTATATAAACGATGAAAAGATTTTTAACCGCATTTTATATACTTACATTCGCCAGCATCGCCACAATGTGCGCTCAGGAAAGCCAGACGCTATATAATTTTCTGCGCCTTCCGGTTAGTGCGCACGCTGCGGCGCTGGGCGGCGACAACACTTCGCTTATCGAGGACGACGCTTCGCTGACTTTTCACAACCCTGCCTTGCTGTCGTCGGTAAGCGACAAGACCATCGGATTCAACTTCATGACTTATATGTCGGGCTCGATGGCAGCAAGCGCATCATTCAACCGCAATGTCGGCGAGAAAATATCATGGGCCGTAAGTGGACAGTTTATCAATTACGGCACAATGCGACAGACCGATGCCGACAATCAGCAGACGGGCGAATTTTCAGCCAAGGACATCGCCGTGAGCGGACATTTCTCTTATATGCTCGGCAGTCGCATTGCTGGCGGTATTGCTGCCCGATTCATCACTTCGTACATAGGCAGCTACAACTCACTGGCTATGGGTGTCGACCTTGGTCTCAACTATTACGACCCCGATACCGAATGGTCTGTGTCGGCTGTGGCACGCAACCTCGGTGGACAGCTCAAGGCTTACGACGACGACTTTGAAAGTATGCCTATCGACCTGCAGGTCGGCGCAAGCAAGAAATTTGAAAATATGCCCTTCCGTCTATCCGCCACATTGGTAGGCCTTAACCATTGGAACTATAGCTTCGTCAACCACCTTGTATTAGGTGTCGACGCTGTCATCTCGGAGTCGATATGGATTGGTGGCGGCTACAACTTCCGACGGGCTCATGACATGAAGATTGAGTCGGCTGACGGCAAGAGTTCGCATGGCGCTGGTCTGTCGTTCGGTGCCGGACTGAATCTCAGCCGCATCAAGATAAACCTGGCATATGGCAAATACCACGTTTCGAGCTCGTCGATAGTGGTGAATGCGGCATTCAACCTTTGAAAGGTAAAAAGGTAAAAGGGTAAAAAGAGAATTATATAAGACTATATACTGAAATGAAGAAAATTGTGATAGCCATTGACGGATACTCGTCGTGCGGAAAAAGCACTATGGCAAAAGACTTGGCCCGCGAGGTGGGCTATATCTACGTTGACACGGGCGCTATGTATCGTGCCGTGACGCTGTTTGCAATGCGCAACAATCTCTTTGACGGCAAGGGCAATGTTGAAGCCGAACGTCTGGAGCAACTTCTGCCACAGGTGCAGATTTCGTTTAAACTGAATGCTGAGACCGGTCGTCCTGAAGCTTGTCTCAACGGTGAGGTAGTGGAAAACCAAATACGCTCGCTCGAGGTGTCACAGCACGTAAGTCCTGTAGCAGCCCTGCCATTCGTACGCGCCAAACTGGTGGAGCAACAGCAGGCTATGGGACGCGATAAAGGCATCGTAATGGACGGACGCGACATCGGAACAGTTGTATTCCCCGATGCCGAACTGAAGATTTTTGTTACTGCCACAGCCGAGATACGTGCTATGCGCCGATACAAGGAACTGCAGGCAAAGGGGATGCCAGCCGACTTCGACGACATACTCAAGAACGTAGAGGAGCGTGACTATATCGATACCCATCGCGCCACTTCACCACTGCGCCAGGCTGACGATGCCCTGTTGCTCGACAACAGCAATCTGACCATTGCCGAACAGAAGCAGTGGCTTATGAAGATGTTTGAAGAAAGAACCAAATAAACAAGTTTGAAGACTAGAACCAAACGAACAATGGAAAAGCTACAAAACGAATATTTGACAGTTGAAGTATCCGACCTTGGTGCCGAACTTCAGAGCATCAAGGATGCTGACGAAAAGGAATATCTTTGGCAGGGCGACGACAAGTATTGGGGCAGACGCTCGCCAATACTCTTCCCTATAGTATGCGGACTGTGGAAAGGCACCTATCGCACCGATGGCGAGACTTACCAGTTGGGCCGTCACGGATTTGCACGCGACATGAACTTCAAGGTTCTGCGACAAACCGACCACAGCGTCACCTATGTACTGCACGAGACCGAGAACACACTGCGCCAATATCCCTACCGCTTCATGCTCTCTGTCACCTACAAGCTGGTGGACAATGAGGTACACGTAATATGGCATGTACACAATACTGACACCCGTGAGATGCACTTCCAGATTGGCGCACATCCTGCTTTCAATCTGCCTGGTATCAGCGAGGGCGAACCTATCAAGGGCGTGCTGCGCTTCGACAACACCGACGAGATTGACCGCATCTACGGCAACCACGAAGGCTGCATCACCGACGACCGCTATCCGTTGCCGACACTCGAAGGCGGACTGCTGCCCTTCAACGAGGAGACATTCAAGGACGATGCCATCGTCATCGACCACTGTCAGCTTCACTCCATCGAGATACTCGACCCGCAGGATGCCCGCCCCGTTGTTACGGTAAAGTTCAACACACCTTGTGTAGGCATATGGACTCCCTACGGCAAGAACGCCCCATTCATCTGCCTCGAACCGTGGTATGGTGTTCACGACCATTATGAGTACAAGGGACAATTCCGCGACAAATATCTCATGAACCATCTGCAGCCCGGAGCTTCGTTCATGAGCGAATATGTCATAAAAATAGGCGAGTAAAACAACCTCTACTCGCCCCTATTTTTATTTATTACACCTTCATGTAGGCGGCACACATCTCGGCACACCGTTCGCCATCGACACCTGCCGACACGATGCCGCCTGCATATCCTGCTCCCTCGCCACACGGAAACAGACCATGTATGCGCACATGCTGCAATGTCTCACGGTCGCGCACAATGCGTACCGGCGATGACGTGCGTGTTTCGGTGGCTATCATCACAGCCTCATTGGTGAGGAATCCGTGACTCATCTTGCCAAACTTCTTGAATCCCTCCTGCAGTCGCTTGCCCACCTGGCGGGGCAGCCAGAAGTGCAACGGCGACGAAATCAGACCTGGCGCATAGCTGCTCTTAGGGAGGTCGTACGAGAGGCGGCCGTTGACGAAGTCGGCCATGCGCTGCGCCGGAGCCGTCTGCTTCATATTGCCCTGCTGCCAGCATGCACGCTCAAGCTGCTCCTGGAAGTGCATCACGCGCAACGGATCATTCTCATCGCCTTCCACATCCTCAGGACGTGTCTCAACTACCATACCCGAATTGCTCCATTGAGTGCCGCGATTGCTCGGACTCATACCGTTCACCACGAGCTGCTCCTTGTCGGTAGCTGCCGGAATGACAAAACCGCCCGGACACATACAGAACGAATAAACCCCACGGTCGGCCACCTGCGTCACAAAGCTGTACTCAGCCGCAGGCAGATATTTTCCTCTACCCTGTTTTGAATGATACTGTATCTGGTCAATCAGTTGCGAGGGATGCTCCAGACGCACACCTACAGCAATGCCCTTAGCCTCTATCTCCACCTTAGCCTCGGCAAGATAGCGATACACGTCGCGTGCCGAATGGCCTGTAGCAAGTATTACCGGTCCGCGATAAACCTCCTCGACACCCGTCAGCAGATTCAGAGCCTCTATACCCACAACTGTGTCATCGTTGATGACAAGACGTGTCATCTTGGTCTGAAAATGCACCTCGCCACCGCATCGTATTATCGTCTCGCGCATATTTTCAATCACCTTCGGCAACTTGTCGGTACCAATGTGTGGATGAGCGTCGGCAAGGATTGAGGTAGACGCACCATGCTGGCAGAAAACATTAAGAATCTTCTCGATATTGCCACGCTTCTTTGAGCGGGTATATAGTTTGCCATCAGAATAGGCTCCTGCCCCACCCTCGCCGAAGCAATAGTTGCTCTCGGGATCTACCTTCTGCGTTTTCTTTATGTTAGCAAGGTCTACCTTGCGGTCGCGCACATTCTTGCCACGTTCCAGCACAATCGGACGCAGACCGAGTTCAATAAGCCTGAGCGAGGCAAACAATCCGCCAGGTCCTTCGCCCACAACAACCACTGCTGGCTTTGAACTTACATCACCATATTCTGTGCTGACATACTCGTCATCCTGTGGCAATTCGTTGATGTAGACTCTTACCGTAAGATTGATGAAAATGGTGCGCTGGCGTGCGTCAATGCTACGCTTCAGAACACGCACGGCATTAATCGTACGGACATCAATGCCCTTGTCCTCTGCCACAAACTGTCGTATATTCTGCTCGCTTGAAGCCACAACGGGCAAAACTCGTATCTGGTATTCCTGTATCATCTTGTGTGTCTGTATCTGTTTTGGGTGAAACGTTTGTTGTTATGATAGTGTGATATTGAAGCTGTCTTTACTGTCTGCCGAGAGAATTTCTACTGTCTGCCGAGAGAATTTCTGCAGCCTCCAGAGATTGCAAATGTCAGTTCTGTATCACGGCTGCAAAGTTAATACATTCCAATCACACTTGCAATAGTTGTCGGGAATGACGTGACCATTTTGTCGGGAAGCAGATAGTGGCACGGTAGTCGATGGTTTAGTCATTTAGTCATTTAGTCATTTAGTCATTTAGTCATTTAGTCAAAATCAAAAAAAGTGCAGTCAGCCCCCTATAGTATAATATATAAATTTATATATTATACTATAGACCCAAAAATGACATTCCCAAAATCGAAAATGACTAAATGACTAAATGACTAAATGACTAACCGCAATAGCAATATATATAGCTAATGTATTGGTACACAATATTTTGCATACACAACACTCATCCGTCCACAAGCCTCATCATCGTCGTATTCGTGCTCTTTCCTTTTCTTCTTCAACATAAATAGAGCCTCAACAGCCAATTTCTGACGGTTTTTCAGAGCAAAATACAGACTGTCAGCAATTGATTTTCGCTTGTTTCTACATCAAACCCTATCAAAAACAAGCATTTCTCAATCGAAATCAAGCCAAAGCGGCACACCAATCACAACGAAGTATAAGTATCGTATAATGTGATTGCAAACTGGAAAAAATGCTTAACATACTGAATACATGGCTATTATCTCTTATTTCTTGTATTATGGTATTGTCTTTGAAAGGCATTAAAACCATGGATTTTTGCCCTGAAAAAGGGCTTTTTATTGAATTTTGAACCCTAAAAGCCAAAAATCTGACCTTTAGAAGCACATTTTCGCATAAAAAGTGAGCTGAAAAAACGTCCTAAATTATGCAAGTCGACGGTGAACAAACCGTTCAGCGTAAATAAGAAAGGGGATCGCGAAATGCTACACCCCCTACAAAAAAAGTGGCAACACCTAAGGCGCTGCCACTTAATTATCTATTCAATAATCAATCACTAAAAACCAGCAATCAATCATTAAACATCAATTTCTATTTTTTTAGATCTGCTCGCTCCAGTCCTCCTGGCTCTTACGAACGTAAGTCTGGTAGCGGAGCTTAGCCATCTTCTCAGCCTGGCTGAAGAGCTCGTCGGCCTCCTTCGGGAATGCCTTCTGTACTGACAGATAACGAACCTCGCCGAGGAGGAAGTCGCGGAAGTCGTCCCACTTAGGAGCCTTAGAGTCGAGAGTGAACGGGTTCTTGCCCTCGTCAGCCAACTGCGGGTTGAAACGCCACAAGTGCCAGTAACCGCAGTCAACAGCGAGCTTCTCCTCGTTCTGTGAGCGACCCATACCGCCCTTGCGCTTCAGACCGTGGTTGATACACGGAGCGTAAGCGATGATGAGTGACGGACCTGGATAAGCCTCTGCCTCGCGGATAGCCTTCAATGTCTGAGCATTGTCAGCACCCATAGCAATCTGAGCTACGTAGACGTAGCCGTATGTTGTCTGCATCAAGCCGAGGTCCTTCTTGCGGATACGCTTGCCCTGAGCAGCAAACTGAGCGATAGCACCGAGCGGAGTTGACTTAGACGACTGACCACCTGTGTTAGAGTAAACCTCAGTATCGAGTACGAGGATGTTTACGTCCTCACCAGAAGCCAATACGTGGTCGAGACCGCCGTAACCGATATCGTAAGAAGCACCGTCGCCACCGATAATCCACTGGCTGCGCTTTACGAGGTAGTGGTCGAGAGTCTTCAATTCAGCGCAAACCGGGCAACCCTTCTCAGCACCAGCGGCGATAAGCGGCTTGAGCTCGGCAGCAGCCTCCTTAGAACCCTCTGAATCGTTCATGTTGGCCATCCACTTATCAGCAGCAGCAACGAACTCTGCAGGAACGTGCTCGTCAGCCTTAGCCTCTTCGAGGAGGTGGCAGATGCGCTCCTTCATCTTCTTGTTGCCGAGTACCATACCAAGACCGAACTCGCAGAAGTCCTCGAACAATGAGTTGTCGAATGCAGGACCCTGACCCTTAGCGTTCTTTGTGTAAGGTGTTGACGGGATAGAAGCTGAGTAGATAGAAGAGCAACCTGTAGCGTTAGCAATCATCTGACGGTCGCCGAAGAGCTGAGAGATGAGCTTAACGTAAGGAGTCTCACCGCAACCAGAGCAAGCGCCTGAGAACTCGAACAGAGGCTGAGCGAACTGAGAGTTCTTGGGGCTCTGCTTGATGTCTACGAGATCCTGCTTAGAGGCTACGTTGTGAACGAGGTACTCCCAGTTCTGTGCTTCCTTCTTCATGTCCTCAGCGTCAACGTTGAACGGAACCATCTTGAGAGCCTTCTCGAGCTCACCTGTCTCCTTGTTCTTCTTGCCCGGGCAAACGTCGGCACAGTTGCCGCAGCCAAGACAGTCGAGTACAGAAGTCTCAATGCGGAAGTGCATGCCCTTCAGAGCAGCCGGAGCCTTGATTTCCTGTGTCTCAAGCCCCTCGATACCAGCAAGCTCCTCGTCGGTAAGAACGAACGGACGGATAGCAGCGTGAGGACAAACGAACGAACACTTGTTACACTGGATACAGTTCTCAACATTCCATACAGGAACGAATGCCTCTACACCACGCTTCTCGAATGCAGAAGTACCGTTCTGCCATGTACCGTCTACTGTGTCGTGCTTAACGAAGTCAGAAACCTTCAGCAAGTCGCCAGCCTGGCCGTTTATAGGACGAACGAGCTCCTTAACGAATGCCGGAGCGTTGTCTTCCTTAACCTCCTCGTCAGCGAGGTTAGCCCATGCCGGGTCAACAGTAAGCTGCTTGTACTCGCCACCACGGTCAACAGCTGCGAAGTTCTTGTCGACAACGTCCTGACCCTTCTTAGAGTAAGACTTAACGATGAATGCCTTCATCTGCTCAACAGCGAGATCCAAAGGAATCACCTCTGTGATACGGAAGAATGCCGACTGGAGGATGGTGTTGGTACGGTTGCCGAGACCAATCTCCTGAGCAATCTTAGTAGCGTTGATATAGTAAACGGTGATGTTGTTCTGAGCGAAGCAACGCTTTACCTTGTTAGGAATGAAGTTAACGAGCTCCTCACCGTCGAAGATGGTGTTCAACAGGAAGTAGCCGTTCTTGCGCAGACCGCGAGTAACGTCATACATGTGGAGGTAAGCCTGAACGTGGCAAGCCACGAAGTTAGGAGTATTTACCTGATATGCACTGTGGATTGGGCTGTCGCCGAAACGCAGGTGTGAGCAAGTGAAGCCACCCGACTTCTTTGAGTCGTATGAGAAGTAAGCCTGGCAGTACTTGTTGGTGTTGTTACCGATAATCTGTACTGAGTTCTTGTTGGCACCTACAGTACCGTCAGCACCGAGTCCGTAGAACTTAGCCTCGAACAGGTCGTCGCCGCCCATCGGAATCTCCTCTTCCTCAGGAAGCGAAGTGAATGTAACGTCGTCAACGATGCCCACTGTGAAGTGGTTCTTAGGCTGCGGAAGCTCAAGGTTCTTGAATACAGCGACAATCTTGGCAGGTGTTGTATCAGAAGAACCCAGACCGTAACGGCCACCAACGATAAGCGGCTTGCGCTCGTCGTCGTAGAGAGCCGACTTAACGTCGAGGTACAGAGGTTCGCCCTCAGCACCCGGCTCCTTAGTACGGTCGAGAACAGCGATGCGCTTAACAGTAGCAGGAAGAGCCTTCTTCAGGAAGTCAACCGAGAACGGACGGTACAGGTGAACAGCCACCATACCAACCTTCTTGCCCTGCTTGTTGAGGTAGTCGATAGCCTCGCGAGCAGGCTCTGTAGCCGAACCCATGAGGATGATTACGTTCTCAGCATCCTCAGCTCCGTAGTAGTTGAAGAGGTGATACTCACGGCCTGTGATCTTGGTCATCTCCTGGCAGTACTTCTCTACTACCTCAGGGATGCGGTCGTAGTACTCGTTGCAAGCCTCACGGTGTGTGAAGAATGTCTCGGGGTTCTCAGCAGTACCGCGTGTTACAGGACGCTCCGGTGTAAGAGCACGGTCGCGGAAACGCTTGATATATTCGGGATTTACCAACGGACGGATGTCTTCCATATCCATCTCCTCGATCTTGTGGTACTCGTGTGAAGTACGGAAGCCGTCGAAGAAGTTGATGAACGGCACAGATGTCTCGAGTGTAGCGAGGTGAGGCACAGCCGAGAGGTCCATAACCTCCTGTACCGAACCAGAGCAGAACATAGCGAAGCCTGTCTGACGGCAAGCCATTACGTCCTGGTGGTCACCGAAGATACACAATGAGTGAGAAGCCAATGTACGTGCCGAAACGTTGAATACGCAAGGCAGCAACTCGCCGGCAACCTTGTACATGTTAGGAATCATCAGCAACAGACCCTGCGATGCAGTGTATGTTGAAGTGAGGGCACCAGCCTGGAGCGATCCGTGGAGGGCGCCGGCAGCACCAGCCTCCGACTCCATTTCCTGGATAGAAACTCGCTGACCGAAGAGGTTCTTGCGACCCTTGGCAGCCCATTCATCTACGTGCTCAGCCATCGGAGATGATGGAGTGATAGGATAGATAGCAGCAACCTCTGTGAACATGTAGCTCACGTGAGCGGCAGCTGTGTTACCATCACATGTGATAAACTTTTTTTCTTTAGCCATTTTGTTGAAAATAAAATGTTAATGTATTTTTGTTTTAGTATAATAATCCGAATAGCCACAGCGGGATATGGTTGTCATAACCAATGCCGTTGGGTGTGTTATACTCGGCGTAGATAGTCTTAGCCGTATTTCGCAACCTTGATGTGCCTGAAGCGTCTACAATGCGGCAACGGCAGTCGTCGTCAACTATGTAGCATGCGTCCTTGCCTGCCTGATGCACTTTGTGGTCTTTCCACAGCGTATTGACAAAGAATGTCTCCATCACCTCCTGAGTGCGCGCCACGATGGGATATATGGCATACAGGAGATTGGGATTGTGCATCATTATCTTGGCGGGTTTCTTAGGAAATTCGTCACCCGGGTTGTAAATCATATTTATGAGTCGTGCATCGGACAGATACTTTATATAGTTCATCACCGTAGCCCGGCTGGTAGAGATGTCGTGTGCCAGATTGCTTATATTGGGTGCTTTCGCCACGTCCAAAGCCAGCAGATAGAACAGCTTCTTGATCTTGGTGAGATATTTCAGCTCAATCTGCTTGATGAGCAGGATGTCCACCTCGGTCATCATATTCATCGTCTTGAGCAGATTCTCCTCAAAGTTCCTGTGCTCAAGAAAGAACGGGTAGAAGCCGTGGTGCAGATAGCTAAGGAAATATTCGGGCACATCGCTACATTCGCCTATTATATTGGTGGCTATGTCCACATGATGTTCAAGAATGTCGTCAAAGCTATAGACAGGCAGACTGCTGCCTGTGAGCAGGTTCAGGAATTCGCGGAATGAGAAACCGCGCAGATTGTAACTATTTACAATACCGTTCAGCTCGGGATTCTCGTCCTTAAGACGCATCACGCTCGAACCGGTGAACACTATCTTAAGCCCCGGACAATTGTCGTAGCACATGCGCAACTCCCTGCTCCAATCGGGCTGCTTGAACACCTGGTCGATGAGCAGCACCTCGCCTCCACGATTGTAGAAATCGGCGGCAAAGTCGGCTATGCCACGTCCCTGGAAATAGAAGTTGTTCATATTGACATACAGACACTTGCGGTCGTCGGCACCAAAGTTCTCCTTGGCATACTGCAGCAGGAAGGTGGTTTTTCCCACACCTCTTGTACCCTTAATGCCAATCAGACGGTCGCTCCAGTCAATTTCGTCCATTAATGCACGTCTGACCGGAGCATCCGTATGCTCAACGAGGTACTTATGTGTATTGAAGAAAGCTTCCATTCCGCTCCGTGTTCTGTTTCTTGTCTGGTTTGTTAAGATTTAATCTATGCAAAGGTAATATTTATTTCTTTATTTGCAAACCCAATATTGCAAAATATGCGTTTTTTATTTTTTTTTACATTCGTTGGACCATATCCGTGGAATATATGGAAAAAATGAAGTAATTTTGCATTCTATGAAACTTCACATATTCAATCCCGAACACGATATCGCTCTGGCTGCCAACCAGTCTCGCTTCACAGCCCCTCATGCCGGACGCCAACTGCGTGCCGACCTTGGTTTTCTGCCTGCGTTGTGGGCAGACGATGGCGACATGGTATTGGTAGACGACGTGGAGGCGGCGCTCGAATGGGTGCGCCACGTGAAGCGCTATGCCCATGACGTGGCGTTCGTCACCCCTGGCGACCTTAAGCACATTTCCGCCGACATGCTCCACGACTTGCTGATTGCGCCGTGGGGATGGGACCGCACCATTAAGGAGCAGCTGCTGCGTGCAGCCCCGTCGCTCGAACCTGTGCTGCCTTCCGACGAGCGTCTTGCCTCTATCCGCGACATGAGCAGCCGCCGTTTTGCCGCCGAGCGACTGCTGCCGTTGCTTCACGATGCCAATCCTGGTGTAGTAGGCGAAAGCCGCTACTGCGCTACTGAGGACGAGGCGCTGCGTGCCATGCAGCAATACGGCCGTAGCGTGGTGAAGTCGCCATGGAGCAGCAGCGGCAGAGGCGTGCGCTATGTGGCACAACCCGCTCCTGACAATCATCTGCTGGGATGGATGCGCGGCGTACTGCGTCAGCAGGGTGGCATTATGATTGAGCCTTTATATAATAAGGTGTACGACTTCGGCATGGAGTTCGTGGCAAATGCCGACGGGACAATCGGCTATCTCGGCCTGTCGCTCTTCGACACTCGCGGCGGAGCATATACAGCCAGCATCTGCGCTACTGAAGCAGACAAACGCGAGATGCTGTCGCGCTATGTCGACATGCAGTTGCTCGACAGCATCTGCATGCAGATACGCCAGACTGTAGCCCCACTTATGAACGGCGTCTATAGCGGTCCGTTCGGCGTAGACATGATGGCTGTGGCACGTTCGGAGGGCGAGGGCTTCTGGCTGCACCCCTGCGTTGAACTTAATCTGCGCCGCACTATGGGACACGTGGCTCTTGCCCTGACTCCTACCATACACGAGCCGCGCCGACTGATGAGCGTCTACTATGCCGACAAATACCGTCTGCGCGTGCAGCTTAACCCGGAAAATCTGCTGAATACGGGGTTGGCATAAAACCCCAAAAGAAGAAAATGAAAAAGAATGTAGCATTGGTACTTTCGAGCGGAGGCGCTCGCGGCTTGGCTCATATCGGAGCCATTGAGGAGTTGGAGCGCAGTGGCTTCAACATTACTTCCATTGCCGGTTGCTCCATGGGATCGCTGATTGGCGGCATGTACGCTGCCGGCAAACTCAGCGAGGTGAAGAAGTGGATGTTAGGGCTGAGCAAGAAGCAAATATTCTCGTTGGTCGACTTCTCCTTCAGCCGCAACCATCTGGTGAAGGGCATCAAGGTAATGGACGCCTTGAAAGAGATTGTGCCCGATGTGAATATCGAAGACCTGCCCATTCCCTATACTGCCGTAGCCACCGACTGGAACAGCGGGCGCGAAATTGTTTTCCGCTCTGGCAGTCTATACGAAGCTATACGCTCCAGCATTTCCATTCCCCTCTTCTTCGATCCTGTCAGAAAGGACGAAATGCTGCTTGTGGACGGTGCGCTGGTTAACGCTCTGCCACTAAACCGGGTGGCAAGAAGCCGTGGCGACCTGCTCGTTGGAGTCAACGTGAATACACACAACTATAAAGAAGAAATGACTCCCAACTACATAAATATGCTTTTGCGCTCCATTGCCATCATGGTCGACCAAAACACCAAACAGCAGGCTCTCATCTCCAAGCCCGACATTGTAGTTGAAGCACAGATGCAGCAATATGGAGAGTTTGACTACGACAAGGCTGCACAAATCACCTTGATAGGCGAACAGGAAATGCACAAAGCGCTGGACGAATACCAGCAAGCACACTCCTCGATTTTCGAGGCAATAAAAAGAATTCTAAGAAAAAGTTATTAATAATAAAGAATAGAAACTAAGGCTAACTACGCAGGCAACGGCGAGGATGCCATAGTCTCCTAAAAACAAAAAACTCCGTGAACATTGGCTTGAAGCCGCTGTTCACGGAGTTTTTTTATTATGTCTACCTAAGACTACTTGATAGGCTCATTCTCAGGATCGTAGATTGAGCGAGTCATTTCCTTGATACTAAGTTCTGCCATAGCAATCCATTTGCTGCCAGAGTAAGCATCCTCAATCTGCAACCAGAGATACTGGAACTCCTCGTCGCTGAAGAAGCCTGGCGAAGTGAACTCAGGAGCTGTGCCACTTGGCAGGACATCGCTTCCGAGCTTGCCAATCTCCCATGCATTAGCGGCTGTAGGAGTATCACCTGCATTGTTGCTGGCGAAGATGGTCATTCTCTTCGGGTTGTCATTGTTGCCGTTGTTACGTCCCTTATACCAGAACGATACGCCCTTTACCTTCTTGCCAAGGTCTACACGGATATAGTGAGGCCATGGTGAAGGCGCACTCCAACTCATGTGGAAGTAAGTGGCATTGTTGCCGTCAACAAGATTGGCGATAGGACCCTCTGAAGACTCCTGGTCGTCAGTCCAAAGCTGTGCGGCTGTAAGGTCGATAGCACCAACCTCAAAGTCCTTGATAACGGCAGGTACTTTACCTGCTGTTGCTGTCTTTGTGAAGAGAGCCTTCTCGCCGCCGTCTCTGCTGACTGCTGTGAACGTATAGGTCAAATCGCCATATTTGGCATACAGACCATCAATCATAATTGAGTCGGCATAGGTGCTGGCATTGAGCACACGATGACCCTTAACAGGGTCGTCGTATGCTACCTTGATATAATAAAAGTCTGCGTTCTCTGGAGTGGTCCAGTGGAACACCACTTTGCCCGGCTGCTTGCTGTCAACGGTGACAGTCGACTCGTCGATATTCACCCTCGGTGTTGTCTTGTCGTCATCAGAGCATGATGCTACGGTGCCAACAAGAGCTACAGCCATAAGCATTTTTATAATTGTCTTTTTCATCATTGTGTCTTTTTTATTTTACAATGCTTTTTTTTATTAATAACCAGGAGTCTGCACTACATGGTCGTTACGGTTGATGTCGGCTGACGGGATTGGCAACAGGTAGTTCATCGGTGCCTGGAACTTACGCTCGAACACAACCTCCTTAATGCTACAGAAATCGTTGATATCCTCAGCGTCAATGTTCATACCCTTAGCCTTTACGTTGAAGTAAGTCTCAGCGAGCAGCCAACGGCGCATATCCCAGAAGTTCTGGTTCTCGAGATAGAATTCGTTCATACGCTCGTTGCGTACGATATCGCGCAAGCCTTCCTTGGTAGTAGCCTTTGAAGGATCCTTGCCAAACTCTTCCCAAGCTTCCTTTACACCAGGCAGACCGGCACGTGTGCGCACCTTATCAAGGTAAATACGTGCAGTCTGAAGGTCACCAGTCTCTACAAGACACTCAGCATAGCCTAAGTAAAGGTCAGCCAGACGGATGAGCGGCCAAGGAGTGTTGGTATAGTCATAACCGTTCTTGGTCTTTACGAGGTCTGGGTTGACAAACTTCTTGTTGAGGTAGCCAGTCGGCGAATAGTTACTATTACGCTTAGAGTTAGCATCAACACCACGACTACAGTTGCCTCCAATTACAAAGTCGCAAACAAGACGACCATGAGTATTGTCGGAAGTGAGATTGTAGTTAGGATCGTCCTTATAAGCACCGTTGTTTGCGGCACTCAGAATTTCGTAGTAACCATCCTGGAAAGCAATCCATGCATAGTAACGTGGCTCGCGATCGAGATTGAACTTCGGAGTCTTGCGTCCCGGATAAGCCTCACCCTCGTGTGCCTCGTCTACTTCAACCGGCTCCCAACGATCGGCGTAGTCGAATGTCTTGTCCTGATCGATAGGCAGACCGTTCTTGGTGTAGAAACGGCTAAGCATAGCTACAGTAGGAGCAACGCCGTTCCAAGCACCGTCGCCACCATAGATATATGGCTCACTCTTGTTCTGGATGCCGTAGTAACCCTCGCCACGTGAGTCAGCCCAGATAACTTCAGGGTTGGCACCAGCACGCTCATCCTCTGCAGAATAGTCGGTGATGGTGTAGCGCAAAGCACGTACATGCGGGTCGGCAGGATAGCCGTTCTTGTTGAGCTTGCAGTCGCCACGGTCGTAGAGATGATAGCCTGCAGACTCAGCAGCAGCGATAGCCTCCTTGAATGCATCGGCTGCCCTCTGCCACTTGGCGGCATCGTAAGTAAGCGGCATAAGCGCATTGCCGTTCTTGTCCTTGAAGTTAGAGTAGAACTCGCTGTTGCCGTTGAACAATGGCGAAGCTGCATAGAGCAGCATCTTAGCCTTCATAGCCTTGGCAGCTACGCTTGTGGCAAGACCAAATTCGTTGGCCTGTGCACCGGTACGTGTAGCAGGCAGACCCTTGGCAGCCTCGTCAAACTTCTCGCAAATGAAATTTACGCAGTCGTCGTAAGGTTCCTGTCCCTGATAGTTCTCAGGCAGAAGCATCGGGTCGGGTGTCTGGTGTACTACGATGATCGGACCATAGCAGCGAGATAGCAGGAAGTGATAATATCCGATAAGGAATGTCACCTGTGCCTTGTAGTCGTTGCGGTCTTTATCTTCGAGTCCCTTAAAGTTGCCACCCTTATTGAGCTCGTCCTGGAACATGTAGCACTGGCGGATGCCCTGATACATAGTGTTCCAGTAGCTTATCACAGGGTTTGAAGCAGAGTAGTTGCCCTTAGGGAATGAGGCAAATTGCTCATGCTCAAAAGCCGTAACCACCTCATCACCGGTAAGGAAGTCGAGCGACGATGCTCCGGCGTTGGGTGTAGGCAAGAATCCGTAGCAAGAGTACAGATAGTTGAGAGCTGCCTGACGGTCCTTGGCGATATCGGCACCAGTTGTTGTCTCGTCGGGGATAACGTTGAGGTAGTCGCACGATGTCATCGTGAGTCCCGCAGCGAGCAAGCAGCCTATTATTGCTTTATTTAGAATTTTCATATTGTTTATTAGTTAATTGTGAGTTGAACACCTACGTTAAGAGTCATCTGTGTCGGATACTTGGTGGTGTAGTTGCCACCGCCCATCTCAGGATCCCACTCCTTAAACGGTGAGAATGTGAGCAGGTTGGTACCGTTGACGTAGAATCGCATATTCTTGAGCGAGTAGCCGATTTCGGCGTTCTTGAGCTTGAGGAAACGACCGTTGCGCAACCAGTAGCTTGAATTCTGTGTATTGTGCGAGTTGTCGTTCTCGGTCAGACGCGGATACTTGGCATTCGGGTTCTGATTGTCAGGACTCCAGTGGTCTTTGTCGATAAACTCGAGCACGCCACGGCGGTAAGAGTTGCCGAACGGTGCGATGTTGCTGAGCATAAGAGCCACGTTGCCACGGCCCTGGAAGAATACTGAGAAGTCCCAGTTCTTGTAGCCTATCGACGGGCCGAAGCCGTAGATAATCTTAGGTACGCTTACACCCAATGGCACCTGGTCGTCGGCAGTGATACGTCCGTCGTACTTGCCTTCGCGGTCAGGTTGGTCAACATACTTGATGTCACCAGGAGCGATGGCGATGTTGCCGAGAGTTGATGTCGGGTTGTTGGCGATATCAGCCTTGTCGATGTATAGGCCATTGGCTACGTAACC
Organism: Leyella stercorea; assembly: GCF_021531655.1. The sequence goes on along the minus strand of NZ_JADYUF010000025.1, from coordinate 29,348 downwards.
CCATACGGTGTTAACGTTCTTGCCCTGGCTCTTCATTGCCGGACGCTTGCCCGGAGCCTCATCGTATACAGATATGTGGTTGTTGTTGTAGGTGAATGTGCCCTGGAACTGGATTGAGAGATCCTGATTGATACGCTTGCTGTAGTTTACAGCCATATCAAAGCCCTGGTTCACTACCTCAGCAAGGTTACCATAAATCTTGGTGTCGGCTGTTCCTAAGTAGTTAGGAATAGAGAGCTTCTGCTGGAAGATGTTAGAACGGCGCTCGCGGAACCAGTCGAAAGTGATGTCGAGAGCGTTGAAGAGCTGCATATCGAAACCGAGGTCGAGTTTGTGGCCAACCTCCCACGATACGTTCTCATTGCGCAGACGGTTCCATCCCGGACCAGAATAAGTAACGTAGTTGCCTGGCAAACCTGTTGTGAACGAGCCTTTGCCTGTGAGCGAAACGTCCTCACGATAGATGAAGCGCTCATAGCCATACTGGTCGTTACCTACAAGACCGTATGTGCCACGAATCTTGAAGTTAGAGATAACGCTCTTAACCGGCTCCCAGAACTTCTCCTCGCTAATGTTGTAGCCCAAACCTACCGATGGGAAGAAGCCCCATTGATGGCCCTTGGCAAACTGTTCCGAACCGTTGTAACCGGCGTTGAATTCGATGAGATAGCGGTGCTTGTAGTCGTATGTGGCACGTGCTGCGAAACCAATCTTACGCTGTGGCAGAGATGCGAGCACATCGGTTGTATACATGTTAGAACTGTACTGGTTGATGTTCCAAAGGAGCATACCCGTAACGGTATGGTCGCCGAACGAGCGGTTATAGTCGAAGTATGCCTGAGCATAGTAGCGACGGTCGCCGGCGTTCTGACCAGAGTTGCTAAGCACTGGCTTAGACGGATCGCCCTTAGGAGACTGCACGTATGAGAATGTGCCGTCCTCGTTCTGAGTATAGTTCTTAAGCTCGTAGTGGTTGAAGTTGAGCGAACGGAAAGTAGTACTCTTCGACCAGTTCTTGAATGAGAACATCAAGTGAAATCCGAGTCCCTTAGTGATGAAGTCAAGTTTCTGGTCAAAGTTCAAGTTAGCAGTAATGGTACTTGCAAACGAGTCCTGATAGCCGCTAACAAGACGTGCCATCGGGTTGAAGTTACCACCATTGGCAAGCTGACGATAGCCCCAGTGTACCCACTCGTCACCCTCGTTGTCGTACTTGATAGGGAAGAGTACCGGGTTGGCGTTCATCATCTGATTGTAGAGGTCGTTCAGAGAACCTGAGATATCGTTGTTACCAGCGAGCGGACCGTGCATATTGTCGAGACCTGCATACAAGTGGAGCGAAATCTTCGACGACTTAGACATGTTGAAGTCGATGTTGTTCTGGAACGCATAGCGCATGTAGTCGATGTTGTTGTTGAAAGAGTAAAACTCCTTACTGCGATTGCGCAACATACCTGTCTCATGGCTCACGTTGAGGTTCATGAAGTACACAATCTTGCTTGTACCACCACGAACGTTCATATTTGCCTTCTGGTTGTAAGAAGCATTCTTGAACATCTCCTTATACCAGTTAACGTCAGGGAAAATCTCGCCGTTGACGTGATTGCGAGTATTGGCAATCTGCTCGGCGGTGTAGAGTGTAGAACCTGTACCCTGGCTTGTCACAGCCTCGTTGTACAGCTCCATGAAGCGGGCACCGTCAACAAACTTAGGCTTAGATGTAGGCATTGTGACGTTGGCCTCAACACGGAATGATATCTTCGGACGGTCGAGGTCCTGACCACTCTTGGTGGTGATGATGAGCACACCGTTGGCACCACGCGAACCGTACATGGCTGTGGCAGATGCGTCCTTAAGAATTGAGAAGCTCTCGATTACGTCCGGATCGAGGTGGTTGAGGTCGTCTTGCGAAATCTCCATACCGTCCATAACGATAAGCGGCGACTTGGCACCACTGATGGTGGCGATACCACGGATGTAAAAGTCAGAACCATTGGCACCAGGCTGACCGCTACTCTGTGTAGCAATGACACCCGACAGACGGCCGGCGAACGATGAAGAAATACTTGCCGAAGGCACGCGCAGACTCTCAGGCTTAACCTGCTGTACCGAACCTACCACAGTCTCCTTTTTCTGTGTGGCACCGAAAGCCGTTACCACAACGTCGCCAAGCTGCTTGGCGTCTTCCTTAAGAGTAATCGAGAAGATGGTCTTACCCTTCATAGGTACCTCCTGCGACTGATAGCCGAGGTATGATACGACGAGTACGTCCTTAGTGTTTGATACGGTTAGTGTAAATTTACCGTCAGCGTCAGTCACTGCGCCCACCTTGGGGTTGCTCTTCAAAACAACGGATGCACCAATTACGGTTTCACCGTTTTCGTCAACCACCTGACCGGTTACCTTCTGATGTTTTGCCTGCTGGTTGGTAAATGTAACAGACTCGGTCTTAGGCTTCAGCAAACTTGCGGCATCAGCGGCATGGCTGCCAATGGTCTTGTCAGCAGCAAAGGAAGATAAAGGCAACAAGAATGCTGCACCTATTACCCCCCCCATGCCGATTTTTTGTTTGTTTTGCATAAAATAGTATGTTAAATGTAATATGAATTTTACACCCATCGCTGGATGCGTTGATTGTTGTTTGCAGTTTATATTGTTGTTTGCGGTTTTTATTTTGATTAGAGATTATTTTTTAATGGTTTATCTAAATTGTTATAGTTTTGAGTCGAAAAGGCGTTGTGCGTCACATAGACGTTGTACGTCGTCAAGACATCACCAATATATTTTTGTGCAAAGTTATATATTTTTTGATAAAAAAAATACTCATTTTACGGGAAAATTATCAAAAAAACTAAGTTTTGTGCAAACAAATACAAAAAGTGCATAATATACAGACATTATACAGGCTGAAGAAAAACAAAAAAAGAAGCGTACCAAGACTAAAACGACATGTCTTGATACTCTTCCTTGATTCTGCTTATTTATTGATTTAATAAGACTTCATGCATACTTCGCACCACATAAAACAGACAAACTCCCACTCCGATTATTCTCAATGGACTTATCTGATGTTCCTTTTTGTAGTCCTTATATATATCATAGCACAGTATAGACGCGACATATATAGAACCTAATAGCAAAATCCAATTTACCATTCGGCAAAAATATTAAAATAGGAGGTATTTTTATAATGTCATGCTTGCTCGGCACCATATTAAAAAGCCTCTATTGAGTTGCAATAAAGGCTTAAATGAGGAAGCAAAAGTAGTCCTTCACAATAAAAGGAACTACTTTTTAAAAAAATGCAAATATTATGATGGAGACAGCTCCAGTCTAATTACATTACGCCGTCTTCACGGAGCTTAACCTGCCACTTCCAAGCCGAAGCGAGCACGTCGTCGAGCTTAGCCTCTGCCTTCCAGCCAAGCACCTTGTTGGCCTTGTCGACATTGCCCCAGATCTTCTCGATATCGCCCTCACGACGCGGACCGAACTTCCAGTTGAGCTTAACGCCAGTAGCACGCTCGAATGTGTTGACAATCTCGAGTGTTGAGTTACCCTTGCCTGTACCTATGTTGAAGAATTCGAGTGGCTCGGTCTCTTGGTCGAGTACACGTGTCATAGCGCAAACGTGAGCCTTAGCCAAGTCAACTACATAGATATAGTCGCGGATACATGTTCCATCGGGAGTATCATAGTCGTTGCCGAAGATGGTGAGTTCCTTGCGGATGCCCATAGCGGTCTGTGTTACGTAAGGAATGAGGTTGTTGGGCACACCGTTAGGCAATTCGCCGATGAGTGCTGACGGGTGAGCTCCAATCGGGTTGAAGTAGCGCAGAACGATGCTCTTGATGTTGGCACCGCTGTGGATGTAGTCGGTAATAATCTGCTCGTTGATTTCCTTGGTGTTGCCGTAAGGTGATGTTGCCTTCTGGTGAGGGCAGTCCTCAGTAACGGGGAGGTTCTCGGGCTTCGGCTGGCCGTAAACGGTGCAGCTTGACGAGAAGATTATGCCCTTGACATTATACTTAGGCATGAGCTCAAGCAGATTGACGAGCGACACAACATTGTTGCGATAGTACATAAGCGGCTGCTGAACGCTCTCGCCTACGGCCTTAGATGCTGCGAAGTGGATGATACCCTCAATGGCGGGGTACTTCTTGAATACGGCCTCGGTAGCGTCAAAGTCGCGAAGGTCAACCTGCTCGAAAGCGGGACGCACGCCTGTGATTTTCTCTATACCATCGAGCACCTCAATCTTTGAGTTAGAGAGGTTGTCGACGATTACTACTTGATAGCCGGCTTCGATGAGTTCGACAGTGGTGTGCGATCCGATGAAACCGGTACCACCGGTCACTAAGATAGTTTGTTTCATAACTTTTAATTTTTATAGTTGATAAATGGGTTTTTATGGTTGGGAGAGGGTGTTGTGTCGAGACGATACTATGCCTTACCGTAGCGTCGCGGTTTGCAGTATCTGTCTACGAGTGGGGTGAGTATATTCATTATGAATATGGATATGAGCATTGCGTTGCGACTCTCGCCTTGCATATGCAGGTATACGGATATCGCTGCTATAGCAATGCCATATACAATCTTGCCGGGGTGTGACATTGGCGACGTGGTGTAGTCGGGAGCCATGAATACAGCTCCAAGCAGCGTTCCGCCACCGAGCACCAGACTGAGCGGCTGTACGCTGTCCGTACCCGTTATTGCCAATATGCCTGCCAACACTATTGTGGTAAGGATAATGCTGAGAGGAATGTGCCATGTAATGATGCGCTTCCACAGCATAAAGGCGAGGCCAAGCATTATTGCCATGGCAAAGAGATAAGGGCTCTTGGCACCATAGCCTACACCAGGCGTGAGCGCCGAACTGCCAGGACACAGAAGCGCAACACATACGCCTACGATGGCTGGATTGACGCCATTGCGCCCAAGTCCGCCAAAGGCAAACTTGCCCAGACCAATTGCTCCAACCGCCCCAAGGGCTACTGCCCAAAAGGGAGTTCGTGCTGGTAGGCAGAGCGTCATTACGAGGGCGGTGATTACGGCTGTGCCGTCAGCAAGAGTACACGGGCGGCGCATCAGATAGCGGGTTATGCCCCACTCCGCCAGCAGACATGACAGCAGACTGTAACAGCCCAAGTATATTGCATTTAGACCGTAGCTGAACACAGCCATCAGCAAGGCGGGCACAAGGGCGAAGATTACGCCGTACGTATTGCGCTTTATGCAGTCGCCGCCGTGCATGTGTGGCGAGAGCGATTCCATTCCTTCCTTGCCCGTACGGATGTAGTCGAGCAGCGGACGATAGGACGGACATGCGAACTGGCACGAGCCACACTCTATGCACGATGTTATCTGTTCGCGCTCTGCCCGTTGCCGCTTCTTGAGCATGGAGAGACGGGCGAGCAGATAAGGTTCGAGCCCCATCGGACATACGTCGACACACTTGGCGCAACGGATGCACGGTTCGGGCGTATGACGATGTGCCTCGCTACCACTCATAATGGTAAGACCTGCCAAGCCCTTCACCACCGGAACGTCGAGCGTATCAAGCGAAACGCCTCTCATCGGTCCGCCCCACAATATCTTGTTATCGCTGACGGGCAATCCGCCACAAGCATCAATCAGCTGTCGGATTGGAGTTCCTATACGTACAAGGAAGTTGGCAGGATGAGCCATCTCCTTGCCCGATACTGTGACATAACGCTCAAAGAGAGGTTTATGCTTCATCACAGCCTCGTACACGGCAAAGGCTGTTGCTACATTTATGACGATGGCACCGACATTGGCTGTAACAGCCGGTGGCGCTGGCACCTGCCGATGCAGCACAGCATCTACAAGTTGTTTTTCGCCACCTTGCGGATATTTCGCTTGAAGCGGAACAATCTCTACACGGTCGTCGTTGGCTGCCTTCTGCTGCATCAAGGCTATTGCCGAAGGCATGTTGGCACCAATACCGATATAGCCACGCTCCACTTTAGCCGCACGCATGAGCAGGTCGAGACCTACAAGCACTTCGTCGGCACGCTCCGTCATCAAGCGATAGTCGGCAGTAATATACGGTTCGCATTCTACACCATTCAGTATCACACACTCTGCCTTGGTGTATGGCATTGTGGTGAGTTTAACGTAAGTAGGCATTCCTGCCCCACCCATACCCGTCACTCCAGCCCACTTGATACGATTGATTATCTCGTCGGGGGTGAGTTCTGTATGCTCAGCAAGAGTTTCAAGATTATTAGAGCGGTCGATACTTGGCTCCCACTCGTCGCCTTCCACATTAATAACAATAGACGGTCGGGCATTGCCAGTCTCGTCAGAGACGGTGTCTATCTTGAGCACTGTGCCCGACACCGAGCTATAAATAGGTGCGGAAATGATTCCACCCGCTTCGGCAATGAGCGTGCCAACCTTCACAGCATCACCCTTCCTTACCACAGGTATGGCAGGGTCGCCAATATGCTGCGACAAAGGAAAGACGGCCTGCTCGGGCAACTCCGCCTCAATGGTAGGCACATCGGCGGTAAGCTTGTTGGCTGTGGGGTAAATACCTCCTATTCGGAATGTCTTCATTGTATTGATAGTGTGCTGGTGTCTGATTTTCAGTTTAAGAATTATGCAAAAGTACTATTATTAAACGGAACAGCAAATAAAAATGTTAATATTTTCTTTACTTTTGTTTGTCTTGTCAATAAAAAAGACGTACATTTGCACATAAACAAGCCATTGACACGCCTACAACAAGGCGTAGAAATGGACATAAACCTAAAAGTCAGAACCAAAATGATAAAACCATCTGAACAGACAACACAGCAGATTGAGCGTTTTCTGAAGAAAATAGCCCAGAAGTTCCCTAACAACGACGAGGTTTCGGCGCTGACCGATATCCATGTGCGCGTGTCGCAGGACAGCGGCGAGATGCTGGCTTTCGACGACGACGACAACGAAATCACTCGTTGCGTGGTGGAACAATGGATAGGCAACAACGACGAGGACTTCTACGATTCTGTGGAGCGGATTCTCAACAACTGCATGAATGCCTCCGCCAAGACCCTTGAGAATCTTGGCATCCTAAAGCCATACAGCTTTGTGCTCGAGAATGACGAGAAAGAGAACATTGCCGAGCTCTTCATTGCCGACGACGATACTGTCATCATCGGCAAAGACCTGATGGAGGGTTTGGACAAGGACTTGGACTCTTTCCTCAACGATTTACTAAAAGAAAATTAGGAATTAGGAGTTAGGAATTAGGAATTGGTCGCCTACGGCGATTTAGAATTTGGAGAATTAAGAATTTACAATTCCTAATTCAAACAACACCTAACTCCCAATTCGAAATAACACCTAATTCCTAACTCCTAATTCCTAACTCAAACAACTCCTAACTCCAAATTCCTAATTCGAAATAACTCCTAATTCGAAATAACTATCGTCTTAAACCAGTCGCGCAACACACCCGCATATCCATCTTGCGAGTCGCTGACGAGCACCACCACTTGGTCGCCATTATCAAGTTTCGGCCCGAGACACATACCCTCGTAATTCGCCCAGTTCTGACTGAAAAGAGAGATTGTTGTGCGCCATGAAGTGAGCAAACGCTTGCCAACGTAGGGCGCGTCAGCCTCAACGCTTCGATCCAAGGGATAAGGCTTCTCAACCGACGGATTGACTATGTACAACTTGCATTGACAGAATGCACCCATCTTAGCCTTCGGCACAAACGCCTCACGCTCCAATACGAGCAACTGGCCGTCAGGCAGCGCACACAGCTCACTCACACCCATGGCATACGTCTGGGCAGACTTCAACGTTGTTGGCATGTCCATACGATATAGATAAGACACAGGAGCTGCTGACACATCGTCACGACTGAACGACATCAATCGCAACACATTCCTACGCGGATTCTGAGGCGAGGATGCCTTGCCGTCGCAACGCAACGAACTTTCGTTGATGGTCCAGAGCTTACGGCTTATGCTGTCGTATGCCAACGACTCAAATCCATAGTTGGGCCAAAACTCCTCTTCGGGCATCGACCACTCCCACAACTTCGGCTGCTCCTTGGCTTCAGCTATAGTATTCAAGACTCCGCCGTCGGCTCCCACGCTTTCTGATTCTATGAGATATTCCTTCAGCCGGAAGCGCTGCTCGCTTGCCACTACTATTGTAGAGTCTGACACTCTGACTATTGCCTCGTTGTCAAGTCCGGCAGCTTCTACCCTACCCTTGCTGCCCAAATATTCAGCCTGTAACAGCTCACCCGTCTGCCGGCTGATATACAGACGCACATTGAAATAAAGCGCCGAGTCAGACTTGTCGCTTACCATTGCATACACATCGCCACCCATATTCGTGATGCCACTATAATTGCCTGCAGGTATGGTCTGCAAGAAATGCTTCTGAGCATGTGAGCGGACTACGTGCCAGTCGGCATCTTCACAAAACGCAGCAAGAGTCACAAAAGATAATGATGCTGCCAATAAAAACTTTCTCATATTCTAATTTTTTATGGCTAAAGTTAGAACAAATATTTTGAACTTCAAAATCATATATAAAAATATGTGTACTTTTTTGTTGTATGATGAATAAATTCACTAAATTTGCAGTACCAAAATCTTTGTTGACAATACCATCACACAAACAAAATACAACAAACATGAGAGAAAAAATAGACTGCTTTATGCCTTGCAGCGACATAAACGAACTGGAGGAGCTGCTGCAAACGCTACGACAAAGCAAGACAATACAACATATTAATCTGTTGGTGAACGGCAACAGCCGTATCTGCCAATGCGAAGACGGCAAAAAATGCATCGATGACATCACCTTCATCAATGTCGACAACCCGAATGCATCCCGAACCCTTCTCGAAGTAGAAGCCAATACCGATGCCGAGTATGTATTGCTCAATCTCAAAGCCACACCCGTGAATCTGGGACAGCACGCCCTTGACCGTATGCTACGTGTGGCTACCGACAGCGGTGCCGGAATGGTTTATGCCGACAGCTATATACAAAAGGACGGACAGACAGAGAAACATCCTGCCATCGACTATCAGAAGGGTAGCATACGCGACGACTTCGACTTCGGACAGCTTCTGCTCATACGCTCGTCGCTTCTGCACGACTATGCAGCCAAACAGCAGAAAGCCGACTATAAATATGCCGGACTGTACGACCTGCGCCTATACATCAGTCGCAAGGCTGAGATTTTCCACATCAACGAATATCTTTATACACAGATAGAAACCGACTTCAGAAAGAGCGGCGAACGACAGTTCGACTATGTCAACCCGCGCAATCGTGAGGTGCAGGTGGAAATGGAACAGGCTGCCACACGCCACCTTGAGAAGATTGGGGCTACGGTGGACACTTCACACTACAGAAAACCCGATTTCAGCGAGCAGGACTTCTGCTGCGAGGCTTCGGTTGTGATTCCTGTATATAACCGCGCCAAGACCGTGGCAGACGCCGTAAAGTCGGCACTCAGCCAGAAGACCACTTTCAAGTATAACGTTATCGTTGTTGACAACCACTCTACCGACGGCACATTCGAGATACTCAACGACATTGCCAAGGAAGACAAACGACTCATCCATATCGTGCCGACGCGAACCGACCTCGGCATCGGCGGATGCTGGAACGTAGCTATCGACGACGAACGATGCGGACGCTTTGCCGTACAGCTCGACAGCGACGACCTGTATTCGTCGCCTCAAACCCTGCAACGCATTGTTGACGAATTCCATCGCCAGGGCGCAGCCATGATCATCGGAAGCTACCGCATGTGCAACTTCCAGCTCGAAACGCTGCCTCCAGGACTGATCGACCATAGCGAGTGGACCGACCTCAACGGTCCTAACAACGCTTTGCGCATCAACGGACTCGGCGCTCCACGTGCCTTCTTCACCCCGATATTGCGACAAATACAATTCCCCAATACAAGCTACGGCGAGGATTACGCCCTCGGTCTTGCCTTCTCGCGCAAATACCGCATAGGTCGCATCTTCGACGAACTGTATCTGTGCCGACGTTGGGACGGCAATAGCGATGCAGCCCTGAGCATCGAACGACAGAACGCCAACAACCTCTACAAGGACCGTCTGCGCACTCTCGAAATCTCCGCCCGACAACAAATGTCTGCCGGCAACTCCGACGCTACTACCGACAGTTCGCTGCAACGTTTCTTCAACCGACAACTCGAAGTATGGGACGATGCCAGACATCACTTCCACGACCTTCGTAATGTGAAGACGCGCGAGCTCACTTGTGGCGAGATTACGCTCAAGTTGCAGTTCAATCCTGCACGCATCGTGTCGACTGGTGCCAACATCGAGAAGAAGGCTATAGCCAAGCGTCCATGTTTCCTGTGCGAGCAAAACCGCCCAGCCGAACAGATGCAAAAGCATATTGACAAGAACTTCACCCTGCTTGTCAATCCATTCCCCATAATGCCACAGCACTTCACCATTCCTCTGCGTGCACACCGCCCGCAGAGCATCGGATTGAACTACGGCGAGGTGTATCGACTGCTCGATACTTACCCCACGCTTACAGTTTTCTATAATGGTCCGAAGTGCGGAGCATCAGCACCCGACCACATGCACTTCCAGGCTATCTGCTCGGGCATGCTGCCGTTGCAGAACGACTGGGCACGACTCAGCCACGACCTCGACATTTTAATCAAGAAAGACGACAAGGGCGAACTGGCTGCACTCAAGAACACACCGATACCATTGTTCGTAATACGCTGTACAGACCGCTCTACCGGCGAACAACTATTCCGCCAACTGTACACCTCGCTACCCATGCACGGTGGCGACACCGAACCAATGATGAATATCCTGGCTTGGCGCGATGGCGACAGCTACCTGTCGGTAGTGATTCCACGCAGCAAGCATCGTCCCGACTGCTACTTCAGCAACGGCGACGCACAACGCCTCGTCAGTCCGGGAGCTTTGGACATGGCGGGATTTATCGTCACACCACGACGTGAAGACTTCGAAGCCATCACATCCGACGAGGCTCTCAGCATACTGAAGGAGTGCGGAATGAAGCAGTCGGAGTTTGCCGAGACCGTCGAGAAGCTGCGCACACGCTCTAACGAAGCTTCGCAAGACAACCACTTTGCCGGCAAACAACCATCGGTATCGGTAGGTATTGTGAGCGGGGCTAAGATTTCGTTCTCACTCAACAAGCCTTACATGGCAAAGGGCAACCTCATAGAGGGCGAACAGACGGTAGAATTCCACGAGGGTGGCATCCTGTGGAACGGCATGCAATACCGCGAACTGACATTCCACCCACAGTCTGCCGACGCTTCGTTCTCGCTTCACGACGTAACTATTGGCGTCAACTTCCATTGGGAACGACAGGAAACTCAGACTTTCCTCGGCTCGTTGCGACTCGTGGTCGACTCCGACAAGGTGTGTGCCATCAATGAGCTGCCTGTAGAGACTTATCTCGAAAGCGTAATATCAAGCGAGATGAGCGCCACATCGAGCATCGAACTACTCAAGGCCCATGCCGTAATATCACGCAGCTGGCTGCTCGCACAGATTGAGCAGCGACGCAAGCAGCAGACAAGTGCCGGACAAAACGGTTTCTTCTCGTTCATACGCAAGGACGACGAACTGATAAAATGGTACGACCGCGAGGACCATACCATATTCGACGTTTGCGCCGACGACCATTGCCAACGCTATCAGGGCATAACAAAGGCTACAAGCCCACAAGTGGCACAGGCGATTCACGCCACACGCGGACAGATACTCCTGAACGATAACGAGATTTGCGACGCACGATTCTCCAAATGCTGCGGTGGTGCTACCGAGGAATTCCAGTACTGCTGGGAGAATATCAAGAAGCCTTATCTCGTGGCTGTAAGGGACCTGGCACCCGTCAAAGGCAAGGATGATGCAGACTGCAACCTGCCCGACCTCACCATTGAAGCCAATGCCGAACAATGGATACGTACTGCACCCGAATCGTTGTGCAATACCAACGACCGGCAGATACTCTCCGAGGTTCTCAACGACTACGATCAGGAGACTACCGACTTCTATCGCTGGCACGTCACCTATACGCAAGAACAATTGCAAAGTCTTGTGACCGAACGACTGAAAATCGACTTTGGCAACATCGTCGACATCATACCCGTCGAGCGAGGACGCAGCGGACGCATCTGCCGACTGAAGATTGTGGGCACCAAGCACTCCTTCACTATTGGCAAGGAACTGGAGATACGCCGCGCTCTGAGCGACACTCATCTCTATAGTAGCGCTTTCGTTGTCGACAAGGAAGACGTTAAGGACGGAGTACCGCAGACTTTCCGACTGACTGGTGCCGGATGGGGACACGGCGTAGGCCTCTGCCAGATTGGTGCTGCCGTAATGGGCGCCAAGGGATATAATTACGACCAGATTCTGCTGCACTACTATCGTGGTGCGGAGATAAAGAAAATTTACAAATAAAGAAGTTGAGGAGTTGTGGTGTTGAGATGGTGTTGGTTTGTAATGTAGCTTTATTTCAAGCTGTCAACATTTCAACAACACAAAAACAAAACAACACCACAACAACATCTCAACATCTCAACATTTTTTCAGCATGAAAAAAACAAGTCCGTGGGCATGGATTCCCACATTATATTTTGCCGAAGGACTGCCCAATGTCGTCGTCACAGCCCTGTCTATTGTAATGTACATGCAGATGGGGCTGACTGACGCTGAGGTGGGACTATATACCGGTTGGCTCGCTCTGCCATGGGTTGTAAAACCGTTGTGGAGCCCGTTCATCGACCTTCTGAAAACCAAGCGTTGGTGGGTGCTGACAATGCAGCTGCTCATGGGCAGCGCATTGGCTGGCATAGCCTTCACTCTGCCTACCCCGATGTGGTTTCAAGGCTCTATGTTCTTCCTCTTCGCCATGGCGTTTGCCAGCGCCACACACGACATATCTGCCGACGGCTTCTACATGATTGAGCTTGACGAGCACAATCAGGCCAAATATGTTGGTATGCGCAATACGTTCTACCGACTCGCCGTGATATTCGTCAACGGAGCACTCGTGTCGCTCGCCGGACTACTGGAACATACTTTCCATATGTCGGTGGTCTATACCTGGACGCTTATATTCTACGTACTGGCGGCTCTTTTCATCGGCATCTGGCTCTACCATTGCCGCATGATGCCACGCCCTAAGGACGATGCCAGTTCGGACAAAGGCTTTGGCGAGGTGGCTGCCGAACTGAAGAGAATGCTCATCACATTCTTCTCTAAGTTCGGAGTCAAGGAAACCATATTCGTTATGCTCTTCCTTCTGCTCTACCGTTTCCCTGAGGCATTGCTCAACACAATGACCAAGACATTCCTAATGCGCCCGCCATCTGAGGGCGGACTCGGACTGTCGCCCGAAGAATATGGTCTGGCACAAGGCACAGTAGGACTTATCGGACTATTGCTGGGCGGAATAATCGGCGGTATATTGGTAAGCCGCGACGGCATGAAGAAATGGCTCTGGCCTATGGTTTGCGCCATTACGTTGCCCGATGTGGTGTACATCTACCTGAGCTATACGCTTGAGTCAAACCTATGGATTGTGTCGTCGTGTCTCTTTGTCGAGCAGTTTGGCTATGGATTGGGCTTCACCGTGCTCACGCTATATATGCTCTACTACTGCAAGGGAAAGTTTCAAACATCACATTATTCTATATGTACCGGCATATCCTACCTCGGACTGATGCTTCCCGGCATGGTGTCGGGCTATCTGAAGGACTATGTAGGCTATCAGAAATTCTTCATCATCGTAATGGTATGCTGCCTCATAACATTCATCGTTACAGCATTCCTGAAGATCGACCCGGAATTTGGAAAGAAAAAATAAAACCATCCCCCTTTCCACTCCTCCCGTATGGATGGGAACAATATATAAAAAGATTTACAATCATAACATATGACAGACAACAACCATAACACCCAATATCCAACGTCAACTAACCGTTTGCGTTGGTCGTGGTTTCCGTCGCTTTTTCTTGGCGACGGAATGTTGCTGTCGTTGATAGTGCTGGCATTGGTAGTGCTGCGCCGCTTCGGGCTCAACAACGCCATTACCACACTCTACATTTCATTGTTGTGCTTGCCATTCTTACTGCGTCCTCTGTTCGAGATGGTTGTTGCCCACTTCCATGGCACCACTAAAGTATGGATTCTCTCTTCCGAATTCATCTGCACTCTTTCGTTGTGGGCCATCGCCTTCACACTTCCCACCAACTATTGGTTGCAAGGTTTCCTGTGTTTTATGCCTTTCATCATGGTTTCGGGCATATTCTACAAGATAGCCATTCGCCGATTCTACATCAACAAAACCGCCGACGTGCCACCATTCCATAAGCTTATAGCACGACTTTCACGCTGTGCCTCATTGATGTTCGGCATCGGCGCAATGACTATGCTCACCGGAAACCTGGAGGTATTGACCCGCAACGTGCGCTATTCGTGGAGCATCGTGTTCTACATTATGGCTGGCATCGAATTCTTCCTGTGGCTGTGGCACAGCATATTCCTGCCTGGAGGCAAGAAGCCCTATGCTCAGTCGAAGGATTTGACGGGACTCCATCGTGGCGAATTCCGCCTCGTCATGCGAATGATGACAAGCGGGCTGCGCAATCATTTTATGCTCTTCTCGTTGCTATTTATTCTGCCTGGAGCATTGACAGCAGCTATTTCTCCCTTGCTTTACATCGATGCGCCACACAATGGCGGATTAGGATTGTCGCCACAGGAATTCGGTCTGTCATTTGGCACAATAGGCATTATAGCGCTGTTTGCTGGAATCCATCTGGGCAATAAGGCCATAGCACGATGCGGACTGCGCCGTTGTATCCTGCCAATGGCATTGCTCATGTCGCTCCACGGACTGATGATGACATTCCTTAGTTTCAATACGGCTGCGACACTCGGCATCGTCTGTTTTTCTACATTTATAGCTTATGCTGCGCTCGGCTTCGGAATGTCGGGTTACTGGGCTATTGTCGACCGTTTCGCCTACTCCGGTAGCGGGAATGAGTTGCGCAATGCAATCGCATTGGGCATAATGTCGCTCATCGTTATCGTTTCTGTATTGCTCTCCGGACTGACGCAAAACGATATTGGCTATCGTCAGTTCTTCATATTGACAACGGGCTTTTATATTGTGCCCATAGTAGTGGCTGCTGTCAATGTTTTCATGTTCCGCAAATAAAAGGAATTTGATACAATTTCTAAAGTTGCTCTTCAGACATTCAAAAGTTGTCCTTTCGCACTCCAAAAGTAGTCCTTTTACATAACAAAAGGAGCCCTTTTGCACTCCAAAACGAATACATTTGGAAGGCAAAAGGACTCCTTTATTTTTTTAGTCGATAAATCGCTTCACAATATCACCATATTTATCGATGCGACGGTCGCGAAGGAACGGCCACCAACGGCGCACATCCTCGCTATGAGCAAGGTCTACATCAACAATTATGCTCTCCTCCTTATTGGGTGCAGAGCGATAGAGCATTTCGCCCTGCGGACCTACTACCATCGACGAACCCCAGAATTGTATTCCCTCAGTCTGTCCGCTCGGGTCAGGTTCGAAGCCTACACGGTTGACCGAAACGACTGGCAATCCGTTGGCAACGGCATGTCCACGCTGCACAGTTGTCCAAGCCTCGCGCTGGCGCTGCTGCTCTTCGTCTGTATCATTTGCAGCATAACCTATGGCTGTAGGATAAATCAGGAGTTCTGCACCCTGCAGAGCCATAAGGCGTGCAGCCTCGGGATACCACTGGTCCCAGCATACGAGCACGCCAAGCTTGCCCACGCTGGTCTGAATAGGATGAAAACCGAGGTCGCCCGGTGTGAAGTAGAACTTCTCGTAGTAAGCCGGATCATCAGGGATGTGCATCTTGCGATACTTGCCTGCTATCGTTCCGTCGCGCTCTATTACAACGGCGGTGTTGTGATAGAGTCCCGGAGCACGACGCTCGAACAATGATGTCACGATTACAACGTTGCATTCTCTGGCTACAGCACCAAAGAAGTCGGTTGAAGGGCCCGGTATCGGCTCAGCCAAATCAAAGTTGTCAACGTCTTCAACTTGACAGAAATACAACGAATTGTGCAATTCCTGCAGTACTACGAGTTCGGCTCCGCGTTCTGCCAAGTCTCTTATGCCATCGGCAATACGCAGAATGTTTGATTTTATATCAGCAGTATTATGCAGCTGAAGATATCCTATTTTCATAAACGATTATTTATTAATTACTAATTATTAATTATGATATGGTCAAGTTAATTGCCAGAATGCAACGGCAGCAGCTGTTGCTACATTGAGCGAGTCAACTCCATGCGACATCGGAATGCGCACTACGTAGTCGGCTTCGTCGATAGTCGACTGTGGCAATCCGTCGCCCTCGTTGCCCATTACAATAGCCAGTCGTGGCTCAGCCATTAGTTGCGGATTGTCTATCGACACCGAACGGTCGGTAAGAGCCATAGCTGCCGTGCGCAATCCTGTCTTGCTCAAATCGCTGAGCGAGCAGTCCATCCACGTCCATGGAATAGCAAACACCGAGCCCATCGACACTCTTACGGCACGACGATTTAGGGGGTCGCACGATGTACGGGTGAGCAAGGCGGCGTCAATGCCCAAAGCTGCTGCCGAACGGAATATCGAGCCTACGTTAACGGCATCAACAACTCCGTCTATCACCACCACTCGTCTGGCTTCTCGGCACACTTCCTCCACACTCTTGAAGCAGGGACGATACATTGCACACAATACGCCGCGTGTCAGCACATAGCCCGTGAGCGAAGCAAGCAGCTGGCGGTCGCCAGTATATACGGGTACGTCCGTGCCGCATCGGCTTATTATCTCAGCCGCATCGCCATCCACATGCTTACGTTCGCACAACAAGGACAGGGGCTTATAGCCGGCATCCAGAGCACGGCTTATCACCTTTGGACTTTCCACGATGAATATGCCGTTGTCGCCCTCGTAGCTATGGCGCAACTGCTTCTCGGTGAGATTGCCGAATACCTCTACACCTGGATGGCTCAATGACGTTATTTCAATAACTGGCATGTTTCTTTATTTTATTTCAAAAGCCAGACTCTCCTGCTTCAGTCCGGCAGGCAGAGCGACCTTTACTCGTCCGTCTTTCTTTGTAAACTTAAGATTCTTGCCCGTAGCGAGCAGCTTTATCGACTTGCGAGGCACGTTGCCTGTCCACTCTACTGTCTGCGGCAACTTCTCTTTATCGGGCAAAGCGTAGATGGCATAGGTAGTCTTGTGATCCTTCGACGAAGTGAACCATACTTTACCATCATGATAAACCTTGGCATTGCGTGTGCCATAAATAGCCTTGCCATTCTTGCGCAGCCACTCACCCACTACATGCAGGCGGTCGGCAACGGCCTTGTCAAACTGTCCATACTGGTCGGGACCAATGCCAAGCGCAAAGCATCCTCCCTTGGCTGTTATCTCTGCAAGAGTGTTGATAATCCACTGAGCCGACTTGTAGGGAGCGTTGGGAGTCCAACCCCAATCCCACGACAATGTGATGCAGCTTTCCCAGGGATATGACAACTGATGGTCGGGAATGCCACGTTCTGGAGTCTGATAGTTCTCGTTGCGTCCTTTTATTGCACGGTCTACCGAGATCAGTCCGGGATTGCGCTTGCGTGCCTCAACCAGAATGCTGTCCAATCCAACTTCTTCGCCCGTTACCCATCCGCCGTCAAGCCATAGTATGTCGAGTTTGCCATAGTCGGTAGTAAGCTCGCCAAGCTGGTTCTGTGTGAACTTCTGGTAGTTGCTCCACCATTCCGGATGACGTTCCTTCTTGTAGTTTATCGAACGTGTGGCTGTAGCATACTCCGGACTCCAGAACCAAGGACAATGCCAGTCGGGCTTGGAGAAGTAGCATCCTATCATAAAGTTCTTCTTGCGGAATGCGTCAAACACATAGCGTGCTATGTCGCGCTTCGGATTGTTCTTGAACGCCTCGCCATGTGCTATGCTGAAGTCGGTATACTTCGAGTCGTACATACAGAAACCGTCGTGATGCTTGGTTGTGAAAATCATGTATTTCACTCCTGCGTCCTGCATCATATCGGCCCATTGGTCGGGATCAAACTTCGAAGGATTAAACTCGTCCTTCTGTCCCCAATACCATTTCTTATAGTCGTCGTAAGGCAAATGATGCTTCTTGCGCGATATCCAGTCTACGTCTTCCGAACAGATGCTCCACGACTCCACAATGCCCTGAATGCTATAGAGTCCCCAGTGCATCAGCACTCCGAACTTCTGGTCCTGCCATTGGTCGAGCTTGTTGAGCACCTGCTTGTCTGTGGGCCATTCATATCCGTCCTCCGACGACTGTTCGTGTACAAATCCCTGCACCTCCTCTTGTGCACATAGGTTTGTCATAGGCATCATGCCAAGCATTGCGGCTAATGCAATCTTTGTAATTGATGTTCTCATTTTTTTGTTTTAGGTTTATTTTTTTTAGCTTTAACGTTGTAGTTTGCCGCTCCGACTATTGTCGGCACTCCTCAGGATACTGCATTGTGAGGCAATGTATAGAGCCGTGCTGTCGAACGATGGTCTGCGAGTCAATGCCTATGATGTCGTAGCCGGGGAACGCCTCAGCCACAAGTTCAAGAGCACGGGCGTCGTTTTCCTCCTGATTGTATGTAGGAACTATCACGGCTCCGTTTATAATCAGGAAGTTGGCATAAGTGGCTGGCAGTCGGTCGCCATCGTCATACAACGCATCTGGCATGGGGAGCTTGAGCAACCGATATGGCCTGCCATCGGCATCGGTGGCTTGCTGCAGCTGGTTCTCAAGAGCCTTAAGGTCGGCATACTGCGGGTCGTTTTCGTCGTCGCAACCTACATACAGCAGAGTGTTGTCTGGACATACGCGCACTATTGTGTCGATATGGCCGTCGGTGTCGTCGCCGATAAGTTGTCCGTAGTCGAACCACACTATCTTGCGTGCACACAGACGCTCCTTGAGCACAGTTTCCACCTCTGCCTGCGTCATAGGCTGATTGCGGTGAGGAGCCATAAGACACACGCTTGTAGTGAGCACCGTGCCGCGACCGTCGCTCTCTATCGAACCGCCCTCAAGCACAAAGTCGTCATAGTCGACACGCTCGCCGCTGAACACACCCTTATCATATAAGGTACGGTTTATGCGGTTGTCCTTGTCGGCAGCAAACTTCTCGCCCCATCCGTTGAATCGGAAGTCGAGCAGTCGGCACGAAGCTGAAGCGTCGGTTGTAGGAACAAGCGTAATGAAGGCATGGTCGCGTGCCCATGTGTCGTTATTATCGCTCTCGTAGATGCTGACGCGCGCCATCTCATCGTCGTTCAGACTCTCGGCAAGCACTTCACGCACACGCTCGGGATATTTGGCAGCAATGACAAGCGGCTCATAATGTGCCACAGCCTTGGCTATCTGCACAAATGTCTCGGTGATATCGTCAAGATAATCGCGCCAGTCGGTGTCCTCATGAGGCCACGTCAGTTGCACACACGATTGGGTGTACCATTCGGCAGGAAGTATATAATTGTTCATAGTGTTTATTGTTTCAAGTACTTTTCGAGTACAAATGTAATACAATTATGTCGAAACTATGCCGTTAATTCTGCAAAAAACACTATTTTTGTACTCCGAAAACAATTAAACTATATAAATGAAAAAATTCATCCTCGACCTTACGGTCAATTCTGTTGAAGCTTTGAGCGACAAGCACGTCCTCATCAAGCTTACCGACGACAAGCCTTTGCCCGAGATGCTTCCGGGTCAGTTTGTCGAGATACGTGTCGACAATTCACCTTCGACATTCCTCCGTCGTCCTATTTCTATCAACAATGTCGATTACGATGCCAATGAACTGTGGCTGCTCGTGGCTGCTATAGGCGAAGGCACCAAGCGACTCCAGCAGCTCAAGAAGGGCGACCGCCTGAACTGTATATTGCCGCTCGGCAATTCGTTCACCATGCCTACCGATGCTTCGCAGAATGTGCTGCTTGTCGGTGGTGGCGTTGGCGTGGCTCCGCTGCTTTACTTCGGCAAGAAGCTTAAGGCTATGGGCATTGAGCCTACTTTCCTTCTCGGTGCACGTACTGCTAAGGACGTATTGGAGAAACCGCTGTTTGAGGAGGTGGGACGTGTGCTCATCACTACCGAGGACGGTTCGGAAGGCGAGAAAGGTTTCGTCACAAACCATTCGGTATTGTCGCAGGAGAACTTCGACTTCATCTCTACATGTGGTCCCAAGCCTATGATGATGGCTGTAGCCAAGTATGCCTACAAGAATAACATCGAGTGTGAGGTTTCGCTCGAAAATAAGATGGCTTGTGGCGTAGGTGCCTGTCTGTGCTGTGTAGAGAAGACTGTAGACGGCAATAAGTGTGTATGCAAAGAAGGTCCGGTAATGAATATAAAGAAATTGTCATGGCAGATTTAAGTGTAAAAATAGGCGGTCTGAAACTCAAGAATCCCGTTATGACCGCATCGGGAACATTCGGCTACGGCCTTGAATTCGCCGACTTCGTGCCACTCGATGGCATCGGCGGCATAATCGTTAAGGGCACTACGCTCAATCCGCGCGAGGGCAACGACTATCCGCGTATGGCTGAGACAGCACAGGGTATGCTCAACTGCGTTGGTCTGCAGAACAAGGGTGTCGACTACTTCTGCAAGAACATCTATCCGCAGATTAAAGACATCGACACCAATATGATTGTCAATGTAAGCGGTTCGTCGCCCGACGACTATGCCGAGTGTGCTGCTCGCATCGACGCTCTCGACAATATTCCTGCCATCGAGCTCAACATCAGCTGCCCCAACGTAAAGCAGGGCGGTATGGCTTTCGGCGTTACCACAACTGGTGCAGCCAGCGTAGTACGCGCCGTGCGCCAGCGCTATCACAAGCCCATCATCGTAAAACTCTCGCCCAACGTTACTGACGTAACTGAGATAGCACGTGCCGTGGAGGCTGAAGGTGCCGACAGCGTTTCGCTCATCAATACACTCATGGGTATGGCTATCGACATCGAGCGTCGCCGCCCGTTGCTCAGTATCTCTACTGGCGGACTGAGTGGTCCTGCCGTCAAGCCCGTAGCTCTGCGTATGGTATGGCAGGTGGCTAAGGCTGTGAAGATTCCAGTAGTAGGTCTTGGAGGCATCTGCACCGCTGAGGACGCCATTGAGTTCCTTATGGCAGGCGCTACAGCCATCGAGATTGGTACAGCCAACTTCCTCGACCCTGCCGTTACTATTAAGGTACGCGACGGTATCAACCAGTGGCTTGACAACCACGGATGTACATCTGTAAGCGAGATTATCGGAGCACTCAACGACTAAGATTTTCTATTTTAATATCATCAAAACAAAGCTTAATGAATATGGAAAATAACGGATATCCTGCCAAGCACTACGACCAGCCTACAAAGCGGTATGTGCAGACCATGGACCTCAAGAGCGACGACAACGAGATCATACGCCGCTATCGCGAGGCTCACGACAAGGAACATTTTTGGACAGAGATAGGTCGAGGCATCAAGGCTGTGGGCATTCTCGAAATGGAGGTTTACATTCAGGGCACACGCCTTGTGATGATTGTCGACGCTCCTGCCGACTTCGACTGGAATTCGGCAATGAGCCGACTCGCCACCATGCCACGCCAGGCTGAATGGGAGGCACATGTGGCTCAGTTCCAGTCGTGCGACGACAACGCCACTTCCGACCAGAAATGGCAGATGATGGAACGCATATTCCATATCTATGACGAGCAATAACACCTATATTCAAGCACATTTAAGCACACACTCATGAAGAAACTCCTGTCCTTACCCCCTAATCTTGTGGGATGCTTCCACAACATTACCCATCTGCCTGCCGACGAATGGTTCTGCACCAACGACCCTGTCGGCACCAAGCTTGGGTCGGGCGGTGGCACCACATGGCTGCTGCGTGCTGCCTACGAGGCAGAACATGGCAACCAGACATTCGACGAATGGCTCGCATCCGACAAGCGACTGTTGTTGCACGCCGGCGGACAAAGCCGACGTCTGCCTTCGTATGCACCGTCGGGCAAGGTACTCACACCGCTGCCTGTGTTCCGTTGGGAGCGTGGACAGAGTCTCGACCAGTCGTTGCTTTCGCTTCAGGTGCCGCTCTATAATCGCATAATGAACATGGCGCCACACGGACTAAACACTATGATAGTCAGTGGCGACGTGTTCATACGCACCACTTCACCATTGCCACCCATACCAGAATGGGCTGACATAGTGTGCTACGGACTGTGGCTCGGACCCGAAACCGCCAAGAATCATGGCGTGTTCGTGTCTACACGCGAACAGCCTACACAGCTTAAGTGTATGCTTCAGAAGCCGTCGGTAGAGACATTGGCTTCGCTCACTACCGACCACTTCTATCTTACCGACATCGGTGTGTGGATACTCAGCGACCGTGCCGTAAAGGTGCTCATGCAGCATTCCACTACCGAAGGTCATATCACCGAAGGTCCGGTCACAGCCTACGACATGTACGGACAGTTCGGTTGCGCTCTCGGCTCCAATCCAACCATTGCCGATGCAGAAGTGGCAGACTTGAAGGTTGCAATTCTGCCTCTCACCGGTGGCGAATTCTACCATTTCGGCACATCTCACGAACTCCTATCGTCGATGCTCGCAATACAGAATCTTGTCAACGACCAGCGTGAGATAATGCACCACGACCGCAAGCCGCACCCTTCCATCTTCGTGCAGAATGCCGACATCAAGATACGCTGGACACAATCCAATCGCAACGAATGGATTGAGAACGCATGCATAGGCGAACAATGGACTCTGACACGCGACAATATAGTGACCGGAGTGCCTGACAACGACTGGAACATAACGCTCGCACCTGGCCAGTGTGTCGATATTGTGCCCATAGGTTCCAACCAGTGGGCTGTACGCCCATACGGATTCAACGATGCCTTCCGCGGACCTCTTGCCGATGTGGAATTCCTCGGCAACAGCTTCGCTTCGTGGGCTGACGAGCATGGCATCGACATCGCAACTATTGAGGGCGGCCACGACCTTCAGGCAGCACGCATCTTCCCTATTGTCGACAACATCAACGACATGGGCATTGTGTTGCGATGGATGCTCTCCGAAGCTAATATTGACGAGGGCAGACATATATGGACAACCGCTCGCCATATGAGTGCCGACGAGATTAGCAACGAAGCCAATCTGAGTCGTCTCGTAAGCCAGCGCACACACTACCGCGCCCACAATCTGCCTATGATTGCACGCAACTGGCAGCATAGCGTGTTCTACCAGTGCGACCTGCACAACCTTGCCGGCCAATATCGTGACAACGACATCGACCTACCCTCACCCCTGCCTTCATCAGCACCTTTATTAACAAGAGCATGCGACGCTATGTTCCGCTCAGAGGCTACAGCCAATGAATCTGCCTCTTACGAAGCGCAGGCATTCGGATTGCTGCGCGAAGGTCTTACTGCCGATGCCTTGCGTGTAAGCCAGCGTCCACGTCTGTCGGTATATGCCGACCAGATTGTGTGGGGACGCTCACCTGTACGCATCGACATAGCAGGCGGATGGACTGACACCCCACCTTATTGTCTTATGGAGGGTGGCAACGTGGTCAACATAGCCATCAACCTTAACGGGCAACCACCATTGCAGACTTACGTCAAGCCATGCCTTCAGCCGCACATCGTACTGCGCAGTATCGACCTCGGAGCATCCGAGACGATTACCACATACAACGAGTTGGCTGAATACAACCGCGTGGGTTCGCCGTTCTCCATTCCTAAGGCAGCATTGGCTCTTGCCGGATTCCTACCACAGTTCTGCACCGACTCCTACCCCACTCTTGAGAGTCAGCTACGTGCTTTCGGTTGCGGTCTTGAGGTGACATTGCTTTCTGCCATTCCTGCCGGTTCGGGATTGGGCACCAGCTCGCTCCTCGCTTCTACCGTGCTCGGCGCGCTCAACGACTTCTGCGGAGTGGGTTGGGATAACACCGACATAGGTCATCGCACTCTTGTGCTCGAACAATTGCTCACCACGGGTGGAGGATGGCAGGATCAGTTCGGTGGACTGCTACCTGGCGTAAAGTTGTTGCAGACCGACCGTGGTTTTGCACAGACACCCGAAGTGCGTTATCTGCCTGACACGCTCTTCACACAGTCTGACTACAAGGCTTGCCACTTGCTCTACTACACAGGCATTACACGCACCGCCAAGACCATCCTTGCCGAGATTGTACGACGAATGTTCCTAAATGAGCACAACCAACTTGCCATGCTGCGCGACATGAAACAGCACGCCCTTGATATGTTCGATGCCATACAGCGTATGGACTTCAATCGTATGGGACGTCTCGTTGGTCGCACATGGCAACAGAACCAGCTCCTTGACACTGGCACCAATCCCCCTGCCGTACAGGCCATCACCAGCCTCATCGACGACCTTTGCCTCGGCTACAAACTGCCAGGTGCAGGGGGTGGCGGCTATCTATACATGATAGCCAAAGACGAAGAGGCAGCAGCACGCATCCGTCGCATCCTCAACGAACACCGCCCCAACGACAAGGCCCGCTTCGTAGAAATGAGTCTGTGTCAAAAAGGATTTCAAGTGAGCAGAAGCTAAGAAAACAAGAGAATACAATATTTAATGAGACAATCACTACAATAGAATTAAGGCACAGCTCCTCCCCAGGAGTTGTGCTTTTTTACGTTTATAAAAGTTTAAAAATTCCTTTTACTCAAGTAGAACGTTCTGATGATAATGAGTACCGTTTTCAGTACCGCCCAACTGGTACTGGAGTTTCATATAGGTGGTACTGGAGTTTCACTTATGTGGTACTGGAGTGTTACTCATGTGGTACTGGCAAAGAACTTATATGCATAAATCAGGCATTCCAATTGATGAGTTCCTCGTATTTAAGATAAATTGCATAATTTATGGCTTCTTTTTCAGAATCAAACTTTCCGATACGAGTGCTTTTGCGAACAAATTAAGTAAATTTGCACTTGCATGTTGAATTCACGTTATGGAGTTTTCTACAAAGTAAGAAAAAATGAAAATATGAACAGAATAAAGGAAGAGCAGCGAGTTGTAGAGCAGATGATACGGCTGTACTGCAGGAAGAAGGAGGGCAACAAGGAGTTATGTCCTGAGTGCCAAGAGTTGCTACAGTACGCTCATGCAAGACTGGAACGCTGCAAGTTTGGCGAAAACAAGCCAACCTGCAAGAAGTGTCCCATTCATTGCTATAGCCCTCAGATGAAGGAACGAATGTGCAAAGTGATGCGCTGGGCTGGTCCGAGAATGATTTTGTATCACCCGATAGCTGCCATCAAGCATATAATAAGAGAAATTTGAAACAAAGTAATATGAAGAAAATATTTATCATGAGCATCATAACCATGCTATTAAGCCTGTTTTCTTGTCAGGCGCAAAATAAAGGCTATAAGAGTCTGTCGGCAGATGACTATGAGAAAGCCATTTCTGACACCACAGTAATCCGTCTCGACGTACGAACCGCTGAGGAGTTTGCCGATGGACATATTCGTGGCGCAATCAACATTGACGTACTGCAATCAGACTTCGAGCAGAAGGCCACCGCCACTCTTCCAAAGAGCAAGACAATCGCCGTGAACTGCCGAAGCGGCAAGCGAAGCAAGAATGCCGCAGCTATATTGACAAAGAACGGCTATAAAGTAATAGAACTCGATTCCGGCTTTAATGGTTGGCTGGCAGCAGAAAAAGAAATCGTAAAGAAATAAATTCTGCAACTATGAAACTCGCTGATACTCTTCCGCAAATGAGAAGTCTTGTAGCCCACAATTTCACTGGAAGTCTGGCTCTTGCATGTACCATCATCGGCATTCCTTGGGGAAAACAGCATTTCAAGATGGCTGGGCTTTCGCTCGCACCATTCGGCAAGGATGTAGAGTTGGGATTTTAAAGAGATACAGATTGCGCTGATGGCGTATCAGCATATGAATCTTTGGAAACAAATAGTTTGAAATTTATGGCAATAACTATTGATACAACAAACCTCTGCTCGCATCTTCAGAAGAAGTTGTTTGAACCCGAGGGAGTATATTATCCTATCTGGCAAGCCATACAGAACGATGATGAGTTGACTGCCGTGGTTCGTTCACGACAGCTTCATATCTATCGCAACGGCAAGAAGATTCTCATTCTCGCTGGCAAGGCTCAGCCGAAGATTATCAGAGAGGACAAACTGAATGAATTGATAATAAAATAAAGAACGAAGCGTATGAATTTTCCAGAAATATATTCAGCAACAGGCATGATGGAGCTGATTCAGCAGATCGGCTTCCTCCCTCTCCTTGATAGCGGCATTGTAGGATTCTCTGCCGAAGACATCGTGGCAGAGGATTGCCGATATGTAACTTTCCCTGAAGGCGGCTGGGACTGGCCGCTATGGAAATGGAAAGGCGAAATTGTACAGGAAATGCCGTGTATGTACGGAAAGTTCTTCAATAAGAAAGCAGGATTCATCAGCCCGGAATGGTGGCCGGACTTCTGCAACTATAGAAGAAGCAAGTTTCCTCGCCCGAATGAAGAATCAATAGAAGGAGCCATTCTCAGTACACTTCAATCATCGGGCAGTCTCATCACGAGAGAACTTCGGGAAGCCTGCGGTTTCACGGGCAAGGGAATGAGAAGCAAGTTTGACGGTTTTCTCACCCGACTGGAAATGGCGACTTACATCGTGACCGAGGATTTCATCTACCCTCGTGACAAGCACAATCATGAATATGGCTGGGGATGGTCGCTGCTCAATACTCCCGAAGATCTCTATGGCAGGGAGGCTTGCCAATGCAACCGCACTCCCCAAGAATCTTACCAGATGATTTTCGAGCATCTGAAAGAAATCCTGCCTGATGCTTCGGATAAACAGATTATCAAATTAATAGGATAAAAATAATCAAATTAATTAGGATAAAAATGAGAAAAGAATCAAGAGCAATGGATAGTGTATGGGCATTGGAAGTAATGCACAAGGCTCCGTATATAACTGTAAGTTTCATTGACGAAGACGGCAAGCCTTATGGTTTACCCCTGTCACTCGCATCAGATGATGATGTGAACTGGTATTTTCATGGTGCCTTGGAAGGCAAGAAACTGGAGGCAATCAAGGCTCATCCTGAGGTTTGCCTTTCGGCCGTAACCCGTTGTGCGCCTACAGTTGGTCCGAAGGACGGCAGTTTCACCCTGCAATTCAAATCAGCCATCGCATTCGGCAAGGCAGAAATCGTGACCGAGGATGCAGAGAAAATTCATGGTCTTAGATTAATCTGTGAGCGTTTCCTTCCTAAACACATGGATGCTTTCGACCAGAGCATCGCCCGTTCCCTATCACGCACGGCTGTTGTTCGCATCACACTTACCGAGCCGCCAACCGGCAAGCGTAAGCAGTATGATAAGGAAGGCGTGGAAATGAAATATGGCAGAATGGAATAAATCCCCGATAATGGTAACATCTTCCGAAAACCAGGTATAAGCTCTTTTGGAGAATGTACGTATCTTTGCAGAAGATTAAAAGGCTTAGGATTATGAAGGAATTATTCTTTAATACTATACAGGACTTCAACGACTTCATTGGGGTGGAAACTCTTCATCCATTAGTAAGCATTGCACGTGTAGAGAACACCTCTCCTATTCAGAAAGCTGTGCATCACTACGGACTTTATGCCCTCTTTCTGAAGGAAAACAAGGGCTGTAAATTGTCATACGGCAGAACTGAATATGATTTTGACGAGATGACCGTCACCTCGTTTGCTCCAGGACAGTCGGTTAATGTTGAACCCATTCCTGGAGTTCCGGTTGCAAAATATACGGTATTGGCTTTCCATCCCGACCTGCTCAACCGCACCCAGCTTGGCAAGGACATCTCCCGCTATGAGTTCTTCGACTATACAAGCAACGAAGCTCTACACCTATCCGCTGCCGAGGTAAATATCTTCCGTGATGTGCTCTCAATGATTAAGCAGGAACTCGAGCATCCTATAGATAGGCATTCGCGTGAACTCATCGTTTCAAACATCGAGTTGCTGCTGAACTACTGTCTGCGCTTCTACGACCGGCAGTTTATCACACGCGAGGAAATAAATCATTCGGTGGTCAAGAAATTCATCTCTCTGCTCGATGAATACATTGCCCATGAAGCGATGCGTGAAGGGCTGCCTACCGTAGCCTACTTTGCCGACAAATGCTGCTATTCGCCTAAATATTTCGGCGAATTAGTCAAGACCGAGACTGGCAAAACCGCTAAGAGTATGATCAACGACCGACTGTTTTCGGCTTCCCGCCAACTGCTTGATGATGAAACCTTAACCATTACGCAAGTCAGCCAGCGCCTCGGCTTTGAGTATCCTCAGCACTTTGTCCGCTTTTTCAAGTCACAGACGGGAAAGACACCAAGCGAATATCGCAAGACTGCATAAATACAAGGAAGCATATATAGAATAACTGTTATTTTTTACATCGAAGATGTTTTCTGGAGAAGAATTTGAAAATATAATACAATGAAGAAAATAGTACAGACAGCAGGGCGCACCCAACTGGGCGAGTTTGCCCCGGAGTTCGCCCACCTCAACGACGACATCCTCTTCGGAGAAGTATGGAGCCGCAATGACCTGCTTTCATTGCGCGACCGCAGTTTGGTAACAATCACTTCGCTCATCAGCCAAGGAATCACCGACAACTCGCTGAAATATCACTTGCAGTCGGCAAAGAACAACGGCATCACCCGCACGGAAGCGGCAGAGATCATCACCCACATCGCCTTCTACGCAGGTTGGCCAAAAGCCTGGGCAGCATTCAATCTGGCAAAGGAGGTATGGAACGAAGATGTATTTGAGCCAGGTTGCCGCAACAACTGGCACACGCACCACGCTACAAAGGGTGGCGGGCAAATGCTGGTAGGCGTAGCCGGACGTGGCTGGTATCAGGAAGAAGGCAAGCCTGCGCAGGAGATTATCCCAGGCACAGTCATCCATATTCCTGCCAACGTGAAGCATTGGCATGGTGCAGCAAAAGACAGCTGGTTTGCCCACCTCGCCTTTGAAATACCTGGCGAGAACACCTCCAACGAGTGGCAGGAGGCTGTGAGCGATGAGGAATATAACAAGATAAAATAACAACTATAAGATTTTACAATTATAAAGAAGATAAAGTTAAGCAATGGCGTGTAAATGCCACAACTTGGATATGGTGTTTATCAGGTGGAACCTGATGAGT
>NZ_JADYUF010000024.1 GCF_021531655.1 Leyella stercorea | reverse complement strand
AGAGTGGCCAAATGGGGCAGACTGTAAATCTGCTGGCTATGCCTTCGGTGGTTCGAATCCATCACCACCCACTTTCAAAACACTTTTGCGGAAATAGCTCAGTTGATAGAGCACTAGCCTTCCAAGCTGGGGGTCGCGGGTTTGAGCCCCGTTTTCCGCTCTAATGTTGCTGTAATAGCTCAGTGGTAGAGCACTTCCTTGGTAAGGAAGAGGTCCTGAGTTCAACTCTCAGTTACAGCTCTACTTCTTGTTTCTTAAACCGGAATCAGAAGAAAAACAGAATAAACAATTTATATATAAAATAGAAAGCTATGGCTAAAGAAACATTTGTGCGCACCAAACCGCACGTTAACATTGGTACAATTGGTCACGTAGACCATGGTAAGACCACTCTTACAGCTGCCATTTCTAAGACTCTTCACGATAAGGGTTTCGGCGGCGAGGAAGTTAAGTCTTTCGACCAGATCGATAACGCTCCTGAGGAGAAAGAGCGTGGTATCACCATCAACTCTGCTCACATCGAGTACGAAACAGCTAACCGTCACTACGCTCACGTAGACTGCCCGGGTCACGCCGACTACGTTAAGAACATGGTAACTGGTGCTGCTCAGATGGACGGTGCTATCCTTGTAGTTGCTGCTACTGACGGTCCTATGCCTCAGACACGTGAGCACGTACTTCTCGCTCGCCAGGTGAACGTACCTCGCATGGTCGTTTTCTTGAACAAGTGCGATATGGTAGAGGACGAGGAGATGCTCGAGCTCGTAGAGATGGAGGTTCGCGAGATCCTCGACCAGTACGGCTATGAGGAGGAAACTCCGATCATCCGCGGTTCTGCTCTTGGTGCACTCAATGGCAAGGAGCCTTGGGTAAGCAAGGTAATGGAGCTCATGGACGCTGTTGATACATGGATTCAGGAGCCTCCACGTGACCTCGACAAACCTTTCTTGATGCCTATCGAGGACGTATTCTCAATCACAGGTCGTGGTACCGTTGCTACCGGTCGTATCGAGACTGGCCGCGTTAAGGTTGGCGACGAGACAGAGCTCCTTGGTCTCGGTGAGGACAAGAAGTGTGTCGTAACTGGTGTTGAGATGTTCCGTAAGATCCTTGACGAGGGTGTAGCTGGCGATAACGTAGGTCTTCTCCTCCGTGGTATCGACAAGAATGAGATCAAGCGCGGTATGGTACTCTGCCACCCGGGTCAGATCAAGCCTCACAAGCACTTCAAGGCTTCTATCTACGTTTTGAAGAAGGAAGAGGGTGGTCGTCACACTCCGTTCGGCAACAAGTATCGTCCTCAGTTCTACCTCCGTACTATGGACTGTACAGGTGAGATCAAGCTCCCCGCTGGAGTTGAGATGGTAATGCCTGGTGACAACGTAGAGATTGAGGTTGAGCTTATCTACGCAGTTGCTCTGAACCAGGGTCTTCGTTTCGCTATCCGCGAGGGTGGCCGTACAGTAGGTTCAGGTCAGATCACAGAGATCCTCGACGATTAATTCGCCATCAGCTGACTTCCCATACGGGAGGTTGACTAAATAACAATAGTTCCCGCTCTACATTATATATATGTATCGGGAACTATCCTACGGGAATAGCTCAGTTGGTAGAGCACTGGTCTCCAAAACCAGGTGTCGGGAGTTCGAGCCTCTCTTCCCGTGCTTAAAGAAGATAATATGTTTAAAAAGTTAGTAAATTATTGCAAGTGTTGCTACGACGAACTTGCGCATAAAACTACTTGGCCAAAGTATGCTGAACTCAACCACAGCGCAGTGATTGTATTATCTGCTTCCCTTGTCATTGCTGTTGTGGTGTTCGCTATGGACTCGTTGTTCAAATGGGTCATGGGAATGGTATACCCAGGTTAATCGTTTCAAGAAAAATGGCTAAAACAGAAAAGAAATGGTATGTGCTTCGTGCTGCCAGCGGCAAGGAATTCAAAGTAAAAGAATACATTGACGCTGAGATAAAGCACAATCCGTTGCTCGAGGCGCATGTTTCACAGGTGGTACTGCCACTTGAGAAACACGCTACTTTGCGTAATGGTAAGCGAGTTGTAAAAGAGAAGATTTCTCTTCCAGGCTATGTGTTTGTTGAAGCAGCCCTCGTAGGCGACGTGGCTCACACGCTGCGCTTCATGCCAAATGTATTAGGCTTTCTTGGCGGTTTGGATAATCCCTCACCCGTGCCTCAGTCGGAAATCAACCGTATGCTCGGAACATGCGAGGAGACGGAGATTGTCGACAACGTAGACGTGCCTTACATGGTTGACGAGACCGTGAAGGTAACAGACGGTCCATTCTCTGGTTTCAGTGGCGTCATCGAAGAGGTGAATGCCGAGAAGCGCAAACTTAAGGTGATGGTCAAGATCTTCGGACGTAAAACTCCGCTGGAGCTTGGTTTTATGCAGGTCGAAAAAGAAGGCTGACGCATTGTTACGAACGCGTGAGAATTCTTTTATATTAATCAAATTAAATATTAACAGACAAAATGGCTAAAGAAGTTGCTGGATTAATCAAATTACAGATTAAAGGTGGCGCTGCGAATCCTTCTCCTCCCGTAGGACCTGCACTTGGTTCAAAGGGTATCAACATCATGGGATTCTGCAAAGAGTTCAACGCCAGAACCCAGGATAAGGCAGGCAAAATCATTCCTGTTGTTATCACTTACTACACCGATAAATCATTCAGCTTCGAACTCAAGACTCCTCCTGCAGCTGTACAGCTTAAAGAGGCAGCCAAGGTGAAGAGTGGCTCAGCTCAGCCTAACCGCCAGAAAGTTGGTAAAGTAACTTGGGAGCAGGTAAAAGCAATCGCTGAGGACAAACTGAAGGATCTTAACTGCTTTACTGTAGCATCGGCTATGCGCCTCGTTGCAGGAACAGCAAGAAGTATGGGTATCACTGTAGAGGGAGACTTCCCTGAAAATGTTTAATAACTTCAATTTTTAAGAAATGAAACTGACAAAAAATCAAAAATCAGTAGCTGACAAGGTTGAAGCAGGGAAGGCATACACACTGAAAGAGGCTTCAGAGCTGGTAAAGGAAATCACCACTACCAAGTTTGACGCTTCTCTCGATATTGATGTACGCTTGGGCGTTGACCCGCGTAAGGCTAACCAAATGGTTCGTGGCGTGGTTTCACTGCCCGCCGGTACTGGTAAGGTTACACGCGTGCTCGCACTCTGTACTCCTGATCAGGAAGCTGCCGCAAAAGAGGCAGGTGCCGACTACGTTGGTCTCGACGAGTATATCGAGAAGATCAAGGGCGGCTGGACAGATGTTGACGTAATCATCACAATGCCTTCTTGCATGGGTAAGATTGGTCCTATCGGCCGTATCCTCGGTCCGCGTGGATTGATGCCT
This sequence comes from Leyella stercorea, assembly GCF_021531655.1. Next base: position 50,173 of record NZ_JADYUF010000024.1, on the reverse strand, counting down.
AACCCTAAGAGCGGCACTGTAACTATGGACGTTGCTAAGGCAGTTAAGGAAGTAAAGCAGGGTAAGATTGACTTTAAGGTTGATAAGGCTGGTATCGTCCACACATCAATCGGTAAGGTTAGCTTCACTCCGGAGCAGATCTATCAGAATGCTAAGGAGTTCATCGCTACCATCATCAAGCTCAAGCCTGCTGCTGCTAAAGGTACATACATCAAGAGTATCTTTATTTCGAGCACTATGAGTAAGGGTATCAAGGTTGATCCTAAATCAGTTGAGTAACTCTAAAAGTTTTGTAAAATGAAGAAAGAAGTAAAAGATACTATTATTGCTGAGCTCGGTGCGAAGTTGAAGGAATATTCTCACTTCTACCTTGTTGACCTCGCAGGTCTCAACGCCGAGGCTACAAGCAATCTGCGTCGCAAGTGCTTCAAGAGCGAGATCAAGATGATCGTCGTTAAGAACAGTCTCCTCCGTGAGGCTTTCCAGGCAAGCGACATAGATTTCGAGCCGATGTATGACTCACTTAAGGGTACTACAGCTGTTATGTTCTGCAACACAGCTAACGTTCCCGCTAAGCTGCTGAAGGAATACAAGAAAGAGGGCGTACCTGCACTCAAGGCTGCTTATGCTGAGGAGACTATCTTCGGCGCTGACCAGCTCGAGGCACTTGTAGCTCTCAAGAGCAAGAGCGAGGTTATCGCAGATATCGTGGCATTGCTGCAGTCTCCTGCAAAGAACGTTGTTTCTGCTCTCCAGTCAGGCGCAAACACTATTCACGGTGTGCTTAAGACTTTGGGCGAGCGTCCTGAATAATACATCTCCAAGTCACAAAACATTAATATTAAAAACAATTAAAATTTTAGAATAAAATGGCAGATATCAAAGCTATTGCTGAAGAGTTGGTAAATCTCACAGTAAAGGAAGTAAATGAGTTGGCAACAGTCCTCAAGGAAGAGTACGGCATCGAGCCTGCTGCAGCTGCTGTAGCTGTAGCTGCTGGTCCTGCTGCTGCAGGTGAGGCTGCTGAGGAGAAGACATCTTTCGATGTTATCCTCGCTGAGGTAGGTGCTGCAAAGCTCCAGGTAGTAAAGGCAGTTAAGGAAGCTTGCGGTCTTGGCTTGAAGGAAGCTAAGGATCTCGTAGACGCCGTTCCTGCTAAGATCAAGGAAGGTCTCTCTAAGGACGAGGCTGAGAACTTGAAGAAGGCTATCGAGGAGGCTGGTGCTAAGGTAGAGCTCAAGTAATTTTGACATTACGTTGACAACCAGAACGGATGGTTGCTGAGTACGTAATGTGTACGGACAATAATAACGGCAACCATACGTTTCAAAATTTTCATACGGTTAGGATCTTCCAAGTAGGCGGGTCCTAACCTTTTTGTGTCTTTTCACATACATTGATTTTTATCACCCTATAATATCTTCTGATGGCTTCAAAAATTGTTGATAACAGAGTAAACTTTGCCAGCGTCCATAATCCGTTACCTTATCCGGATTTTCTCGATGTGCAGCTCAAGTCTTTCAAAGACTTCCTACAGTTGGACACTCCGCCTGAAGAACGCAAGAATGACGGACTGTATAAGGTGTTCTCTGAGAACTTCCCTATCACCGACACGCGTAACAATTTCGTTCTTGAGTTCTTGGATTACTATATCGACCCGCCACGTTACTCAATTGACGAGTGCCTTGAGCGCGGTCTGACTTATAGCGTACCCTTGAAGGCTAAGATGAAACTCTACTGTACGGACCCTGATCATGAAGACTTCGACACATTCATTCAGGACGTATTCCTTGGCACAATCCCTTACATGACTTCTAATGGCACCTTCGTAATCAATGGTGCCGAGCGTGTTGTCGTTTCGCAGTTGCACCGTTCTCCGGGCGTTTTCTTCGGTCAGGGCGTTCATGCCAACGGCACCGTGCTCTATTCTGCACGTATCATCCCGTTCAAGGGTTCATGGATTGAGTTTGCTACTGACATCAATAATGTTATGTATGCTTACATCGACCGTAAGAAGAAGTTGCCCGTAACAACTCTTCTCCGCGCCATGGGCTACGAGCAAGATAAGGATATCCTTCATATATTCGACCTTGCTGAGGAGATGAAGGTCAACAAGAAGAACATGAAGGCTGCCATCGGTCGTAAGCTTGCTGCACGTGTGCTCAAGTCTTGGAACGAGGACTTTGTTGACGAGGATACCGGCGAGGTTGTATCTATCGAGCGCAACGAGGTTATCATGGAGCGTGAGACTGAACTTACTGAGGACAACATTGATGATATCCTCGATTCGGGTGCTCAGTCTATACTTCTCCATAAGGATGCCGAGGCTGCCAACAAGTATGCTATTATCTTCAATACTCTTGCCAAGGACCCGTCTAACTCTGAGAAGGAGGCTGTGCTCTATATTTATCGCCAGCTCCGTAATGCCGATCCTGCTGATGACGCATCAGCTCGTGAGGTATTCCAGAACCTCTTCTTCTCTGACAAGCGTTATGACTTGGGCGAGGTAGGTCGCTACCGTATTAACAAGAAGCTCGGTCTTGACACCGACTCTGAGGTACGCGTACTGACTAAGGATGATATCATCGAGATTATCAAGTATCTTATCCAGCTGGTTAACTCTAACGCTACCGTCGACGATATCGACCACCTTTCAAACCGTCGTGTTCGTACTGTAGGCGAACAGTTGAGCAACCAGTTCTCTATAGGTTTGGCTCGTATGAGCCGCACAATTCGTGAGCGTATGAACGTACGTGACAACGAGGTGTTCCAGCCTACCGACCTTATCAACGCCAAGACTATCTCAAGCGTTGTAAGCTCGTTCTTCGGTACCAACCCTCTGTCACAGTTCATGGACCAGACCAACCCTCTTGCCGAGGTGACACACAAGCGTCGTCTTTCAGCTCTTGGTCCTGGCGGTCTTTCTCGTGAGCGCGCAGGCTTCGAGGTTCGTGACGTTCACTATACACACTACGGTCGTCTGTGTCCTATCGAGAGCCCTGAGGGTCCGAACATCGGTCTTATCTCTTCTCTCTGTGTGTATGCCACAATCAACGAACTCGGTTTCATCGCCACTCCTTACCGTAAGGTGAACGATTCTATCGTCGACCTCGACAACAAGGATGTTGTTTACCTCACAGCTGAGGAGGAGGAAGGTCACATCATCGGTCAGGGTAACGCGCCGCTCCGCGAGGACGGATCGTTCATCCGCGACAACGTTAAGTGTCGTCAGAACGCTGAGTTCCCGGTTGTACCTCCATCTGAAGTAGACCTTATGGACGTTTCTCCGCAGCAGATTGCTTCTGTTTCGGCAGGTCTTATTCCGTTCTTGGAGCATGACGACGGTCACCGTGCGCTCATGGGATGTAACATGATGCGCCAGGCAGTACCTTTGCTTCACAATGATGCACCTATCGTAGGTACAGGTCTTGAGAAGCAGGTTTGTGAGGATTCACGCACTATGATTACTGCCGAAGGCGAAGGTGTAATAGAATATGTAGACGCTACTACTATACGTATCCTCTACGATCGTACCGACGACGAGGAATTCGTAAGCTTCGAGCCGGCTCTTAAGGAGTATCGCATTCCTAAGTTCCGCCGTACCAACCAGAACATGACCATCGACTTGCGTCCTATCTGCAACAAGGGACAGCGTGTTAAGGCTGGTGATATTCTTACCGAAGGCTACGCTACAGAGAACGGCGAGCTCGCACTCGGCCGCAACCTTCTCGTGGCTTACATGCCGTGGAAGGGTTACAACTACGAGGATGCTATCGTGCTTTCAGAGCGTATGGTTCGCGACGACGTTCTCACTTCAGTACACGTTGACGAGTATTCACTCGACGTTCGTGAGACAAAGCGTGGTATGGAGGAGTTCACAAGCGATATTCCTAACGTATCAGAGGAAGCTACAAAGGACCTCGACGACAATGGTATCGTACGTGTTGGCGCTCGTATCGAGCCGGGCGACATCCTTATCGGTAAGATTTCGCCTAAGGGCGAGAGCGATCCTTCACCTGAGGAGAAGCTTCTCCGAGCCATCTTCGGCGACAAGGCAGGTGACGTTAAGGATTCTTCATTGAAGGCCAATCCGTCGTTGAGCGGTGTCGTTATCGACAAGAAGCTCTTCGCACGTGCCGTTAAGACTCGTGAGTCGAAGAAGCAGGACAAGATAATCCTTGCCAAGATTGACGAAGAGTATGAGGCAAAGAATGACGACTTGAAGGATATTCTCGTTGACAAGCTTCTCACTCTTACTGAGGGTAAGGCTTCAATGGGCATTAAGGACTACTCAGGTGCCGAAATCGTAACAAAGGGTACCAAGTTCACAACTACAATGCTTAAGAACCTCGAGTATGACGGAATCCAGTCGAACGATTGGACCGACGACGAGCACGCCAACAAGCTCATCTCGAAGCTCATTATGAACTACATCCGCAAGTATAAGTTGCTCGATGCAGAACTCAAGCGCAAGAAGTTTGCCATCACTATCGGTGACGAGCTGCCTTCAGGCATTCTGCAGATGGCAAAGGTATACGTTGCCAAGAAGCGTAAGATTGGTGTAGGCGACAAGCTCGCCGGTCGTCACGGTAACAAGGGTATCGTTTCGAAGATCGTACGTATGGAGGATATGCCGTTCCTTGAGGACGGTCGTCCCGTCGACTTGGTATTGAACCCGCTGGGTGTGCCTTCACGTATGAACCTGGGACAGATATTCGAGGCTATTCTCGGAGCTGCCGGCCGCAAGCTCGGCGTTAAGTTCGCTACTCCTATCTTTGATGGTGCCCACCTTGAGGACCTCTCTGAGTGGACTGACAAGGCAGGTTTGCCACACCTTTGCTCTACACATCTTTATGATGGTGAGACTGGTGAACGCTTCGACCAGCCAGCTACAGTAGGTGTAACATACTTCTTGAAACTCGGTCACATGGTTGAGGACAAGATGCACGCCCGTTCAATCGGTCCGTACTCACTCATCACTCAGCAGCCGCTTGGTGGTAAGGCTCAGTTCGGTGGTCAGCGTTTCGGAGAGATGGAGGTTTGGGCTATCGAGGCATTCGGTGCCAGCCACGTACTTCAGGAGATTCTGACAATCAAGTCGGACGACACCGTGGGCCGTTCGAAGGCTTACGAGGCAATCGTCAAGGGCGACCCGATGCCAACACCGGGCATACCGGAATCGCTCAACGTGCTTCTGCATGAGCTCCGTGGCCTTGGTCTCAGCATCAAACTCGATTAATCCCGACATCCCAAAACTATAGAAATATATGGCTTTCAAGAAAGATATAAAAGTTAAGAATAATTTCACGAAGATTACCATCGGACTTGCCTCTCCCGAGGAAATCCTGGAAAATTCGTATGGCGAGGTGACAAAGCCTGAGACCATCAACTACCGTACTTACAAGCCAGAGCGCGACGGCTTGTTCTGCGAGCGCATCTTCGGCCCGACACGCGATTACGAGTGCGCCTGCGGCAAGTACAAGCGTATCCGTTACAAGGGTATCGTCTGCGACCGATGCGGTGTTGAGGTTACTGAGAAGAAGGTACGTCGTGAGCGCAGCGGACACATCGAATTGGTTGTGCCCGTTGCCCACATCTGGTACTTCCGTTCTTTGCCTAACAAGATTGGCTACCTCCTCGGTATGCCGACAAAGAAGCTCGACCAGGTTATCTACTATGAGAAGTATGTAGTAATCCAGCCGGGTATACTTGAGGGACGTACTGATTCGGAGGGTGAGGAAATCAATGGTTCGCACAAGATGGACCTCCTCTCTGAGGACGAGTATATGGACATCCTCGACAACAAGGTATCGCCCAACAACGACGACCTTGACGACAGCGATCCCAACAAGTTCATCGCCAAGATGGGTGCAGAGGCTGTTTACGACCTTCTTGCTGGTCTCGACCTCGACTCGCTCTCTTACGAGCTTCGCGACCGTGCCAACAACGACTCTTCGCAGCAGCGTAAGACAGAGGCTTTGAAGCGCCTTCAGGTAGTTGAGGCTTTCCGTGGCTCTAAGGACGTGAACCGTCCGGAGTGGATGATCATGAAGATTATCCCCGTCACACCGCCTGAACTCCGTCCGCTCGTACCGCTGGATGGTGGCCGTTTCGCTACTTCCGACCTCAACGACCTCTATCGTCGTGTCATCATACGTAACAACCGCTTGAAGCGTCTTGTTGAGATCAAGGCTCCTGAGGTGATTCTCCGCAACGAGAAGCGTATGCTCCAGGAGGCTGTCGACAGCCTCTTCGACAACTCACGCAAGTCGAGTGCAGTCAAGAGTGATGCCAATCGCCCGTTGAAGTCGCTCTCCGACTCGTTGAAGGGTAAGCAGGGCCGCTTCCGTCAGAACCTCCTCGGTAAGCGTGTTGACTATTCAGCACGTTCGGTTATCGTCGTTGGTCCTGAGTTGAAGATGGGCGAATGCGGTCTGCCTAAGCTTATGGCAGCCGAGCTTTACAAGCCGTTCATCATCCGCAAGCTTATCGAGCGCGGCATCGTGAAGACCGTTAAGAGTGCCAAGAAGATAGTAGACCGTCGCGAGCCGGTTATCTGGGACATCCTTGAGAACGTAATGAAGGGACATCCGGTTATGCTCAACCGTGCTCCGACACTTCACCGTCTCGGTATCCAGGCATTCCAGCCTAAGCTCATCGAGGGTAAGGCAATCCAGCTTCACCCGTTGGCTTGTACAGCGTTCAACGCCGACTTCGACGGTGACCAGATGGCTGTTCACCTCCCGTTGAGCAACGAGGCAGTTCTTGAGGCGCAGATTTTGATGCTCCAGAGTCACAATATCCTCAACCCAGCTAACGGTGCTCCAATCACAGTACCATCGCAGGATATGGTGCTCGGACTCTATTACATCACCAAGATACGTCCGGGTGCAAAGGGCGAGGGCCTTACTTTCTACGGCGACGAGGAAGCTCTCATCGCAAACAACGAGGGTAAGTGCGACCTTCACGCTCTGGTTAAGGTAGTAGTTGACGATGTGGTAGACGGCAAGATGCAGAAGCGCATGGTGGAGACATCTGTAGGACGTGTCATCGTCAACCAGATTATCCCGAAGGAAGTCGGCTTCTTCAACGACGTAATCTCGAAGAAGACCTTGCGCGGACTCATCTCCGACGTTATCAAGGCTGTAGGTATGGCACGTGCGTGCGAATTCCTCGACGGTATCAAGAACCTCGGTTATCGCATGGCTTACGTGGCAGGTCTTTCGTTCAACCTTGACGACATCATCATTCCGCCAGAAAAGAAGGAAATCGTGGAGCGCGGTCATGAAGAGATTCGCAACATCCAGGACAACTATAATATGGGTTTCATCACAGAAAACGAGCGCTACAACCAGGTTATCGATACTTGGACCCATGTCAACAACGACCTTGCAAGCATCCTTATGAAGGAGATGACAGAGGCCGACCAGGGATTCAACGCCGTATTCATGATGCTCGACTCAGGAGCCCGTGGTTCTAAGGACCAGATCAAGCAGCTTTCAGGTATGCGTGGTCTTATGGCAAAGCCTATGAAGGCAGGTGCTGAAGGCCATCAGATTATCGAGAACCCGATTATCTCTAACTTCAAGGAGGGTATGTCGGTGCTCGAGTACTTCATCGCTTCGCACGGTGCCCGTAAGGGTCTTGCCGATACCGCTATGAAGACAGCCGACGCCGGTTATCTTACACGTCGTCTTGTAGACGTATCGCACGACGTAATCATCTCCGAGGAGGACTGTGGTACGCTTCGCGGACTCGTTTGCACAGCTCTCAAGAACGGTGATGAGATTGTCTCTTCACTCTCTGAGCGCATCCTCGGCCGTGTATCTGTACACGATGTCATCCATCCTTCTACAGGTGAGGTGCTTGTACATGCCGGCGAGGAAATCACCGAGCCAGTTGCCAAGGCCATCGAAAACTCTCCTATCGAGAGCGTCGAGATACGTTCGGTACTCACCTGCGAGAGCAAGAAGGGAGTCTGCATGAAGTGTTACGGCCGCAACCTTGCCACACAGCGCATGGTACAGCTCGGCGAGGCAGTGGGCGTTATTGCAGCCCAGGCTATTGGTGAGCCGGGTACACAGCTTACACTTCGTACTTTCCACGCGGGTGGTGTGGCTGGTAACGCAGCCGCCAATGCATCTATCGTTGCGAAGAACGATTGCAAGATTCACTTCGAAGACCTGCGTGTCGTTCCGTTCGTAGAGAACAACGGTGAGAAGGACATCAACTGCCAGATGGTAGTAAGCCGTCTGTCAGAGCTTCGGTTCATCGACCCGCATACAGATATTACACTCTCAGCAGTGAATGTGCCTTACGGTTCTTCACTCTACTTCAAGGAGGGCGACCTCGTGAAGAAGGGCGATCTCATCGCCAAGTGGGACCCGTTCAACGCTGTCATCGTTACGGAGTATGCAGGTACACTGCGCTTCAACGACGTCATCGAGGGCATCACATTCCGTGCTGAGACCGACGAGGCAACAGGTCTTACCGAGAAGATCATCACCGACTCGAAGGACAAGTCGAAGGTTCCTACCTGCGACGTGCTCGACAAGAACGGCGAAATCATCGGTACCTACAACTTCCCGGTGGGTGGTCACGTAGTATGCGAGGACGGTCAGACCGTCAAGACTGGTACTACACTCGTCAAGATTCCACGTGCTGCAGGTTCAGCAGGCGATATCACCGGTGGTCTTCCACGTGTTACCGAGCTGTTCGAGGCCCGCAATCCGTCTAACCCTGCAGTCGTTTCAGAAATCGACGGTGAGGTTACAATGGGCAAGGTTAAGCGTGGCAACCGTGAGATCATCGTCACATCAAAGACTGGCGACCAGCGCAAGTACCTCGTATCTCTGTCTAAGCAGATCCTCGTTCAGGAGCACGACGCTGTGCGTGCAGGCACTCCGCTCTCTGACGGTATCATCACTCCGGGCGACATCCTCGCCATCAAGGGCCCCACAGCCGTACAGGAGTATATCGTTAATGAGGTTCAGAACGTTTACCGTCTGCAGGGTGTGAAGATCAACGACAAGCACTTCGAGATTATCGTTCGCCAGATGATGCGCAAGGTTCAGATTGACGAGCCGGGCGATACAACATTCCTCGAGCAGGAGATGGTGGACAAGCTCGACTTCGCTGAGGAGAACGACCGCATCTGGGGTAAGAAATATGTTGTCGACGCAGGCGACTCTGACGTGCTCAAGGTTGGACAGATTGTTTCAGCCCGCAAGTTGCGCGACGAGAACTCAAGCCTCAAGCGCCGCGACCTTCGTCTCGTTCAGGTGCGCGACACCGTTCCTGCTACATCTACCCAGATACTTCAGGGTATCACACGTGCAGCACTCCAGACCAAGAGCTTCATCTCGGCTGCTTCGTTCCAGGAGACAACCAAGGTGCTCAACGAGGCTGCTATCCGTGGTAAGGTAGACTATCTGGAGGGCATGAAGGAGAACGTTATCTCTGGTCACCTCATCCCGGCAGGTACTGGTCTTCGTCAGTGGGACAAGATAGTTGTAGGTTCTAAGGAGGATTACGATCGCATGCAGGCCAACCGCCGCAATGTGACCGACTACTCTAAGGATGCCAACAAGACGGAAGAATAAAAAATAATGATATGCAGAAACGCTGCAAGCAGACTCGCAAGGGTCATGCTTGCAGCGTTTTTTTTGTGCCGTATGGGCTGGGGTTTGTGAATCTTGAGGCTGTTGCTTTTGTGCCGTATGAGTTGGTTTTGTGTTGTTTACGTTTGTTGTGTTATTTAATCATGGAATATGGATTGAAGCTAACCGATAAACGTGTATAAATCAGTAGGATGAGGGTGTGTCCAACACTCAAAAAAAAGGAGTCCTTTTGCCTTCCAAAAGGAGTCCTTTTACCTTCCAAAACGAGTCCTTTTACCTTCCAAAACGAGTCCTTTTACAACGCAAAAGGACCCCTTTCTAATTGCGAAAGGAGTCCTTTTGAAATTATGCTGTTATTGTAATGCAAATAAAAATTTCAATCTTCAGCTTCTGATATTAACGCTTTTGATTCCCATTTCATTGCATTTGTGCCTTTACATGCGTCGTGTCGACATCATGAGTGCTGCGTAGAGCAGAGCGCCCGATGCCAATCCTGCCAGCGCATCCACCACGTAGTGTGCCTGGATGTACACCGTCGACATGCAAAGCAGCACGTAGAAGGGCAGCAGACAGAACACCAGACGGCGCTGGCGGGTGTGGCATGCCAGCAGCATACACACAGTAGAGATGCCGACGTGCGACGACGGGAATGCCGCCGTTGGCCGTTCGCCAGCCGCCTTGGCATTCTCCACCAGTCCGTAGAAGAATCCGTCGGTGTAGCCCGGAGTGGCGAGACACTCCTGATGGGTGTTGAAGTAGGTGCCGAGCTGCGGGAATATGCCCGAAGCGATGTTGTCCACGCCCACCGCTTTATAATAGAATGTGGGTCCGACGACGGGCACGAATATGAAGATGATGTAGTAGATGAAGAACGAAGCCATCACTACGAAGGCGGCACGCTGGAACTCGTTGTATCGTCGGGCGAAATAGAACAGCACCACCAGCGCAATCATCGGGTAGTAGCTGGCGTAGCCCATGCTCATCAGTTCGCTTATGACGGGCCACGAGAATTTCCCGGCGAAGTAGAGTGAGGGTTGGCATCCGAACATCGACTGCTCCCATGCGCAGAACACGTGGTCGAGATTGTTGAACATGCGGTTCAATTCGTAGGTGTCGGGATACCACCATGCCAGCAGCGACATTTGCGCCATGACACGCACCAGTTGCGTCAGTCGGCACGGTATGAGCCGGTAGACCAGCCACAGTGCTATGGTCATAGCCACCACGCGCACACGTCCCCATATCATGGAGTCGGGGTTTTGCAGATTGGTATAAGTGAACAGAGCCACCAGCAGCGTGAACACAGTGTAGCCCAATACGAGCCATTCGAGAGCAAGCAGTCCGCGTCTGGGCTTCTGCTCAATAGCGAAGAGTTGTTTTATGAAGTTCATTTATGTTGTTGTTTCGTTTTTTACAGCCATCCGTTCTGCTTATACCATTCCACCGCCAGACGCACGCCGTCCGCCAGTTTGTAGTGCGGATGATAGCCCAGCTCGTCCATCGTAGGCTCGATGTCGCAACGCCAGTTGCGCTGTCGCAGAATGTTGTACTTGTCGTTGTTGAGCGCCGTAGGCTTGTGGGTTATGCGGCCGATGCGCTCGCCGATGTATGTCACGGCACGCAACACCCATATCGGAGCCACGATGCGCAGCATCCACTTCACGCCCATCTCCTTCTTGAGCAGTCGCGAGAAGTCGGCCGACTGATAGACCTCGCCGTCTGTAAGGAAATACTTGCGTCCGCTCATGCCACGGTCCAATGCCAGGAACACCGCCTGAACCACGTCGAGCACATACACGAACGTGATGTCCTGACGGCGGAATCCCGCACCGAAGTCAATGTGGCGCTTCACGCTCTCAGCCATGAGGAAATAGTCCTTCTCTCGCGGTCCGTACACGCCCGTCGGGCGCAGTATGATGTAAGGGAAATCGTTGCCTATAGAGTCGAGATAGCGTTCTGCCTCAAGCTTGCTGCGTCCGTAGGCAGTGTTAGGACGCGGACAGTCGTTCTCCGTAATGTCCTGATAGGGCTGTCGCTCGTGTATGGCGCCATACACGCTGAGCGAACTGAGGAATACAAAACGCTTGAGCGGCATCTGCAGTTCGATGAGAGCGTCCACCAGATTGCGTGTTCCGTCGGTGTTCATACGTCGGAAGTCGGCGTTGTCAATACATTTGGTCACGCCGGCAGCGTGCACAACATAGTCGAACGTGTGGCCGTCGAGCTGTTGCTTGAGCGCGTCTTTCGACGCAAAGTCAAGCTCAATGAAGTTGATGCGGCTGTCGGTGAGGTATCGGCGCGATGTGGTCTTGCGTACTGCCGCCCATACCTTCATGCCGCGGCGCAGGGCTTCTTCTACAATAAAACTGCCAATGAAACCGCTGGCACCGGTTATAAGAATCTTGTTAGTCATTATGAATGATGATGCATAATTCGAGCTGCAAAGGTAGTGCAAAATATTGGCAATATGACAAATTTGAATGAATTTATTGTTAATGTGGCGATTACAGCCATTTTTTTGTATTTTTGCAATTGCTAAATTAATAACCAATAATATATGCGCGTATTAATTGTCAACACTAACGAAAAGACGGGCGGCGCAGCAGTAGCAGCCAACCGCCTTATGGAGGCACTCAACAACAATGGTGTCAAGGCAAAGATGCTCGTAGCCAAGAAGGAGACCGACCAGATAACAGTCGTGCCGCTGCCACACGGTAGACTCACACGACTGCACTTTCTGTGGGAACGTCTCACCATATTCTTCCACCTGCACCTGCAGCGCCGGCACCTCTTCGAGATAGATACAGCCAATTCCGGAACGGACATAACCCGCCTGCCCGAGTTCAAGGAGGCCGATGTGATACACCTTAATTGGATAAACCAGGGTATGCTCTCGCTGCGCTCTATCCGCAAGATACTGCGCAGCGGCAAACCGGTGGTGTGGACCATGCACGACCTTTGGCCCGCCACGGGTATATGCCACTACGCCCGCACCTGCAGCGCATTCCGTACGGGATGCCACAACTGCCAGCTGCTGCCCGCATGCGGTTCTGCCAACGACCTTTCGCGCCGTGTGTGGACGCGCAAGAAGCGCCTGTACCACAACTCCAACATCCATTTCGTCACGTGCAGCCGATGGCTTGAGGAGCAGGCAAAGCAGAGCGCCCTCTTCGTAGGGCAGCGTGTGACGTCCGTGCCCAACACCATCGACACCCGCATGTTCTGCCCCGGCGACAGCAAGGCGGCTCGACTGAACGTCGGACTGCCAGCCGAGGGCCGCATCATACTCTTCGTCTCGCAGAAGGTTACTGACGAACGCAAGGGCATGGAATACTTCATCGACGCCATCGACCGCCTCGTGAAGCAGCATCCCGAACTCAAGGACAATACATCAGTAGCCGTGCTTGGCGGCAACGCCCAGATCGTTTGCGACCGTTTGGCACTGAAAGCCTATCCGCTCGGCTATGTCAGCGACGAGCGCCGTATAGTCGACATCTACCGTTCGGCAGACATGTACGTGCTGCCGTCGCTCGAAGACAATCTGCCCAACACCATCATGGAGGCTATGGCGTGCGGAGTGGCGTGCGTAGGATTCCGTGTGGGCGGCATACCCGAGATGATAGACCATCGCCGCACGGGCTATGTAGCCAACTTCAAGGATAGCAACGATTTGGCTGTTGGTATGAACTGGGTGCTGCAAGAGGCCGACGCCGAACAGCTCAGTTCGGCTTGCGTCAGCAAGGTGACACGCTGCTACTCCGGACAGAGCGTCGCCATGCGCTACATCGAGGTGTACAACGAGCTGATAGCTCTGAAGCGCTACATCGTTTAATAAATAGTCAACCAATAAGAAAATAATGATAAAATTTTCAGTCATAACATGCACCTACAACGCGTCGGCAGTACTTGCCCGCACGCTCGACAGCGTTCTCAGCCAGTCGTGGAAGCAGATAGAGCACATCATCATCGACGGTGCATCCAAGGATAACACCCTGGCTATGGCGCAAGCCTATAGCCTCAAGAACCAGGAGGAAGAGAACGAGCACGAGGTGGTCATCATCTCCGAACCCGACCGTGGTCTGTACGATGCTATGAACAAAGGTCTTGCACGTGCCACAGGCGACTATATAGTCTATCTCAATGCCGGCGACGTGTTCCCTTCAGACCAGACACTCGAGCAGATATCCATCGAGGTGAACAACCGTTCGGACGGCAAGCTGCCCGCCGTGCTCTATGGCGACACCAATATAGTTGACGATGAGGGACAGCTGTTGCATCCCCGTCGCCTGGCTCCGCCCGACAATCTCACGTGGCGTTCGTTCCGTCATGGCATGCTCGTGTGCCATCAGGCTTTCTATGCACGTACCGACCTCGCCCAAGCCGAACCCTACGACCTGCGCTACCGCTTCTCTGCCGATGTCGACTGGTGCATACGCATCATGAAGCGTGCCGAACGCGAGCATCTGGCACTGCTGCGTCTGCCGCAGGTAGTGGTCAACTATCTCGACGGAGGCATGACCAACAAGAACCATCGTGCTTCGCTCATCGAGCGCTTCAACGTGATGCGCCGCCACTACGGGCTGCTCATGACCGTAGGCATGCATCTTTGGTTTGTAGTGAGAGCCGTTTTCAAGAAGTGATAATCCCCCGAAACGATACCTTGGCTTGTCGTATATTTGCATGAATGCGCCCGTTAAGAGATTTTATATCGTAACTTAACGGGCGCATTTGCTTACAATTTTTCAGACTGAATATGTTGATATATGTTAATATGAAGTTGTGTTCGTGCACGCTGTATTGATGTAAATCAATAAAACTATGATGATATTCATATTCATAGTACAAACGCTTGCCACGTCACAAAATGTTAGTACCTTTGCATTGTCAAAAGGTTAATAGATTGTTTAGGTTAGTAGTAATAGATTTAGGTTTTTAGTTATTAGGTTTAAGGTAAATTTTATCGATTGTTTAACAGGAAAACAATGAGGACTTGTGAGAATCTTCATTCATCTTTAGAAAAAAGGATTTTTAGTTAAACATAGGCTTTACGGTGTTGCTCGTTGATGAGTGATGCCGTATTTTTTTTGTGTATTTCTCATTATTGCTTGTTTTATGCGCAATAAAGCAGCGATTATTAATCGTTTCTCAGAAAATTTATGTAAGTTTGCAGATGCAATAATTGTCTGTGTATGACACGCAGATAACTACAATAGCGCCGATTTGTTCTGAAAGCAAAAGCTATTAATTTGAAACCCTAAATTCACAAAGCATGAAAAGAAATATAGCCGTCATACTGGCAGGAGGCGTAGGATCGCGCCTCGGCATTTCCACACCAAAGCAATTCTTCAAGGTGGCGGGCAAGATGGTGGTTGAACACACCGTCGACGTGTTTGAACACAACTCTCGCATCGACGAGATTGCCATCGTGTCGAACCCTATGCTCATAGCCGACTTCGAGAATATCGTGCTGCGCAACAAGTGGCATAAGGTGAAGAAGATACTAAAGGGTGGTAAGGAGCGCTACGACTCGTCGCTCTCGGCTATACAGGCTTACGACAACGAGGATGTGAACCTCATATTCCACGATGCCGTGCGTCCGCTCGTGAGCCAGCGCATCATCAACGATGTGATTGATGCTCTTGCCGACCATCGTGCCATTGATGTGGCAATACCCTCTGCCGACACCATTATTGAAGTTGACGACAACGACAACATAACATCTATCCCTGACCGCTCACGTCTGCGTCGCGGACAGACTCCGCAGGCTTTCGACCGTCAGCTCATAGCCGAAGCCTATGAACGTGCGCTGAAAGACCCTGCATTCAAGACTACCGACGACTGTGGCGTAGTGCGCCACTATACCGACGAACCGGTTTTCGTAGTACGTGGCGAGGAGAGCAATATGAAGCTTACATATCGTGAGGATACATATATGCTCGACAAGCTGTTCCAACTGAAGAATACCGAGCCCGACTCGATTGCACATGTCAACGACGTGTTCCGCGACAAGGTGGCTGTTGTGTTCGGCGGAAGCTACGGTATTGGCAAGTGTGTGGTTGACATGCTGCGTCAGAACGGTGCCAAGGTGTTCTCTTATTCACGTTCGGAAAACCATATCGACATAGGCGTTCGCGAGGATGTGGTACGTGCCATGACCGATGCCCACGAGCAGGCTGGCCGTATCGACTATGTGATATGTACAGCCGGTGTGCTCAACAAGGAGCCGCTTGCCACTATGGACTATCAGACCATACAGAACGCCGTGCAGACCAACTATATGGGTACGGTGAATGTGGCGCTTGAGGCTTATCCTTATCTGAAGCAGACCGAGGGCAAGCTGATATTCTTTACTTCAAGTTCGTACACTCGTGGTCGTGCCTTCTATAGCATATACTCGTCTACCAAGGCTGCCATTGTCAACTTTGTGCAGGCTGTGGCGCAGGAGTGGGACAGCGACGGCATCAAGATCAACTGCATAAACCCCGAACGTACCAAGACTCCTATGCGTCAGCACAACTTCGGCATTGAACCTGACGATACGCTGCTCATGCCCGAACGTGTTGCTGAGGCTACTTTGCAGACTCTCGCTTCTGACTGTACCGGACAGGTGATTGACGTGAGAAGAGTAAAAGAGTAGAAAAGCAAAAAGGTAAAACAACGATAGATGAACTATCTCGAACAATTCAAGCAGCAGCAGTTGCGCACGTGTCAGTTCAAACAGCTCGGCATTCTCGAAGAAATCGACCGCATCTGCCGCAAGCACAATATAAGCTACTGGCTCGACGGAGGTTCGTTGCTGGGTGCTGTACGCCACGGCGGATTCATTCCGTGGGACGACGACATCGACATAGCTATGCCGCAAGACGATGCACGACGCTTTGCTGAGGTGGCACCCAAGGAGTTGCCGCCAACATTGCGTCTGCAGACACCCGACACCGAGAACACGCGTGAGCCTATAATGAAGGTGCGCGATCTCAACTCGTTCTATGTTGAGGGCAACGAAGACTTCTCGCTCGACTACTGCAAGGGCCTGTTTGTCGACATATTCCCCATGATCGACTATCCCAATGTGTCGCGTGCGTTCTGTCGCAAGTATGGCAAGGACATGTCGCGCTGCTATTCTATACTGCATCATTCGCATCAGTATTCGTGGCGCGCTGTAGCCGAGCTGTTCTACTTCGGCGCACGTTACCAGTTCTGCAAACTGATGTGGAAGGCAGCCTTCGCTTTCAAGCGCACAGGTACATACATGTCGAACATACTCATCAACAACGGTTACGGCATAATGCACCGTCGCGACTCCATATTCCCGTTGGGAACGATAGAGTTTGAGGGCAAACGATTCTCGGCACCGGCCAATACCGATGCCTATCTGCACGACCTCTACCGCGACTACATGCAGATACCGCCCAAGGAGAAACAGAAGATTCACTCGGTGTTTATATTACCCGAGCTAATTAAACAGTAAACATATATGGCACGTTTTTATTCTTTGAAGAAGCGCGACGAGGAAGACGAGAAGACAGCCGACCCGTTCGGAGTGTTGCGCCCCAAAACAAAGACGGCTGAAAAACCTTTAGTAAATATACATAATATGGCAAAAGCATACGAATTTCTTGCCAACGGATTTGAGGATATCGAAGCGTTGGCTCCCGTAGACATACTGCGTCGAAGTGGCGTGGAAGTGAAGATTGTAAGCATTGGCGACTCTATTGAGGTGGAGTCGGCTCATGGTGTGACGGTGAAGGCTGATATGCTGTTTGCCGATGCTGACTTTGCCGATGCTGACTTGCTGCTCATTCCGGGTGGAATGCCTGGTGCAAAGAACATCGATGAGCATGAAGGTGTACGCCGTGCCGTAATGCGTCAGGCTGAGGCTGGACGTTTGGTAGGTGCTATCTGTGCCGGACCTATGGTGTTGGGACATCTCGGACTGTTGCGTGGCAGACGTGCTACATGCTATCCGGGCTTTGAAGACC
Source organism: Leyella stercorea (assembly GCF_021531655.1). The sequence continues at coordinate 32,574 of NZ_JADYUF010000024.1, read as the reverse complement.
AGCTCGGAGGAGCCGAATACACAGCAGCTCTTTGCACTGTCGACGGCAACATCATAACGGGCAAAGGTCCTGGTGCATCGTTCGAATATGGCTATACTCTTGTGACGCTGCTCAAGGGTGAGCGTGTGGCAGAGGAGCTGAAGAAGGGAATGATGTACGAAGGTTAGTTGACGAGTGACGAGTTGACAAGTGACGAGTTGATATTACAATCTGTCAATTAAACATTAATCATTAATAATTAAACATTAAATATTGGATTACATCATCATAGTGGCTGGTGGCAAGGGATTGCGTATGGGTGGCGATTTGCCCAAGCAGTTTCTGTCCGTTGATGGCCGACCGGTGCTAATGCGCACCATAGAACGTTTCAATCAGTACAACCCGCAGTTGGGCATCATTGTAGTTCTGCCGCACTCGCAGCAGGACTATTGGCGACAGCTGTGCAGTAAGTACGCATTTGCTGTAGAGCACATCGTAGTAGATGGAGGCGAAACACGCTTCCATTCATCTAAGAACGGACTCGCTGCTGTGCCTGACGATGCACAAGGTGTTGTTGGTATTCACGACGGCGTGCGTCCCTTTGTATCGGTAGAGACAATAGCCCGATGCTTTGAGGCTGCGCGTATGCATGGAGCAGCGCTACCCGTTCTGCCCGTTACAGACACTCTGCGTTTTGTTGATGACGAAGGCGGACATAACGTTCAGCGCAACAACTATCGCACGGTGCAGACTCCGCAGACATTCGACATACAGCAGATAAAGCGCGCATTCAATACCGAATACAGCGACAACTTCACCGACGACGCATCAGTGGCTGAGGCTGCTGGCATGAAGATAACAATGGTTGACGGCAACCGTGAGAACATAAAGCTCACAACGCCTTATGACTTATTGTTTGCAGAGGAACTCTGCAAACAATAAGTCGAGTTTTGAATTTTGAGTTTTGAATTGGTCGGCTACGCCGATTAGGAATTATTCAATTTTGAATTGCTCAACTTAAAACTCACAATTCATCAATTCAAAATCGCAGGCGAAGCCGAGAATAATTCCTAATTCAAAATTCCTAATTCAAAATTCGTATCAGCGATGGACATACTCTCACAAGACATAATGTATTTGCCCGGTGTAGGGCCGCAGCGCAAGGAGCTGTTGAAGAAGGAACTCGAGGTGAGCACCTGGGGTGGATTGTTGGAGTATTATCCTTACAAATATGTCGACCGCAGTCGTATATATGCCATCAGCGAATTGACGAGCGACATGCCCTTCGTGCAGATAAAGGGACGCATACTGTCGTTTGAGGAGTTTGAGATGGGACCGCGCAAGAAGCGTGTCGTGGCACACTTCACCGACGACCACGGCGTTATGGACCTTGTATGGTTCTCAGGCACGCAATACGTATACAAGAATTATAAGGTGGGAGTGGAGTATATAGTCTTCGGCCGACCCTCGGTATATGGCGGACGCTATCAGATAGCACATCCCGACATCGACCTTGCTAAAGAGTTGCAGCTCTCAGAGATGGGCATGCAACCCTACTACATCACCACCGAACGTATGAAGAAGGCGGGGATGTCGTCGCGCAACATAGAGCGTCTGGTCAAGACGATGTTGCAGAAGATAGCCACGCCATTGCCCGAGACGCTGCCCCCATTCATCGTGGAGCGTCTGCATCTTATGTCGCGCGATGAGGCTATGCGTTGCGTTCACTATCCGCGCAACGCTATGGACATGCAGAAGGCGCGCGAACGACTCAAGTTTGAAGAGCTGTTCTACGTTCAGCTCAACATTCTGCGTTACGCCAGCGACCATCGTCGCAAATACCGTGGCTACGTATTGAACAAAGTAGGGCAGGAGTTCAACGACTTCTATGCTAACAACCTCAAGTTCGAACTCACCGGTGCACAGAAACGTGTGATGCACGAGATACGCGACGATATGCGTTCGGGCCGCCAGATGAACCGTCTGCTGCAAGGCGATGTAGGTTCGGGCAAGACGCTCGTAGCGCTTATGACCATTCTCATAGCTCTGGGCAATGGCTATCAGGCGTGTATCATGGCGCCTACCGAGATATTGGCAGAGCAGCATCTTGCCACAATACGCGAGTTTCTTGATGGTATGGACATACGCACCGAACTGCTCACGGGAATGGTGAAGGGCAAGCAGCGCACCAAAGTACTTGATGGGCTCATATCGGGCGATGTGCGCATACTCGTCGGAACTCACGCCATACTAGAAGACCCCGTGCGCTTTCAGCGTCTCGGCGTTGCTGTCATAGACGAGCAGCACCGCTTCGGAGTAGCCCAGCGAGCACGCTTATGGGCTAAGAGCGAGAATCCGCCACACATCCTTGTCATGACCGCCACGCCGATTCCGCGCACTCTCGCCATGACAATATACGGCGACCTCGATGTGAGCGTTATCGACGAGTTGCCGCCTGGACGCAAACCCGTGCAGACCATACACAAGTTTGACAACCAGATGACATCGCTCTACAACGGCATACGCCAGCAGATACGTCTCGGACGACAGGTATACATAGTCTATCCGCTCATCACCGAGAGCGAGAAGAGCGACCTCAAGAATCTGGAAGAGGGATATGCTGCGCTGTGCGACATCTTCCCCGAGTTCAGCATCAGCAAGGTGCATGGCAGGATGAAGTCGAAGGAGAAGGATGCCGAGATGCAGAAGTTTGTAAGCGGCGAGACTCAGATACTCGTTGCAACCACCGTTATCGAGGTGGGCGTGAATGTGCCTAACGCTTCGGTGATGGTGATACTCGACTCGCAACGCTTCGGACTCTCGCAGCTGCACCAGTTGCGCGGACGTGTAGGACGCGGTGCCGACCAGAGCTATTGCATACTTGTCACCACATACAAGCTGTCGGAAGTGACGCGCAAGCGTATCGACATAATGTGTCAGACCAACGACGGATTCCGCATAGCTGAGGCTGATCTCAAACTGCGCGGACCTGGCGACCTTGAAGGTACGCAGCAGAGTGGCATTGCGTTCGATCTGAAGATAGCCGACATAGCACGCGACGGTCAGCTCGTTGCATTGGCACGACAGGAGGCACAGCGCATCATCGATGCCGACCCCACTTGCACGTCCACACAATATGCAATGCTGTGGAACCGACTGCGCCAGTTGCGTGACACCAACGTCAATTGGGCAGCCATATCATAGACAATACATGTTTAATCATTAACATAATCAACATTACGCTTATGACGCTACAACCATACAAAACCGACGTCGCCGTACTCATACTGTTCTTCAATCGTCCCGATCATCTAAAGAAGGTGTTCGACGAAGTGCGCAAGGCGCGACCCTCACGACTGTTCCTCTATCAGGACGGACCACGTGGCGAGCGCGATATGCCCGGCATTGAAGGATGCCGACGTGTGGTTGAGAATATCGACTGGCAGTGTGAGGTGTATCGCAAATATCAGGAGCGCAACTACGGATGTGATCCTTCTGAATATATATCGCAGAAGTGGGCGTTCTCTATAGTCGACAAGTGCATCGTGCTTGAAGACGATGACGTGCCGTCGCAGTCGTTCTTCCCGTTCTGTAAGCAGATGCTCGACCGTTACGAACACGATAATCGTGTGTGGATGGTGGCAGGATTCAATCCAGAAGAGAAGGTAGACAGTCCTTATGATTATATGTTCACCTCGGTGTTCTCTATATGGGGATGGGCATCATGGCGACGCGTCATCGATACATGGGACGATACCTACGCCTTTCTCGACGACCCCGATGCAATGCGTCAGCTTAATGACGTTATGCACCAGCGTCGCTATTGTCTCGACACGTTGCACGCCTGCTACGACCATCGTGCGTCGGGCAAGGCATACTACGAGACCATATTCTGGTCGTCGATGCTTCTCAATTCAGGTCTCGCCATTATGCCGACGTGCAATATGATAAACAATCTCGGTGCTACTGACGGGTCGACCCACTACACCGGTTCGCTGCAGACCATGCCACGACGCTTGCGCCGACTGTTCACCATGCAGCGTTTCGACATCGACACTGCCAACATACGCCATCCGCGTTATGTGGTGGAGGATGTGGCGTTCAAGAACAAGGTGTATCGCACCTACGCCTACGGACATCCGTGGATTAAGGCAGGTCGCTCATTGGAGGAGTTGTGGCTCAATCTGCGCTACGGCAATTTCGGACACATACGCCGCTCGGTGGTCAACCGATTGCATAAGATATTCGGAAAGGCAAAGCATTGGTGATAAAATACTGATAACAGAGAATTACTCTTATGAAACTGACAATACGCATAACACGTACTACGATAACGTTTACTGCCCCTAACACAGTCATCGAGGGACAGACCGACTACGAGCAGTACAACATGAAGACGGGCATTGCCGTGGCTGCCAATCTGCGCCAGGCATTGACCGAGTGTCGACTGCCGCAAGCCAAGCGCCCCACTCATCTCACTCCGTTATCGGGCGGAGCCAACGCCGATGTGGTGTCGACAGCTGTGCCTCAGTCAGAGTCGCTCTACGATGAAGTTTTAGTGGTGATAGACACTCCGTTGCTGCTCATTCCCCAAGAGGAATTCGACGTGCAGAACGTGGCTTTGCTTTATGCCCACACCAATTCAAACATGCGTCAGGATGAGGTGCTGACATATCCCATTGCGCAACTCGGTGTAGTGGCAGCCTATGCTGTCAACCGTGACTTGCGGTTTGTATTGAGCGAGACATTCCGTGGAGTGCAGTACATGCCGTTGCTTGCCCCCGTACTTGTGCAGTTCAGTCAGCAGTCATGGGGAGGCTTTCAGGAGAAACTGTTCTGCTATTTCCACGACAAGCGCATTGACATCTGTGCATTCCGAAAGGGTAGGGTGCGCTTCTGCAATTCGTTCGATGCAACGCTTGCTCCCGATGCAGCCTACTATATATTGAATGTATGGCAGACGCTTGCAATGAAACGCACCGACATTTTATGTCTATCGGGCAACATATCCGGACTTGAACAGCTGGTGAAGGAATTGGGACGCTTTATCAAGAACATAAAGCATGTCCATTAAAATATAAACAAGACTATGAGAATAATAACAGGTATATACAAGGGACGTCATTTCGACATTCCACGTTCGTTTAAGGCGCGTCCCACAACCGATTTCGCAAAGGAGAATATCTTTAACGTAATAAATGGTTATGTCGACATGGACGGAGCCAATGCTCTCGACCTATTTGCAGGTACGGGCAGCATTTCGCTCGAACTGTTGTCGCGTGGTTGTGCTCCCGTAGTGAGCGTTGAGATGGACCGCGACCATGCTACATTCATCCGTGAATGTATGAAGAAGCTCGATACCAACGACAACATACTGATACGTGGCGACGTGTTCAGATTCATAAAGACGTGCAAGCAGCAGTTCGACCTGATATTTGCCGACCCACCTTATGCCTTGCCCGAACTGCCCACCATTCCACGCTTGATTCTTGAAAAGGGAATGTTGAAACCCGGCGGACTGCTTGTATTCGAGCATGGCAAGAAGAACGACTTCTCCGACATTCCGGGCTTTATTGAGCACAGAGCTTATGGCAGCGTCAACTTCTCGCTGTTCAGATCTGAGGCTATAGAGGAATAAATAGGTTCATCCTGCATTCCAAGTGATACAAACTCAAATCAGGGTTTTTCTGTCACATGGAATGCAGGATGTTTTTTATTATGAAATAATCCCACAAAAACGCAATATATATTCAATGGCAAAGTAATATATATTCATTGGCAAACGAATATATATTAAATGGCAAACGAATATATATTACTTTGGCAAGTAGTATTATATTACTTTTTCCTGATGAATCAGAATATCACGAGTCCCAAGAGTCCGCATACGAGCATTACGAGTATGGGGTTGCTCTTGCGGAACTTGGTGAAATAGAATGTAGCGGCAAAGAGTGCTATGCTTATGGCAAAGCTTACGGCATTGTCGGTTGGCGATCCGAAGTTCTCTTTGTTCATAAGCAGCACGGCAGCCGCAGCTATCAGTCCTACGATTGTAGGGCGCAAGCCTGCGAAGATGTCCTTTACAATCTTCGAGTCCTTGTGGTTGATGAGATAGCGTGATATAAGTATCATTATTACGAACGGCAACCATATTATGCTCAGCGACGCTATCACTGAGCCTACAGCTGCCAACCATTGAGGATAACCTTGATTCAGAACTGCCACATATCCTGCATATGTAGCCGCATTGATACCGATAGGACCCGGTGTCGACTGGCTTATAGCCACGATGTCGGTAAACTCGGCATTGCTAAGCCATGCGTTCTTCACCACCACCTCGTTGTGTATAAGCGACAGCATGGCATAACCGCCGCCGAAATTGAATGTTCCTATCTTGGTGAAGACTATAAAGAGTTTCAGAAAAATCATATAAGAGTTTTGAGTTGTGAGTTTTGATTTTTGAATTGTCGGCTTTGCCGATTTTGAATTATTGAATTTTGAATTGTAGCCTGCAGCAGTTTTGAATTTTGAGTTTTGAGTTTTGAATTATCGGCTTTGTCGATTAGTGATTATTCAGTTTTGAATTCAGAATTGCCAAATACAGTAACTTAAAATTCAAAAATCTAAAATTCAAAATCGCAGGCGTAAGCCGAGAATAACTCCAAATTCAAAATTCAAAACTCCTAATTGCACTTCGTGCAACGTCCAAAAAGCCACCCTGCCACACCAGCTATAATAATAAGGTATATAGGCGAGACATTGGCTAAGGCGATGAGCAGACAGCACACTATCGGAATCCATACGGTGCGCCATGTTATGCCAGCCGTCTTAGCCATTTTGAAGCACGGTGCTGCAATCAGAGCCACCACTGCCGGGCGCACACCGCGGAAGAACTTCTCCACCCAAGGGTTGTCCTTGATGTTATGGAAGAACATGGCTATAATCATAATGGCGATGATAGAGGGTAGGGCGATGCCAACGGCACCAACAATACCGCCCCAGACGCCGCGCAGCTTGTAGCCTATATGGCTTGCCATATCAACGGCAAATATGCCAGGTGTGGTCTGTGCCACCACCATAATATCCATAAACTCCTGACGGTCCATCCATTGATTCTTGTCTACAAACTCGCGTTCCATAATCGGAATCATGGCATAACCGCCACCGAGGGTGAACGCTCCAATCTTGTTGCATGTGAGGAAAAATTTCAACAGCATAGTGAATGAGTGCTATCCGTTTGTTTATTGAAGATGTTGATATAAAAAACTGCGCCAGAACGAAACATCACTGTTTCTTCTGGCGCGCTCGATCTAATATAATAAATTTGGTAATATTCCGGTTTGATTATGAGTAGCGCAGGATTTGTCCTGGGCGCAACTTCATCTTCTTTGTTATGTGGTTGAGCTTGCAAATCTGTGCGATAGTAACACCACGCTTGCGTGAGATGCTTTCCAGTGTCTCGCCCTTAACCACCTTGTGATACTGTATCTGGTCGTCCAGACCTGAAGTAGTGCGGTTGTTGGTAGCGTAGTCGTCGTTAGAATCGTTCTTTGCAATAGTCGAACCATCCTGCTTACCACGCAGACGAGTGGCGTTAGCCGACTCGTTGTCGTATGTAGAACGGTTGAAAGCATAATAGTCGCCCGTTACGTCCTGCTCGCGGAAGTCGAACATCAATGCGGGGTTAAGTGCAACGCCACACAGACGAGTCTCGAAGTGCAGGTGCGAACCGGTGCTTCGTCCGGTGTTGCCACCGAGTCCGATTACCTCGCCAGCTCTGACAGTCTGGTTCTCCTCTACGAGTTGCTTTGAGAGGTGACCGTATATGGTCTCCAGTCCGTTGTTGTGACGTATCACGATATACTTGCCATATCCGCCACCTTCGTAGCGTACAATGCGAACCTTGCCTGAGAATGCAGCGCGAATAGTGTCGCCTATATACACTTTGATGTCGAGACCTTTATGCTGGCGTCCCCATCGCGAACCGAAATTACTTGTTATGACGCGGCTTGTGGTGGGCATGCAGAAGTGGCGCAGGTCGATGTTGAAGTGTTCGGGCAATTCAGTTGCGCGGTGAGCGTATTTATTGTCCCAGTTGGCGTATAGTTCAGATGCAGGCGATTCGGTCTCCTCCTTGATAGTGATGTTGCGCAGCATGATAGTGTCTACAGCAGCCATCTTGCGGTCAACGGGAGCCTGTCGTGCGATAAGGTCTTGTGCGCTGGCATGGTTAGGAGCCACTGCCAGGAACAATGATATTGCTAATGTCTTAATCGTTTTCTTTAAATTCATTGTTTTAAGGATGCATTTAAGATTAGAATGAGTATATCATTCTTTCAAAAGGTGATCGTCGAACTAACAATAGTGTTCAACCTTCGGTTTGTAATTTGCAATGCAGAGGTTACATTTTTGTAATTCCGATGCAAAGGTACTAAAAATATTGCATAATATTACATCGCCCTTGCAATGTTAACAGTTTTTGTAACAAGTTTAACAATTTCATTCCGTTTGTTCAGTCTATAAATAATAGCCAATAAGGTCATACGCAATAGATTGTAAAATTTTTGTTGTCACGAATAGCCATGAATTGTCCATGAATTATCCCCACGAATTCCACTCGCTCTACATTCGTGTGATTCGTGTAATTCGTGTTGAAGTCTCCCAAGTATAGACCACGAATGACACGAATCTCACTCTTGTCTTTATCGCATGCTTCATTCTTGTAATTCGTGTAATTACTCCTATCCCTGCTGGGGAAGAGGACGGGGTAGGGCTTTTTCGTTCGCTCTTCACTACATCTTCGTTCTGCCTACGCTCATCCTTCGTTTATCCTACGCTCATCCTTCGTTCTGCCTATGTTCATCCTCCGTTATGCCTACGCTTCGTTAACGAAGGTAGATCGAGTTCACAACGGAGGATGATCGAGTTCACAACGAAGGATGAACGAAGAATGAACGGAGGAATATGGAGATGTAACTATATGGGAATGGGGAAATATGCCAAAATCTGCTTTATTTGTCTTTTTGTCACATTATCTGTTTGATATGCTTGTTTATTCCGTTGATTTGGGCTACATTTGCATTTGTTTAATCCTATTATACATATACATTGCATAATTAGATATATGAAAGAAGTGAAGAAAGTTGCGTTTGTACATGAGATTTTTCCATCAGGTGGGGCAGAACGTGTTACTTGTGATATTGCTACTGCGTTGTTGGAACGTGGTGGGTATGAGGTTTATGTCTTAACACTCAAGTTCAATTCCGAAATGTTACCTGCAAATCTTGCGTCTGACAATCGTTTCCATGTTATAGCTTCTGAAAATACCGATGTTCGCTATTTGTCGGATATTCCGAATTTTTTAGTTGACAACGTGCGTGCCAATGGCATCAGTTCGGTAGTGTTTGTTGTACAACGTCTGCATGATGTTGCCGATGAATTGAAGCGTATGGGATGTCATACTATTTATGCTAATCATGGTCCGGCATTTTGGGAGGTGCCTGACCGTCGTCAACGTGTTCGTCTGAAGGCTCGCAGAAGCCGTGCAAAGACTATAAAATATTACTTGTTTAAGTATCTCCGCTATGAGGTTCTGCATGTGCTCGAACGTCGTTGGAACAAATTCTATAAGCAGGATCTTGAACATTTTGATGATTATATGGTGTTGTGTGATGGCTATCGCAATCAGATTGTGCATAACTTGAAACTTTCACCGTCTGATGCTTCCCGCATTCATGTCATTCCGAATATGCAGCAACCTGCTACCGAATTATGCTACGACAAGCGTAAGGAGTTTCTGTTTGTCGGTCGCTTGTCGTATGCTGACAAACGTATTGACCGACTGATTGATGCTTGGCGTTTGATTTATGACAAGTTGCCTGATTGGAGTCTTGTCATTGTAGGTGACGGACCCGACCGCAAACGACTTGAGACTTTGGCTGAAGGATTGCCTCGTTTGAGTTTCGAGGGTTATCAAAAGCCAGATGAATATTATCGCCACGCTTCTGCTTTGTGTCTTGTGTCAGAATATGAGGGATTCCCGTTGTGTCTGATTGAGGCGCAGTCGCATGGTGTAGTGCCTATTACAATGAACTCGTCAGAGGGCGTTTGCAGTATTGTTGGCAATGATGGTTCGGCTGGTATGCTTGTGCCAAAGGGCAATGTCCGTGCCTTTGCCGACAAGATGCTTGAGTTTGCTGCTCTTGATGAAGACACCAAACTCAGACTCCGTCATCAAGTAGTAGCCAAATCGTTGGAGTACAGCCCTGAAAGAGTAGGGCAGATGTGGATGGATTTGTTGTAAAATCAAAAGCTACAACCCTCTGCTTAATAATTGAAATTGCATAAACAAACATAATAAAATATGCCTAAAGTAAGTGTTGTTATTCCGGTTTATGGAGTGGAGAAATATATAGAGCGTTGTGCTCGCAGTCTGTTTGAACAGACCTTAGACGATATTGAATATATATTCGTTAATGACTGCACCAAAGACAGGTCGATAGACATCCTGAATGAAGTCATAAACGACTATCCTGTAAGAAAACAACAGGTAAGAATTGTACATCACGAGGAGAATAAAGGATCGGCATTAGCAAGACTAAGTGGATGGCAAACTGCTAATGGTGACTATATTATAAGCTGTGATAGTGATGATTGGGTGGATCTCAATCTATATGAGTCGATGTATAATGTAGCAGTCGAAAAGGATGCAGATATCGTAGTGAGCGACTATATGTTTGTAGAGGGAGGTGACGCTAATAAAATATGTGGATTACGTGATGAAAAAGCAAGCAAGGAGCAAGTAATAAATGACTTGATGTATATGCGTACATCATGGAGTTTATGGAACAAGCTGATTCGTAATGATTTGTTTGGGCATATAAATGAGTTTCCGCAAAAATATATGGGCGATGATATGGGTGTTGTTCTGCCGTTGTTCGATATTGCTAATGTAATAGCCTATTGTCCCAATGCTTGTTACAATTACGATGTGAGAATGAGTACACCGTCGCATCAGACAACATTGAATGCTACAATAAGGAATTATAATGAGGTTGTAGGCAATCTTGCTATAGTAAGCAGATATTATAACAAATATACTAAATGTACATACAGACGACCGTTATATTTCCTTCTGTTTAATTTTAAAATGTGGCTTCTACCATATAGAAATAATAAGGAAGCTGTTCAATTGTTTCATAAAAATCTGATAACGGTATTGTTCTATGTGATAACGAATAGAGAAATTAAAAAATACATGCGCAAGGATGCTTTTAAATTGTTGATGAAAAGGCTGCTTGGGTTGATATAATATAGTATTCTAAGTGTAAACATTTATTCAAAAACTGATATATGGCTGAAGTTAAGAAAGTGGCGTTTGTGCATGGTGAGTTCCCTATTGGAGGTGCCGAACGTGTTACGTGTGATATTGCTACAGCGCTGTTGGAGCGTGGTGGCTATGAGGTTTATGTGTTTGTCCGTGAGTACAATCCTGAATTGTTGCCGTCAAATCTTGCTTCTGACAGTCGTTTTCATGTAATTGTTTCGCCTACTCTTGGCAACGTAAAGTTGAAAAAGAATTGGACATTCTTGCTTGATGGCGTTCGTACCAATGGTATTGGTACGGTGGTATTCGTTATGATGTGTCAGCATGATATTGTTGAAGAGCTGCATCGTATGGGATGTAAGACGATATATGCCAATCATAATGTTCCGTATTGGGAGATATTCAGAAAGCGTCAGCGTGCTCGTCAGAATAGCCATAAGGGATTGGTCAAGGCTGCGAAGTATTATCTTGCAAAGTATCTGCGTTATGAAAAGACCAATATGCTTGAACGCCGTTATCGCAAGCGCTATATTAAGACTGTCAATGTTTTTGATGATTATATGGTTTTGTGCGAAGGCTATCGCGACCAGATTGTACGCGATTTGAAATTGTCGTCAAATCATATCATGCATATGCATGTAATTCCTAACATGCAGCAGCCTGCTACTGATGTTTGTTACGACAAGCGTAAGGAGTTTCTGTATGTAGGTCGTCTGTCGTATCCCGACAAACGTATCGACCGATTGATTGATGCCTGGCGTATGATTTGTGACAAGTTGCCCGACTGGAGTCTTGTTATTGTAGGCGACGGACCTGATGGTAAGCGGTTGAAGTCGTTGGCTAAGGGATTGCCTCGTGTCAGTTTCGAGGGCTATCAAAGTCCTGCTGAATACTATCGTCGTGCTTCTGCCTTGTGTCTTGTGTCAGAGTACGAGGGATTTCCATTGTGTCTGATTGAGGCACAATCGCATGGTGTAGTGCCAATATCTATGGATATGTGTGAAGGTGTGCGCAGTATAGTCGGCACAGATGGTTCTGCCGGCATACTTACTCCTAAAGGCGATGTGCAAGCTTTTGCCGACAAGATGCTGGAGTTTGCTGCCATGGATGAGGACAAAAAGCAGCGACTCCGCCATCAGGTGGTGGCGAAGTCGCTTGAGTACAGTCCTAATATAATTATTCAGAAATGGATTGATTTGTTCAATCAGTCGAAGTAGTGCCTGTCTTTAGCACTACCGGTTTTTTGCTTTAGTACGCCTTTTCGTGTACACCTGCTACTGCACGTCCGCTGGGGTCGTTCTTGCCTTGGAACGCTTTGTCCCAAGCCAGTGCCTCGGCGGTAGAACATGCTACGCTCGGAACGCTTGGCACGCTGCGTGCTGCTGATTCCGAGGGGAAGTGTTCTTCGAAGATTGTGCGGTAGTAGTATTCCTCCTTGCAGCGTGGCGGATTGATGGGGAAGCGCTCGGCGGCATGAGCCATTTGCTCATCCGACACCTGTTGCTCGGTAATCTGCTTCAACGTGTCAATCCACGAGTAGCCCACGCCGTCGCTGAACTGCTCCTTCTGTCGCCATGCCACCTCCTCGGGCAGCATGTCGGCGAACGCCTCGCGTACAATCTTCTTCTCAATGGTCTTGACCGGGCACATCTTGGCTTCGGGATTGGTGCGCATAGCCACGTCAAGGAATTCCTTGTCGAGGAAGGGCACACGTCCCTCAACGCCCCATGCCGACAGACTCTTGTTGGCACGCAGGCAGTCGTACAGATGCAGCTTGGACAGCTTGCGTACGGTCTCCTCGTGGAAAGCGCGTGCGTCGGGAGCCTTGTGGAAGTACAGATAGCCACCGAATATCTCGTCGGCACCCTCGCCCGAGAGCACCATCTTTATGCCCATCGACTTTATTACACGTGCCAGCAGATACATAGGTGTTGAGGCTCGCACGGTGGTGACGTCGTAGGTCTCGATGAAGTATATCACGTCGCGTATGGCGTCGAGTCCCTCCTGTATGGTGTAGTTTATCTCGTGGTGGACCGTTCCTATGTAGTCAGCCACAAGCCGTGCCTTAGCCAAGTCGGGTGCGCCCTTCAGTCCTACGGCAAACGAGTGTAGGCGTGGCCACCAGGCACGTTCCTTACCGTCCGATTCGATGCGGCGCTCGGAGTATTTCTCGGCAATTGCCGAGATTACCGACGAATCCAGTCCGCCCGACAGCAGCACTCCGTAGGGCACATCGCTCATAAGTTGGCGGCGCACAGCGTCTTCCAGTGCGTCGTGGATGGCGCTGACGCTCGCCTTGTTGTCTTTCACGGCTTCGTAGTTGAACCAGTCGCGCTTGTAGTAGCGGGTCATCTTGCCCTCGCGACTTGAGTAGTAGTGGCCCGGCAGGAAGGGTTCGTAGCGTTCGCATTCGCCCTCAAGAGCCTTCAGTTCGGATGCAACGTATACGGTGCCGTCGCTGTCGTAGCCTATGTATAGAGGAATCACGCCGATGGGATCGCGCGCTATCAGAAACTCGTCGCGCTCCTGGTCGTACAGGGCGAAGGCGAAGATGCCGCTGAGGTCTTCAAGGAAGTCGATGCCCTTGTCGCGATACAGGGCGAGGATAACCTCGCAGTCGCTGCCCGTCTGAAACTCGTACTTGCCCTTGTAGCGCTCGCGTATGTCCTTATGGTTGTATATCTCGCCGTTGACGGCAAGCACTTGCTGGCGGTCGGGCGAGAACAACGGTTGTCCGCCCGATTCGGGGTCGACTATCGACAGGCGTTCGTGAGCCAGGATGGCAGAACCTCCGCAGTATATACCGCTCCAGTCAGGACCGCGATGACGAATCTTACGGCTCATGCGCAGAGCCTTTTGGCGCAACTCGGGAGTCTGCTCCCGAAGGTTGAAAATAGATACAATTCCACACATATTTTTGTCTTCTTTTATTGGTTTTTGCTGTTTGTTTGAGCAAGCATTTAGGGGGCGCTTTCCAAAAGGACTCCTTTTGCACTCCGAAAGGACTCCTTTTGCATCTCAAAAGGACTCCTTTTGCTCCTCAAAAGTACCCCTTTTGCAGTGCAAAAGGACTACATTTGTAAATGCTGACTTTTCCCTTCGTTCTGAAAACAAAGATGCCCCTCTGCCACGCGAGGCAGAGGGCACCCAGAATCAAAAGAATAGTCATTATTTTAGGTCAGCACATTTACTTAGTTTTCTAACTCCCTATATATTTAGTTGTAGGCACTCTCGCCGTGCTCGTATATGTCGAGTCCTTCCTCTTCAACGCGGCGGCATACGCGCATTCCGATTGTCTTGTCTACCAATACATATAATATATAGGTGACAACAGCGCTGAATGCTATGCTCACGAGCGTTGCCACGGTCTGCACCCATAGCTGGTGCCAGTCGCCGTAGAGGGCACCTTCGGCACCGCCTTCGCCCGTTATGCAGCGTGTGGCGAACACTCCGGTGAGTATCGAGCCGATGATTCCGCCCATGCCATGAACGCCGAATGCGTCGAGAGCGTCGTCATACTTGAACTTGGGCTTTATCACAGCCACCATAATGAAGCATATAATGGTGGTGATGATGCCGATGGCGAAGGCCCCGAGAATGTCGGTTGAACCGGCAGCCGGGGTTATGGCAACGAGTCCGCCGACTGCCCCCGTACATACACCGACAGTAGTAGGCTTCTTGTTGCACGTCCAGTCGATAATCATCCAGGTCACGGCAGCCGTCGCTGCAGCCACGTGTGTCACGAGGAAAGCGTTGGCAGCCAGTCCGTCGGCAGCCAGTCCGCTACCTGCATTGAATCCGAACCATCCGAGCCAGAGGAACGACATGCCCATGAACACGAACGTTATGTTGTGTGGCATGATAGGGTGTCCCTTGCGCCAGTCGTCGCGCTTGCCTATCATGAGGCACATGATGAATGCCGACACGCCGGCGTTGATGTGCACCACGGTGCCTCCGGCAAAGTCGATGGCACCCATCTGCTGCAAGAATCCGCCGCCCCACACCCAGTGGGCCATAGGCAGATAGGCAATGATGACCCACAGAATGGTGAACACCATGTAGCCCTTGAACTTGATTCGTTCGGCAAATGCACCGAGTATGAGCGCCGGAGTGATGAGTGCGAACATACACTGGAACATGGCAAACGTCATTTCGGGTATTCCCGAAGGCATTATGTTGCGGGTCGTTATGCCGTGCATGAACGCCTTGTCCAGTCCGCCCATGAAGAACCACAGACATGAGCCGCTCTCCTTGAATCCCGTTCCGAACGCCCACGAGTAGCCTATAGCCACCCATATCAGCGACACTACGCCCACAATGAGCATGGTCTGCATTATCACACTCAGCACATTCTTCTGGCGGACGAGTCCGCCGTAGAACAATGCTATGCCCGGAATGCTCATCATGAGCACCAATATTGTTGCGACAATCATCCAGGCTGTGTTGCCGGTATCGAGAGTTGTGTATTCCATAGTTTTGAATTTTGAGTTTTGAGTTTTGAGTTGTTGCCTGCGGCAATTTTGAATTTTGAGTTTTGAATTTTGAATTGTTCTCGGCTTACGCCTGCGATTTTGAATTGATGAATTATGAATTTAGAATTGAAGAATAAGATTCTGGAAATTCAAAATTGAATAATTCCTAATCGCCAAAGGCGATAATTCAAAATTCAAAACTCAAAATTCCTAATTCCAATTGCGCCTTTGCGCAACTACTTTTCCTGCTCCGCATTATACAGAGCTATGTCGCCTCGCTCGCCGGTGCGTATGCGTATGGCGTCTTCTATAGGTATGATGAATATGCGTCCGTCGCCAATCTCGCCCGTCTGTGCAGCTTCGAGTATAGCCTTAACGGCACGCTCCACATTCTTCTCGCGAACCACGAGCGACACCAATATACGTTCAATCGAACTTGTGTCGTAAACGACGCCACGATAGATGCGGTCCTGACGGGCTTTGCCTATGCCGCGCACGTCGTAATAAGAGAACCATTCGATGTCGGCAGCAAGCAACGCTTGCTTTACATCTTCAAATCTCGACTTTCGGATAATTGCCTCAATCTTTTTCATATAACTTTCTTTTTATTGGTTATCCTATGTTTATTGTTGCATTATGTAACTGTCACGATGCAAAAGTACGACAAAAAGAAATGTAAAACAAGATATAGGTAGCATTTTAATAGTTTGTTCTTGCTACGTGTGTGTAATTGTAAACTAAAACATTCGTTACGCTTTCAAATTGAAACGAAAACATCAAAGATTGCTTACAAATAGAAACTTAAAGATAATTAACCCGAAAATGTGGTAATTAAATTGTTGTCTATTGCGCAAATTGTTGTAATTTTGCAAACGCAAAGGACAAAGAGTAATTCTTTAAGGTAAAAAGATAGACAAAATGGTAAAGTCGGTTAAGTTCACAAAGATGCACGGGGCTGGCAATGACTATATATATGTAGACACACAGAAATATGCCATTCCCGACCCGTCGAAAGCTGCAATAGCATGGAGCAAATACCATACTGGCATAGGCAGCGACGGACTTGTATTGATAGGCAAGCCCGATGAAGGAGTAGAAGCCGATTTCTCGATGCGCATTTTTAATGCCGACGGATCGGAAGCCATGATGTGCGGCAACGCGTCGCGATGCATTGGCAAGTATCTGTACGAGAAAGGGCTCACCAGTAAAACCTCCATACGACTGCAGACGCTGTCGGGTGTGAAGACGCTCAATCTGCATCTTGCCGATGAAGGCCATAATATAAATAAGGTGGAAAGCGTCACGGTAGACATGCTGCAGCCCGTGTTTCACAACGAGAAGCAGTATGACGAGAAGGCAGGCGACACTCTCACTGCCGACTTCCGGACCTTCCGCGGCACGTTCGTGTCAATGGGCAATCCGCACTTCGTGTGCTTTGTCGACGACATACAGACGCTCGACATAGCCCGATACGGCTCCATCATGGAGCGCGACGCAGCCTTTCCGGAGCGTTGCAACATCGAGTTTGCACAGCTCATGGACGACGGCACCATACGCACACGGGTATGGGAGCGTGGCAGTGGGATAACGATGGCATGCGGCACTGGCGCTTGCGCAACAGCCGTAGCAGCCGCACTGACCGACCGCAGAGGTCATACAAGCGACATTGCAATGGATGGCGGCACCCTGCATATAGAATGGAACGAGCAGGACGGACATGTATATATGACCGGACCGGCAGCGTTCGCATTTGAAGGAGAAGTTAACCTGCCGTAAGCCTTCGGCAATTTTGAATTTTGAATTTTGAGTTTTGAATTGTCGCCTTTGGCGATTAGGAATTGTTCATTTTTTGAATTAATAATTCAACAACTCAAAATTCCGAAAGAAATAATTCAAAATTCAAAAACTCCAAATCGCAGGCGTAAGCCGAGAATAATTCAAAATTCAAAACTCAAAACTCAAAATTCAACAGGTATGGCACTGGTAAACGAACATTTCCTGAAGCTGTCCAACAGCTACTTGTTTGCAGATATAGCCAAGAAGGTGAATGCCTTCAAGGTGTCGCATCCGCAAGTTAAGGTGATAAGTCTCGGCATAGGAGACGTGACACAACCGCTTTGTCCGGCAGTAATAGAGGCTATGCACAAGGCCGTAGACGAAATGGCTGTTAAGGCATCGTTCCACGGATACGGACCTGAGCGCGGATACGACTTCCTGCGCGAGGCAATAGTCAAGAACGATTATGCACCGCGAGGCATACATATCGACCCCAATGAGGTGTTCGTCAACGACGGTGCCAAGAGCGATACGGGCAACATCGGCGAGATAGTGCGCTGGGACAACTCCATCGGAGTGACCGACCCTATCTATCCGGTATATATCGATTCGAACGTAATGTGCGGTCGTGCCGGAGTGCTTGAGAACGGACGCTGGAGCAACGTCAACTATATGCCGTGTACAGCCGAAAACAATTTCGTGCCGCAGATACCCGACCATCGTGTAGACATGATATACCTGTGCTATCCCAACAATCCTACGGGCACCGTACTGCCTAAGGACGAACTGAAGAAATGGGTGAAATACGCTCTCGACAACGACACTATCATATTCTATGATGCCGCTTACGAGGCGTATATCCAGGACGACAACATACCGCACTCGATATACGAGATAAAGGGAGCACGCAAGTGCGCTATTGAGTTCCGCAGCTATTCGAAGACAGCCGGATTCACAGGTGTGCGTTGCGGATACACCGTCATCCCCAAGGACATCACAGCCGTGACGCTCGACGGCAAGCAGCGTGTCGAACTGAATCATCTGTGGGACCGCCGGCAGTCGACCAAGTTCAACGGCACAAGCTATATATCGCAGCGTGCCGCAGCCGCCATCTATACACCCGAGGGCAAGAAGCAGGTGAAGGCTACCATCGACTACTATATGGCCAACGCCCACTACATGCACGAACAGCTCACACAGATGGGCTTTAAGGTGTTCGGCGGACGCAACGCTCCGTATCTGTGGGTGAAGACTCCCGACGGTATCGACTCGTGGAAGTTCTTCGAGCAGATGCTCTATGCTGTAGGCGTGGTGTGCACACCGGGCGTAGGCTTCGGACCGAGCGGCGAGGGATATGTCCGACTAACAGCCTTCGGCGACCGCGACGACTGCCACGAAGCAATGCGACGCATCAAGGAATGGCTCAGCAAGGCATAAGAAGGCCCCACAAAGCTTCAAAGAATGGCTCACCAAGGCTTAAAAAGGCCTAAGAAGGCCCAGTAAGGCCCAGCAAGGCTCAGTAAGCCTTAAGAAGGCCCAGTAAGGCTCAGTAAAAACTAAAAACAAACAACATAAAAGAAAGAAACAACAATGGCAAATTTGAGATTCGAGGTTGTAGCCGACGCTTTCAACAAGAAACCCGTCGACGTGATTGCACCGATTGAACGTCCATCGGAGTTCTTCGGTAAGAACGTTTTCAACCGCGCCAAGATGTACAAGTATCTTCCGCGCGACGTTTATGAAAAGCTCATCGACGTTATCGACAACGGCGCTCGTCTGGATCGTTCCATAGCCGACGCTGTAGCTAAGGGCATCAAGCAGTGGGCTGACGAGAACGGTGTGACACACTACACACACTGGTTCCAGCCGCTTACCGAAGGCACAGCCGAGAAGCACGATGCTTTCATCGAACACGACGGCAAGGGCGGCATGATTGAGGAATTCTCAGGCAAGCTGCTTGTACAGCAGGAGCCTGATGCCAGCTCATTCCCTAACGGCGGTATTCGTAACACTTTCGAGGCACGTGGCTATTCGGCTTGGGATCCTACTTCGCCGGTGTTCATCATCGACGATACACTGTGTATTCCTACCATCTTCATCTCATACACAGGCGAGGCTCTCGACTACAAGGCTCCGCTGCTGCGCTCGCTGCATGCTGTGAATGTTGCAGCCACTGAGGTTTGCCACTACTTCTATCCGGAAGTGAAGAAGGTCATCTCTAACCTCGGTTGGGAGCAGGAGTACTTCCTCGTTGACGAAGGACTGTACTCGGCACGTCCCGACCTCATGCTTACCGGACGCACGCTTATGGGTCATGACTCTGCAAAGAACCAGCAGATGGACGACCACTACTTCGGTGCTATCCCTGAGCGTGTACAGGCTTTCATGAAGGATCTGGAAATCCAGGCTCTCGAACTGGGCATCCCCTGCAAGACACGCCACAACGAGGTTGCGCCCAACCAGTTTGAGCTGGCTCCTATCTTCGAGGAGACCAACCTTGCCATCGACCACAACATGCTGCTCATGTCGCTCATGAAGAAGATTGCACGTCATCATGGCTTCCGCGTACTGTTGCACGAGAAGCCTTTCGCAGGCATCAACGGCTCGGGCAAACACAATAACTGGAGTCTCGCTACCGATACTGGCGTACTGCTGCACGGCCCTGGCAAGACTCCGATGGACAACCTCCGCTTCATCGTATTCATCGTTGAGACATTGATGGCGGTATATAAGCACAACGGATTGCTAAAGGCGAGCATCATGAGTGCTACCAATGCTCATCGTCTTGGCGCTAACGAGGCACCTCCAGCAATCATTTCATCGTTCCTCGGTCGTCAGCTCACCGATATTCTTTCGCGTATCGAGGCTTCTGACAAGGACGAACTGTTCGACATCGCCGGCAAGCAGGGATTGCAGCTTGACATTCCTGAGATTCCTGAACTGCTCGTCGACAATACCGACCGCAACCGTACTTCACCATTTGCATTCACCGGCAACCGCTTTGAGTTCCGTGCTGTAGGTTCTGAAGCCAACTGTGCTTCAGCTATGATCGTACTGAACACTGCAGTGGCTGAGGCTCTGCAGGATTTCAAGAAGCGTGTTGACGCTCTCATCGAGAAGGGTCAGGACAAGGTGAGTGCATTGCTCGACGTTGTACGCGAGGATGTTAAGTTCTGCAAGCCTATCCATTTCGATGGCAACGGCTACTCTGACGAGTGGGTTGAGGAGGCTAAGCGTCGCGGTCTTGACTGCGAGACCTCTTGCCCGAAAATCTTCGAGCGCTATCTCGACGAAGCTACTATCAAGATGTTCGAGAGCCAGAACGTGATGAGCCGCAAGGAACTTGAGGCACGCAACGAGGTGAAGTGGGAGACTTATACAAAGAAGATTCAGATCGAGGCACGTGTGTTCGGCGACCTCTCTATGAACCATATCATCCCAGTATGCACTCACTATCAGAGCCGTCTGGCAAAGAACGTACAGAGCATGTACGACATCTTCCCTGCCGAGAAGGCCGACAAGCTGACCTCACGCAACAAGAAGATTATCGAAGAGATGGCTGAACGCACACAGATCATTGAGACTGGTGTGGAGGAACTGGTCAATGCCCGCAAGGTAGCCAACAAGATTGAGGACGAGCACCAGAAGGCTATTGCCTATCACGACACCGTAGCTCCGAAGATGGAGGAGATACGTTATCAGATAGACAAGCTCGAACTTATCGTTGCCGACGAGCTCTGGACTCTGCCTAAGTATCGCGAACTCCTGTTCATCCGATAAAGACATAAGAATAAAACTTAACAGCTATCTATTTCTTTTATTGGTTGTTTAAGTTTGGCCGCGACGGACTGTGAAGTCTATCGCGGCTTTTTTGCAAAAATATAGTTTATGTTACTCTTAGAAAAAATATACAAAAGCTTCTTTCTCCTTGTCGTATTCATTGTAGGAGGAATCTATTTTCTCATACAGCTCGCTATAATGCTATGGAGTAATCAGATTAAGGCGCAAGAGCTCATCTTATATACGGGTTGGGTATTGCTATCCATTGTCTACTTGATAGACAGGTTTAAATATGAGCTATTCAAAAAGCACAGAGGTATATATGTATTAGCCATATACTTTGCTCTAATCCTTATGGCTATATACAATCAGTATTTATGAAAGGTTTGGCACATACCAAGCGAAAGGCTTGTGTATGTGCCGATTTTCATTTTGTAAAAATGATTTTTTAGAAAATGATTTCTGAAAATATGTTTTTGCAAAAATACAGTTTTCTAAGTTAACAAATAAGCGAACTGAATACTTTTCTCATTGTATATATGTATGGAGTCAGAAATATTTATTATTTTTGCATAATAATACTCTATTATTTACGTATCTCCTAAAAGTCAAGTTATGAAAGCTAACAAAGTTGATATTATCATTCCCGTTTATAACGTAGAACCGTATTTACGACGTTGTCTGAACAGCATGCTTGATCAGATATATACGCATTGGCGTGCCATCTGTGTTGACGATGGTTCTACCGACGGAAGCCCTGCCATACTTGACGAATATGCCGCTAATGACTCGCGCTTTATGGTGATTCATCAAGCTAATGGCGGATTGTCGCATGCCCGCAATGAGGGTATGGCTGTTGCTGATGCCGAATACGTTATGTTTGTAGACTCTGATGACTTTATACATCCGCAGACTTTGGAGTTAGCAGTAGGTCTGATTGAGCGTGACGGTACCGATATGGTGAGCTGGTATCGAAACTCTTTCTATAGAAACATACAGCTGAAACTAATGCGTTTGTTTAAAGTGGATACCGCAAAAGCAGGTGCTTGGCGTTCGCCTTTTAAGTACAGGCTTGGCAGAATAAAGACCATAGTGACGGACGATGCGTTGAAATATGCTTCCGACTGGAATCATCCTGAACAGAAGTTTGCTATAAAGCATTGTTTTGTGTGGCGTCATCTGTTCAAGCGTTCACTTATAAAGGATGTGAAGTTTATAAAGGGAATGAAGTATGAGGACATTCCTTGGTGGTCGGAACTATTAATGAAACCAATTAAAACGACTATAACGCAGTTGCCACTGTATTATTATTATGTCAATCGCAAGTCCATTTCAAAGTCGATTAATGAATTGGAACGTCTTGAGACGTTGTTGAACGGACTCTCTCTAATTCAGAATATGTATCAGGAAAATGGTGATATGGAACGTTTGCAGATGTGGAGTCATAACATTAAGTGGGCTATTCTGGTTAGGGGAACCAAAGCTCTGGCAATAATAATGGTCAGTCCTGATGCCGACAAACTTGTGCATTACATCTCAGATATGGTAAAGACAGGATTGTTCGACAATGCAACAACCCCTGTGGAATTTAAAGCAAAAGCTGCGTATTATGCAGTGGCAGCAGGACAGAAATTAAGCGAGTAAATATGAACCGCATATAATAAAACGGAACGGCGGACTCCCGTCCGACGCACAGCCAGCCTTTTAGTTGTGGGTTTGTTGCTGCGCGTCGGACGGGAGTCCGCCGTTCCGGTAGATTGCTGTGTTTATGTTTGCCCTTCCTCTCTTTATTTCTCGAACTCCGACTTCTTCGGAAACTTGCTTTCGAGGAAGTCGATTGCAGCCTTACGATCGGCATCGTTGGCAAACTCCGAATCGTTCATGCAGAAGAAAACGGGATTGTATCGCTCAAACTTTTCGTAGAGTTTGTGGTTGTCAATGTGCAGACGGAACGAATGTTTATGTGATACGTAGCGCAGATGACCCTTATTCTCGGCAAGAGCCACATAAGAGTATACGCTTCGCTGTACGTCGTCAGCAGCACGAACATGGTGCGGTACCATTGGGCTGAACTCCTTCTCAAACTTACGGTTTGTGAATGTTATGGTGCTCTTCAGATACGAGTCGATGTTGTGATGAGGCTTGCATCCGTAGTAAGTGCCGTAGTATTTCTCTACAAGTTCGGCTGCATTTCTTATAATCTTAAGATACATGCTCAATGGTTTGCCCTTAACATTGTCTCTAAACCATAGCGCCAGCTTTCGGAAAGGCTTGCGGTTCATATACATTATAGGCAGTCCGTCGGCTGCGAAGAATGTAGCCGGAGTGACGGGCTGGTTTATATACATGTCGTCGTTGGAGAAGAGGAAATGCTCCGACAAGCCCGGAATCTTGTCGAGATAGTGCTCTATCAATGTCGAGTTGAAGCACGGCAGACTCTCGGCAGGCATTATCTCCTTGTGGTCAACCACTTGAATCTTGGGATTTTCAGTGTTGAGCCATTCGGGCTTTTGGTCGTCGGTCACGATGAATATCTTGCGTATCCAAGGCGCATACATCTCTATAGAGCGCAGACTGTATTTCAGTTCGCCGCTGTCAGCATATCTGCCCTTGCAGTTTTCTTGTCGTTCTGTGGGCCGTCCGATGCACGCATCGCGTTTAGCTTGCCACTTCGGGTCATTGCCATTAACCCATAGATAAACCAAGTCTATATCCATATTGATGTTTCTTTACTGATTTTCTACAATGTGTTTTATTTCCGGGTAGTGCTCGCAGATTGCGTTAAACGCCTTCACGTTGCGGTCGACTCCTGCCTTGAAGTTGCTCGTTTTGAGTGAGAGTTCCTTCGGTTTGCCGAGTCCGCGCGGCTTGTTGCGTCCGAACGGAACTGGAATTACGGGATAACCGTTGGCTGCTCCTGCTGCCCAGAACCAAATGTCGTCGGTGCTTGGTGCCAGTTTGGTGAACAGTTCTACGTCCATCATGTCGGCTTTGAGTGAGTGTGGCGGATAAAGTACGCCACCTACGCCCGTCTGAATGTTGAGGAAGCTGCGGTGAATGCGCTTCAACAGGAAGTGATACCAGCGATATTTGCTCCACTTCTTGTACGGTTTGCCGTACTTGATGCGCTTGGCACGATGTGCAAGGATTGCATCGGGAATCTGTGCGTGCAGTTCGAGCAGTTCCTTAAGCATATATTTGTGATAGTGAACATCGTCGTCGACGGTGACGATGATGGCATCGGGGAAGTCAATCAGAGCCGGAATGAGTTTGCGGTACGACCGTATGTCGCGGTCGTAGTTGCGTATCTCGAATATGGGGTTCTCCTTGGCAAGTGCAAGGAGACTCTGTGGCATTTCGTTTTCGGCAAACTGTGCCAGCGTAACGTACAATATGAGTTTGTCGGGCAGAACGCTTCCGTCCAACAGTGAGCGTATAGCTTGCTCTGCAATATTGATGGCTGCAGGAAACGAAGTCATTGAAACGATGACCTGCGGTTGGGTTTTATTGTCTGTCATAATATACGTATATTATATGTTTTTACTGATATTGGGAGCCGGTTCCTCAATATCGTTAAGGTCGTATTGGTTGAAATACTCCATGGGCACAGAAGTCTGGGTGCCGCTTGCACGTCCTCTCATCTGCTTTTCGCGGAACTCTTCGAGCGACCTTACGGCATAATGGTTGATGCGTATAATGTCTTGCTGCGGTGTTCGTTGTCTGAAGTTACGGGTGATGGGGTTGCCATGCGAGTCGGCAGCCTTCCCTTTGATTCGCGCCACTTCATGACAGCCAATCATTGTGTACACCATTCGGGGGTTGACAATGCTCTTGACGTGTCGGTTGAGGTAATGGTCGGGTTGTGAGTGGAAGCGGAACCGCTTCATGACAGGCTCCGACGATTTCGTTTTGTTGCCTCCGCTGCCATATACAAGCCAGTTGATTTCGACGGCTGGAAATTGCTCGAATCGTTTTAGAAAGTCGCGTATGGAGGCATCCTTGATTGGGACTATAAACTCGTCGAGGTCGATGAATGCTATCCATCGGGTGTCGAAGCGGTGGCGTTTGAGGCAGTCGTCGTAGGCGGCAAGCTGTCGTCGGTAGCCAGGCCAGTCGATATACTCGACAATACCCTGCTTGATGTAAGGTTCGAGAATCTGTTTTGTGCCGTCGGTGCTCTCGTTGTCGTAGACGTAGAACTTGTCTACGCCTTGCGACAGATGCCATTCCACCCATTCCTTGAAGTACGGGCCCTCGTTCTTGGCAATGGCGCAGACAGCCAGATGATGCTCCGGTGTGGTATGGTTTCGGCGTATGTCGATGTTTAGCTTTATGGCGTTGAACACGCCGAAACGCAGAATACCACGCCACTGATTGCGTGTCATCTTGTGCGGGATTACTCCTGCTATGATTTCAGCTAATACTTTATGCATAGATTAAGGTTGAAAGACTCGTTAAAGTTCGAAACTTGATTTCTCCGGCAGTATGCTTTGAAATGCCTCATTAAGGTTGTGCATCACCTCGTCATAGTTGCGTATGTGAACGTTATCGTTAAGGCAGATGAGCGAGTACGACTGCTCGTATATAGCCTTGATGGCCTTCTTCGACTTTATCATCAACGGGAACATCTTGGTGTCCTTGTATGTGTTGTATGGCTCGAAGTCGCCATTGCATATCTGCCAGATGCGGAACAGTTCGGGAGTGTAGTCGGTCAGTGCTCGGAAGCGGTTTGACGAGGTTTCGGTGAGTTCCTTTCCGGCTGCAGCCCAAACCTCTTCGAATGTCTTTTTGAGATAAGGCTGAGCGTTGTGCGGAACACGCAGTGTGATGAACTTGTTGTAGAAGCGCAGCAGATAGTTCCAGCGTGCCTTCGAACCGTAGCTCTTGTCAAACCACTTGTCGTGCCATCGCTCCATCACTTCCTTCTTGTTGAAGTGGCGGTTGATAATCTTTATGTTGTTCTTGATACGTACATACCATTGCGACCAAGCCGGGTTGTAGTCGAACACGGCAATGTCGCAGGGCAGACCGTTCTTGAAGAAGCGTTCTGGGGTGATATGGTTTATGATGTAGAAGTCGTCGTTGAAGTAGACGAAATGGTCGGACAGCCCAGGAATTCTGTACATATAGCGTTCGATAACTACAGAGTTGTATGTAGGCAGGAATTCGGCTGGGATGAAATCCTTATGATTGACGAGGTGGATTTTGGGATTGTTCTCGTCGAGCCATTCGGGTTTCTGACCGCTTGTGACGAAATGAATCTTGCGCACCCAAGGCGCAAACTTCTCTATACCGCGAAACCAATACTTCAAGAATCCGTAGTCGCGGAAGCGTGCTTTGGACACTCCGTTCTTGGTATTGTTGCTGTTGCCTGAGTATTTTGCGAATTCATTCTGCCATTCAGGGTCGTCCATGTTGACCCAAGTAACCACAAAATCAATATCCATATAATTCTTTTTTTATTTGTTTTGGTGTTCGTAGTATTCTGCGTATTTGAATCGGTTGTGTGTCCACAGATAGCATTCCGGCTGTCGGCGTATCTCGTCTTCAAGGTGTTTGAAGTATATGTCGGACAATTCGTAGTCGGGAAGCGACGACGGATTGTCGTGCAGCGGCGTGAAGACGCACTCGTAATAGCCTCGCTTCACTCTTCGTGCGTTGACAAAGACGGGTATATGGCCGAAGTGCTTGGCTATCTTTTCCGGACCGACCAATACCGGGACGGTATGGTTCAGGAACTTGACGTAGTGCTTGATTTGTCTCCTCTTGGGCGACTGGTCGGCAATGAGAGCCACCATACAAGGCTTGTTTTGCGATGCCATATTAGCCACAAAGCGAGCCGTCTCGCGCATCTCCACACATATATTGCCCATACGTTCGCGCATCTGCTTTATGATTTCGTCGAACGTAGGATTGATGAGTTTGTGGTAAACCTGGGCACACACCACATCGTCTTTAATCCATAGTCCGATAGAGGTCATCCACTCCCAGTTGCAGTAATGCCCCATGAAGTAGTCGACCGACTTGCCTTGGTCCAGCAAGTCGTTTGTCATCTTGATGTTGGAGAACTTCATTCGCTTCATTATTTCGTCGGGTGAGATAGTGGCAAGTTTTCCGCTTTCGAGAACCATGTCCATAAAGAAGTGGTAGAACTTTTTCTCTATAGATACTATTTCGTGAAGGTTTTTCTCGGGAAAAGATTCGGTCAGATTCTTGCGTACTATCTTTCTACGATATCTGATGATATAGTATAGTGGATAGTACATTATGTCGGATATTACATAAAGAGCCCAGAACGGGATGTATGACAATACCTTGATAATGAAAAATAAGAAGTAATGCTTTTTACTGTATTGCATATGTGTTTTGTTGTGTGAGTCAGACAAAGTTAAGTAAAATGCGTGAAAGAATGAAATTAAATAGCTCTAAAAGTTCGATTTGTTACGTTTTTATTACAAAACAAGCCTTTCGATACGCGATTTTTTCATTACTTTTGTAACTTTCAAATAGCAAAACGAATAAAAATATATATTTATATGATGACAGACAAGCCTCTGACATTCGCAATATTCGGCAACTCGTTCCAGCCGCGCAAGTCGACTTCGCTCTTGCGTGTGCTGTCTTTTCTGAAGTCGCGCGGTGAGCGTGTGATGTTCGACCGTGAGTTTTACGACTTCCTTACGTCCGAGCACATGCTTGACCTGACTGGTGTCGACGTGTTCGACGGCGACGACTTCGATGCCGACTTTGTCATTTCGATGGGTGGCGACGGCACGTTCCTCAAGGCAGCGGTGCGTGTAGGCACCAAGCAGATACCCATCATTGGCGTGAATATGGGTAGGTTAGGATTCCTTGCTGACGTGTTGCCGGCTGAGGTTGAGGCTGCGCTTGCCACCATCATAGCCGGAAACTACGCCATTGAGGAGCACACCGCCATACAGGTAGTCACCGAAGGCGGCGGCTTTGAGGGCTGTCATTATGCTCTCAACGACATTGCCGTGCTCAAGCGCGACGTGGCTTCGATGATCAGTATTCGTACAAGCATCGACGAGAGTTATCTGGTTACGTATCAGGCGGATGGTCTGATAGTGAGCACTCCTACCGGTTCGACAGCCTATTCGCTGTCAAACGGCGGTCCGATAATAGTGCCGCAGACCCGCACGCTGTGCCTCACGCCCGTAGCTCCGCACAGTCTCAACATACGTCCTATTGTAATCAGCGACAAGAGTGTGGTGCGTCTGGAGGTGGAATCGCGTTCGCACAACTATCTTATAGCTATCGACGGCCGCAGCTATACGATGCACGAGGGTTCGGCAGTAACCATAAGTCGCGCCCCGTTCGTAACACGCATAGTAAAGCCCAACGGTCTGCGCTACTTCTCGTCGCTACGCGAAAAGATGATGTGGGGAGCGGATAAGAGATGAGAATTTTGAATTTTGAGTTTTGAATTTTGAATTGGTGCCTATGGCATTTTTGAATTTTGAGTTTTGAGTTAGGAGTTTGTCGCCTTTGGCGATTAGGAATTATTCAATTTTGAATTGCATAGTTCACAATTCTCAAATTTAAAACAAACAATTCAAAATTCATAATTCATCAATTCAAAATCGCAGGCGTCAGCCGAGAATAATTCAAAATTCAAAACTCAAAATTCAAAATTCCGAAAGGAATAATTCCAAATTCAAAACTCAAAATTCAAAATTCCGTTAGGAACAATTCAAAACTCAAAACCCAAAATTCAAAATTCCGAATGTTCAAAATTCCCAAAACGAAGTATCCGGCACTCCTTATAGTGCGTTGGCTGTGGCACGAATTGCGTGGCAATCGTCTGCAGTCGGTGCTCAATGCGTTGTTGGGTGTGGCAGATGTGGTGTTGAGTTTGGCTCAGGTATGGGCAGTGAAGCATGCCATCGACATAGCCTCGGGCAGCGAGCACGACTCGATATATTGGGCGGTGGCGCTGATGGGATTCATCATACTTGCCAATTTCGGCGTGAGCATAGCCGGAGTGTGGGTGCGCAACATCCTCGGCGTACGTGCGCAGAACCGTATGCAGCAGCGCATGCTTGCCCATATACTGCAAGCAGAGTGGCATAGTAGGGAGCGGCATCACTCGGGCGACGTGCTCAACCGACTCGAAATTGACGTGACCACGGTAGTTACGTTCCTCACGGAGACCCTTTCCAACACGCTCTCCGTCATACTTATGTTTGTAGGTGCATTCGCCTGCATGTTTGTTATGGACCATACGCTTGCCGTATTGCTTGTGGCAATCATGCCCGTGTTCCTCGCCGCGAGTAGAATATACGTAGGACGCATGCGCAGTCTGACCCGACTGGTGCGCGATTCTGACAGCCATGTGCAGTCGGCAATGCAAGAGACGGTGCAGCACCGAATGGTGGTGAAGACGCTTGAGGCTGGCGACGACATGGTGACGCGCCTTGAGAGCACCCAGTCGGAGCTGCGCAGCAATGTAGTGAAGCGTACCATATTCTCCATATTCTCCAATTTCGTCCTTAATCTTGGTTTCGCCATAGGCTATCTCGTAGCCTTCCTATGGGCTGCCGTGCGAATGTCGGCAGGCACGCTGACGTTTGGCGGCATGACTGCCTTCCTGCAGTTGGTCAACAAGATACAGACTCCGGCACGCAATCTGACCAAGCTCGCGCCGGCATTTGTAGGCGTGCTCACCGCAGCCGAGCGACTCATCGAACTGCTCGAAGAACCTCTTGAACCGCAGGGCGAGCCCCAACGTATGCAGGCACCGTGCGGATTGCGGCTTCAGAACGTTACGTACAGATACGAGGACGGCACGCGCAATGTCGTCGACAACCTCTCGTTCGACTTTGCTCCAGGCACGTGTACAGCCATATTGGGCGAGACCGGTGCCGGCAAGACCACTATTGTGCGCATGCTTCTGGCTCTGTCGCGCCCCACCAGCGGCAACATATATATATATAATAAGGTGGAAACCCGTGAACTGACATCCCTGATGCGATGTAACTTTGTGTATGTGCCGCAGGGCAACACGCTCATGAGTGGCACCATACGCGATAATCTGCTGCTCGGAAACCCCAATGCTTCGGAGGCGGAAATGTGGGAAGTGCTAAGCCGTAGTTGCGCCGACTTTGTCAGGACGTTTCCCTTAGGACTCGACACCAAGTGTGGCGAGCAGGGTGGGGGATTGTCCGAAGGTCAGGCACAGCGCATAGCCATAGCGCGCGCATTGCTTCGCGAGGGCTCGATAATGATATTCGACGAGGCTACATCAGCTCTCGATGCCGACACCGAATGCCGATTGCTCGAGAGTCTGATGCACGACAATCGCCATACTGTAATATTCATCACCCACCGACCGGCTGTGTTGAAATACTGTACGCAGACGCTTCAACTGTAGTTTAGCGACTTACAGACTTATTCTACATCAAGTTTTTGAGTTGAAAATGAATGTTTTTGATAGAATTGTTTGCGTACACAGCAAAATCTTCATACCTTTGCATCGTCAAAAGGTTAATAGATTGTTTAGGTTAGTAGTAATAGATTTAGGTTTTTAGTTATTAGGTTTAAGGTAAATTGAACGATTGTTTAACAGGTAACCATGAGGGTTCGTGAGAGTCTTCATTCATTACGAAAATTATTTTTTAGTTAAACATAGGAATATGGCACAGCTCGCTGAGAGTTGTGCCATATTTCTTTTGTGCCATATCCATATTTCTTTCTTCACCACACCAATCTGTTCCTTAATGTATACTTATACTGCATAAATATACAATAAATCTTCCGTTATCTTACAAAGCGTAATTTTTTATTTAATTTTTATGTCGTATTGTTTGGATATTTATTCAATTATACATACTTTTGTATCCGTAAACGAATAAATATACATCCATACAAGAAATATGAAGTTAAAAAGCGACAGAATTGAAACATTGAAGATGCTCATTTCGAGCAAGGAACTTGGAAGCCAGGACGAAGTGCTTGCAGCTCTTGCCCAGGAAGGATTTGCCGTGACGCAAGCTACATTGAGCCGCGACTTCAAGCAGCTTAAGGTGGCAAAGGCTGCCAGCATGAATGGCAGGTATGTATATGTGCTGCCCAACGAAACCATGTACAAGCGTGTGCCCACGCCGCGAATGGCATCGGAAATGCTCCGTATTCCGGGCTATCGCTCCATCAACTTCTCGGGCAATATGGGTGTGATACGTACTCGACCGGGCTACGCCAGTTCGATAGCATACAACATTGACAACGGACACATTGACGAAATACTCGGCACGATAGCCGGCGACGACACCATTTTCATCGTGATTAAGGAGGGTGTGACGCAGGAGCAGGTGATAAAAGGGCTGAGCACAATAGTGCCGGGAATGGAAGCGGAATTCTGATTTAGGAATTTTGAATGTTGAATTTTGAATTGGTGCGCTTCGCGCATTGTGAATTATTCAATTCTGAATTTCAAGAATCTTATTCTTCAATTCTCAATTCATAATTCATCAATTCAAAATCGCAGGCGTAAGCCGCGAATAATTCAAAATTCAAAACTCAAAATTCAAAATTGCCAACGGCAACAATTCAAAATTCAAAACTCAAAATTCAAAACTCGATAAAATCGATTATGAACAAGGAAGATATAACAGTGATGGTAGCCGACGCATCACATGAGAAATATGTCGACACAATACTTGATACCATAGAGAAAGCCGCCAAGGTTCGCGGCACTGGTATCGCTAAGCGTACACACGAATATGTGGCTACGAAGATGAAGGAAGCCAAGGCGGTGATAGCCCTTTACGGCGACGAGTTTGTAGGATTCAGCTACATCGAGACATGGGGCAACAAGCAGTATGTCACCACTTCGGGTCTTATCGTTGACCCTAAGTTCCGCGGACTGGGTGTGGCCAAGCGCATCAAGGACCTCACCTTCACGCTCGCCCGCACCCGTTGGCCGCATGCCAAGATATTCTCGCTCACCAGCGGAGCTGCCGTTATGGCGATGAACACCCAGTTGGGCTATCATCCCGTGACGTTTGCCGACCTCACCGACGACGAAGCTTTCTGGCGCGGATGCGAGGGTTGCATCAATGTAGACGTGCTCAAGCGCACCGGTCGCAAGTATTGCATCTGCACCGGAATGCTCTACGATCCGGAGGAACATCTGCCGGCTAAGCTTCCGGAGGAAGTCTTGGAGAGATTGAAGAAGTTGAAAAACTAAAAAGAAGCCCAAAACGTCACCCCCAGAAAGCC
>NZ_JADYUF010000023.1 GCF_021531655.1 Leyella stercorea | reverse complement strand
CCTTGGCGTCTGTGGGTACGAACTTATTCGTGAATTATTCATATTTGTAAAATTAATTTTGAACAGTTACTTAAAGCATATGAAACAAATCTACAGACAAGGTACTAAAATTCTACAAATATCGAGTTTTAGCACATAGAGCAAGTATATATAAAGTGTTAAAACAGAGACTTTTAGCACAAAACAGGAAGAGGCTGAACAAAAGCAACCTCCTCCACAAATGAGTAGGTAAATAAATCACTTATGCACTTAAAATTATAAATTCAAAGTAAACTCTTATATTAAGATTACAAAATACAGTTATGCATATAAACCTAAAAAACGTTTATTCGACGAAATCAAGCGACAACTGAGTTGCACCAGTCAAGTTGTAACTCATACGATGATAAGGAGACTGACCATGCAATCGTATTCCCTCACGGTGAGCCTTTGTTGGATAACCTTTATTGCTTTGCCAATCATAATAAGGATATTCCTCAGCCAATCGGCACATATATTCATCACGAAACGTCTTTGCAAGAATACTCGCAGCGGCAATTGACTGATACTTGCCATCACCCTTTACTATCGTAGTGTAAGGAACATCGCCATAAGGATTAAATCTATTTCCATCCACAATAATTGCCTCCGGACGAACCGTGAGCTGGTCAAGTGCGCGATGCATTGCAAGAAAACTCGCATTAAGAATGTTAATCTTGTCAATCTCCTCGGGAGTTACAACGCCTACAGCCCACGCTACTGCATCACGAACAATTTGATCACGCAACTCACTGCGACGCTTCTCGGAGAGTTTCTTCGAATCGTTAAGCAATGGATTATCATAATCCTTGGGTAAAATTACAGCAGCAGCATACACGCTACCAGCCAAGCAACCACGACCTGCTTCATCACATCCGGCCTCAATAAGATCTGTATAAAAATGTGGGAGTAAACGAAGTTTGCATTCTGTCTTTTTCATATCAATAAATATAAAACAAAAAAGAAAGGCTAGCAGAACTCTTCAGTCCTACCAGCCTTCTTTTATTGAGATAAAGTCGATAATTCGAATTATTCAGCCTTTGCCTCTTCTGTAGCCTCTATTGCAGGAGCCTCAGTTGCAGGAGCTTCTACAGCTTCTGCTGACTTGCGGCTACGGCGAGTCTTCTTACCTGCCTTAGCAGTCTTAGCCATGTTCTCGTTGAAGTCAACGAGCTCGATGAATGCGATAGAAGCAGCGTCACCCTTACGAGTACCGAGCTTAATAACGCGTGTGTAACCACCAGGACGATCACCTACCTTCTCAGCAACTGTACCAAAAAGCTCCTTAATGGCATACTTGTTCTGAAGATAGCTGAATACTACACGTCGAGAGTTAGTGCTATCGTCCTTACAGCGTGTAATCAGCGGTTCTACATACATCTTCAAGGCCTTGGCCTTGGCAAGAGTCGTAGTGATTCTTTTGTGCATAATCAGCGAGATAGCCATGTTAGCGAGCATAGCGTTACGGTGAGATGCAGTACGACCCAAATGGTTGAATTTCTTATTGTGTCTCATTTTGTTTTATTCTTTATCTAATTTGTATTGAGAAATGTCAGTTCCAAACGACAGATTCAGACTCTCGAGCAAATCATCAAGCTCTGAAAGCGATTTCTTACCGAAGTTGCGGAACTTCAAGAGGTCAGTCTTGTTATACTGAACCAAGTCGCCAAGTGTCTCAACATCAGCAGCCTTTAGGCAGTTAAGCGCACGAACCGATAGATTCATATCTACCAACTTTGTCTTCAAAAGCTGGCGCATATGCAATACTTCCTCGTCAAACTCTTGGTTGCCTTCGTGCTCTGGGCTTTCGAGTGTTATCTTCTCATCGCTGAAGAGCATGAAATGCTGTATGAGAATCTTGGCAGCTTCCTTAAGCGCATCCTTCGGGTGAATGGAACCGTCCGTGGTGATTTCGAGTATAAGCTTATCATAGTCGGTTTTCTGTTCAACACGATAAGGCTCAACTGAGTATTTCACATTACGGATTGGGGTGTAGATAGAATCGATTGGAATTACGTTGATATCAGTGCAGTATTCTCTGTTCTCATCAGCCGTAACATAGCCACGACCTTTGTTGATGGTCAGATCAATCTGCATAGAGGCTTTGACATCTAAATGACAAATCACCAAATCAGGGTTTAACACTTCAAATCCAGTCAGATACTTGCCTATATCACCAGCCTTGAACTCAGTTGAATTCTCAACGGTGATACTAACTTTTTCGTTCTCGAATTCTTCTACTACTTGCTTGAATCTTACTTGCTTCAAATTCAAGATAATGTTAGTTACATCCTCCTTAACGCCTGGAACTGAAGAGAACTCATGCTCAACACCAGCAATTTTGATGGTATTGATAGCATAACCCTCCAGCGACGAAAGCAGAATGCGGCGCAGGGAGTTACCGATGGTAACACCGAATCCTGGCTCCAACGGACGGAATTCGAACTTGCCGAACTTGTCGTTGGAATCCAACATTACAACTTTGTCAGGTTTTTGAAATGCTAATATCGCCATTAATTTAATGATTATTTAGAGTACAACTCAACGATTAACTGTTCCTTAATGTTCTCAGGGATATCGGCACGCTCCGGCTTGTGGAGGAACTTACCGCTCTTTGTGTTCTGGTCCCATTCAATCCAAGGATACTTGCTGTGGTTATAACCAGCGAGAGCAGCCTCGATAACTTCGAGAGACTTAGACTTCTCACGAACACCGATAACCTGACCAGGCTTAACTGCATATGAAGGAATATTCACTACCTGACCGTCAACCACAATGTGCTTGTGGCCAACAAGCTGGCGAGCAGCTGCACGAGTAGGAGCAATACCCAAACGGAACACTACGTTATCCAAACGGCTTTCAAGATTCTGAAGCAAAACCTCACCGGTGATACCGTCAGCCTTAGCTGCCTTCTCGAACATGTTACGGAACTGACGCTCGAGAACACCGTAAGTATACTTTGCCTTCTGCTTCTCTGCCAACATGACAGCGTACTCAGACTGCTTTCTGCGACGGTTGTTGCCATGCTGTCCAGGAGGGAAGTTTCTCTTGGACAAAACTTTGTCAGCGCCGAAGATGGATTCACCAAAACGGCGTGCAATTTTAGATTTCGGACCTATATATCTAGCCATAATAAATAATATGCTTTATTGTTATTTGTATCTTTAAAGAGTTGCAGACCCAGAATAATAAGAGTCTGCAAAGGGAAATTTAGACCTTACGACGCTTCGGAGGACGGCATCCGTTGTGTGGAAGCGGAGTAACGTCAACGATCTCTGTCACCTCGATACCGCAGCTGTGAACGCCACGGATAGCAGACTCACGACCGTTACCCGGACCCTTAACGTAAGCCTTTACCTTGCGCAGACCAAGGTCGAATGCTACCTTGCCGCAATCCTCTGCTGCCATCTGGGCTGCATACGGTGTATTCTTCTTGGAACCACGGAAGCCCATCTTACCTGCAGATGACCATGAAATTACCTGTCCCTCGCTATTTGCTAAAGATACAATAATGTTGTTGAACGAGCTGTGAACATGGAGCTGTCCGATAGCGTCAACCTTTACATTTCTTTTCTTAGATGTTGCTGTTTTCTTTGCCATAATTTTGTTTAGTTAAAAGTTAAAAGTTAAAAGCCTACCTGTCAGTCACTGACAGTACATGACTTTGCTTTCAACTAAATTTTACTTAGTAGCCTTCTTCTTGTTAGCAACAGTCTTCTTCTTTCCCTTACGAGTACGGGCATTGTTCTTTGTGCTCTGACCGCGAACAGGAAGACCGTTACGATGACGAACTCCACGATAGCAACCAATATCCATCAGTCGCTTGATATTCATCTGGATCTCAGAACGGAGATCACCTTCTACTTTGAATTCAGCGCCGATAATTTCGCGGATCTTGGCAGCCTGATCGTCGTTCCACTCGCTGACCTTCAGGTCGCGGCTAACGCCGGCTTTGTCCAATATCTTTGCTGAACTACTTCGACCGATACCATAGATATAGGTCAATGCGATTTCGCCACGCTTGTTCTGGGGCAAATCTACTCCAACAATTCTTATTGCCATTGTTTAATAAAATTGATTGATTAATTAATTTGTTTATTTTTGAGTTCCAGACCGTCCTCGTCACGAGTAACAAATGTCCGGTCCTCGGAATGAGTTTTAACCCTGACGCATTTTGAACTTAGGGTTCTTCTTGTTGATAACGAACAGACGACCCTTACGACGAACGATCTTGCAGTCGGGTGTACGTTTCTTTAATGATGCTCTTGTTTTCATATATTTAAAATGTTACTTGTATCTGAAAACGATTCTACCCTTAGTCAAGTCATACGGACTCATTTCGACCTTCACCTTGTCACCGGGTAGGATTTTTATGTAGTGCATTCTCATCTTGCCTGAGATATGGGCGATAATCTGCACACCATTCTCCAACTCGACTCTGAACATTGCATTGGACAACGACTCAACGATTGTGCCGTCTTGCTCAATAGCGGATTGTTTTGCCATAAATAATTTAAAAATCTATATTAGGAATGTTCTATTTCTTCAAACGTAGACAGTATCTCAGCCTTGCCTCTCCTTATAGCAATTGTATGTTCAAAGTGAGCGGCTGGTTTCCCGTCGCGAGTACAGATACCCCAACGGTCCGGCATAAACCATACTTTTCTATCGCCCATAGTTATCATAGGTTCTATAGCTATGCACATGTCTTCTTTAAGCATGACGCCATTGCCACGCCTTCCATAATTGGGTATCTGCGGATCCTCGTGCATTTGCTTGCCAATGCCATGTCCAGTGAGTTCTCTCACCACTCCATATCCATGGGCTTCACAAAAAGTTTGGATTGCATCGCCGATATCTCCGACATGATTTCCTGCCACTGCCATTTCAATACCTTTTGTCAGTGACTGTCGTGTCACTGTCAGTAAATCTCTGACATCTTGGCTGACTTCACCAACACAAAACGTGTAAGCAGAGTCTCCATTATAACCAGCAAGAAGTGTGCCACAATCAATAGAAATTATATCTCCATCCTTGAGGAATGTCTTTTCATCGGGAATTCCATGTACAACGACATCGTTGACAGAGGTACAGATACTTGCGGGAAACGGCCCTCCAAATGGATTAGGGAAATTCTTGAACGTTGGAACAGCACCGTTGTCACGGATAAATTCCTCCGCTACCCTATCCAGTTGAAGGGTCGTCACGCCTGGTTTGATATGTTTGGCCAATTCCGCAAGGGTTGCTCCGACTAATCGGTTAGCCTTGCGCATCAGCTCAATTTCATCTTCTGTTTTTAGAAATATCTTCATTTCAAAGATAAAATCAATATGCAGAAACTACTCCGTTGCGAGTGCGACCAGAGTTGAGCAATCCGTCATAATGACGCATCAGCAAGTGACTCTTGATCTGCTGTATGGTGTCAGAAACAACACCAACAAGAATGAGCAGTGAAGTACCGCCGAAGAACTGCGAGAAAGCCTGCTGTACATTCAAAAGTCCAGCGAGAGCCGGCATAATAGCGATGAATGCTATGAACAATGAACCTGGGAAAGTGATGCGGGTCATGATTGTATCAATATATTCTGCTGTGTCCTTACCAGGCTTAATGCCAGGGATAAAGCCGTTGTTACGTTTCATGTCCTCAGCCATCTGAGTAGGATTCAAAGTAATAGCTGTATAGAAATACGTAAACGCTATGATGAGAATCACATAGATGCAGTTGTAAGGCAGACTACGGTTGTCCATAAGAGCTTGAGCCCATGATGAACCACCATCGCTCTGATAGCGTACGAATACCAATGGTATAAACATCAGCGCCTGAGCGAAGATGATTGGCATTACGTTAGCTGCAAATAATTTCAGAGGTATGTACTGGCGAGCGCCGCCATACTGTTTATTACCTACGAGACGCTTGGCGTACTGTACAGGTATTTTTCGGGTACCCTGAACAAGCATGATTGAAGCACATATTACTGCATACAGAACCAAGATCTCGATGATGAACATCACAAGTCCGCCGCTTGAAATGGCCGTGAACCGTGAGCCCAGTTCCTGCACGAATGCCTGAGGCAGACGCGCGATAATACCAATCATGATGATCATTGAGATACCATTACCAACTCCCTTGTCAGTGATGCGCTCTCCAAGCCAAAGGATGAACATTGAACCAGCAGCGAGAATGATCGTAGCCGGAATCATGAACATAGGCCATGAGATACCTGAGGCGAGAGCCGAAGCGGCTTGGGCCTTAAGGTTGAGAAGGTAAGAGGGAGCCTGGACAAGAAGGATACCCACAGTAAGTATACGTGTGTACCAGTTTATCTTCTTGCGGCCGCTCTCACCTTCGCGCTGCATCTTCTGGAAGTAAGGCACTGCCACTGCCAGTAGCTGCATAACGATAGAAGCTGAGATGTATGGCATAATTCCAAGCGCAAAGATAGACGCATTGGAAAATGCTCCACCAGAGAACATGTCGAGCAGTGACATAAGACCACCCGCTGTTTGCGACTGAAGTTGATCCAACTTGCTCGGGTTGATGCCAGGAAGCACAACGAACGAGCCAAAACGGTAAATAGCCGTAAACAGGAGAGTAATGAGGAGCCGCTGACGCAGATCCTCAATTCTCCAACAGTTCTTTAGTGTCTCAATAAACTTTTTCATCTACTTAGATAATAGTTGTGTTACCTCCAACTGCCTTGATAGCTTCCTCAGCTGACTTAGAGAAAGCGTGAGCCTCAACCTCGAGCTTAGCCTTGAGTTCGCCGTTGCCGAGAACCTTAACGAGCTCCTTGCCGTTAGTGAGGCGAGCTGCCTGGAGCTCCTCGAGTCCAATCTTAGTGAGGTTCTTCTCCTCAGCAAGCTTCTGGAGAGTAGAAAGGTTTACTGCGAAGTAATCCTTGTGGTTGATGTTCTTGAAACCAGCCTTCGGAACACGGCGCTGCAAAGGCATCTGACCACCTTCGAAACCGATCTTTCTCTTATAACCTGAACGTGCCTTGGCACCCTTGTGTCCACGAGTAGAAGTACCACCGAGTCCTGAACCAGGACCGCGACCGATACGACGACGTGAGTGTGTGGAACCTGCAGCAGGCTTTAAATTATTTAATTTCATAATTTGTTCCTTTAATGATTTTATTATTCAACTACAGTTACCAAGTGGTGAACCTTGCGAAGCATACCACGGGTGCTCGGAGTATCCTCAACCTCAACAATCTGAGAGATCTTGCGGAGTCCAAGAGCCTGAAGAGTAGCCTTCTGATCCTTCGGATAACCGATTTTGCTCTTTATCTGCTGTACTTTTATTGTCGCCATTGTATGAATCTCCTATTAACCGTTAAACACCTTATCCATAGAAATGCCACGCTGACCTGCTACTGTGTAGGCATCACGGAGCTCAGAGAGAGCAGCGATAGTAGCCTTCACGAGGTTGTGGGGGTTAGAAGAGCCCTTAGACTTAGCGAGGATGTCCTTAACGCCTACGCTGTCGAGAACGGCACGCATAGCACCACCGGCTACAAGACCGGTACCTGCAGCAGCCGGACGCATGAACACCTGAGCACCGCCGAAGCGAGCCTCTACCTCATGAGGGATAGTGCCCTTGAGCACCGGAACCTTAACGAGGTTCTTCTTAGCTGCCTCAACACCCTTAGCGATAGCAGCGGTAACTTCGCCGGCCTTACCCAGACCGTAGCCAATTACGCCCTTGCCGTCACCAACAACGACGATAGCAGCGAATGTGAATGTACGACCACCCTTGGTAACCTTAGTTACACGGTTGATAGCCACGAGACGGTCCTTCAGATCAACGTCATTATAATTTTTTACTTTATTCATTGCCATAATCGTTTAGAATTTGAGACCGCCATTACGAGCTGCGTCAGCAAGCTCCTTAACACGTCCGTGATAGAGATAACCGTTACGGTCGAAAACCACTGCGGAAACACCTGCTGCGATAGCGTTAGCGGCTACGAGCTCACCAACCTTAGCAGCCTGCTCCTTCTTAGGCATCTTCTCAAGTCCGAGAGATGAAGCTGAAGCGATGGTAGTGCCAGTCAAGTCGTTGATAACCTGTGCGTAAATCTGCTTGTTGCTGCGGAATACGCTCAGACGGGGACGCTCAGCAGTACCGCTGATGCGCTTACGAACTCTATATTTGATTTTGATTCGTCTTTCTACTTTCTTTGTTGTCATGATCGTAAAATTTAAAATGTTACTTA
Organism: Leyella stercorea; assembly: GCF_021531655.1. The sequence goes on along the minus strand of NZ_JADYUF010000023.1, from coordinate 46,640 downwards.
GCTGAAGCTGACTTACCAGACTTTCTGCGGATGACTTCTCCCTTGAACAAGATACCCTTGCCCTTGTAAGGTTCAGGCTTGCGGAAAGAACGAATTTTAGCACAAATAAGACCGAGCAACTGCTTGTCGCAAGACTCCAGAGTAAGAACCGGGTTCTGGTTGCGCTCGCTCTTAGCCTCTACCTTAACCTCAGAAGGAAGTTCGAGGAAGATAGGGTGAGTATAACCGAGGGAGAACTCGATGAGGTTGCCCTGGTTAGAAACACGATAACCGACTCCGACAAGCTCGAGAACCTTAGTATAGCCCTCGCTTACACCGATAACCATATTGTTAACGAGTGAACGATAGAGACCATGGAAGGCTGACTTCTGCTTATAGTTTACAGGGCTGTTCTCATCTACCTCGAAAGCGATGTGGCCATCCTCAATCTTAGTGATGATAGACGGGTCTATCTTCTGTGACATCTCGCCCTTAGGACCTTTTACGCTTACAACGTCATTAGCGAAAGTGACGGTAACGTTAGCAGGGATACTAATTGGTAATTTTCCTATTCTTGACATATTCTAAATCCTCCAATTAATAAACATAGCAAAGAACCTCACCACCAATCTTCTGGGCAGAAGCTTCCTTATCGGTCATAACGCCCTTAGAAGTTGAGAGGATTGCGATACCCAATCCGTTAATTACTCTCGGCATGTCCTTGTATCCGACATACTTGCGGAGACCAGGAGTAGACACACGCTTCAGCGAAGTGATAGCGTTGGTCTTTGTGGTTGCGTTGTACTTGAGAGCTACCTTGATTGTACCCTGAGGACCGTCCTCAACGAATTTGTAGTTGAGGATGTAACCCTTCTCGAAGAGGATCTTAGTGATCTCTTTCTTCAAGTTAGATGCAGGCACCTCTACAACACGGTGATGAGCCATGATTGCGTTTCTGAGTCTTGTCAGAAAATCTGCTATTGGATCTGTCATTTTATAAAAATGTTTAATTAATCGGGACTACCCCGACAATATTAAAGTGAAAAAATTAAATTACCAGCTTTATGTGTGGCGCGTGGTTTACCAGCTTGCCTTCTTTACGCCCGGGATGAGGCCCTGTGAAGCCATCTCACGGAACTGAATACGAGAAATGCCGAACTGGCGGATGTAACCCTTAGGACGACCGGTGATCTTGCAACGGTTGTGCAGACGGATAGGGTTAGCATTCTTAGGAATAGCCTGGAGCTTACGAGCAGCCTCATAAGCCTCTGCAGGATCCTCAGATGTAGCGATGACCTTCTTCAGAGCGGCACGCTTCTCAGCATAGCGAGCAACGAGCTTGGCACGCTTTACCTCACGAGCCTTCATTGATTCTTTTGCCATATTGCTTAATCGTTTTTAGCGTTTTTAAATGGAAGACCGAATGCCTTGAGGAGAGCATAACCCTCTTCGTCTGTGTTGGCAGAGGTCACGAATGTGATGTTCATACCCTGGATGCGGTCGATCTGGTCGATATTGATTTCAGGGAAGATAATCTGCTCCTGAATACCCAGTGTATAGTTACCACGTCCGTCGAACTTGCTCTCAATACCCTTGAAGTCGCGGATACGGGGAAGTGCGATGCGAACGAGCTTCTCGAGGAACTCGTACATTCGCTCACGACGGAGAGTTACCATAACGCCGATAGGCATCTTCTTACGAAGCTTGAAGTTAGCGATATCCTTCTTAGAATATGTAGCAACTGCCTTCTGGCCAGCGATAGTTGAAATCTCGTTGATGGCTACGTCGATGATTTTCTTGTCCTGAGTAGCATCGCCAAGACCCTGGTTGATGACGATCTTCTTCAGAACTGGAATCTGCATTGATGAAGAGTAGTTGAACTGCTCCTTCAGTGCTGGAGCGATGCTCTCAGCATAGAACTTCTTTAACTGTGCTGTATCCATTATTTGATTTCCTCCCCAGACTTTTTAGCGATGCGTACTTTCTTGCCATCCTCTGTAACCTTGATGCCGACGCGAGTAGCCTTGCCACTCTTCGGGTCAACGAGGCTGAGGTTAGAGATGTGAATCGGAGCTTCCTGCTTAACGATACCACCCTGAGGGTTCTTAGCAGAAGGCTTGGTGCTCTTGGAAACCATGTTCACACCTTCAACGAGTGCGCGGTTCTTCTCAACCAGCACTTTGAGCACCTTACCAGTCTTGCCCTTATCCTCACCGGCAAGAACAACGACTGTATCATTTTTCTTAATATGTAACTTACTCATTACTTGTTTGCGTTTTAATCATTAAAGAACCTCAGGTGCCAAAGAAACGACCTTCATATTCACTGCACGCAACTCACGAGCAACGGGGCCGAAGATACGGCTACCACGGAGCTCACCTGCGTTGTTGAGCAGTACGCATGCGTTGTCGTCAAAGCGGATGTATGAGCCGTCAGCACGACGGATTTCCTTCTTTGTGCGAACTATCAAAGCCTTAGATACCGCACCCTTCTTCAAATCACTTGATGGGATAACGTTCTTGACAGCAACGACAATAACGTCTCCTACGCTTGCGTAACGACGGCGTGTGCCACCGAGGACACGGATACAGAGAGCCTCACGAGCGCCGCTGTTATCACATACTGTAAGTCTTGATTCTGACTGTATCATATTTTACTTAGCTTTTTCTACGATTTGTACTAATCTCCATCTCTTGGTCTTGCTCAAGGGACGGGTCTCCATGATGAGAACTGTATCGCCAATGTTAGCCTCGTTCTTCTCGTCATGAGCATGGTATTTCTTTGTCTTCTGGACGAACTTACCATAAATAGGGTGCTTCTCCTTGAACTTAGCTGCAATAACAATGGTTTTATCCATCTTGTTGCTGATAACGACACCCTGTCTTGTTTTTCTTAAATTTCTTGTTTCCATCTGGACCATTGTTATTTGTTAAGTTCTCTCTGGCGGATCTCTGTATTCAGACGTGCTATATCACGACGAACAGCTTTAATCTGTGATGGATTCTCAAGCGGAGTAACTGTGTGGTTGAGCTTCATCTGAGAGAGCTTCTCCTGGAGGTTCTCCTTAGTTTCTGCCAATGTCTTGGCATCCATTTCTCTTACTTCTTTGATCTTCATAAATTAAGCGTTTTTGTCGTAGTCGCGTCTTACAATGAACTTAGTCTTAACCGGCAGCTTCTGGGCTGCGAGGCGAAGAGCCTCCTTAGCGATGTCGAAGCTTACGCCTTCCACCTCGAAGAGGATGCGTCCGGGAGTAACCGGTGCTACCCATCCTGCGGGATCACCCTTACCTTTACCCATACGTACGTCGGCAGGCTTACGAGTGATTGGTTTGTCCGGGAAAATGCGGATCCAGACCTGACCCTGACGCTGCATGTAACGGTTTACTGCAACACGGGCAGCCTCAATCTGACGGCTGTCGATCCACTTTGCCTCAAGTGTCTTGATGCCGAATGAACCAAAAGCCAACTGTGTGCCTCTGTGAGCGTTGCCTTTATTGCCACGTCCATCTTGAGGTCTTCTATATCTTACTCTTTTTGGCTGTAACATTGTAGTCTTTTACTTTTAACGGTTATTGTTTCTCTTGCGGTTACCGCGGTTACCACGGCCGTTGTTTGAACCACCGTTCTGCTTCTCCTGAGTGAAGTTAGGTGTGAGGTCACGGTCACCGTAAACCTCGCCACGGCAAATCCAAACCTTGATTCCGAGGAGACCTACCTTAGTGAGGGCCTCTGCCTGGCAATAGTCGATGTCTGCGCGGAAAGTGTGCAGCGGAGTACGTCCCTCTTTGTACATTTCCTTACGTGCCATTTCAGCACCGTTCAGACGGCCAGTGATCTGGATCTTCACGCCCTCGGCACCAGCGCGCATAACGTTCTGGATAGCCATCTTGATAGCGCGGCGATAAGCAATCTTGCCCTCTACCTGGCGAGCGATGTTGTTGCCCACGATAGTAGCGTCGAGATCAGGCTTCTTCACCTCGAAGATGTTGATCTGGATGTCCTTCTTGTAGAGCTTCTTGAGCTCTTCCTTGAGCTTGTCTACATCCTGACCACCCTTACCAATGACGATACCCGGACGGGCTGTGCAGATTGTGATAGTGATGAGTTTCAGTGTGCGCTCGATTACGATCTTAGAAACGCTAGCCTTCTCAAGACGCTTGTTGAGGTAAGTACGGATGTTCTTATCCTCTACGAGGTTGTCTCCGAAGCTCTTTCCACCGAACCAATTTGAATCCCAGCCGCGGATAATGCCGAGACGGTTGCTTATTGGATTAACTTTCTGTCCCATTCTACTTATTATTTTTCGTCATTAGTTTTGGTATCAACAAACAGAGTAACGTGGTTGCTACGCTTGCGGATGCGGTAGCCGCGACCCTGCGGAGCCGGACGCATGCGCTTCATAGTAACGCCTTCGTCAACGAACACCTTAGAGATGAAGAGTTCGCCGTCCTCAGCCTTGCGGTCATTCTTAGCTTCCCAGTTTGCAATAGCCGAACGCAACAGTTTCTCAACGTCAGCAGCAGCCTGCTTCTTAGAGAAGCGGAGTACGCCGAGTGCGCGGTTAACCTCCAAGCCACGAACCATGTCTACAACGTAGCGCATCTTACGTGGTGAAGAGGGAACGCCGTTGAGCTTTGCGAAGTACAAGTTCTTACGGGCTTCTTTTCTTTTTTCAGCCGATATATGTTTTCTTGCTCCCATTATTTGTTTCTATATTTAAAATGGTTTAAACCCGCTTACTTTCTGTTACCTGAGTGGCCACCGAAGCGACGTGTCGGAGAGAACTCGCCGAGCTTATGTCCTACCATGTTCTCAGTGATGTAAACAGGGATAAATTTGTTTCCGTTATGAACTGCAACAGTGTGTCCCACGAAGTCAGGTGAGATCATTGATGCTCTGGCCCAAGTCTTGACAACTGTCTTCTTGCCACTCTCGTTCATGGCGAGAATCTTCTTCTCAAGCGACACGTTGATATATGGACCTTTTTTTAATGAACGACTCATAATTTACTCTTGTTTGATTATTTGTTAGCTCTTTCGATGATATACTTGTTAGACTGCTTCTTAGGTGCACGTGTCTTGAGACCCTTAGCATACAAGCCCTTGCGTGAACGTGGGTGTCCACCAGACTGACGGCCTTCGCCACCACCCATCGGGTGATCGACAGGGTTCATAACAACACCACGGTTGTGAGGACGGCGACCCAACCAACGAGAGCGACCAGCCTTACCTGACTGCTCAAGAGCGTGGTCAGAATTTCCTACACTACCAATTGTGGCCTTACAAGCGCTCAACACCTGGCGTGTTTCACCAGAAGGGAGCTTAATAACGCAGTAACTGCCTTCACGAGAAGTCAACTGAGCGAAATTACCAGCCGAACGAACGAGCAGAGCACCCTGGCCTGGACGCAACTCAATGTTGTGGATCACAGTACCAACGGGAATGTTTGCGAGGGGAAGAGCATTACCTACTTCAGGTGCAGCCTCAGCACCTGACATAAGCTTAGCGCCTACTTCCAGTCCGTTAGGAGCAATAATGTAACGTTTTTCGCCGTCAGCGTAGAACAAGAGAGCGATGCGAGCCGAGCGGTTCGGATCATACTCGATTGTCTTCACTACAGCGGGAACACCATCTTTCTCTCGCTTGAAGTCGATCAGACGATACTTACGCTTGTGACCGCCGCCCATGTAGCGAACTGTCATCTTACCAGTGTTATTACGACCACCAGTAGCGCGCTTTCCGAAAACGAGAGACTTCTCTGGCACGGATGCAGTAATCTCCTCGAACGTGCCAATAACCTTGTGTCTTTGTCCCGGTGTAACCGGTTTAAATTTACGTACTGCCATTTTTTATTTAGATATTGCTATAAAAATCAATTACATCGCCCTCTTTCAGAGTAACGATAGCTTTCTTGAACGAGTTCTTCTGTCCACGAACGAGACCCTTGCGTGTGTAACGGCTCTGGCGCTTGCCAGCATATACCATTGTGTTCACGTCGAGTACAGTAACGTTGTAACGTGTCTCGATCTCCTTCTTAATCTCAAGCTTGTTAGCCTCGGGAAGCACGATGAAGCCATACTTTGTCTCGGCCTTCTTTGTGCGCTCCTGACCCTTAACCTTATATGTCTTGGCTACAGAAGACTTGTCAGTGATCTTGGTCATCTTCTCGGTAACCAACGGTTTTACGATGAATGTCATGTCTGTTGCCTCCTATTATTTTGTTAAGATTGAGTCGATAGCCTTGAGCGAATTCTCAGTGATTACGAGCACGTCTGAGTTCAAAACCTTGTAGGCATTGAGGGCTGTTGCTGTCATCACTTCAGCACGCTGCAAGTTACGAGTTGACAAATATACGTTTTTATTTACTTCTGGCAAAAGAAGAAGAAGCTTTTTGCCCTCAACTTTCAGATTTTTAGTAATGTTTACGAAATCTTTAGTCTTCGGAGCCTCCATTGCGAAGTCTTCTACTACTACGATAGCAGCCTCCTGAGCCTTGTAAGACAGAGCTGACTTACGAGCGAGAGCCTTCACCTTCTTGTTGAGCTTGAAGCTATAGTTGCGTGGCTTCGGACCGAATACACGGCCACCACCTACGAGCACCGGTGAGTTGATATCACCACGGCGAGCACCGCCGCCGCCCTTCTGGCGACCAAGCTTACGGGTAGAACCGCTAACCTCGCTACGCTCCTTTGACTTAGCTGTACCCTGGCGCTGGTTAGCGAGGTACTGCTTAACGTCGAGGTAGAGAACGTGATCGTTAGGCTCAATTCCGAAGATTGCGTCGTTCAACTGAACCTTTCTTCCGGTCTCCTGACCGTTGATATTTAATACGCTAACTTCCATTATTTCTTGATTAATACGGTTGAACCATTGCATCCGGCTACAGAACCCTTAACGATAATGAGGTTCTTGTCCGAGATTACCTTTAACACTTTGAGATTCTGGGTTGTAACGCGGTCGCCGCCCATCTGGCCGCCCATGCGCATTCCCTTGAATACCTTTGCTGGGTAAGAACAAGCACCGATAGAACCCGGCTTGCGAGCGCGGTCATCCTGACCGTGAGTGCTCTGACCAACACCACCGAATCCATGACGCTTAACAACACCCTGGAAACCTTTTCCCTTAGAGGTGCCTACAATGTCAACGTATTCTACATTGGCGAAGAGATCTACAGTGATTACGTCACCGAGGTTGTACTCCTCGTCAAATTTGAACTCGGCCAAGTGCTTCTTAGGTGTTGTACCTGCCTTCTTGAAGGTGCCCATCATAGGCTTAGTGGTGTTCTTTTCCTTAGCCTCACCATAGCCCAGCTGAACTGCCTTGTAGCCGTCTGTTTCAACGGTCTTGACCTGTGTTACAACACATGGACCAGCTTCGATAACAGTGCACGGAACATTCTTACCGTCGGCACTGAAAACGGATGTCATTCCGATTTTTTTTCCAATTAATCCTGGCATTTCAAATGAATATTAAAAATGAAAATTACTATACTTTGATTTCTACTTCTACACCGCTGGGGAGCTCGAGCTTCATAAGAGCGTCAACTGTCTTAGCTGTTGAGCTATAGATGTCGATAAGACGCTTGAAGTCAGAGAGCTGGAACTGCTCACGTGATTTCTTGTTAACGAAAGTACTGCGGTTTACAGTGTAGATACGCTTGTGTGTAGGCAATGGAATTGGACCGCTTACGATGGCACCAGTAGCCTTCACAGCCTTTACGATCTTCTCAGCTGACTTGTCTACGAGCTTGTGGTCGTAGCTCTTCAGCTTGATACGAATTTTTTGACTCATAATTGTATTTAAAGTTTATAATGCAATTCTTAATTGGCGCGTTCAGCGTGATTATGGTCTCAACTTGGAGTGCTGAACAGCCGAAAAAAGGAGGTGGGGTACGTCACTTAAGAGTCATTCGCTAAGCGACGCCCCATGTCCCTTTAGATTTTTTATCTTGTGAGATAAACCAGGAGAGAGGAGTCAGGAGTTAAGCCATTTGCTTGGTTTGCCAAACATTTGGCTTAACTTCTATATTCTTCAATTCTGGATTCTTCTCGTTTAACGTGCTGATTACACGAGGTCTGCGCGACCCTTAACCTCCTCGAGCACTGCCTTAGCGATAGCACTTGACAGAGGAGAGTGATGATCGTACTCCATAGAGCTTGTAGCACGACCAGAAGTGATGGTACGGAGAGCGGTTACATAACCGAACATCTCTGACAGTGGCACCATAGCCTTAACGATACGAGCGCCAGAGCGAGCCTCTTCCATGCCTTCTACCTGACCACGACGCTTGTTCAAGTCGCCGATTACGTCACCCATATTCTCCTCAGGAGTAACAACCTCTACCTTCATGATAGGCTCCATAAGAACCGGACCTGCCTTCGGGCAACCGTTCTTGTAAGCATTGAGGGCAGCAAGTTCGAATGACAACTGGTCAGAGTCAACCGGGTGGAATGAACCATCGGTGAGGACAACCTTCATACCAGTCATTGGATAGCCACCGAGGATACCGTTCTTCATGGCGTTCTCGAAGCCCTTCTGAACTGAGGGGATGAATTCCTTAGGAATGTTACCACCCTTAACCTCGTTAACAAACTGCAAGTCGCCTTCCTTGTAATCCTCGTCCTTCGGGCCGATTGTTACGATGATGTCAGCGAACTTACCACGACCACCAGACTGCTTCTTGTAAACCTCGCGGAGAGTTACCGGCTTTGTGATAGCCTCCTTGTAGTTAACCTGAGGCTTACCCTGGTTACATTCAACCTTGAACTCACGCTTCAGACGGTCGATGATGATGTCGAGGTGAAGCTCACCCATACCAGAGATAATGGTCTGACCACTCTGCTCGTCGGTACGAACGGTGAATGTCGGGTCCTCTTCAGCGAGCTTAGCAAGACCGTTGTCAAGCTTGGCGATGTCAGCCTGGCTCTTAGGCTCAACTGCGATAGAGATTACAGTATCTGGGAATGTCATTGACTCGAGCACGATAGGATGTGCCTCGTCGCAGAGAGTATCACCTGTGCGGATATCCTTGAAACCTACACCAGCGCCGATATCACCAGCGTCGATTGACTCCATAGGAATTTCCTTATTTGAGTTCATCTGGAACAGACGTGAGATGCGCTCCTTCTTGCGTGAACGTGGGTTGTAAACGTAAGAACCAGCAACAACCTTACCTGAGTAAACGCGGAAGAATACCAGACGGCCCATGAACGGGTCGGTAGCAATCTTGAACGCAAGAGCCGAAGTAGGCTCGTCCTCAGAAGGCTTACGATTCTCCTCTTCCTCAGTGTCAGGGTTTGTACCTACGATAGCGGCTGTATCGAGAGGTGAAGGAAGGAATGCGCAAACGTAGTCGAGAAGCGGCTGAACACCCTTATTCTTGTATGAAGAACCGAGGAGCATAGGAGTAAGTTCCATTGAGATTGTACCCTTGCGGATAGCTGCGATAAGCTCCTCCTCAGTAATTTCCTCACCCTCAAGATACTTCTCCATGAGAGCGTCGTCGAAGTTGGCAGCAGATTCTACCATCTTGTCATGCCACTCGTTAGCCTCGTCAACGAGGTCGGCAGGAATTTCCTCAACATCGTACTCAGCACCCATTGTCTCGTCGTGCCACAGAATAGCCTTCATCTTGAGGAGGTCAACTACACCCTTGAAGTTCTCTTCAGCACCGATAGGAATCTGAATAGGACAAGGATTAGCACCGAGGATGTCCTTCATCTGCTGTACTGTCTCGAAGAAGTCAGCACCTGAACGGTCCATCTTGTTAACGTAACCGATACGAGGAACGTTGTACTTGTCGGCCTGGCGCCATACTGTCTCAGACTGTGGCTGAACGCCGTCGGCTGCAGAATAAGTAGCAACTGCTCCGTCAAGTACGCGCAGTGAACGCTCTACCTCAGCGGTGAAGTCAACGTGTCCCGGAGTGTCAATCAAGTTAATCTTGTATGACTTGCCAAGATAGTTCCAGTTACATGTAGTAGCAGCAGATGTGATAGTGATACCACGCTCCTGCTCCTGAGCCATCCAGTCCATTGTGGCAGCGCCGTCGTGAACCTCACCAATCTTATGAGTCTTACCTGTGTAGAACAGGATACGCTCAGAAGTTGTGGTCTTACCGGCATCGATGTGAGCCATAATGCCAATGTTACGAGTCAAATGTAAATCGCGATTTGCCATTTTCCTTTTACCTTATTATTATATTAGAATCTGAAGTGAGCGAATGCGCGGTTAGCCTCGGCCATACGGTGCATATCCTCCTTACGCTTGTAAGCACCACCCTGATTGTTGTAGGCATCCATAATCTCAGCAGCAAGCTTGTCAGCCATGCTCTTACCACCACGCTTGCGGGCGAAAGCGATAAGGTTCTTCATTGAGATGCTTTCCTTGCGCTCCGCACGAATTTCTGTCGGAACCTGGAAAGTAGCACCACCGATACGGCGGCTCTTTACCTCAACCTGCGGAGTGATGTTGTCGAGGGCCTGCTTCCAAATCTCGAGAGCCGGCTTCTCTTCCTTAGCCATCTTCTCCTGAACGGTGTCAAGTGCATTATAGAAGATTTCGTATGAGGTATTCTTCTTACCATCATACATCAAGTGGTTTACAAACTTAGAGACCTTCTGGTCGTTGAATTTCGGATCCGGAAGGATCACGCGCTTCTTTGGTTTTGCTTTTCTCATTTTGTTTCGAAAAAATTTGTCTGCGTGGGGTTGTTTCTTACTGTTCTTCAACGCCCTCTCTTGGGCATTTACTCAACCTGTCTATTAACAATTCTCCAGCAAAACGATTTTAAAAAATACGTCCGACAATTAAATTATCTTCTGATTACTTCTTGGCTGCCTTAGGACGCTTAGCTCCGTACTTTGAACGACGCTGTGTACGGTTTGCTACACCGGCTGTATCGAGTGTACCGCGAACGATGTGATAACGTACACCAGGAAGGTCCCTTACACGACCACCGCGAACCAATACGATTGAGTGCTCCTGAAGGTTGTGGCCCTCTCCCGGGATGTAAGAGTTAACTTCCTTAGAGTTTGTCAAACGTACACGGGCAACCTTACGCATTGCCGAATTAGGCTTCTTAGGTGTTGTAGTGTAAACACGAACACAAACACCACGACGCTGAGGACATGAATCCAGAGCCGGTGACTTGCTCTTGTCTACGAGCACCTTTCTGCCTTTTCTTACCAACTGTGAAATTGTAGGCATAATTCTAATTTTTAATTTATATATTTTTATTTCAATTGTCGATCTTATAAAACAGCTAGTATCAAGCCGTTTTCGGGGTGCAAAGGTACGAACTTTTCTTGAAAATACCTAATATATAAAATTACAATCTTACCGCATACATCTAAATTTACGGTTTTACAGGTTATATTAACAGTTATTTACCTTTATTGAGCATCATTCCATGCTTTTCTGTTGCTATATATTATGTAATGTGATGAATGTCAATCATAATTGACCATACCGATATTTCTTAATTCGACAATCACATCCATCTTGAGCATGAGCGCAAAGAACTCCATAAAATCAAGCCGGCTATAGGTCTGAACTTTTTCAAGTGCCGACCTATACTCTTCCACCCACGCCAGATGTTCGGTATCAAGCTGCTTGAAATCTGTCAGAACGGACATAATATCTTGTATTGACTCTTGTACCAAAATATGATCGTCATCCATTTCGAGTCCACATTGCCATAACATCGACTTACGTTTATTCTTATCATAATCAATCATGCCTCGGAATATGTATCCGAACGAACGGTCAAGTGCATTAGTATGGTCTATCGAGTTGATTTTCAATCCGTCGTTTGAGGCTAACGCATTGAAATACTGCTGATATCGCTCATATTCTTCAGGACAGTTCTTTTGCAGCTTGACAAGTTCATCAATGACCTTTGGCAAATTGATTGCTATCTTCTTCAGATGTTCTTTGATTATTATCTTAATCGAGCGCACGAGGAGTGCATCCACTCGCTGTTGCATCGTCAGTTCAGGCTGTTTAGATATAAGAAAATGGCGTTTGAACGCTTCACGCCAACAGTGGTCTTTCTCTTCCTTGAGCTGCGCCTCCATGTTGCACGCATTCCTTACAAGAAAGAGCGGTTTGAATATCAGATTGTCATAATCACGGTTCACAGCATCGTCATTGATAGTTGGTCGTGAGAGATGATTGCACGCCACATTGATTTCAATGTTATAGTTTCTGAGCAGCAGTCGCATTTCCGAAACAGTTGCAGCCATCTGCGGATTGATGTCAAGCACAAAATCTTCGGGTGCAGCTTGAAGCTTAAGGATATGGCTTTCAGAAGGATACGCTTTCCGTATACCGTCCTTTGCGTTGTCATCGGCAAAGAACTTCATCGCCGTAGTCAGCACTACTACCAGATTGCGGTATTCATGTCTTGTCAGGTCACGGAACTTGTTTATCTGATCTTTGACAGGAACGTTTCGCGTATTGCTCTCGGTCTGGCTCTGCGACACATACGAACGGAACGTATAAAGCAGCGAGAACAACGCCAGTACCACGCCCACTATACCGTAAAAGTTGAGGTTGCTCCAAAAGAAGCTACCGTTCACGTCGCCTTTTACTGCCGTCACCTTGGCTGGCCACGACACTATCCATTCGTCAGAAAACAACAATACGACGACGCACAGGAAGAGTACGAGTGAGACACATTGCCAAAATAGATTGCTGGTTTTCATAGATTGTAGAAGTTTTGGTTATAATGATTTTGCAAACTTACACAAAATCAGTGAAAATCAGAACCCTACAACAAAAAAAAATGCAACAAAACGGACAAAAATCTTGTTACTTTTACTTACATTGCTTATATTTGCCTTACTATTTCCCAAGTATAATATTAACCATAAAAGCATCAATTATACATTACATTTTTGATGCTATTAATGTTTAACAGATGAAAAAGATTATACTTATAATAATCTCATGTCTATTCGTCTTGGCTGCACACAGCCAAGACAAAATGTTTGTATCGGAGCGCATATTCATAGCATTGGCAGACCAATTTGTCCTTAAGAACGACACGGTGAAGATTATGGGACAGTTGTTGTCAACAGACTACAACGACTTTTATCCATATAGCAGATATGTATATGTAGAACTTATCGATAGGCACAAACAAGTTGTTGAGCGCAAGAAAATACGTTGCAATGACAACGGATCTTTCTTCACTTCCATCCTTTTACCTGACAAGAGTCCAAACGGCATATACTACGTACGTGGCTACTCACAATTCATGCGCAATCGCGAAAGCCAGCAGTTCCCCATGGTGCCACTTTATGTGGGTGTCATGCCACAAGAGCAAGAAACGAAGGAAAATATATATGCGGGGTTCTTTCCTGAAGGCGGTCATCTGGTAAAGGGGCATGTTCAGACTGTTGGCATATATATATGTAACGAACACAAAATGCCAACAGCAACCAAATTCGTCATCTTAAACAGTCGGCGCGATACAATATGCAGCGGAAAAACCGACGCCAACGGACTTGCGTCAATATCATTCATACCCGACGGCAATAGATACTTGTTGTCTACTGAAACCGACGACAAAGCAACACATAATTTTCTTCTACCAGAAACCGTGGAAATGCCAACATTAAGAGCTGCGGTCAACCACGAGAGACTGACTTGCTACGTTTTAGCAGATACTGACGACAAAGAACCAATTGACTCCTTGGAAATAGCTATATACCACTCCAGCTTCGGCATCAAAAAGTTACATCTGAGAAAAGGAGTCTGCATGGCTGACTTGTCGGGATGCACACCCGGACTTATTACATTGTGGCTATGCAATAAAGCAGGCAACATTCTCGCCCAACGTGTATTGCGGATCGGTGGCAGCAACATTTCAACAAGCACTAATGACACCATCGGGAAAAGTTCGGTATTTGTAAGATTTCTCCCCGAAAAAGCAGGCAAAATCAGCACAGCATTCGAAATGCTTAATTTCACCGACGAACTGTTGTCACCAGTACCTTTCCCAGAGACATATTCTGACAGCTCAAACATCCAAACTGACCAGAATATCAATACATGGTTATTGTCTGCCAGCAACAAGATGATTGGTGCAGATGCTTTGAGAGCAGACAGCATATCATACAAATATCCCATAGAGCAGGCGTTATGTATATCAGGAGTCGTGAGAAATGGCAAAAGACCTCTACAGAATGCCAATGTGCAAATATACAATGTGCAGAACAACGATGCCGTATCGGTAAGTACCGATGCAACCGGACATTTCAATGCTACAGTCAACGACTTCGTGAATGGCAGCAAGTTATACATACAAGCATACAACAGCAAAGGAAAAACCGGTACATTTACCTACCAACTTGACGAAGAAGACTATCCGCCAGTGACGGACATTTCCTACAACGTACCATTCGCCCAAGAACTCACCGACGAGAATCTGGCAAAGATTATAGAACCGATAGACACGGTGCGACGTCATAAAGTGTCAGAAGTAGTAGTAAACCGCAAACATCCGAAAGAAAAGCCATACGAATGGGTACGCACCAGAAATGTGTTCAACTACTACGACCGTGAATTCCTTGACAAGCACCCTAACATACAGACAGTAAAGGACGCTGTACTATATACGTCAAAAGTGATTGTCAGCAACCAAGACAGGTCGATAACGTGGAAAAGCAACAAACTGCAAGGGCTAATGCCGCAGCATCTAAGAGTAGAAAAGATGCTCAGCGATGACGACGATCCCATAGTATACAGCCAAATAGCTGTTGTAGTGAACGGTCTGAAAATAGAAAATGGAATAGACGGCATTCTGGAATGGCCCATAACCGACATCGAATCGATAGAGCTTGTCAGTCCTTTAGATCCACGCTCATTATGGCATTATGCCGGCTACGGATTCTTTGACATTAAAATGCGCACAACGGTAAGAACGACACCGGTAGTTTCCAACGGGGTCACCATCCAGCCTCTCGGAATAGCAACACCCACAGAGCCTTTCACATGGCAACCGCCAACAAAAGCCGGTACATACAGAATGATTGTGGACGTAGTGTCAGCCGACAGAAGCATACGGCATGTTGTCAAGACCATAAATGTAAAATAACAAGGCTATACATGCCGCTAAGCTCTGACAAGCACAGCTTTAACTTGGGGCATAATAAAAGGCAGACGAATCCTTGCGACTCGTCTGCCTTATTTTTTGCATAGGTATTCCAAATCTTATGCTTCAGCAGGCTGTTCGAACGGAGTAGCGGTGCGTGGCTGCTGCTGTTCGGGCAGGTTGATCTTGCCAAACTGCTGCTCATACTTCAGGATATTATCGTTGAGGGCCATCAGAAGACGCTTTGCGTGCTCGGGAGCCATCACTACGCGGCTACGAACCTGCGGCTGCTGCATACCTGGAAGCATGCATGTGAAGTCGAGGATGAAGTCTGAAGAAGAGTGAGTGATAAGCGCAAGGTTAGCGTATACTCCTACTCCGATTTCCGGCTTCAGCTCAATCTGAAGACCCTGGGGCTGCTGATTCTGGTTGTTTTCTTCCATTTTCTTATTTGTTTAGGTTTAAAAATACGTTGTTTAACTCAAAACAATACGCCCCGCGCAGCCATAACCTTGCATGGTTTGGCTTCGTGGGGCATAATGTTTGTAATGCAAAGATAGCATTTTGTATGCTAACCTGCAAATTTTTATACGATTTATTTCATTTTCAATTTCACAAAAACGGGATAGTGGTCTGACGGCAATCGGCGCTGTGCCGGGCGGAAGTCTATCTCCTGCGGAGCGTCGCTTGCCTTGTTTGCCTCATCTACTTTTGGCGCTGTCCAATAGCAGTCGGTGAGAATTGCGTAGTTGTCAACGAGGAAATTGGACGACACAAACACGTGGTCGATACGGCTGTCGGTGTAGGTATCGTTGTTGTAAGCATTGAAAGTGCCGTTCTCGGCATAGCGCAGACGGGCTGCGGTATAGCTGTCGCGGAGCAATCCCGAATTGGTGAAGATGGCATATATCTCGTTGTTTTGGTCTACATTGAAGTCGCCCGTGAGTACAACGGGGGCGCTGCCTGCTATCTCGCGTATCTTTCGCACAACGAGTTTGGCACTTTCTCTACGTGCCACTATGCCCACATGGTCCATGTGCAGATTGAAGTAGAAGAACATCAAGTGCGAACGTTTGTCCTCAAACTTTCCCCAAGTACAGATTCTGATGCACGCTGCATCCCAACCAAGATTCGGTCGTGTGGTATCTTCAGCCAACCAGAACTGTCCGTTGTCAAGCAGTCGGATATGGTCTTTCTTGTAGAATATGGCGGCATACTCACCCCCACGCTTGCCGTCATCACGACCTACACCTATATAGTCGTAGCCGTCGAGCGTAGCGAGCATGTCCTTCAACTGCGGATACAGAACCTCTTGTGCGCCGAAGACGTCGGGCTGTTCGAAGTTGATGATGCCGCAAACGCGCGGACAACGCTGTTGCCAGCTGTTTCCGTCTTTAGCATCCGACTTGTTCTGATAGCGTATATTGTACGAACCGACAAAAAGATTTTGGGCTTGAAGACCCACTGCTGCCATGACAAGCAGCAGCGACATAATGATTTGTTTCATTTTTTGTTTTTAGGTTTATTATAATTATGGTTGAAGTCTTGTTCAACTGCGCTTGCGCTGCGCGTCCCATATCTCCCAACTGTTGATAATGTTCTGCCACAGAATGTAACAACCAGGACCTACCGACGACAGTGGTGTGAGATAGGCACAGGCTATCCATATTGCAAAGGCGGTGTTTTTCTGTCCGAGTGCCTGACCGGCATTGACGGTCTGACCGAATCGCGAGCCTATTGCCCTACCGCAGCCAAACTGAAACAGGCACAGCACAAGCGAACAGAAGGCAATAAGCAGCAAGAACGTTATGGTAGTCTGAGCATGCAGTATATTCTTCATCGTGGTGCCCGACACTATCAGCAACGAGCATCCCCAAAGATAATAGGACAAGTCTTTCACTGATGTGATGCGCCTACAGAGTTGCTGTGCATGATGCTTCACCAAGTATGCCAAAACCATCGGCACCACCAACACCATGAATACCTTATATAATATAAGGGTGAAAGCATCGAGAAAATGTATGTCGGCAGCCTGGTCTATCATCGGGAAGCATACGGGAATGAGCATTGCGGTGATAAGATTGGAGACGAAGGTGTAGGTTGTCATCTCCTCAAGGTTGCCTCCGAGTTTCTGTGTAACCACTGCTGCTGCCGAAGCACACGGACAGATAATACATGTGAGAACGGCTTCGGCAAGCGTCAGACTGTCACCCGTAAGCTGGAACGCCACAATCACAGCTACCACTGCCGACACCGTCAATACCTGAAACACGCCAACCCACAAATGCCATACTACTGGCCGCAACTTATGGAAGTCGACCTTGCAGAACGTCACGAACAGCACCAGGAACATGAACGTCGGCAACATAGTATCGAACACCGGTTCGGCTGCCAGTGCGAATCCGTCGAGTGCAGGCACGAGTGCAAAAATTAGATAAACGGTTATGCCGGTACCAATAGCCACCGGCAAAGTCCAGTCTTTTATAAATCGGATTATCTGCATGTCGTCATTACTTTGCGTTAAGCAAAGGCAAAAGTACAAAATAAATGGCAAAATAAATGGCAATATAAAGGGGCAAATATCAATAAATATGGTTCATACGATATTAGCGGCAACAAATATACACCGGCTAACTGCTCAGGCTATGGCGAGGACGCTATAGCCTCCTAATAATATAAACAAAAAGATGGTTCTTCCCAATTATGGAGTGATACATCCATTAACTAAAAGCTAAATGCAGGAGGAGGGTGTGTTCAAAAGTCAATTATATGGGATGAAAGCCCAATAAGCACATAGCCCAAGGCAGCACCTTGGGTTTATGGATTGATAAAAGCAAAACGCCCTGCAAGGGCAAAAGCATTGATAATTAACGCTTTTGTCCTTACAGGGCGCATTGTTATTGGGGTTTCTTTTACTCAGGGCGGTGTCCTGGACTATGGACTTCTGCCCCTTCGGGGCGTGCTGATGTGACTTTTGACACGCCCTCGCTTCAATCAGTTTAAGCCTCAAGCTTCTTCTCCAGACGCTCGCGTATTGCAGCGATGAATCCGGCAGAAGTCTTTGTCTGTGGAGTAACGCCTTCCATAAGTCCGGCGAGGTCCTTAGTCACAATGCCTTCGTTGAGTGTATCGAAGCAAGCAGCCTCAAGCTGGTTGCCGAAGTTGACGAGTTCGGGCAGATTGTCCATCTCACCGCGCTTGCGCAATGCACCGCTCCATGCGAAGATAGTAGCCATCGGGTTGGTAGATGTCTCTTCACCCTTAAGGTACTTGTAGTAGTGACGTGTCACTGTGCCGTGAGCAGCCTCATACTCATACTTGCCGTCAGGCGAAACGAGTACAGAAGTCATCATTGCCAATGAGCCGAATGCTGTAGAAACCATGTCCGACATAACGTCGCCGTCGTAGTTCTTGCAAGCCCAGATAAATCCGCCCTTCGAACGGATAACGCGAGCTACAGCGTCGTCGATGAGAGTGTAGAAGAACTCCAATCCGCGCTTCTCAAACTCTTCCTTATACTCCTCGAATACCTCGTAGAAGATGATCTTGAACTGAGCGTCATACTTCTTAGAGATGGTATCCTTTGTAGAGAACCAGAGGCTCTGGTTGGTGTCAAGAGCGAACTTGAAGCATGAGTGAGCAAACGAGCGTATTGACTTGTCGGTGTTGTGCATAGCCTGAAGCACGCCAGCGCCCTTGAATGTGTGCACTACAACCTCCTCGTGCTTGCCGCTTTCGCCGTCGAATACGAGCTTGGCAACACCCGGCTCCTCAGCGCGAATCTCAACGCTCTTGTATACGTCGCCGTATGCATGACGTGCGATAGTGATAGGCTTCTCCCAGTTGCGTACTGCCGGATGAATGCTCGGGATAGTGATAGGAGTACGGAATACGGTACCGTCGAGAATAGAACGGATAGTGCCGTTCGGGCTCTTCCACATCTGGTGGAGCTTGTACTCGTCCATACGCTGATGGTTAGGCGTAATGGTGGCGCACTTAACAGCCACACCAAGACGCTTTGTAGCCTCAGCTGCATCCTTTGTAATCTGGTCGCCGGTCTCGTCACGCTTTACCAGACCGAGGTCGTAATATTCTGATTTGAGGTCAACGAACGGAAGGATAAGCTCATCCTTGATCATCTTCCACAATATACGGGTCATTTCATCGCCATCCATCTCCACAACCGGAGTGGTCATCTGAATTTTCTTTTCCATAGCAGTATGATTTTTGAGTTTTGAATTTTGAGTTTTGAATTGTTGCCAGAGGCAATTAGGAGTTTTGAGTTTTGAATTTTGAGTTTTGAGTTTTGAATTGTTGTCTGCCAATTCCAAATTGAATAATTCAAAATCGGCGTAGCCGACAATTCAAAACTCAACATTCAAAATTCCTAATTGCTTCATCGCTTCGATGAAGCATAGTAATTCATCAAGCATCCGTCTACCAGGATCTGGCGCTCGTTGGCGGTCAGATTCTGGAAGTAGAGGTGGATAGGCTTAACGCCTTCCTTGGTGATTACCTGAGCGTCAATCTCCTCCTTGCCTGCGAGCATAGCCTCGCGAATGCCAGGGATGAACACCTTATCGCCCGGTTCATAGTTGAATTCAACATCCTTAGCGATGGTGAACGGTACGATACCCCAGTTGATACAGTTAGAGCGATAACGCTTTGTAGCATACTCGTAGCAGATGTTGGCATCGCCACCGAGCACCTTCTGACAGCTGGCAGCCTGCTCGCGTGCCGAACCGTCGCCCGGACGATTAGCGAATACGCATGAGCCGAACGATGTGTTCTCAGCAGTAGCGCCTACAGCCTTCAATGCCTCAGCCACATTCTCGCTTACATTACCCTCACGGCGTGCGAGGTCCTGCTTCTGTATCTCCTTGCTCAAGCCTACATATTCAGGTACACGGCGTGAGAGAGCAAACTCAGAGAGCTTCAACGGATTAGAGCGGTAAGAACTTGTCTCGCCTGAAGGGATAAGCTCATCGGTCGTTGTGACGGGGTCGTGGATAACGGCAGCAAGCTCAACGAGCATGTTCTCCTGCATCGGATACATCTTAGGCCAGTCCTTGATGTTCGGACCATAGCGCAGTTCGGTCTCAGGACGAGCCTTGCCGAATCCGTTGTATACGCGGCACTTGTATATCTTGTCGTCGTAAACGTATGGCTTGTGTGTATTCTCGTACTCAACGTCGGTAGCAGCTGTGATAACGCCACCGTTGGCAGCAGTAGCTGCGATAGAGCGTGCGTCCATAAGGGCTACGAGTGAGAGCTGGCCCTGACCTGGCTTCGATCCCTCACGGTTGGGGAAGTTGCGGGTTGTATGGCGTATACTCAATCCGTTATTTGAAGGCACGTCACCTGCGCCGAAGCACGGACCGCAGAATGCGGGCTTCATCACAACGCCTGCCTCAATCAAGTCGGCTGTGATGCCCTCGCGTGTCACTGCCATCGAAACCGGAGTCGACTGCGGATAAGCCGAAGCTGTGAAGTAGTCGTTGCCGATGTTCTTGCCCTTGAGGATGGCAGCAGCCTCAGCGAGGTTGTCGTATGTACCGCCCGAGCAACCGGCGATGATACCCTGGTCGGCCTGCACCTTTCCGTCAACCACCTTGTCAACAAGATGTACGTCCACCTTATCGCCGAAACGCTTCTTTGCGTCTTCCTCTATGCGTGTAAGTATACCTACCGGGTCGGCCTGAAGCTCGTGGATTGTAACAGCGTTCGACGGATGGAACGGCAGTGCAATCATCGACTCCTGTGTAGAGAGGTCGATGCGTATCATCATGTCGTAGTAAGCCACGTCGCCCGGCTTCAGTTCGCGATAGTCCTGCGGACGCTCGTGTATTTCGTAATGGTGCTTCACCTCGTCGTCGGTAATCCAAATTGAGCTCAAGCAAGTGGTCTCGGTGGTCATGATATCGATGCCGTTACGGAAGTCGATAGGAAGATTCTTCACGCCAGGACCGGCAAACTCAAGCACCTTGTTCTTAACAACGCCGCTCTCGAAAGTAGCCTTAACGAGCGAGATGGCAACGTCGTGCGGACCAATACCCTTCTTAGGTGCGCCCTCAAGCCATACCAATACCACCTCAGGAGCGTTGATGTCCCATGTGTTCTTGAGAAGCTGCTTGACAAGCTCGCCGCCTCCTTCGCCTACACCCATATTGCCCAACGAGCCGTAGCGTGTGTGTGAGTCGGAGCCGAGTATCATGTTGCCACACTTCACCATCATCTCGCGTGCATACTGATGAATGACAGCCTGGTTGGCAGGAACGTAGATACCGCCATACTTCTTGGCAGCCGAGAGGCCGAATACGTGGTCGTCCTCATTGATAGTTCCGCCCACAGCGCAGAGTGAGTTGTGGCAGTTGGTCATTGCATAAGGCAGCGGGAACTCCTCGAGTCCGCTGGCGCGTGCTGTCTGAATGATACCTACGTATGTTATGTCGTGCGACATCATAGCATCGAAGCGAATGCGCATCTTGTTGCCCTTACCGCCGTCGACATCATGCGAGCGCAAAATGCCGTATGTGATAGTATTCTCGCGGGCCTCATCGGGGGTCATGCCCTGATAGTTGTCGCGGATTTCATTTCCGTTGAGGAGATAGACTCCATGATTGATAAGTTCCACCATAATGTCAATGTTTTTAGATTTTCAAAATATAAAGTTAGTAATTATTTATCATTTAACGTTGTTTGCGTTAACAAAATCACCTAAAATGCATTAAAAATACACTTTTTCGGTATATTTGCTGCAAATTATTCAGTCTTTTCGCGTTATTCCGAACAAAAAGACAACGAGCGCAAGCATGTCGGCACTGCCTCCAGGCGAGATGTTACGACTAACGAAATCGCGGTTCAAGTCGTCAATTCCTGCTTCGGAGAAGTCCTCAAGCAGGTGTCTTGCCAGGGTCTTCACGTTGAGCATCGTGTCGTAGTCGGTGCGATATACGATGTTGGTATCGTCGAGGTCGCACATGATACGCAGCAGGGTCTTGTGCTTCACGTACGAGTCGTCGCCCTTGATGCGTGTCTCGTAGAACGGAAGCCATTCGCCGAAGAGCTGGCTGTAGCCTTCGCGGGCATTGTCGAGCGCACTCTTCAGACTGCCTCCAGCCTGGGCTGCTTGTTTGGCTTGGCTGCCGTGTGTGCCTCTGGTGTCGGGGAAACCATTGGCAAGTTGTATTATTATGGCAGAAAGCAGGTCGCCAGGCACGTACTCTTTGCCGTGAGTTGTTGTTGCCACTTTGCCTCTACCTATTATATATGTGGCTGCGGTGAGTGCCAGTCCCATCGAGAAGAGAGCTCCCTTGTAGGTATTTACGCCTCCGGTAGACTTGAACATGGCTTTCTCTGCCTCTAAGCCTATGCTTACTATGTCATCGTGGGCGGGCAATTTGGGGCTGTCATAGCCCAGTGTGGCGAGCCTGACGAAGTATGGATGCATTGCACGTATGCTGCGCATCATCAATGCATGGTCCATGTCGCGGTGTGCTCCGCTGTCGTGGGTGTCGACGAGTCCCGGCTTCGGGGTGGTGTTCAGCTCTGCCTTCAGTGCCCGTGTTGCCAAGTGGGCTGCTATATAAGGTACGGTGGTTGGCGGAACGAGCCGTGCAGCCAGTGCGAGATGATTCTCTACTATTGCCTTGCGCACTCTCGATGCGCTCACCGCTACCCCACTCTGCTGCAGTCGTGCCACCTCGCGCACGTCGGGCAGCATACTCTTCATCAGTTCGTTGTAGCGTCGGGTCAGCGGGTCGTCGGGTTCGGTTCCCACGAAACGCACCGTTGCGTCCAGTGCCGGAGCTATATGTCGTCTGTATAGGTCAATGTCGAGTGTCATCTGAGTGTCTGACGCATCCGAAAGACTCTTCAGGAAGTACGTAGGGAACGTGGTTGCGCTGATGGAGTATTCGCTGCCGTCGCACACCACTACATTATTAATATGCGCCACGCCCCGAACTATCATCGCCTTGCGTTCGTCATAGCCGAACATCGAGCAGTCTTCTCTCACCACCAGTATGTACAGCGTCTGCACTTGTTGCGCCGCCTGCTCTATCAGATAGCGGTGGCCGAGCGTGAACGGGTTGCAGTTCATTATGATTATGCCGCTTTGCGGCATAATCGGTTGTGGGGTTGAGGGGTTGAGGTGGTGAAGTTTGCTATTGGATTCTTCACTTTTCACTTTTCCCTTTTCACTTTCCAACTCTTCACTATACCTCTTTATTCCTCCAATGCCCGTCTCCATCAGTATAGCCTTTGGTGCTTCGGCGAGGAGTCGGAACGACATGCTCTCGAACATCTTTTGGTTTTGCGGTTTGGTGAAGAGTTTCACGCATTGATGTCCGTCGGCGTTGGCATGTGCAATGAGGTGCGACACAATCTGGTTGGCTACAGTCTCGCCCTTGTGTCCGTCAGCCACAGCCACGCATTTTATTACGCCTCCTTTCAGTCCACCACCGGCTACTATTTCGTCGGTCGTCTCGTCGACAAGGGCGGCGTAGTAGTCTACATCGTCAAGACGCAAGCCATTGTCGTCAAGAAACTGTTCTATGCGTCGACGTTGGCGCGGTATGGATGGATTTAGCTGTATCAGTTCCAATGTGAGTACGGATTGTTAATGTTAATGACTTTTGTTAGTTGTTTGATTGCGTAAAGATTTAAGTTGATTGCTTCAGGGCATAGTCGTCAGTCATCTGCCTTATCCTTGCCCATATCTCTTCTTGTGTGTGCCACCGCATTCGCATGCAGTATCTGGCTTCATGGTCGCATACGAGACAGCGTCGGGGTTGCCCTCCCACTCTGTCGCGCGACACCGGGATGCCTTGTGCGTCAATCACGTCGATGTCGAACAGTCGGCCCAACGGATGTGTGTCCTCAATCTCTACTGCCACTCGCTTTGCTTCAAGCAGTGGCATAGGGGTAATCAGATAGGCTTCATAGCCAGTATTAAGGTCGCGCTCGATAAGGCATCCCTCATCATTAGTTTTCAGTTCATTGGTTAGTAATTCAGTTTCAGGTATCAGTTCATCACTTCCCATTAATTCGTCTGTGTTCTTCACTCTTCGTTCTTCACTCTTCACTCCGAACGCCTTCTGCATAGCCTCAACGGCAGCATGCGCTACAGTGAGCGACTGAAGGTTACGCTTCACGCTTCCTGGCATAACCACCGTCAGACACACCAGTGTCTTTCCCGAGTGTTCAGCCATCAGCTTCTGCTGCATAGCATGGCGTGCATCGCGGCTCGCCAGAAGTTCGTCAAGCGTAATAGGCATATTTTTCATTTCATTAGTTATTTACTGAGTTGTTGCGTGTCAATGGCATTGAGCCATCTGCACGATTAGGTATCTCTCACAATGCTATTGTGAGGGCGATCTTGAAGCGAAATGAAAAGGGAATGAGGGCATCCACCGCAAGGGCTAATAACACTATCCACGTAAATACGAGAACACTCCCTTCCACAAATTGCTGAAAAGAACCGCCTTCGATACTTACGCTCACGCGAGTGGTATGTATAGATTTAATTTTATGGCGTAAAGTTACATCATTTGCTCGAAACAAACAAATTTTTACGCCAAAAAATTCGTACAATCCGTCATTATAGACTACTTTGCTTGACAAATGTAAAATCATAGGAGGCTATAGCGTCCCAACAGTCAAAAAAAGGACTCCTTTTGGGTTGCAAAAGGGCTCCTTTTGAAGTGCAAAAGGACTCCTTTTAGAGGGCAAAAGGACTCGTTTTGGAAGGCAAAAGGGCTCCTTTTGCAAAGGGGGTAAGCCACATCAAAAAACCGCTCAAAACCCGAGCATCACGCACTGAAGATTTCCTTGTGCGTCAAACTCGTGGTTTTGAGCGGTTAAGAAATGCAATAATGTCGTGGAGCGGTGCTCCAGTTGGGTTGGTGTTATAATGAGATGGTGTTATGGCTAACCATTACTTCACCTCTTTATATCTTATGTCAACAATTCGGGCAAAGCCCTTATATTCCCATACACGGTCGGCGTCGCCTACCTTATCCTTCTTAAGCGAAAGATTCAGTCCGCCGTCTCCTACATTATAGAATCGGAGAATACCACCGTTGACACCAGTGTCGGATGTGTCGTACGAGCCTATGATGAGGTCGTTCTGACGGTCTAGATATATCTGGCGTGTTTCCTCATCCTTCTTGCCCAAGAAGCTTTGGCGTATGCCGGCACCAGTACCCCACGGTTCATCATAGCGGTTGAACTTGAGCATCGTTACCTCCTCATTCGTGCCAAGGTCGATTTCGGCAGAAGCCTTCGTAGACAGATTGTACGCATACACCTTATTCTTATATGCATAATAAATCACGGCATACTGCGAACTTGCCGCAAAACATGTGGCTTTGTCGAAATCGGGAGCCTGAATGTCCATAAAGGCATCGAGCTGCTTGAATTCGTCGGTCAGCAGACTGACTGCATACACATGGCGCTTGTTGCCGTCCTGCATGATGCTGTACACTGTTCCCGACGACTGGGCGGTGTTGAGCATACATACGAGATCCATACCTGTCTGGAAGCTGAACTTCTTTCCTTCGGCAGGATCAGCCAGCGGAGCGCATTTCTGGGTGATGCCGGCAGGGTCGTCGTTGGCTGCGCCCTTACTGTTCCATCCGATAAAGCGCTTGTTGTCTACATCATACAGCAATGCACATGCGTATCCGCTATTCAGACCATCGAATCGCAATTCGGTAGCACCAACATATGGAGCCACCTTATATTCAGGCGTACCACCTCGTGTTGAGGTGTTAATGGGATACTCAAATGCTGCAGACATGTTGGTCGACTTGTAGTTGTAGGCATAAGCATTGCCCTCTGACGACACACATATAGCCGCATTAGGACGGCCCATTGCCTGATAAGCCAAAGTTACATGATTGACTATGTGGTCGTTGCTCTTGGTTATGAACTGATTTGCTTTGAATTCATCAGCAAGAGTCAGCTTGCCAAGCTCGCCATAGGCATAAGCATCGGCTGTGGGCACTACATACGAGTCGGTGCTGGAGAACATGAATATGTTGCTGAATCCACCGTATGTACGTACATATCCTATCTTGGTGGCGTGATGCATAGCAGGAACGTCTTCAGCCATCGGCAATACGTTGTATGCTGGCATGATACGGTCGAGCGAAATCTGCGACAGCATGTCCATGCGCACCTTCTCGTCCTGTCCCTCATTGCAAAGCACAAGCCATCCTTCAGAAGTGATGGTAGTGGCGCGAACGTCAAAGGGGCAGATTGTCTGCACGCCTGTGCGATTGTCGGTAACGGCAAAATAGCAATTGTTGGTTCCGGCGTTCATCTCTGCCAGCACATAAAGGTCTTTCTGGTCGCCCAGTTTCACCCACTTGCCGTCCGAGTCCTTACGCATATAGGCAAACGAATAGTTGGCATCGTCAGCCTTGACATCACCGTCGATAGACGATGTTACTACCGGCTTCAGGTCGACATACTCGGCATTGGCGAGTACGGATGTCAGAGCCGGAATGTTCTCTATAGTTATTATGTTCGCATCGCTGTATGTGTAGTTGCCCTTGTCGTCCGAGCAGGAAGCCAAAGACATTGCTGCACACAATCCGACGACGGGCATAAGCTTGAATATTGTCTTTTTCATCATCATTCGTTTTTAGTTCTGATTTTCAGTAGCATTGTCATAGTTCACCTGATAGTTGGCGCCAAGCTGCATATAGCTGCCGTCGTCCTCAAGCATAGGCTGTCCCTCGTCGGCACGCTTCTGCAGTTCCTTCTGCAATTCGCGAGCGTAGAACGGCATACGTCCTTTACTGATTCTGCCCGTAGACCACTCCCAGTCGTCGGTAGAGAAACCGAAGAAGTCGTTGATGAACACATACTTGGTGGCTGTCCACTGTCCGAAGTAAGTACCGGCATTGACCTCACCCCAACGGCGTGGCTGCTGATAGATCTCACTCATATAGAAAGCAAAGCGCGAACCGTCCATCTCCTTGGCAGTGGTGTTCGACCACACATTGGTAGAGCGATACTTCTCAAGCACCTGGAAGTACTTGTTGGGCAGGAGTTTCAGACAAAGCACCTGCTTCTTCTCCTTGATGTTCTGACTGCGCAGGAAACGTACGCCAAACGTTGCCTTACTCTGTCCTGCCTTTATCTTCAATGTGTCGAGATCAATCTCATAGTCTACACCTTCCACCATTGTCGTGCTGTCGGCATCGATGGTAATCTTGCACTCGCGGTCGTAGTCGACCACCTGTCCCATCATCTGTATTGTGGCCTTGAAGGTAAGACCTGCGACATTCTGGTTGACACCTACAAACGAGTAGTCAGTAGAGTTTGAATAGCCCACCGCACCGTTTGCCGAAGAGTACGACTGCACCTGGAAGTATATCTTAGCATCGTCCAGCTCGTACAGATCGATGGTCTCATGCTTGCATGACACAAACATGCTGGCAAGAGCCAATATTGATAATAGCCATTTGTATTTCATTTCCATTCTGTTTTTAAGAGTTCAACACTTTATAATTTAGCGGTTGTCCAGCTCGCTCTGAGGCAACGGTGCCACAAAGCGCTTCTCCTTTTCGGCATCTGTAGCCTTGTCTTCATAGCTGTATGTAGGAGGTATGAACGGAGGGAATCCTGCACTTACCAATACCTTTATCTCCTTGCGACCGTTATAGTCGTTGTCAAATCCCATATTACGACGCTTGAAGTAGAAGAATTTCTGTCCTTCGCCTACAAATTCGCGGATGTAGTCGAGCGTAAGGTAGTTCCAGAAGGTTTTCTCGGCTGTAGTGGTAGGATACGAACCAAGTCCACGGTTCTCGCGTACTGTGTTGAGATAGTTCCATGCTTCCGCCAGGTTGCCGTTACGCATCATACATTCAGCGGCTATGTAGTAAGCCTCGCTAAGCTTTATCAGCGAGCAGTATGTTCCGTAGAACTTCTGTACCTGCAGCACGCCGGTCTCGTCTTCTTTGTTGTTCTCGGCATTGTTCTTACCAGCATCGTTGATGTCCTTGAACTTTGTGAGCTTCCTAGAAGACTGACCTTCGAGTGTTTCGCCCAACTCCCACTGCGACTTGTAGCGGATGTCTTCAGCATCGGAGCTGCCAAAGAGCTGGCCATCTACATATCCCGAACGTGGGATGAGCAGACCGGTACCGGTATTGCTACCGCCAAATGTGCCGTCGTAGATCAAGCCACGGTTCTTGTTGTAATAACCAAACAACGATTCGGTAGAGAACATACGGTCAGGGTCGTTGTAGTTGCCGAGCAACTTTGCCTTGTCAACTGCGGGGAAGAAGCCTTTCACCTTAGCGTCTTCAGTGAGTTTCTGAGCCTCAACAAGTGCGTTGTCTACGTCGTCGCCCCACAGATAGGCGCGTGCTGTAAGCAGAACAGTGGCATAGTAGTTAAGGCGCAGCTGACGATAGCGCATTGAATTGTCAAGGTTCACTTCGTCGTATTCGGCACGCGGACCCTCTGTAATGACGGGATCGGACTCGGCAAGCAGGTTCTCGGCTTCCTTAAGGTCGCGCAAAATGTAGTCGTTGAGAGCGGTCTTGGCATTGTGCATGGTGAGTATCTGAGGCTCGGTGGTGTCGTTGTACGGTATGCCACGACCCTCAGGGTTCTTGCTGTATATCGGACCGAACCAACGCAGCATGTCGAAATGTATCATGGCACGTGCTGCGAGCATCTCTCCCTTGAGCATCTTGTATTCGCGCTGCGGAAGCACCTTCTTGCCAGTGGCATCCTTCTCGATATTGTTCAACACTACATTGATGTTCATGATGGTGGAATATGCCTCATTCCATGTGCTGCTCAACACTGCCGATACGCCCTCTTCGGTATAGTCCCAATTGGTTAGGGCACGCAGATACTTATAATAACTGCCTTGGTTGCTCTGCTCTACTATATAGTATTGTCCCAGCAAATCAAGGTCACCGTAAGAAAGAGTCTTGCCGTAGAGATTAGAACCCGACATGCGATTGTAGACACCGTTCACTGCTGAGTAGAATCCGTCCTTGGTAGAGAACTGCTGTTCCTCGCTCTGCTTGTCGTTGGGCTGGGTGTCAAGCCAGTCGGTACATCCGCTTAGCATTGCGCAAAGCGCTACCGACAGTGTTATTATATATTTATTGAGTTTCATAGTTGTGCGGTTTTTAGAGAGTTAGTGATAGTGCGAACGAAACGCTGCGTGCGTATGGATATGACGTACCACGCTCCTGCTTGATGGTAGTAAGTCGGAAAATGTCGTTCATGTAGGCGTTCAAGCGTATTGAACCCATTCCGCAACGGCGGGCAAGTTCGGGTGAGAACTCGTATCCGATACGCAACGACTCCAACGACCATGAGTTGTCGCGCTGTACGAAGCGTGACGACATAGGTGTTGACACCGAGTTGGCAATGTCCTTGAACTGTGCGTGATCGCCAGGCTTCTGCCAGCGGTCGTAGAGTGCACGCTTGTCCTGATTGTATATAAGCGAGCTGGTGCTGATATTCTCTACCTTATTAAACAGTACTGAGTTGAACGAGTATCCACCAATACGATAGCGGAAGTCAGCGCTTACCGACAGTCCCTTCCATGAGAACGATGTGCCGAGCACACCCTCAACGGTAGGACGGCTATTGCCTACTATCACCTCATCATCATAAGAGAAGTCATAGGTCAGTTCACCGTTCTTCTTGATGAATATCTCGCGTCCCGTTGCAGGGTCGATGCCTGCCGAGCGTACTACCCAAATATCGTCGGTGCTGGCTCCATCATAATAGCGCTTGGTAGAGCGGTTTTCGCCCTCTCGCTCTTTTGAGTTGAACGACTCAAGCTTGTTGCCTATGCCCGACAGCTTTGTAGTACCGGTGCGCAGCGTACCACGAACGTTCCACCACAGACGGTTCTTTATCTGGCGTATGAGATAATATGTGGCTTGGCCGGTGAATCCCTGCGAGGTCTGTTTGCCGAAGTTCTTGTATATCTGATTGTTTGTTGCACCCGACGAAGCCGGCATATCAATGGTGATAAGCAGAGGGTCGGTGGTCTTGTAATAGTAGTCGCCCACAAGCTTCAAGCGGTCGTTGAGAAGCGTAATATCGAAACCTATGTTGCGGTCGATGGTAGTCTGCCACTCCAGATTAGGATTGCCAAGCTGTGCCATCGAGGTGGTCATTCCGAAATAGTTGAACGAATTGAAGTTGTAGCGGAATGTGGTTATTGTGGCTGACGACGAGAAGTTCTGGTTGCCAGGGTTACCTACTGAAGCACGCAACTTCAAGTATGTGATGCCAAGACTTTTCAGGTTGTCCTTGATAAACTTCTCGTTGTGCAGGTTCCATGCCAGTCCGACTGCCCAAGTTCCAATATAATGCTTGTTGCGTCCGAATACTGACGATCCGTTGACACGGTAGCTGAAGTCTATAAGATAGCGATTGTCGTAAGAGTAGTTGCCTATGGCATAACCGCTCACGGCACGGCTTATCGACTCGCTGTAGCCTGGCTTACCTCCTTCGGGATAACCGTTGGAGAACGACGGAAGGTCGTAGTCGCCCACGGGGAAGCCTACTGCCGAATAACCATTATAAGTACTGTTGGTCTGCGACAGATATCCACCTACTGCAAAGTTGAACATATGCACATCGGCAAACACCTTGGCATATGTGGCTGTGAGCTCGCCCTCATACTTGTTGGTCTTGGTCTGTCCCCAATTGTACGATCCGCGCTTGGTGTATTCGGTTTCGTAATAAGACGTAGAGCGTGGCGAATAGAATGTCTTACTGTCGCTGCTGGTATGCGTAAAACCAAAGCGGCCACGTATCTTCATCTCCTTTACAGGTGTGTACTCGGCTACAAACTTGTCAGAAATAGAGTATCCTCCACTCTTGCTGTAGCTGTTGAGCGAAGCATCGTAGAGAGGATTGGAAGCCTTTATGTCATCATTGTATTCGAGCCAACGCTCCACCTCACCATTCTCGTTGCGTTTGGTATAGTAAGGATTGGCCTTGGCATACTCGGAGAAGCTTACCATCGGGTCTTGGCTATCAATATTGCTGATAGAGAACTTGTTGCTAAACTGGAGCTTATTGAGACGGTAAGTAAGGTCGATGTTTCCGCTTATGTTGTCACGCTTGGATTCTTTCATAATACCGGTAACACCGTTATAGGTTAGGCCCAAGCCGAACATGAACGCACCTTCACCTCCGTCTGCATATATAGAATGGCGATGATTGAGGCCCGTACGCAGCGGTTCGGACAGCCAATAGGTGTCAACGCCACGAGCTATGTCGGCCAACTTATCGTTGTACGACTGCATAAGACGTAGCTCTTGTTCGGTATTGCTGAAGTTGCTATAACGTCCTACCAATTTCTCGAATTCGAGTTTCTCGGCAGCGTTCATAAGGTTATAGCTGGTAAGGTCGGCCCACTGTACATTGGCTGAGCCATTATAAGAAAGGTGGAGGTGGCCCGACTTAGGCTTGATTGTCTCTACTACCACAACGCCGTTAGACGCTTTGGAACCGTAAATGGCAGTAGAAGCAGCATCCTTCAAAATTGTGATTGATGCAATACGGTTCATGTCAAGGTCGTAAATCGCCTGAAGTGACGACTCAAAACCATCGAGAATAAAAAGTGGTTGGTTGGGGTCTTCTGCCAACTCATCACGTGTACTGATAAGACTGGATTTTCCACGGATTTCAATGTTAGGCATACGGTTAGGGTCGGAACCGAATTCGCTGTCAAGCACATTGAATGAAGGGTCAAGGGTTTTCAAACTGGCAATGGCATTCTGCGTACCTACGTTCTTAAGCTGATCGCCCGAGAATGTGGCAGCCGAACCGGTAAAGCTGTTCTTCATCTTATTGACAACACCGGTTACAACAACGTCACCGAGTTCGTTGACATCATCTACCATCACTACCTTAGCACTTGCTTGACCGTTATAGGTGACACGCTGAGGTTTAAGACCTACCGAAACGAAGCTTAACACGCTTCCTATCTTGATAGGTTTGGTGATAGTGAAATTTCCGTTTACATCGGTCACAGCGAGCAGTGTCTTACCATTGGTATAAACACTTACTCCCGGAAGACCCACACTGGTGTTGTCCACTACTTGTCCACGTAAAAAGACCTTTCCTTGCTGGCCTTTAACGGAAGACGGTTTCGTCTGATGACCACCTTGCGAATAGGCAGCAACAGGAATCGACAAGGACAAAGCTGATGCTAATAGCACTGACAGTCCTCTTGATGTGAAATTCACGTCCATACTGTATAGTTATTTATGGTTAGTTATAAATGTTGTTTAGGATATATTGTGTATATATAAACAGCGATTTGCTGAAGTATCGTTCCACAGCGATAAAGTTAATAATTTTATCGAAATGATATTAATTTTTAGCACTATTTTTTTGAAAAAGTGCCGCTAAAAATGAAATTATTAGCGGCAAAAAAGGAATATGGGCTGCTAAAAACGAGCAAAAGAATGTATCGATATTGTCTCTCAGTACCGATTTTAATACCTCATAACTGATACTGGAGTTTCAATTGAATGGTACTGGAGTTTCAATTGAATGGTACCGTAGTTTATATTGAATGGTATTGGTGGTTATATTGAATGGTGAATTATAATACGCCCTACCCCACCTTATAATATAGATGTAATGCGCGTCAGCATTTCGTGTGCTCCGAGACGTTTGCGGAGCGACTGTATGGCTCTTAGCTTATGCACTCTGACGGTTTCTTCGGCTATAGCAATACCGACTGAACTGTGTCTTCAGCAGCCTCGCTACTGCCGGTTATACGCACAGCATGGTATGCCAAAGACTCGTAACAAGCGTCGTAAAGCTTGTGGAAGTCCTCGGAAGTAGAAATGTCCTGACATTTTAATACTGCGCCCATACCCTTATGTTTTACCGTAAAAGTGAGTTAAATTCCGTGTTTTCAGGTGCTGTTTTCGGGAATTATTCCGTGATTAACAATAAAAAAAGAGAGTTTGGAATGTATAAGCCTGCTATGGCTTTCAACTCCAAACTCTCCGTGTTTAACTTAAATATATCACTTTACTTTTACTCTTCGATGTTCTTGATTACATCCTGTACCGAACCGTCGCGGTTGAGCACTACGCCTACTACCTTGTCGCCGAATGGCAACGGAGCTGGTGTGCCGATGATAGAGAGGGCACGGTCGCGAAGCTCTTCAAGTGTAACGAGAGGCAAGCCAGCCTGACGCATGCGCTCGGCGATGTCGGGACGCAACGGATTGACAGCGATGCCATACTCTGTAACGACTACGTCGACTGTACGACCCGGTGTGATGAGTGTCGTAACCTCATCGACGATGCACGGGATGCGACCGCGAAGCATAGGACAAACGATGATGCTGAGCGCTGAATCTTCTGCTGTGTCAGGATGACCGCCTACCGCTCCGCGTATAATACCGTCGCTTCCTACGAGCACGTTAACGTTGAAGTGAACGTCAACTTCAAGAGCCGAGAGGATAACGATGTCGAGACAGTGGGTAGCCGAGCCTTCCTCGTGCATACTTGCATACTCGTAAGAGGCTACCTCCTTGTGTGTCGGGTCGTTCTTCAATGACTCTGCAGCAACCTTATCGAACGACTGAACGTCGATGAGGCGCTCAATGAGTCCCTCTTCATGCATCTTAACCATGTGGGCTGTGATGCCACCGAGTGCGAACGAAGCCTTGATGCCCTGGTCAATCATGCTCTGGCGGATATACTTGACAGCTGCCAACGAAGCGCCACCCGAACCGGTCTGGATAGAGAAGCCCTCCTTGAAGTAGCCGCTATTGACAATAACCTTGGCAGCCTGCTTTGCAAGAAGGATGTCGCGCGGGTTCTTTGTATCGCGAATAGCACCTGAAGCAATCTTGGAAGAGTCGCCTACGCTGTCAACCTCAACAACGAAGTCAACGTCGTGCTCAGATATTGAGTTAGGTGTATTGGGATAAGCAACGAGGTCGTCGGTAAGAATCACAACCTTGTCAGCATAATGAGCGTCAGGCAAAGCATAACCTAACGAACCACAGATACTCTTGGCGTTGGGCGAACGTGAATATCCGCAGGCGTTGCCGAGAGGATCGGATGAAGACGCACCGAGGAATGCTACGTCAATATGGAGTTCGCCTGAAGCGATAGCCTCACCACGTCCGCCATGCGAACGGAACACTACGGGATGCTCCATAAGTCCGTGCGAGATCTCACGTGCCAAATCGCCACGCAGACCAGATGTAGAAATCTCGGTGATTACACCATTCTTTATATGGTCGATGAGCGGAGCGTGAACGTCCTGCAAACTTGAAGCAGCAAGATGAAGGTTCTTGAAGCCCATAGCAGCGAGCTTGTCTACAACCATATTCACAACCTTGTCGCCTCCACGGAAATGATGATGGAACGAGATAGTCATGCCGTCGCGCAAACCAGAGCGGCGAATAGCCTCCTCGAGTGTGACGAGTTTGGGGCTCTTGCGCTGCAACTCCATACGCGGAGCAATCTCCTTGAGCTTCGGCTCAACTTCGTTATATACACTCTTGCCCATAGCCTGGGCCATCTGACCTATGAGGGTCTGTCTTTCTTTCAGTGTGCTCATGCCAAGTCCTCCTCTTTAATTACGCCCGAAGCCATGGCGAGGTCAATCACGCGCTGAGCGCGGATAACAACCGGGCGGTCAACCATTTTACCATTAACGGCGATAACTCCTGAGCCCTTGCGTTCTGCTTCCTTGATGGCGGCGATAACTGCCAGGGCCTTGTCGATGGCCTTCTGTGTAGGTGTGAACACCTCGTTAATAATCTCAATCTGACGTGGGTTGATGATAGACTTACCATCGAATCCAAGCTGATGGATAAGTTCTACCTCCTTGCGGAATGTCTCCATGTCGTTGAGGTTGCTATATACTGTATCAAGAGCATCGATGCCGGCAGCGCGTGCAGCCACAACGATGGTCTGGCGAGCCATAAGCAGCTCCATACCTTCGGGCGAACGCTGTGTCTTAAGATTAGCGCAGTAGTCCTCAGCACCAAGAGCGATGCCCATCATGCGCTTTGAAGCGGTGGCGATGGCGTAGGCGTTGACAACGCCGAGTGTGCTCTCGATAGCAGCCATAATCTGTGTACGGCCGAGACAACCAATCTCGCGTTCTACCTTTTCAATCTCGCGCTCTACCTCAACAACTTCTTCGGCGGTCTCGGTCTTAGGCATACGTATAACGTGAACACCAGCCTTGACAACGGCTTCGATGTCCTTCTTGCCATAAGGAGTATTTAGTGGATTGATGCGCACGACCATTTCGGTGGTGCCATAATCGATGGTCTTCAATGCGTTGTGCACCAACAGGCGCGCAGCGTCCTTCTCGGCCATAGTGACTGAGTCCTCAAGGTCGAGCATAATGGAGTCTGGACGGTAGATATACGCGTCCTGCATCATGCCAGGATTATTGCCAGGCACGAACATCATAGTTCTTCTTAGTCTCATAGTTATCTTTTCTTAGGTTAGTCTTTCCACACATCGCATCCCGTTGCTCTTACAGCAGCCGCAGTGGTGCGAGCGCGTATAGTGCAGTCGAGCGCGCCTTTATCGGTGGCGTGTACCTCGGCCTGAGTGATGCCAAGACCTTCGAGTGTCTCGTGTATCACGTTCTTGATCTGGTCGCCAAATTGAAAGGCAACCGAACTCTGAAGCTGGATGTCAAGTCCCGGGCGGTCGCTCGGGGCAATCTGAATCATAATGTCGCCGGACTCCATGGTTCCGGCAGTGGCCTGTTTTAATTCCATAGGTATAGCAGTTATGTTATTAAAATAAATAAAATCATCAGGTTTTATCTGCGGGTAAAGTTACACATTTAAAATGTAATAGCAAGCGAAAACGCAATATTTTTTATTGATAAAGGCTCTATTTCTTTGCCGTTCAGCGCAAAAGCAGTAATTTTGCACACAGTTATGGACAAAAACATAAAGAATATTATCTTCGACCTGGGCGGAGTGCTCGTCGGTCTGAATCCCGAACGTTGTATCAATGCGTTCAGAGAGATAGGATGTGGGGTGCTCGCATCGTATGTTGAGGAACACCGTACAGAGGATTTGTTCCTCGAAACCGAACTTGGACGCATCGGCGAGGGCGAGTTCTGCAACGAGGTGCGACGCATTGCCCATACCGACACGCCCGACAAGGACATAGTATGGGCGTGGAACCAGTTGCTAACGGGCATTCCTCACGAGAAACTGTTGCGCCTGGCGCGTCTGAAGCAGCAGGGTTACCGACTGTTTTTGCTGTCGAACACCAACTCAATGCACTGGAACCGCTGTCGCGACTACTTCTTCACGGCATGCGGACTGCGTGCCTCTGATTATTTTGAACATATTTTCCTCTCGTACGAAATGCACTTGGCAAAACCCGACGTGGAGATTTTCAACGAGGCTTTGGCCGTTGCCGGCATCAATGCTGCCGAAACAATTTTCATCGACGACAGCGAGGCTAACTGCATCGCTGCCGAAAAGGTGGGCATCAGCACCCTGCACGAGACATCGGGTCACCGATGGCTGTACGAGATTTAAGGACATAAACATTTCAGCAACATCAATCCATTGGAACATAACGCATCTTTTGCGGCTACTATAGGTTTCTTTGACGGTGTACACAAGGGACATCAGTTCCTCATAAACCGACTCAACGAAATGGCTCACCACATCGGACAGCAGTCGATGGTAATCACCTTCGACTGCCATCCGCGCCAGGTGGTGCATGCCGACTATGTGCCGCAGCTCATCACACCGCTCAACGAGAAACTGCGATTGCTCAACCTTACGGGTGCCGACCGCATCGAGGAGCTCCACTTCGACACAAGTATGGCAGCGCTGTCAGCTCACGACTTCATGCTTGAGGTGCTACACCGTCAACTGGGTGTGGGCACGCTGCTCATAGGCTACGACAACCGTTTCGGACACAACCGTGCTGAGGGCTTTGACGACTATGTGCGCTACGGCAAGGACATGGGCATCAATGTGGTGCAGAACACACCGATTGACGTGGAGGGAATGCGTGTGTCGTCGTCGCTTGTGCGCCGACTGCTTGCCGAAGGCGACGTAAGCACTGCTGCAACATTTCTCGGACGGCGATTCGAAATAGAAGGAACCGTGGAGCACGGGTTTGCCGAAGGACGCAAGATAGACTTCCCCACCGCCAACCTGCGCCCCGACTGCGACTGCCAGCTGCTGCCAAGCGACGGTGTATACGCCACTCGTATATGCGTAGACGGCGGTCCGTGGCTCAAGGCGATGACCAACATCGGAACAAACCCGACATTCGAGCGCTCTCTACAGACTATAGAGACGCACATCATCGATTTCAACGCCAATATATACGGACAGCATGCCCGTATAGAGTTTTGCCAAAGACTGCGCGGCGAACAGAAGTTCGACAGCGTAGACGAGCTGAAAGCCCAGCTTCAGCGCGACCGTGAGGCGACGCTGGCATATAGGTATTAACAATCAAAAGGTACATATTATGAAACGTACATTATTGGATACGGCATGGTATCTGGCAGCATTCCTTATTATACAGTATGTCTGCATGATGGCAGCAATGATAGGTTTTCAGACTAAAGCCATCACCCCAATGGTGAACATCGTGTCGACTCTCGCAGCCAGCATTATCACAATAGCGCTGTACGGATGGCGTAAATGGGCACCGCTCAACAGCAGATACCTCAACACGCGCCCATGGTTCACACTGTTCTGGGTGGTATGCCTCACCATTGGAGCCGCCATTCCGCTCACGGCAGCACTTGATGCCACCGGGTTGCAACTGCCCGAGATATACAAGCAGATGTTTAAGGGCATGATGCACAACGATATGGGATTCATAGCAATTGGCGTGCTGGTGCCGATAGCCGAAGAAATGGTGTTCCGCGGAGCCATACTGCGCCGTCTGCTCGACCTTACGGGCAACGAGAAACGATGGATTGCCATAGTCACATCGGCGGCATTGTTCGGTCTGGTACACGGAAACATGCTGCAAGGACTCAACGCTTTCGCCTTGGGATTGCTGCTCGGATGGATGTACGTACGCACCCGAAGCATCGTGCCGGGCGTGGTGATGCACTTCACCAACAACAGCCTTTCGTATATTATGTATCGCATGTATCCCGGAGCCGACGATATGACACTACGCGAGTTCTACGGTGGCGACATGACCAGAGTATGGCTGAGCGTGGTTTTCTCGCTCATGATATTCGGAGCGGCATTGTATCAGCTGAATATGCGGCTGAAGAATAATTAGCATATACATTATTTATTATATACAGATTTAGATTTTTACATTGAAGACATTTGAAGAATTGGGCGTAAGCGAGGAGATTCGCCGCGCCATTGAGGAGTTAGGATTCGAGCACCCCATGCCGGTCCAGGAAGAAGTGATACCCTATCTGCTGGGCAACGGCAACGACGTCATTGCTCTGGCACAGACCGGTACGGGCAAGACGGCGGCTTTCGGAATTCCGTTGCTCGAACGTACTGACCCCACCAACCGCAACACGCAGGCCGTAGTGATATCGCCCACGCGTGAATTGTGCCTACAGATAGCCGACGACCTGAAGTCGTTTGCCAAGTATATCAAGGGCATCAACATCGTAGCCGTATATGGCGGCACTTCCATTATCGACCAGATTCACGCCCTGAAGCACGGGGCTCAGATTATAGTGGCTACTCCGGGACGACTCATCGACCTCATGCACCGTGGCGCAGCGAAAGTGCAAGAGGTGCGCAACGTGGTGCTCGACGAGGCTGACGAAATGCTCAACATGGGCTTCTCCGACTCTATCAACGAGATATTCGACAACGTTCCTGCCGACCGCAACACACTGTTATTCTCGGCTACTATGAGCAAGGACATCGAGCGCATCGCTCTCAACTATCTGCACGACCACAAGGAGATTGTAGTGGGATCGCGCAACGAGGGTGCCGAGAACGTCAACCACATATATTATATGGTGAACGCCAAGGACAAGTATCTTGCCCTGAAGCGCATTGTCGACTTCTATCCACGCATATACGGCATCATCTTCTGCCGTACCAAAGCCGAAACGCAGGAAGTAGCCGACAAGCTTATACGCGACGGATACAACGCTGAGCCATTGCACGGCGACCTCTCGCAGCAGCAGCGCGACATAACCATGCAGAAGTTCCGCCAACATATCACCCAATTGCTCGTGGCTACCGACGTGGCTGCACGTGGTCTGGATGTCGACGACCTCACTCACGTCATCAACTATGGTATGCCGGGCGACACCGAGAGCTACACCCACCGCTCAGGACGTACCGGACGTGCCGGCAAGAAGGGCACGTCTATCAGCATCATACACACCAAGGAGCGTGGACGTGTGCGCGAAGTGGAACGCACTATAGGCAAGGAGTTTGTAGACGGAACGCTTCCTACTCCGCAGGAGATTTGCTCTAAGCAATTGTTTAAGGCTATCGACGAGATTGAGAAGGTGGACGTTGACGAGGACCAGATTGCTCCGTTCATGGAGGACATCAACCGCCACTTCGAGTATTTCGACAAGGAGGACATCCTGAAGCGCATCGTTTCGCTGGAGTTCGGCAAGTTCCTCAAGTACTACGCCAACGCTCCCGAGATTGTAAAACCTTCTACACAGCGCGACCGCAAGGACCGCAACGACGCTCGCGACGGACGCAAGCGCGAGAAGCGTGCACCGGAGTCGGGCTATCGCCGACTGTTCATCAACCTTGGCAAGGACGACGGTTTCTATCCGGGCGAGGTGATGCAGTTCATCAACCGCAACGTACACGGCCGTCAGGACGTAGGACATATCGACCTGCTGGGTCGCATATCATATATTGAGGTGCCCGAGGAGGATGCCAACAAGGTGATGCGCGCGCTCGACGGAGCCAAGTATCGTGGCAGAACCGTACGTTGCAACGATGCCGACAGCACTCCTTCAGGCAAGGGCGGACGTACTCGTCGCAGTTCTAACGAGCGCAGTCAGCGTGCCTCAAACGAGCGCAAGCCTCGCGCAAACCGTGGCGGTTCGCGCTACGAAAGCGGCCGTCAGGACGATTGGCGACAGTTTATCGACAATCCCGACATCAAGCTTGTGGGCGACGAACCCGACTTTTCGGAGGAGGGATGGGCACGCCGCAAACCTCGCAAGAAGAAGTAATTAATAGTGATTAATCACAGTCGGCGCTGTGATTAATCACACATAATATTGTCTAAAAGGGACTCAAAAGTCTAAAAATATATGAAAACTTGATGCGTATGCATAGTTTTTCGTAACTTTGCACACGAAATATCCGTGTAATGAAATGAATTTCACGATGATAGCATCACATCATTAGATTTCCGTATATGACAAAATCGCATATCTTGCTCGCTTTCGCTGCGGCTACAATGACGCTTACTTCCTGCTTTAAGGAAGAACCGCTCAATGCCGAATGCGACATCGAGAAAGCTTATATACATGTTGACGAACCGCTTGATATGTTCGTCAAGAAAACCGATACATTGGCTACTACCGACCAGACTGCCAATGTAGTGACGTTCTCGGTGCGCAAAGGCACCGACCGCACAGCCGTGGCACCATTGTTTCAGATTACTCCGGGTGCTACAATTTCTCCTGAAAACGGTTCTACTCAAGACTTTTCTAATGGCGGTGTTACTTATACCGTGACTTCTGAAGACAAGGCTTGGAGCCGTACTTATACCGTACGTGTCAACGAAGTGGCTGACCATTCACCCTTATACGATTTTGAAAACTTCTTCCTCGAACCCGGTAAGAGCAAGTATTACATCTGGACCGACCTCACTGAGGACGGTACACGACTGCTCAACTGGGCTTCGGGCAACGCAGGTTTTGCCATTGTGGGTGGTAATAAGGCACCAGATAAATATCCGACAGCTCCACTTGAAGAGGGATATAAAGGTCATGGTGTATGCCTTACAACCCGTTCAACGGGTAAAGCCGGCAATGCATTCAAGATGCCTATCGCTGCCGGTAACCTATTTACGGGCGAATTTATTGTCAAGACAGCCACATCGAAACCTTTGGAGTCAACTCATTTCGGCTCAGGCGACTTCTGTGTAATTACCAAGAAGCCTCTTAAATTTAGCGGATATTATCAGTATACTCCGGGTGAGACAGTAACTAACCGCCAAAAAGAGGAACTTGAGGGATTGGTAGACAAAGGCGACATCTATGCCGTATTGTTCCGCAACACCATAAAGGACGAAAATGGCAACGACCAAGTGTTCTATCTTGACGGCACCAACGTAAAGACAAGTCCGCAGATTGTGGCAATTGCCGAGGCTGGCGAGATCAATGAAACGGAAGAAGGATGGAAGAAATTCGACGTAGTATTCAAATATCGTACGGAAATCGACCCCGCAGTACTTGCCAACCGTGGATATAGCCTTGCTATTGTATGTACATCGAGCATAGAGGGAGCCAACTTCCAGGGAGCTGTGGGCAGCCAACTGCTCGTTGACGAACTCCATGTACTTGTCGACGAAGAATAAGCCGTCGGAATACAAGCAACAACATCTAACACCGCAACAGATATGAAAAGATATATTCTTGCCTTAATGCTCGTAGTGCTTACTGCAACACAGAGCATGGCAATAGGCATTTTCGACGACCTGCGCTATCATGTGCGACTGGGCTACAACATCGGTGGCACAGCTCCGATTGGTATGCCTGCCTCAATACGTACACTCGACAAGTACACATTGGGCAACAATATGACCATCGGACTCGATGCCTACAAGCCTCTTGCTGAACGTTGGGGACTTATGGCTGGATTCCACTACGAGAACAAGGGTATGCGTACCGATGCCCGTGTGAAGAACTATCACATGGAGATGCGCTATGGCGACCAGGTGATTGAGGGTATGTTCACGGGACAAGTCGTAACAAAGGTGACGGAGTGGATGCTTACCATGCCTATACAAGCCACCTACAATGTTTCGAAGAAAGTACGTCTGAAGGCAGGACCTTACTTCTCTTACGTAATGTCGAACGACTTCTCGGGCTATGCCTACGACGGCTATCTGCGTGAGGGCGATCCAACGGGACAGAAAGTAGAGTTGGGACATGACGAAGGAGAGCGTGGCGACTACGACTTCACAGACGACTTGCGCCACTGGCAGTTTGGTGTTGACGTGGGAGCTGACTGGTATTTCTCAAAGCGCGTAGGCGCTTACGCCGACTTGGCATGGGGACTTTCTGCCGTGTTCCATAAGCGATTCAAGACCATAGAGCAAAAACTCTACCCCATCTACGGCAGCGTAGGACTGATGTATAAACTGTAATATAACATTATATAATATTAAACAAGACAACAATTTTATAAGAAAGGAATAATTATGAAAAGATTTTTACTCCCGGCTTTTGCGCTTGCTCTTGCAGTAAACGCTAACGCCACAAGTTTTCAGGCTAACATGTTTGCTGAGCAGCAAACTAAAGCGCAGGCTGCTGATGGTAGCAAGACTTTTAGCGGAGACTTGAGTGTATATATGGATGATGGTTCGGAGATGGGAACAACAGAGAAGTCTCAAATTCTGGTAACCAAAGAATCTGACGGCACATATACATTCGTTCTTAAAGATTTTACTGTAGATGCCATATATGTTGGTGATGCTACCATATCAAAACTTGAAGGTAATGAAAAGAATGGCGTAATCACTTTGGAAGCAACAGATGTTGATGCTGTCATTACAAACGGTCTTAACGGAACCTTGGGAATTAATAAAGTTGTTATGTCAATGACCGCATCTATCCAAGGCGACTATATGGTTGCAAACATCAGCAAGGTTAATGTACCTATGGAGGGTAAACCATTGATAGTTTCAGCCAAATTCGCCTCAAAGGTATACGATTCAATAA
Organism: Leyella stercorea; assembly: GCF_021531655.1. The sequence goes on along the minus strand of NZ_JADYUF010000023.1, from coordinate 3,651 downwards.
CACTCCTTGACAGTTTTGAAGATAATTGGGTTAAATGTATTCCTTGGGATAGCAACAATAATAAAACTGCTGTAGGAAAGACCCCTAGTGGATGGTGTGTATCAAATGTTTATACATCTCTTATACAATTTGATATAGCTACACGTGAAGGTGGTAGTAACAGCGATTACGCAGTTAAATTGAAAAACACGAGCTACTTTGGACAAAAAATCCCTGCATATATGACTCTTGGAACATCATGGGCTACCGCTAAAGGTATGAGTGGTAGCAACCCTGATGGCGGTTCATTTGGAGGAAAAGAATTCAACAAACGTCCAGACGCTATTAGATTTGACTATTTGCGAAACACTAAGAAAGGAAAAGAAAACGCAACAGTAGTAGCATACCTTTGGAAAGGAACATATACACAAAAGGATGTCCCTGGAAATACTGCAATATATGGAGATCCAAAGCCTTACGATATGACAGATCGCGATCGTAACATCCTTGGAATGCCTACGGACCAGGGTGGTGACGTAACGAAGGCACCTGATGCAGAATGCATAGCTACAATAAACTACGCTATCACAAGTAGCACCAATGGCGAATGGGAAACACTTACAATTCCATTTGAATACAAGACCAGCAGTACACCAGAAAAAATAAATATTATCTTCGCGGCTACTGACTACTTTGATCGCACAAAGATTGTTGCAGATAATTATCTTTGCGTTGACAACGTGAAGTACGTATACTATCACTCTCTCAGCGATATCAAGCTCAATGGTACAACCATCGACGGATTCAACGAGAACAGAACTGAGTATACCGTTAAGGGCAACATGTCTGACTATAAGAACGCTCTCGATTGCACTCTTAAGAGCGCAAACTCAACCAAGGATGTAAATTGGAACGATGCTAAGAACCTCGTTACAATCACAGTTAAGGGCAGCAATTACGCTGAAGACAACGAGAGCATGACTGTATATACAATTAAGTTCGAGGGCACTGGCACTGGCATCCACAACGTTACATCAACCAGCACCAACTCAGCCAATGGCGCAATCTACGACCTCTCTGGTCGTCAGCTTAAGACCATGCAGAAGGGCATCAACATCGTTCGCGGTAAGGACGGTAAGATGATCAAGGTGATGAAGTAAACACGCCGACAACGACAGTTCGCAATAACAACTGCGACACAGAAGCAATGCAACAGAGCTTCTGTGCCGCAGTTTTTTTTTATTATAGCAAGTAAAGTCAAAAGTCGAAAAGACAAGAACAAGGCAATCTGTAGGAGGCTATGGCGTCCCCGCCATAGCCTGAGCAGTTAGCTTGAGTATTCTTGTTATTAATCATTTGCGACGTTGCTTGCTCAGGAGGATGTGTCAAAAGTCAAACAAAGCGGGCTGAAAGCCCCAAAAGCACATAGCCCAAGGCAGCACCTTGGGTGTACGGATTGAAAATAGCAAAACGCCCTGCAAGGGCAAAAGCATTGATAATTAACGCTTTTGCCCTTGCAGGGCGCATTGGTTTTTTGTGATACTTTTACCCAGGGTGTTGCCCTGGGCTATGGGCTTCTGCCCCTTCGGGGCGTGCTGCTTTGACTTTTGACACATCCTTCTCCTACTTATTGCCTGCGGCATTATTCTCCGCAAATTTGCGGAGAATAAACCAGTTAATCTCCGCAAAACTTGCGGTAATGGCCGATAAATCGTAAATTTGCCAATAAAACATTTCAGATATGGCACACAAATACAACGGAGCAACACAATATATATGGCAACACACCGATTGGCCAAGCATGACGGTAGACATGCAGGCATTGGCAGGTCTTGTTGCTGAGACAAACTTGCTGCGCGGTCAGCTGATGGGACGCGTGTCGATGTTCGGCTTTGAAGAGCAGAACACATCAATGCTCGAAACGATGACTTCCGAGATTGTACACTCGTCAAAGATTGAAGGTCAGATGCTCAGCGCCGACAGCGTGCGCTCTTCGCTTGCCACCCAACTCGGATTGAAATACGACGGATTGCCCCCAACCGACCACTACATAGAGGGCGTTGTACAGGTGATGCTCGACGCTACACACAACTTCAGCCGTCCACTTTGCTTTGAGCGTATGTTCGGATGGCACCACGCTCTGTTTCCTAACGGATACAGCGGAATGTACAAAATCAATGTAGGCAAATGGCGTGAAGGCAAGGAGGCAATGCAAGTGGTGTCGGGAGCGATGGGAAAGGAACGTGTACACTATGAAGCTCCGCCTTCAGAAGAGGTGCCACGAATGATGAACGACCTGCTCGAATGGATTGAGGCGAACGACTCCAAGACCGATCCGCTCATAAAGGCGGCTATAGCCCACTTATGGTTTGTCACCATTCATCCCTTCGACGACGGCAACGGACGTATATGCCGAACCATCACCGAGATGCTGCTGTCGCGGGCAGACCATACGGGCAAGCGCTACTACAGTCTGTCGTCGCAGATTCTACAGAACCGTAAGGCTTACTATGACTGCCTCGAGCATGCGCAGAAGGGCGGAATGGACGTGACGGAATGGGTGGCGTGGTTTCTCAGTACACTGAAGGACGCTATCAACGCATCGCTCACCAAGACCGAGAACGTTGTACGCAAACGCCAATTCTGGAACCGGCATGAGCAGACGCCGTTCAACGAGCGCCAGCGCAAAATGCTCAACCGACTGTTTGACGGATTTGAAGGCAAGCTGAATTCTTCAAAATGGTATAAGATATGCCATTGCTCGCAGGACACTGCAACACGCGACTTGAACGACCTTGTCAATAAAGGCGTACTACGGAAAACCGACGATGGCGGTAGAAATACAAACTATGAATTGAACGAATAATACACTTACATATATGAACGTAAAGATAGAACCCTCATGGCACGAGCACTTGCAGCAGGAGTTTGAGCAGCCTTACTTCGCCCAGCTCACCGACTTCGTGCGCCAGGAATACACCACCCAGACTTGCTATCCGCCGGGTAGCCTCATCTTCAACGCCTTCAATCTGTGTCCGTTCGACAAGGTGAAGGTGGTGATAATTGGTCAGGACCCTTACCACGAACCTCGTCAGGCGCAGGGTCTGAGCTTCTCAGTTGCCGACGGAGTGCCTTTTCCGCCGTCATTGCAGAACATATTCAAGGAGATACAGAACGACTTGGGCAAGCCGATTCCTGCCTCGGGCGACCTGACGCGTTGGGCTAAGCAAGGTGTATTGCTGCTCAACGCCACTCTGACTGTACGTGCCCATCAGGCTGCATCGCACCAGCGCCACGGATGGGAGACGTTCACCGATGCCGCCATACGTGCTCTCTCAGCCGGTCGCGAGCACCTCGTATTCATTCTGTGGGGCGGATATGCGCGCTCCAAGGCGCAACTCATCGACCGCTCGCGCCACTTCATACTCGAATCGGTTCACCCCTCACCGCTCTCAGCCAACCGCGGCGGATGGTTCGGCAACCACCACTTCTCACGCTGCAACGCCTATCTCGAACAGAACGGAATAGCACCGATTGAGTGGTAGGGGAAGGGAAATAACACGAATCGCACGAATAACACAAATCTTAAAGAACAGCAACATTCGTGAGATTCGAGATATTCGTGGTGAAAGATAAACAACACGAATCGCGCGAATCACACGAATCTTAAAG